>DASVFR010000001.1:0-52436 GCA_036379955.1 Solirubrobacterales bacterium
GAGCTGCGCGAGGAAGCGATCCACTCGGCCTCCGAGGAGGCGGTGGAGAAGCAGCACGCGAAGGGCAAGATGACCGCCCGCGAGCGGGTCGAGAAGCTGCTCGATCCCGGCTCGTTCGAGGAGCTCGACACCTTCGTCCGCCACCGAACCTACGACTTCGAGATGCAGAAGAAACGGCCCTGGGGCGACGCCGTGGTCACCGGCCACGGCACGATCGAAGGCCGCGCCGTGTTCGTCTTCTCGCAGGACTTCACGGTCGTCGGCGGCAGTCTCGGCGAGGTGATGGCGGAGAAGATGTGCAAGGTGATGGACCTCGCCGCCCAGGTCGGGGCGCCGGTGATCGGCATCAACGACTCCGGCGGCGCCCGCATCCAGGAGGGCGTCGTCTCGCTCGGCGCCTACGGCGACGTCTTCGTCCGCAACGTGCAGTGCTCGGGCGTGATCCCGCAGATCAGCGTGATCATGGGCCCCTGTGCCGGCGGCGCCGTCTACTCGCCGGCGATGACGGACTTCATCTTCATGGTCAAAGAGACCAGTCACATGTTCATCACCGGCCCGGAAGTGATCAAGACCGTGACCGGCGAGGAGGTCGAGTTCGAGGAGCTGGGCGGGGCGATGAGTCACAACTCGAAGTCGGGCGTCGCCCACTTCGCCGCCGAGGACGAGGAGAGCTGCCTCGAGGACGTGCGCTACCTGGTGGGCTTCCTGCCCTCGAACAACCTCGAGGCGCCGCCGCGCTTCGCCCCCGAGGACGACCCTGAGCGCGAAGACGCCGAGCTCGACACGCTCGTCCCGGACGACCCCTCCAAGCCCTACGACATGCGCGACGTGATCGCCCGCGTCGTCGACGACGAGGAGTTCTTCGAGGTCCACGAGCACTTCGCCAAGAACATCGTCTGCGGCTTCTCCCGCCTCGACGGCTTCCCGGTCGGGGTCGTCGGCAACCAGCCCGCCCACCTTGCCGGCGTGCTCGACATCGAGGCCTCCGAGAAGGCGGCTCGCTTCGTCCGCACCTGCGACTGCTACAACGTCCCGATCCTCACCTTCACCGACGTGCCCGGCTTCCTGCCCGGCACCGACCAGGAGTGGAACGGGATCATCCGCCACGGGGCCAAGCTGCTCTACGCCTTCACCGAGGCGACCGTGCCGAAGCTGACCGTCGTCACCCGCAAGGCCTACGGCGGCGCCTACGACGTGATGAACTCGAAGCACATGCTGGCCGACTACAACGTCGCCTGGCCGACCGCGGAGGTCGCGGTGATGGGGCCGGAGGGCGCGGTCAACATCATCTACCGCAAGGACCTCGCCAACTCGCCGACGCCCGACGAGCGCCGCCAGAAGCTGATCGACGACTACAAGGCGCACTTCGCCAACCCCTACTCGGCGGCCGAGCGCGGCTACATCGACGACGTGATCGAGCCGCGCCAGACGCGGCCGAAGCTGATCCGGGCACTGCGCATGCTGCAGTCCAAGCGCGTCGCCCAGCCGAAGCGCAAGCACGGCAATATCCCTCTGTAGAGGCGGTTCAGGGGCTCGCTTCGATTGCCTGGACGTGGCGGTCGATCCATTTGCGCAGCACGTCGACCCGGGTGAAGAGCTGCGGCCGATGGGTCGTGCACTTGTAGAGCACCGCCTCGGTGACGCCGATCTGCAGCCAGCCCCGCTTCGGGTCCTTGACGAAGATCGGGCCGCCGGAGTCGCCGTGGCAGACCGACGATTCGGCCCGCGGGAAGTCGATCGCGCAGATCCTCCCCCAGAGGCCTTCGCAGCGCGGGCTCTCGACGACCGTCTTGGCCCACATCAGCGATTCGGTGAACCCTTCCTGTTCGTAATAGGTCTGGCCCCATCCCGCGATCCGGGCGCGGGTGCCGACCCGCAGGAAGCGGGTGTCGCCGGGCTTGGCGAGCGCAATGCCCGGCGCGCTCACCGGCGCGCTGAGGACGAGCAGGGCGGCGTCGCCGAATTCGTAGCGGGGGTCGTCGCTGGCGAACGTGCCCCACTTCGGGTTGGGGATCAGCTGCTTGACCTCCGAGACCTGGCCGGCCGGGTCGGTCCAGTTCGTCACCCCGGTCACGACCCTGTACCCGGCGGGGTCGTTGATCCCGGTCCGCTGTTCGTTGACGACGCAGTGGGCGGCGGTGAGGACGACCCTGGGAGCGATCACGGTTCCGCTGCAAGAGAGGGCTCCTCCTTCCTGGACGTCCACCACGAAGGCCATCCAGGGGTACTGCCCCGGCGCCGCCGGCTTGCCGCCGACCACCGAGGCCCCGGCCAGCGGCTGCCCTGACGCGGTCGCCGCGGGCGCGATCGCGCCCGCGGCAGCCAGCGCCGACGCGAGAACGGCGGTCGCGACTGCGACCCTTGCGCGCGTTGCCTTCACTTTTGCCTCATCGGCACGCTTGCGAGCACGGTTTAGTCACGGTACAAGTTCGGACGCGATGCGCCCGGCGCGTCGTTCCGCGACGGCGACGATTTGGTCGATCAGCGGCACGTGCCATTTATCCGCCCGCGCCAGAGCCGCCACGCCGCGGGCGCAAGCCTCAACGTCAGCGGCGGTGTCGCGCACGAGGGAGAAAAAAGGCTTCGGCGCCAGGTCGCAGTCGCTGCTCATGTCGAGCCAGTCCGCCATGGACACCGACTCGGGGTCGAAGTTGTCGCCGATCGCCATCGCCATCTCGTCGTCGAGCTCGTAGACGGCGGTCGAAACGACGTCGTACAGGGGCGCGAGCTCCCGCCCCATCTCAGCGAAGAGGATGGCGAAGTTCTTGCCGTGGGCGTCGCTGTTGCCGAGCACGAAGTTCATCACCGCGGCTCGCACCATGGTTCGCACGTCGGCGCCCCGGCCGATCTCACCCAGCAGGTCCCGGATGCGCCCGAAGCCAGGTCCCAGGTCGCTCTCGTACTTCAGGTTCGAGGGCACGGCCAGCGCCTGGCAGAGGTCCTCCTGATGCAGGCGGACGGTCTCACTACCTTCGCTGCCGCGGTCGAAGCGGCGCGACACCAGGCACGGGCGCTCTCCGATCGAAATCAGCGTGGTCTCCGCTGCCGGCAGGCCGAGGCATCGGGCGACGGACATGCAGAACATCTCGTTGTGGGCGAGCCCCGGGTACTCATGTTCGTACTCGGGCTTGATCAGATGCGTGCTTGGCGCATCGGCGGTCGGCACGCCGAACCCTCCCGAGCCGCTCCGGACCAGGACCAACTTGCGCTGCACCCCAGCCAGGCTGAGACGCATCTTTTGGCCGCGCCGGGACATGCCCAGAGGACGGCGCGGCAGCTCGTCGACCAGTTGGGCCAGCTCTTCGTCGGCGAGCCATTCCACGGGCCCGTCGTCAAGGCTCGGATCCTCCTCGTCCGGGACGATCACGACCGCTCCGGCGCAGTCGCGTCCGATCGTGGCAAGCAGCGCGTAGCTGTCGTTGGCGTCGAGGCGGAACTCGCGGGCCAACTCGTCGCGTCGCGAATGCTCCGGCAGCAGGCCCTCGAAGAACGTCCGCGTCTCGATCGCGTCATAGGGCTCCTCCCGGACCGGAAGCGAGTGACTGAGCACGATCGCGCCCTCGCCCGCTTCGGCCACGACCTGGGGCGTGTACCCGAAGGTGTAGTCGGTGCCGGGGCCCCGCGTCAGCGTCCCGATCCGGACGCCGCGCAGATGGATGGCGAGGGACATCAGCGACTGGCGCCGGGTCGCCAAACCCGATCTCGAGGCACGGCCTCGAGAGTCAGCCCGACGGCGCCGAGCACGCGGGTGAGCATGTCAAGGCGGACCGTGGCCTTGCCCTTCTCGACGGCGAAGACCGTGCGCGGGCTGACGTGCGCAGCGAAGGCGACCTCGTCCTGGCTCAGCCCCAAGCTTCGGCGGGCGTCTCGCGCGGCCAAGCCGAGGGCGTCAGCCTCCTTGGCGGAGGCCGCGGATAGCTTGGCCTTGTCTCGTTGGGGAGAATCGCGTCGCATGATCGTGCGAGCTTACAGCAATTTCGTCCAAAATCAGCGATATCCGCACGATCGTGCGAATACATTCACAGGGCGGCTCTGCAAAAGCCGTCTTCGCACGATCATGCGAGTCACGGCACGGCGGTCGCCCCGGTCTCGATGCCGCCTCCCTCCGCGCGCCCGCCGCCCCCGCCGACCGGCGCGGCGCCCTCGCCCTCGTCGGCCCGGGTGAGGCGGTAGGCGAGGTAGACGGGGACGATCGAGATCAAGACGACCAGGACGGCGACGGCGTTGACGATCGGGCGCTCCTGGGCGCGGAAGAGGTTGCTGAAGATCCAGTAGGGGAGGGTCTGTTCTCCGGCCCCAATCGTGAAAGTGGTGACGATGATCTCGTCGAAAGAGAGGCCGAAGGCGAGCAGGCCGCCGGCGCCCAGCGCCGAGCGCATGTTGGGGAGGGTGACGTAGCGGAAGGTCTGCCAGGTGTGGGCGCCGAGGTCGGCCGAGGCCTCCTCGAAGGAGGTGGACATTCGGCGCAGGCGCGCGATCGAGTTGTTGTAGACGACGACTATGCAGAAGGTGGCATGGGCGACGATCACGGTGAACAACGAGAGGTCGATGCCGAACACCTGGGTGAAGGTGTTGTTGAGCGCCACACCGGTCACGATCCCCGGCAGGGCGATCGGCAGCACGACCAGGAAGGAGATCGTCTCACGGCCGAAGAAGCGGTGGCGGGCTACGGCCAGCGAGGCGAGCGTTCCCAGGACGAGTGCGATCGCGGTAGCGACGAGCCCGACCTTGATCGAGGTCCAGAAGGCGTCGCGGGCCGTGCTTTCGAGCGCCTTCGTGAACCATTCGAATGTGTAGCTGGGCGGTGGCCATTCGAGGATCTTG
Organism: Solirubrobacterales bacterium; assembly: GCA_036379955.1. Lineage (GTDB taxonomy): Bacteria > Actinomycetota > Thermoleophilia > Solirubrobacterales > 70-9 > VRUE01. Next base: position 4,825 of record DASVFR010000001.1, read on the forward strand.
CTCGAGTTGAAGGCGTAGATGCCGAGGACGAACAGCGGCACGTAGATGAACGTCAAGCCTGCGCCGACCGCGACGCGGAGCAAAAGCTTGGATCGTCTCGAGAGCCTCACGTTCCTCCTATATGTGCTCGAAGGCGCCGAGCTTTCGCGCGACGAGCAGGTAGCCGACCATGACCACGATCGGCACCAGCGCCAGGGCCGCGGCGAAGGGCAGATTGTTGGAGATGTTGTTGAAGACGACGTTGCCGATGAACTGGTTGTTGGAGACCAGCTTTGGCGTGATGTAGTCGCCCAGGGTGAGGGCGAAGGTGAAGATCGAGCCGGCGACGACGGCGGGGAAGGAGAGCGGCAGGATCACCCGGCGGAAGGTGGTGAAGGGTTTGGCGCCGAGGTCCTCGGAGGCGCTGATCAACGAGTTTGGGATGCGCTCCAGCCCGGCGAAGATCGGCAGGATCATGTAAGGCAGCCAGAGGTAGCTCATCACCAGCCAGACGGCGACGTTGCCAAAGCCGGGCCCGCTGAGGCCGAATGGTTCGAGGACCCAGTCGATCAAGCCGCCGCCCCCGATCATGTTGCGCCAGGAGAGGACCTTGACCAGGTAGCTCGACCAGAGTGGGATCAGCACGGCGACGACGAGGGCGGCCCTGGCGCGGCGACTCGCGATCTTTGCCATGTAGAAGGCAATCGGGAAGGCGAGAACCGCGTCGGTGAGCGTCACCAGCGCCGCGATCAGCACGGTGCGGACGACGATCGTCCGGTACACCGGTTCGTTGAAGAGGGTTTCGAAGTTTTCGAAGCTGAAGTTTTTGACGAGCTCGCCGCTGACGGCGTTGACCGACCACAGCGAGGCAACGAGGAGGAGCGCGAGCGAGCCGAGGTAGCCGACGATCAGCCAGCCGGCGGGGGCCGCCAAGAGCGCCCCCGCCTGAAGGCGGGGGCGCCCGTGAAACAGCTTGGCGAGCCGGCGGCTCAACCCTTGATCGAGGTCCAAGCCTGGACCCAGTCGTTGTAGTCCTTACAGTCTTCGGACCCGTTGCCGCAGTCGGCGAGCGGGGTTTCCCAGTAGTAGACGCGTTTCCAGAAGTTGGGTTCTTCGGCGTGGTATTCAGCGCAGAAGTTCGGGTTTTTGGTCTGTTCGCAGGCCAGTTCCTGGGCCGGCGCCTCGCCGAAGTATTCCGCCACCTCGGCGTTCACCTTCGGTTCGATGATCCAGTTCATCCACATGTACATGCAATTCGGGTGCGCGGCTTCGGAGCTGATCATCCAGGTATCGGACCATCCCGTCGCACCCTCTTCGGGCAGGAAGCCCTGGCTCGCCGGGCTGGCTGCCACCGGCTTGCCTTCTCCCTTGAGCAGGAAGTACTGGTATTGCCACGTCGTCCCGACCTGAATGTCGCCGCTGGCGAATGAGGAGATCTGCTTTTCGGCTTCCGACCAGTATTCGCCGACCAGCGGGCGCTGTTCTTTCATCAGCTGCACGGCCGCTTCGAACTGTTCTTCGTTCAGCTCATAGGGATTTTCGATCCCGAGGTCGGGGTTGTGCGCCTTCAGGTAGACCGCCGCTTCGGCGATCGACATCGGGTCGTCGTACTGGCTGATCTTGCCCTTGTACTTCGACGCGACTTTGGGGTCGAGCGTCACGTTCCACGACCTGGGAGCGGGCGTCACCGTGTCGCTGTTCCACATCAGCAGGTTCGCCCCGCGGCCGTGGGGTATCCCGTAGGGCTTGCCGTCGAAGGTGTTGTACGGCTGGCCCTTGAGGTCGGAGAAGACGGTCTTGTAGTTCGGGACGAGGCTGACGTTGACCGGGTCGACGTCGCCGCCTTCGACGAGGCGGGCGGTGGCGTTGCCCGAGGCCGAGACGCCGTCGTATTCGCCGCTCCGCATGAGTGCCACCATTTCGTCGGAGGTGCCGGCGACCTTGGGGTTGACCTTGCAGCCGGTCTTCTGTTCGAAGGGCTTGGTCCATTCCGGTTCGACGTAGCCGGCCCAGTTGATCAGGTTGAGCGACCCCTCGCCCTTGCCGACCTTCTGCAGTTCGTTGCCGGCGGTGCCGTTGTCGTTGCTGGAGCCGCAACCGGCGAGCAGGACCATCGCTGCCAGCAGCCCTCCGACGATCGTCCACGCGATTCGCGCTGGGTTTGCCTGTCTGGTTCTCACGGTGGTTCCTCCTCTGTAGTCGAACTGCCACGGACGGCGACCGTGTGCTCCGGTCGCCACCCAACGATTACCTTCCGGCCTTGCTCGGTGGCCGCGTCGGGTGACGCGCCCTCCACGTTCTGTCGAACGAGTTGAAGCTCCCCGCCGGCGTCGAGCGCCACGGTGTAGCGGGTGACCATCCCGGCGTAGGCGACCGCGGCGATCCGGCCGCGCTCGGTGCGCAGGCCGTTCGGCGTCACGGCTGGGTCGACCAGCTGGATCTTCTCCGGCCGGATCGTGAAGCGCGCGCCGTCGCGCTCGAGCAGGTTGGAGACGCCGACGAAGCCGGCGACGAACTCCGTCGCCGGCTGCTCGTAGAGCTCGACCGGGGGGCTGACCTGCTCGATGCGACCGTCGTTGAAGACGGCGATCCGGTCGCTCATCGTCAGCGCCTCGTCCTGGTCGTGGGTGACGTAGACGAAGGTGATGCCGACCTCGCCCTGAATCGCCTTCAGCTCGACCTGCATCTGCTCGCGCAGCTTCAGGTCGAGGGCGCCGAGGGGCTCGTCGAGGAGGAGGACGCGAGGCCGGTTGACGATCGCCCGGGCGAGGGCGACCCGCTGGCGCTGGCCGCCGGAGAGCTCCGCCGGCTTGCGCTCGGAGTAGTCCGGCAAGCGCACCATCTCAAGCGCCTCCTCGGCGCGGCGCGTGCGCTCGGCCCTGGCGACCTTGGCGACGCGCATGCCGTAGGCGACGTTCTCGCCAACGGTCATGTGCGGGAACAGCGCGTAGTCCTGGAAGACGGTGTTGACGGCGCGGTCGTAGGGCGGCACGCCGCTGACGTCGGCGCCGGCCAGCTCGACCGTGCCGCCGCTAGGCAGCTCGAATCCGGCGATCATCCGCAGCGTCGTCGTCTTGCCGGAGCCCGATGGCCCGAGCATCGTGAAGAACTCGCCGGCGGCGATCTCGAGGTCGATTCCGGCAACTGCGACAACCTCGCCGTAGTGCTTGGTGAGGCGGGTGAGGCGGATGTCGGGTGTAGCAGCTACACGGAGAAGTTATCCGAGTGGTTCAGGAGGTCAAGGACAAACCCACCCCGGCCGCTTGGCCGGGGTGGAGTACGGCGCAGGCGCGGGATCAGTAGCCGGCGGGGTGGCGGGCGGTGTAGCCGACGTTGTCGCGCAGGTCTTCGTGCCAGCGCGGGCCGGTCCCGCTCGAGTCGCCGGAGGTGTCCCAGCGGAAGCCGGCGATCACCGCGTAGGCGTGGCCGGCGTTGGCGTAGACGGTGATCCAGCGCCCTTCGCCTTCCAGCCCCCAGCTCTCCATCGGGCCGGAGGGCAACGGGCTTTCGAGGAAGCGTCCGCCGTGCAGGGCGTAGCTGACCGAGCCCGAGCAGTCGTAACCGCGATCCCACCAGCGGGCGTGGCCGCCGCCCCAGACGTAGGGCTTGGTGCGGATCCGATCGGCCGCCCAGATCACCTGCTTGACGCGGGCTGGGGCGGATTTGGGGGGTACCAGCATCCCGCTGGGCAGGAGGCGGGCGTTTTCGGTCGGGGTACAGACATCCGTTTCGGCCGCCGAGACACCGCCGCCGCCGCAATCGGCGGACGCCGCTCCCGGAGCCAGAGCCATCGCCACGAGTACCCCGATCGCGGCTATGGCTAGCTTGAGCTTCTGCTTGTTGTTGCGCAAACCGATCTCCTTCGTCGGCCTACGGGGTTAGCTGTCGGGCTGGCGCGAAAGGAGCCTGCGCCCCCGCCTGTGTCAGGCGAGTTAGCCCCGAAAACGTGGTTCCCCCGCTCCCGCGGCGCCTCCGGCGGGCGGGATTAGGCGTTTCGGTTATTTCGAAGTGCGGCAGTCTAGATGATCCACCGGTCGTTTGCTCACAAGACACAAATATTTTCTCGGGCACTGCCATTTGTCCTGCTTCGACACCCGCGGTGGTAGCTTGCGCGCTGCGATGGAACTTGCGGGGAAGACGGCTCTTCTCACCGGGGCCACGGGCGGCCTCGGCCGCGCGATCGCCAGGGCGCTCGCGGCGCGCGGGGCGAAGCTCTCGCTCAGCGGGCGCAAGGCGGACGCGCTGCAGGCTCTCGCGGCGGAGCTGCCGGGCGAAGGGCACCGGGCGCTGCCCTGCGACCTCGGCCAGGCCGGCGCCGCCGAGCGGCTGGCGGCCGAAGCGGGCGAGGTCGACGTCCTCGTCGCCAACGCCGGCCTGCCCGGCTCGGGCCGCCTCCCCGACTTCACCAGCGAGCAGCTGGTGAAGGCGCTGCGCGTCAACCTCGAGTCCCCGATCCTGCTTGCTCGGGCGCTCGAGACCCAGATGCTCGAACGGGGCAGCGGCCACATGGTCTTCGTCTCCTCGCTCTCGGGCAAGTCCGCCACGCCGCTCTCCTCGGTCTACAACGCGACCAAGTTCGGCCTGCGCGGCTTCGCCCTCGGCCTCCGCGCCGACCTCGGCCCGCTCGGCCTCGGCATCTCGATCGTCTCCCCGGGCACCATCCGCGAAGCGGGCATGTACGCCGACTCCGGCGCTGACCCGATCCCGGGGTTGGGCACGAGCTCTCCCCAAGAGGTCGCCGACGCGGTCGTCAAGGCGATCGAGCGCAACAAGGTCGAGATAGCCGTGGCCCCAATCCAGCAGCGCTTCCTCGCTCATTTCGCCCTCGCGAGTCCCAGCATCGCGGTAAAGACCGCGAGCGGCGACGCCGGCCAGAAGGCCGCCGCCGCGGTCGCCGAAGGTCAGCTGGACAAGCGCTAGGAGCGGAAGGGCGGGTTGTCTCCCGAGAGAGACCCTCGGCGATGCTCGCCGATCTGGCGTCTGATCGTTTGATGACCCCATGGGGTCATCAAGGCGTCAGGAATGTTCTCAGGAGGACCCACTCCCGGTAGTCGCTTCTCCCTAGGATGGGAGTCATGGCCTCCCTCGACTCCTTCGGCGCTCGTTCCAGCCTCGACGTCGGCGGCAAGGCGTACGAGGTATTCAGGCTCGATGCGTTGGCGGACCGCTTCGACGTCGCGCGGCTGCCCTACTCGATCAAGGTGCTGCTGGAGAACGTCCTGAGGTTGGAGGACGGGGAGAACGTCACCCGCGAGGCGATCGAGGCGATCGCCGGCTGGGACGCCGCGGCGACGCCCTCGGTGGAGATCCCGTTCCAGCCGGCGCGAGTCCTGATGCAGGACTTCACCGGCGTGCCGGCGGTGGTCGACCTGGCGGCGATGCGCGACGCGATGGCGGAGATCGGCGGCGACCCGGAGGCGATCAACCCGCAGGTCGACGTCGACCTGGTGATCGACCACTCGGTCCAGGTCGACGCCTTCGGCAACGAACGCGCCTTCGCCGTCAACGCCGAGCGCGAGTTCGAGCGCAATCGCGAGCGCTACTCCTTCCTCAAGTGGGGGCGCGAGGCCTTCGACAACTTCAGCGTCGTGCCCCCGGCGACCGGCATCTGCCACCAGGTCAACCTCGAGCACATCTCCCAGGTCGTCTACAGCCGCGAGAACGGCGGCGTCCTGCAGGCCTACCCCGACACGCTGGTCGGCACCGACTCGCACACGACGATGGTCAACGGGCTCGGCGTGCTCGGTTGGGGCGTCGGCGGGATCGAGGCCGAGGCGGCGATGCTCGGCCAGCCGATCTCGATGCTGCTGCCCCAGGTCGTCGGCTTCGAGCTCGGCGGCGAGCTGCCCGAGGGGGCGACGGCGACCGATCTGGTCCTGACCGTGACCGAGATGCTGCGCGAGCGCGGCGTCGTCTCCAAGTTCGTCGAGTTCTTCGGGCCCGGCTTGGCGACGCTCAGCCTCGCCGACCGGGCGACGATCGGCAACATGTCGCCCGAGTTCGGCTCGACCTGCGCGATCTTCCCGATCGACGCCGAGACGCTGCGCTACCTGGACCTGACCGGCCGGCCGACCGAGACGATCGAGCTCGTCGACGCCTACGCGCGCGAGCAAGGCATGTTCGTCGAGCCCGGCTCGCCCAATCCCGTCTTCTCCGACCGCCTCGAGCTCGACCTCGGCGAGGTGGTCCCCAGCATCGCCGGGCCGAAGCGCCCGCAGGACCGGGTGCCGCTCGCAGACGCGAAAGAGGCCTTCCTCGAGGCGATGGAGGAGTTCGACGCCACGGCCGGGGCGCAGCTCGAAAACGGAGTCGACGAGGCCGGCCTCGAGTCTTTCCCCGCCTCCGACCCGCCGGCCGAGGACCATGACGGCGACGGCAGCCGGCCGCGCCCCGCGGTGACCCACGCAACCGCCCTGGCGCCGCGGACCAGCGAAGACGCGATCGAGGTGAGGCTCGAGGACGGGACGAGCTTCGAGCTCGACCACGGCCGGGTCGTGATCGCCGCGATCACCAGCTGCACCAACACCTCCAACCCGAGCGTGATGATCGGCGCCGGCCTGCTCGCGCGCAACGCGGTGCAGCGCGGCTTGGTCCGCAAGCCCTGGGTGAAGACCTCGCTGGCGCCGGGTTCGACCGTCGTCACCGACTACCTGGAGAAGGCGGGCCTGACCCAGTACCTCGACCAGCTGCAGTTCAACCTCGTCGGCTACGGCTGCACCACCTGCATCGGCAACTCGGGCCCGTTGCCGCCGGAGATCTCGGCCGCGGTCGAGGAGCGCGACCTCGCCGTCTGCGCCGTGCTCTCCGGCAACCGCAACTTCGAGGGCCGCATCAACCAGGACGTCAAGGCGAACTACCTGGCGAGCCCGCCGCTCGTCGTCGCTTACGCCCTCGCCGGACGCATGGACCTCGACCTGACGAGCGAGCCGCTGGGCGAGGGAAGCGACGGCGAGCCGGTCTACCTGCACGACGTCTGGCCCGACCCGGCAGAGGTGAAGGAGCTGGCCGGCCGCTCGATCGCCTCGGAGATGTTCAGCCGCAACTACGGCGAGGTCTTCAAAGGGGATGAGAGCTGGCGCGCGGTAGAGGTGCCCGAGGGCGACCGCTACGACTGGCCGGACTCGACCTACGTGCGGCGGCCCTCGTTCTTCGAAGGGATGCCGGCCGAGGCGCCCGGCGTGGAGCCGATATCGGGCGCGCGGGCGCTCGCCCTGCTCGGCGACTCGATCACCACCGACCACATCTCGCCCGCCGGAGCGATCAAGCGCGACAGCCCGGCTGGCGCCTGGCTGGTCGAGCACGGCGTCGAACCGCGCGACTTCAACTCCTATGGCTCGCGCCGCGGCAACCACGAGGTGATGATCCGCGGCACCTTCGCCAACATCCGCCTGCGCAACCTGCTGGTCGAGCGCGCCGGCGGCTTCACCCGGCACTTCCCGGACGGAGGGGAGACGACGATCTTCGAGGCGGCGATGACCTACGCCTCCGAAGGCGTGCCGCTGGTCGTCCTCGCCGGCAAGGAGTACGGCTCGGGCTCCTCGCGCGACTGGGCCGCGAAGGGGACGAAGCTGCTCGGCGTCCGCGCCGTGATCGCCGAGAGCTTCGAGCGCATCCACCGCTCCAACCTGATCGGGATGGGGGTGCTGCCGCTGCAATTCCCCGAGGGCGAGAGCGTCGAGTCGCTCGGCCTGATCGGCGAGGAGACCTTCGACGTCGGAGATATAGAAGGCGGCGAGGCGAAGAGGGTGACCGTGAAGGCCGGCGACGTCGAGTTCGAGGCGACCGTGAGGCTGGACACTCCCAACGAGGTCGCCTACTACCTCAACGGCGGAATCCTGCAGACCGTTCTCCGCAACTTGCGAGGTTGACGCCGCACAGAGATAGTGCAGGAGGGCCGCGGGAGGCAGGGGGGTCCGCGCGACCCTCACTGCACCTGCGCGTCGGTAGCCAGGGAGGGATGCCGACGCTGCCGTCCCCCTGAACGGGACTGCTCAGAGGAACAGTCGCTTACTACCTATACAGGTCGGAGCACTCACGGTCAAGCCATTGTCGGCTTTCTTACGACGATTAGGCGACACTTTGCGAGGAATCTGCGACGCCCCAGCCACGGCGCTCGATCAGCTCGATGCCGATCACGCTGCCCACGGGGCCGACCGGCGTCAGCGTCGCCGCGAGCAGGGTGTAGGGGGCCTCGCGCTTACCGCAGGCGACCCAGATCACGATGCAGAGGGCGACGAATCCGAGCCCGTGCGCCCAGCCGAAGATCATCGTCTCGGTCTCGAACCCCGGCACGAGCCAGAAGAAGATCAAGGCCGCGAAGATCCCCAGCTCGATCCACGAGAGCAGCTTGACCCGCGCGAAGAGCGGCCCCGGCGTCGGCTTTCTCAGAGTCCTCATGCGCCCACGATACGCGACGCCCAGTTAGCCGTCCTGGCAGGTGAGGGTCGGCTGATGCGCCGGTTTGAACGAAGTTTGGGCAAGGACCGTTGCAGGGCGCGAGGAGGGGCGCGGGGCCGTCGAAGAAGCCCGCCACATGAACTTGCGAAAGAAGCCCAATCCGACTGCCCTTGTCCATCCCGCACGAGTCCCCGCCGGCGCGGGGATGGCGATTCTCGCCCTCGTCTTCCTGCTTCTCTTCGCGGGACGAGCTGCCGCGGCCACGCAGGTTTGGGATGGGGGCTGCGGCGCGGATCACTCCTGGAGCTGCGCCGTCAACTGGAAGAGCAACGTCGCTCCGGGGCCGGGCGACACGGCTACGTTCAACGCCAAATCCGTCGGAACCTCGGTCGTCGATCCCGGCTTCGGCGGCGAAGTGGCGACGGTGAGCCTCGCCGCGGGCTTCTCGGGAACGGTCGTGCTCGACCGCTCGCTCACGGTGTCCAAGAACTTCCAGCAGGTGTCCGGCCACTTCGCCGCCGGGGCGCACGCCTTGGCGGCGCAGACGTTCCTCCTCTCCGGCGGCTCCTTCGAAGCCAGCTCCGCGACGACCTCCGTCACGGCATCGATGAAGATCTCGGGTACGCCCGAATTCGACGCCAACGGGGGAGCGGTCGTCTTCAAGGGCACCGGCGGAACGCTGACCTGTGGGGGCGCGACCCTCAATCGCGTCGTCTTCGAAAACACCGCCGGCACCAAGACGGTGACGCCGAGCTGCGACCTGCCGCTGGGGAACGATCCGGTCGCGGGCGCGGGGGGCTCGATCAAACTGGAAGGCGCCCTCTCGGGCTCCGGGACCCTGAACGCGACCGGGACGCTGGTGCTCGGCCCGGCCGGCAGCCTGTCCGGCTTCTCGGGGCTCGACGCGAACAACCTCACCGTCAGCGGTGCCTATGACTTCGGCGGCTACTCGGGCCTCTCGGTGAATCAGACCTTCACGGTGAGCGCGAGCGGCGATTTCATCGCGCCGGCCGCCATCGCTTCCTTCGCCGGCCGGTTCAGGGTCGTCGCGGGCTCGAGCTTCGACGCCAACGGGGGCGAGATCGTCTTCGACGGCACGAGCAACAGCTCCGTCGCCTGCGGCAACAAGCCCCTTGCCCTGGTCAGCTTCGAGCAGACCAGCGGCATCAAGAGCGTCGAAAGCGACTGCTCGCTGCCGCTCGGCCCCAACCCGAGCCTGGGCGACGGCAGCGAAGCCGGCGTCAAGCTGAGCGGCACGCTGTCGGGGACGGGCACCCTCGCGGCGGACGGGAACCTCACCTTGAACCGCACCGCGCAGCTCACCGGCTTCGGCGGCCTCGACGTCGACGGCAACCTGACCGCGACCAGCGCGACCGCCGACTTCGGCTCCTATGCGCCGTTCACGGTCGACGGCGCCTACAGCCAGGCGGCGGGCAAAGTCACCCTGCCCAGCGGCGCCGACGTCGGCGGGGCATTCGCGCTCAACCCGAGGGCGGTGTTCGAAGCGCCGGCGGGATCGGTCTCGGTCGGCGGCGACTTCTCGGTCAACCCGGAAGCGACGTTCCACGCCAACGGCGGCACGATCGTCTTCGACGGCAGCCAGAGCGCGACGCTCACCTGCGGCAGCGCGAAATTTGGCTCGATCGCCTTCTCCCACGTCGCCGGGACCAAGACGGTCTCCCCCTCCTGCAGCCTGCCGCTGGGCGGCTCGCCGAGCGCCGGCACTGGCTCGGTTGCCCTCGAAGGCACGCTCTCCGGCTCAGGGACGCTGAGCACCGGCGGCACGCTCACGCTGCGCGAAGGCAGCTCGCTCTCGGGCTTCTCGGGCCTGGCGGCCCAGGGGCTCGCCGTCGAAGGCTCCTCCGATTTCGACGGCTACTCCAGCTTCTCGGTGGGCAAAGGGTTCGCCGTCGGCGCCACCGGCAGCTTCAAAGCGCCGAAAGGAGCCGCTTCCTTCGCCGGCGATTTCGCCAACAACGGAACCTTCCTCGCCAACGGCGGCACCGTCGTCCTCAACGGCAGCGGCCAGACCGTGAGTGGCAACACGACCTTCAACAACCTGACCAAGGTCGCCGCCTCGGCCGAAACTCTCAGCTTCGCGACCGGCCAGACCCAATCGGTCCAGGGCCTGCTCAAGCTGAAGGGCAAAGGTGCGGGCAGCCTGCTGAAACTGGCGCCGACCGCCTCCGGCAGCCCCTGGAAACTCAACCGAGCCGGTGCGGCCGAAGTCGAATTCGTCTCGGTGGCCGAGAGCACCAACGTCGGCACGTCGATCGTGGCGCCCGAAAGCTTCAGCGAAGGGGGCAACTCCGGCTGGAGCATCTCCGGGCAGGCGGTCCAGCTCGTCCTCGAAGCCCAATCCACCACGCCCACCGCCGGCGCCACCGACAACCTGACGATCGTCGCCAAGGACGCCTACGGCAACACCTCCGCTTCCTACGCCGGCTCTCATAACCTCACGTTTAGCCCGGCCGCTGACAGCCCCTCGGGCGCTCACGCCACGGTGACCAGCTCCTCGGGAACGGCGGTCAACTTCGGCACCGCCACCCCGATCGGCTTCAACGAAGGCCTCGCCACGGTATCCGGGGCCAAAAACGGCGCGATGACCCTGGTCAAAACGGGCTCGACCTCGGTCACCGTCAGCGACGGCTCGATCTCCAACGGCTCGGGCCTGGCGGTCAGCGTTAGCCCAGGCGCGGCGGCCAGCCTGACCCTCGAAGCCCAGACCACCACGCCCATCGCCGGCGAAACGGACAACCTGACGATTACCGCCAAGGACTCCCTCGGCAACGTTTCCAGCTCCTACACCGGTACCCACAGCCTCACCTTCGGCCCGTCTGCCGACAGCCCCTCTGGCGCGCACGCGACGGTGGCCAGCTTCGCCGGAGGCGGGAACCAGCTTGGCACCCCCACGAACATCAGCTTCACCAACGGCGTCGCCGCGGCCTCGGGTGGCAAAAACGGCGCGATGACCCTGGTCAAGGCCGGCTCGACCTCGGTCACCGTCACCGACGGCTCGATCTCCAACGGCTCGGGCCTGCCGATCACGGTGAGCATTGGAGCGCCTGCACGGATTGCCTGGACGCACGCAACGGTCAGCAAAGGCACGCTTAGCTCCCCCTGCTTCTTCACCTGCACCGGCGCCGAATTGTCGAGCACGGGCACCTTCAAAGCCAACGTCAGCGTCACCGACGGCTCCGGCAACACGGTCAGCGGCCTGGGCAGCGGTCATACGGTCTCGGTCACGTCGGCCAGCGGCACGATCACGGGCGGCACCCTGACGATCGCGGCAAGCGGTGCGGCGGAGTCCACGACTCAGTTCACCTATGCGTCGAGCAAAGGCGGTGCCGTCACCCTGACCGCGGCAACCGCAAGCGGCACGGTCTACACCTCGGCGACCGCGTCGATGTCGCGCTGACCTACGCGCCCGGGGTCAGCGCGGTGAGCACGATCCGCTCCTGCTCGCGCGAGTGCGTAGCGGAGTAGCCCTCGCCCGGGCTGGCCCGGATCTGGCGCCCGACGTAGCCGAGCTCGACGCCCTCGGGCAGCATGCTCGGCAGACGGCGCGACATCACCTTCCAGCAGCCCATGTTGCGCGGCTCCTCCTGCACCCAGACGATCTCCTTCAGGTGCGGGTAGGAGGCGATCGTTTCGGTCAGCTGCTCCTCGGCGAAGGGGTAGAGCAGCTCGACGCGGACGATCGCGACGTTCTCGGCTTTCCCGCGGCGCTCGCTGGCGTCGATGTCGAAGTAGACCTTGCCGGTGCAGAGGACCAGCCGCTCGACCTTCTCCTTGCGCTCGCCGGCGCTCGGGTCGTCGAGGATGAAGTGGAAGTGCTCCTGCTCGTCGGTCAGCTGCCGCGGCGTCGCCGCGGCGCGGTCGAGGCGCAGCAGGCCCTTCGGGGTGAAGACGACCAGGGGCCGCGGCTTGCGGATCAGGGCCTGGCGACGCAGCAGGTGGAAGTACTGGGCGGCGGTGGTCGGATTGGCGATGCGGATGTTGCCCTCGGCGCCGAGCGCGAGGAAGCGCTCGATGCGGGCGCTCGAGTGCTCAGGCCCCGACCCCTCGTAGCCGTGGGGAAGCAGCAGCGTCAGCCGGCTCGTCTGGCCCCACTTCGCCTCGCCGGAGACGATGAAGCTGTCGACGATCACCTGGCCGGCGTTGGCGAAGTCGCCGTACTGGGCCTCCCAGAGGATCAGCGCGTTCGGCGTCGCCGCCGAGTAGCCGTACTCGAAGCCGAGGCAAGCCGTCTCCGAGAGCGGGCTGTTGTAGATCTCGAAGGGGGCGCGAGAATCGGCCAGGTTCTGCATCGGGCAGTACTCGAGGCCGGTCTTCTCGTCGTGGAGGACGAGGTGGCGGTGCGAGAAGGTGCCGCGCTCGGTGTCCTGGCCGGTGAGCCGGATGTGGACGCCCTCGGTGAGCAGCGAGGCGAAGGCGAGCGCCTCGGCGTGGCCGAATTCGATCCCGCCCTGCTCCAGGGCGTCGATGCGCTTGCCGAGCGGTTTGCGCAGCTTGCGGTGGATCGTGAAGCTCTCCGGCACGTCGATCAGCGCCTGGTTGAGGGTGCGCAGCGTCTCGGCCGGCACCGAGGTCCTGACCGGGGGGCTGGCGCTGCGGTCGAGCTCGCCGGTGCTGGAGGTGGTCTGGGTCGGGTCCTGGTAGTCGCCCAGTTCCATCTTGTGGCGCAGGTCCTTGAGCGCCGCCGACATCTCGTCGTGGCGCTCGCGGGCCGCCGCCTCGACTTCCTCGCGCTCGATCGTGCCTTCGCCGACGAGCTTCTCGGCGTAGATCTCGGAGACCGGCGGGTGGGCCTTGATCTTCGCCGCCACCTGCGGCTGGGTGTAGGCGGGCTCGTCGGTCTCGTTGTGGCCGTAGCGGCGGTAGCCGATCACGTCGATGACGATGTCCTGACCCCAGCGCTCGCGGTAGGCCATCGCCAGCCGGATCGCCGCGGAGCAGGCCTCGACGTCGTCGGCGTTGACGTGGACGATCGGCACGTTGAAGCCCTTCGCCATGTCCGCCGCATAGGGAGTCGAGCGGGCGTCCTCGGGGTCGGTGGTGAAGCCCACCTGGTTGTTCTGGATGACGTGAACGGTGCCGCCGGTCGTGTAGCCCTTTAGCGCGCGCAGGTTGAGCGTCTCGGCGACCACGCCCTGTCCGGGGAAAGCGGCATCGCCGTGCAGCAGCACCGGCACGGCCCGGGTCGGCCGGTGCTCGATCCGGGGGCCGTCGAAGTCGGACTGGATGAAGCGGGTCGCGCCCTCCACCACCGGGTTGACGAACTCGAGGTGGCTCGGGTTGGGGTAGAGCCGGACCGCGATCTTCTCCCCCGCGTGGGTCTCGTAGACCCCCTGGTGGCCGTAGTGGTACTTGACGTCGCCGGTGCCGCCGTGCGGAATCGCCGCCACGGCCTTGACCGCGTCGATCTGCTTGGAGCCCTCGAACTCGGCGAGGATCGACTCGACCGAGCGGCCGAGGTTGTGGGCGAGGACGCTGAGCCGGCCGCGATGGGCCATGCCGAAGACGACCTCCTCGGCGCCGTCGCGGCAGGCGAGCGTGACCAGCTCGTCGAGCATCGGCACGATCGCGTCGAGGCCCTCGATGGTGAAGATCTTCTGGCCCAGGTAGGCCTTCTCGACGAAGCGCTCGAACTCGAAGACGTCGATCAGGCGGCGCAGTAGGCGGCGCTTCTCCTCGTCCTCGTGCGGCTGGCGGTGGGCTCCGGTCTCGACCATCTCGCGCAGCCAGGCGCGCTGGTGGTGCGAGGAGAGGTGCTCGAACTGGTAGGCGATCGTGCCGCAGTAGGCCTCCCGCATGCGCGGCAGCGCCTCCAGCAGGGTCTCGCCCGGGACGCCGATTTCGAGGATCGAGGCCGGGACCTTGGCCATCAGCTCGGGGGTTAGGTCGAGGCTCTCGGGCTGCAGGCCGGGATCGCCCTTGGGCTCGCGGCCGAGCGGGTCGAGGGGGGCGGCGAGGTGCCCGTGGGTGCGGTAGTTCTTGAGCAGCGAGGTCGCTGCCTGCACCGCCTGCAGCAGCTCCTCGTCGGGGGGGCCGGCGGTGACGGTCTCGCCGCTGCGTCCGGCGCCGAGCGGCGGTGCCGAGGCCGAGGCCGGATGGGCGGCGGAGATCGGCACGGCGTCGAGGCCGAAATCGGCGGCGAGCGCCTCGTAGAAGCCGTCCTCGCCCTGCAGGAGGCGCTCGATGCTGCGCAGGAAGGCGCCCGACTCGGCGCCCTGGATCACCCGGTGGTCGTAGGTCGAGGTCATCGTCATCACCTTCGAGACGCCGAGCTGGCGCAGCCGCTCGGGGGTCGCGTGCGCCCACTCCGGCGGGTAGGCGATCGAGCCGGTGGCGACGATCGCGCTCTGGCCGCTCATCAGGCGCGGCACCGAGGCGACGGTGCCGATCCCGCCCGGGTTGGTCAGCGAGACGTTGGTGCCCTGGAAGTCGTCGGCGGTGAGCTTGTTCTCCCGCGTCTTGGTGATCAGGTCCTCGTAGTAGCTGTGGAAGGCGGCGAAGTCGAGCCCGTCGGCGCCCTTGATCGCGGGGACCATCAGGCTGTGCGAGCCGTCCTTGCGCTCGACGTCGACGGCGATGCCGAGGTTGACCGGGCCGCCCTCGAGCGCGAAGGGCTTGCCGTCGCGGCGCTCGAAGACCCGCGTCATCACCGGGTGCTCCTTGGCGGCCTGGACGATCGCCCAGGCGACCAGGTGGGTGAAGGAGACCTTCAGCCCGCGCTCCTTCAGCGCCGTGTTGAGCGCCTTGCGCTTGGCGTCGAGCGTGTCGACCGCGATCGTCCGGAACGAGGTGGCCGTAGGCACCTCCCGCGACTCGTCCATAGCCTGCGCCAGCATCCCCGCCGGCCCCCGAAGCTGCTTCTCCTCACCCCGCGCGACTGCAGGCGCACCGTTGGCGGCCGCCAACACATCGTCCTTGGTCACCTTCGCCCCCGGCCCTGACCCAGCTACCGAGCCAAGGTCGACGCCGATCTCCTCGGCAACCCTCCGTGCGACCGGCGTCGCCCGGACTCCATCGGCCCCGTTGGTCCCGGCGGCCTCTCCGTCAACCGCTTGTCCCGCGGGTGGCGCTGTAGGGGGACCCACCCCTGAGGACGCTTTAGCGACCGGAAGGGGTGGGGGGCCCCCTGCAGCGACAGGACCCGCAGGCGGGCGCTCGCCAGCGTCGCCTCCGAGTTCCATCTCAGCCATCGGAGCCCCGACCGGCACCTCGTCGTCCACGGCAACCAGCAGCTTGACGATCGTCCCGTCGGCCGGAGCCGGCACCTCGGCGTCGACCTTGTCCGTCGAGACCTCGACCACCGTGTCCCCCTCGCGGACGAAATCCCCCTCGGCGACGTGCCACTCGAGCACGATCCCCTCGGTGACCGACTCGCCCATTTCCGGCATCGCGATCTGCAGGGTGGCCGTCTCCGCCATTTCCCCGCAGTCTATGGAACGCAGCCAATGACCTTCTCGCCCAAGGTAGGCTGGAGGACGATGGACTACTTCGTCACCGGAGCGACGGGCTTCATCGGCCGCAACCTGGTGCGCCGCCTGCTTCAGCGCGAGGGCACGGTGTACGCGCTGGTGCGGGCCGGCTCGCGCGGGCGGCTGGAGGAGCTGCGCACCTCGTTCGGGCCCGACGGGGCGCGGGTCGTGCCGATCGCCGGCGACCTCGGCCAGCCGGGCCTGGGGGTCTCCGAGGAGGACTTGCTCACCCTGCGCGGCAAGGTCGACCATTTCTTCCACCTGGCGGCGATCTACGACCTGACCGCCGGCACCGAAGCGCAGGAGATCGCCAACGTCGAGGGCACCCGTCACGCGGTCGAACTCGCCGGCGCGATCGAGGCGGGCTGCTTTCACCAGGTCAGCTCGATCGCGGTCGCCGGCCTCTACCGGGGCGAGTGGCGCGAGGACATGTTCGAGGAGGCCGAGCGGCTCGACGTCAACCCGTACTTCCGCACCAAGCACGAGTCCGAGCGGGTCGTGCGCGAGGAGTGCTCGCGGCCCTGGCGGGTCTACCGGCCCGGAGTGGTGGTCGGCGACTCGCGCACCGGCGAGATCGACAAGGTCGACGGGCCCTACTACTTCTTCAAGCTGCTGCAGCGGGCGCGCAGGGTCCTGCCCGGCTGGCTGCCGGCGGTCGGCATCGAAGGAGGCGAGATCAACATCGTCCCGGTCGATTTCGTCGCCGATGCGCTCGACCACATCGCCCACGAGCCGGGGCTCGACGGGCAGGCCTTCAGCCTCACCGACCCGGCGCCGAAGAGCGCCGGGGAGGTGGTCAACCTCTTCGCCCGCGCGGCGGACGCGCCGCAGGCGGCGCTGCGACTCGACTCCGACGTCACGGCGCCGGCGACCGCTCTGGTCAGGACCGGGATGCGCTTCTTCCCGCCGGCGAAGCGGGCGATGAAAATCGGCCTCGACCAGCTCGGCATCCCGGCTGGACTGCTCAACTACGTCAGCTACCCGACCCACTTCGACTCGACCAATACTCAGAAAGCGCTGGAGGGCTCGGGCATCTCGGTGCCCCCGCTCGAGTCCTACGCGGACCGCATCTGGGACTACTGGGAGCGCAACCTCGATCCCGACCTGTTCAGGGACCGCACGCTGAGCGCCGCGGTGCGCGGCAAGGTGGTGCTGATCACCGGCGCCTCCTCGGGGATCGGCAAGGCGACCGCGGTCAAGGTCGCCGACGCCGGCGCGACCGTGCTGCTGGTCGCCCGTTCGGTCGAGAAGCTGGAAACGACCAAACAGGAGATCGAGCGCGCGGGAGGGATCGCGCACGTCCACCGCTGCGACATGGCCGACCCCGAGGACGTCGCCAGGATGGCCGAGGAGGTGCTCGCCTACCACGGGCAGGTCGACGTTCTCGTCAACAACGCGGGCCGCTCGATTCGGCGCTCGATCGGCCTCTCCTACGACCGCTACCACGACTTCGAGCGCACGATCCAGCTCAACTACCTGGGGGCCGTGCGCCTGATCCTCGCCCTGCTTCCCTCGATGCGGGAGCGCCGGTCGGGCCACATCATCGACATCAGCTCGATCGGCACGCAGACCAACCCGCCGCGCTTCTCGGCCTACGTCGCCTCCAAGGCGGCGCTCGACGCCTTCGGCCGGGTGATCGCCTCGGAGGTGATCGACGACGGGGTGCACATCACGACGATCCACATGCCGCTGGTGCGCACGCCGATGATCGCCCCGACCCGGATGTACGACGTCTTCCCGGCGATCTCGCCGGAGGAGGCGGCGGAGATGATCGCCGGGGCGATGATCGACAGGCCGAAGAAGGTGGCGACGCGGCTGGGGACCTTCGGCGAGCT
Organism: Solirubrobacterales bacterium; assembly: GCA_036379955.1. Classification (GTDB taxonomy): domain Bacteria; phylum Actinomycetota; class Thermoleophilia; order Solirubrobacterales; family 70-9; genus VRUE01. The sequence continues at coordinate 22,523 of DASVFR010000001.1, forward strand.
GCTATACGCCGTGGCGCCGAAGGTCAGCGATCGGATCCTCAGCCAGGCTTACAAACTGTTTCCGGATAGTCAGGCTGCGAAGGGCAAGACCGAGGAGGCGCCGGATCGGGCGCCCTCCACCGAGGCGGTGGCGTTTGCGCACCTCATGAAAGGTGTTCATTGGTAGAGGGGGAGGGGGTGCCTCTCGCCCGGACAAGTGCCGGTCTAATTAGACCGGCACTTTGAGTATCCGCCCGTTCGAGAGGCACCCCCTCCCCCTCTACCGGCGGGGCGCTTTTCATGGGTCGCAGGCTCAAGCATTGGGGGTGGGGGTACGAGGATCAGGCGCCTTCTGAGAAAGAGCTTCGTGAGGCGGCGGCCGGGATCAGGGCGAATCTTGGGTTCGGGGGCGAGCCCGAAGGCGCGGTTCCACTCGATGGGGTTGAGCTGAGGAAGGCGCGGTTGAAGGTTCCGAGTGCCTTCGGCGATCTCTTTACGGATGAGAAGTACGAGCGGGTGTTGCACTCGCTGGGGAAGGCTTATCGGGACGTGGTGCGGGGGTTTCGGGGGGAATTTCCCAACCCGCCCGATCTCGTTGCCTATCCCAAGGACGAGTCGGAGATCGAGACCGTTCTCGAGTGGTGCGAGGCGGAGGGGGCGGCGGTCGTGCCGTTTGGGGGTGGGACGAGCGTTGTCGGTGGGGTGGAGGCGCGGGTTGGGGATCGGCCTGTGGTCTCTCTCGATCTGAAGCGGTTGGACCGGGTGCTGGAGGTGGACGCGGAGTCGTTGGCGGCACGGATCCAGGCGGGGGCTACGGGGCCGGGGTTGGAGGAGCAGCTGCGGGGGCGCGGGCTGACGCTGCGCCACTTCCCGCAGTCGTTCGAGTACTCGACCCTGGGTGGCTGGATTGCGACCCGGGCCGGGGGGCACTTCGCGACGCTCTACACGCACATCGACGACCTGGTCGAGTCGGTGCGGGCGATCACCCCGCGCGGGACCTGGGAGTCGCGGCGGCTGCCGGGGTCGGGCGCCGGTCCCTCGCCCGACCGGGCGCTGATCGGCTCCGAGGGCATCCTCGGCGTGATCGCCGAGTCCTGGGTTCGGGTGCGGCCGCGGCCCGAGTACAAGAGCTCCTGCGGAGTCGAGTTCGACGACTTCCTCGCCGCCGCCCGCGCGGTTCGCGAGATCGCCCAGTCCGGTCTCAATCCGGCGAACTGCCGGCTGCTCGACGCGCTCGAGGCCGGCACCACGGGCGCCGGCACGGGAGAGAAGCACCTACTAGTCCTCGGCTTCGAGTCCGCCCACCTCCCCGTGGAAGAGCCCATGCGCCTAGCCCTAGACATCGCCCAGTCCCACGGCGGCACCCCCGGCGCCCCCCGCACCACCGAACCACCGGGGCCGACGGGCCGAAAAGCGCGCCATGTCAGCGCTTTTCGGCCCGTCGGCGGCGATTCGGGTGGGGTGGTTGAGGCTTGGCGGGGGGCGTTTCTGTTGGCGCCTTATCTCCGTGACACGTTTGTGGCGTGTGGGGTGCTCTCGGAGACGTTCGAGACGGCGATCACCTGGGACCGCTTCGAGGAGTTCCATGCCGACGTGATGGAGGCGGTGCGCGCCAAGGTCGCCGAGGTTTGCGACGCTCCCGCCGAGGGTCTTGGCGCACCCCGGGTCAGCTGTCGCTTCACCCACGTCTACCCGGACGGCCCGGCGCCCTACTTCACGGTGATCGCCCCCGCGGTCCGGGGTGGGGAGGTCGAGCAGTGGGACGAGGTCAAGGCCGCCGCCTCGGAGGCCGTGATCGAAGGCGGCGGCACGATCACCCACCATCACGCCGTCGGCCGCGACCACCGCCCCTGGTACGACCGCCAGCGCCCCGCCCCCTTCGCCGCCACCCTGCGCGCCGCCAAGGCCGAGCTCGACCCTGCCGGGATGCTCAACCCCGGCGTCCTCCTCGACCCCTGATTTGCTCGGACCACGGGTGCAACGTTTTGTACGTGTATAGGGTGAACAAAACGTTGCACCCGCCGAACGGGGGACGGCGCGCGTGACCGCGGCCCCCCCGTAGACGGCTACTCTCCACGCATGGCGGCTGACTCGAAGTCGAAGCTGGACCCTTGGCGCCTCAACGAGGAATCGCGACGTAGGCAGGTGCTCGAGGACGCGAAGCGCCCGCTGGCGGTCAACCTGGCCGAAGGCCTGGCCCTGAGCGAATTCCTCTCCACCTTCACCGGCGCTGCTCGGCGAGCCGAGAGCGCCCAGCGCGAGCTTGACGACGAGCGCTGACAGGCGGCAGCGCTAGGCTCAACCAGCTTGGAAACGATCACCTCCGAACAGCCGACGATACCCGCCCCTCCCGAGCACGATGACCTGCCAATGGACGAGCCGGTAGTGCCGCGCCGTTCGCCGCTGCGCGCGGCGATCAAGACCGGGAGGCCCCAGGAGTGGATCAAGAACCTCTTCGTCTTCGCGGGGCTGCTCTTCTCGGGCAAGTTCAATCAGCCCCACGCGATCGTCGAGGCGACGCTCACCTTTGTCTCCTTCTGCCTGATCTCCAGCGCCGGCTACTACCTCAACGACCTGATCGACGTCGAGCTCGATCGCAAGCACCCGAAGAAGCGCTTCCGGCCACTGGCCGCGGGAGAGCTTTCTGAGGCGTCTGCCAAAGCGATCGCTCCCGCGCTCACCCTGGTCGCCCTGGCCCTCGCCTTCGGCACGGTCAATTGGGAAGTCGGCCTGATGGTCGTCGGCTACGGGATCGCCCAGATCGCCTACAGCCTCGGGCTGAAGCAGATCGTGATCGTCGACGTGATGACCCTTGCCGGGCTCTTCATCCTCCGCGTCGCCGCCGGCGCGGTCGCCGTCGACGCCCACGCTTCCGAATGGCTGCTGTTGTGCACCGGGATGATCGCCCTCTTCCTCGGCTTCACCAAGCGCCGTCAGGAGGCGGTCTCCGAGCTGCACGAGGGCACGAGCAGCCGTCCCGTCCTCGAGCACTACTCGCTGCCCTTCCTCGACCAGATGGTCGCGATGGTGACCACCGGCACCGTGATCAGCTACTCGATCTACGCCGTCAACTCCCCGATCGTGGGCAACGAGATGATGTGGACTATCCCCCCGGTCGTCTACTGCATCTTCCGCTACCTCTACCTGATCTACGACCGCGCCGAAGACCGCTCGATCGCCTATCTGGTCTCCCGCGACAAGGGCATGCAGGCCGGCCTAGCCGCTTTCGCACTAGCCGCTTTCGCGGTGCTGTACGTGTTCAATTAGCCGGCTGTCGGCCTGGCGGCGTACGATCGTCTGCATCATGCCTAAGGAAGTTCAGCCGCTCGACCCAGCCGAACTCGCCGAGATAGATGCCCAATACAGGCCGTTCCCTTCCTTTGAAGACTGGCCTAAGGATTTGCCGGGGGCCGACGCATGGGAGCACAGTCGGAGCGAGTTCGAGGAGATCTCCAGAGGGTCTACGGACGCGGATCTAAAGGAGGCTCAAACCGTTGCTATGCGCGCTGCGGCATTCGATACGGGGGCGATAGAGGGCCTCTACTCTACGGATCGAGGTTTGACGATGACCGTGGCTACCCAGGCAGCCGCATGGGAGCAGGAAGTGGCAAAGCAGGGCCCGGATGCTCGAGCTCTTTTCGAGGCCCAGCTTTCGGCCTTTGAGTTGGTCCTAGACCAAGTCACCGAGCGATTTCCGAAAATTACCCAAGTCTGGATCAGACGCCTTCATGACGAGATTACGGCTCCGCAGGAGACCTACAAAGTTCATACTCCGCTTGGAGTTCAGGAGCAGCCCCTGCCAAGGGGCGAGTACAAGGTGTATCCGAATCACGTTCTAACCGAGAGTGGCGATGTCCACGCCTACGCTCCAGTAGATCAGACTCAGGCTGAAATGCAACGCTTGGTCGACGAAGTCGACACACCTGCTTTTCGAGATGCACATCCGGTCATCCAAGCGTCGTACGTCCACTACGTACTGGCGGCAATTCATCCTTTTGCGGACGGCAACGGGCGAGTGGCAAGGGCTGCCGCATCTGCGTATACGTATCGGGCCGCATCCATACCCTTGCTGGTACTCGTTGATCGGAGAGATGCCTATCTGTCCGCATTGGCACGGGCTGATACCGGTAACGCAGTTGATTTCATCGATCTCATCGGAAGCGTGACAAGGGAAGCGATGGAGTTGGTGATGGACAGTCTGCTCACCGCTCGCGCTCCGCAGCCAGAGGAGCAAATCCGTAGGTTCTCTGATCTATATCGAGAGGAAGATAGCGACCTGCGACTGGACAAAGCTGCAGCGGAATTCTCGACTTGGCTGACGAGCGCAACGAAAAGGCAAGCCGATTCCCTCTCTCTTCCAGACACCGTGCGACTGGAGATCCGTGAGCTTAAGGGCGCGATAGGGAATCCTCCCCATGGGTTTCGCCATTTCAGCGAGCCAGACAGATGGTTCATGTTGCTTAGATTTTCTTCCGCTCCTCCAGCCATGGCGGAGATAGATCGAGTTATCACAATATTTCTCTCGAAGAGCAGCTCCGACTTGGGGTCATTGCGACTTCAGGTGCCTCAGACTCCAGCCGAGCATCTGGAGCTTGCTTTCAGAGATCTCTCCCCGCAGCTATCGAGTACTGCTCAACTGCGTGCGGACAACTTTTTGCGTCGAGTCATAGGAGAGGGTTTCGAAGCCTTGTACAAAGAGGCTGGGGCTGGACTTTCGGATTAAAGGTTCGGCAGATTACCGTTGGTCTGGCTGGACCGGCAGATCCGAAACCAGCTCGGTCTTGCCCGCCCGCTGGAACTGGAGGTCGATCGTCTCGTTCTTGCGATAGGTGCCGAAGAGGCCTAGGTACATCGCCAGCCAGCGGCCGGCGCCGACTTTCTCCTTGACGATCTCGCGGCTGAAGACGATCTCGCCGGCGGCGACGCGGTAGTCCTCGCCCTCCTTCTGCTCGACGCCGTTGATGAAGACGACGTAGGGCGCTTCGCCGCCCGGCGGCAGCTTCACCCGCCGTCCTGCGGCGTAGCTGCCCTTGGGGATCTCGGCCTCAGCCATCGCGTTCCAGAGTCTCGCGCACGAGATCGAACGGCGTCTCGTGCCCGCTCGGATCGAGCTCCTCCCGCCGCATCGACCCCCGAAACGGCATGAACGTCCCGTCCCCCCGCACGTCGACCCCCGCCACCGTCTTCCGCAACCACCCCTTCCCACTCAACTGCAACCGAGCCCGCACCTGATCCTCCGGCCCAAAATCCCTCAACGTCGAAATCGACTCCGCCGGCCCCTCCGCCCGAATCCGCAGCGCCCGCTCCCGCATTGCCCCAATAGCCTCGTCAAGCTCATCGAAGCCGACGTGTTCGACATCCGCCCCGTCCCTAACCGTGAGCTTCCACGTGCTCATGGGGCGCAGCGTACAAACGTCCCTGGAAGAGGGCATCGGGGGTGCCCCGCAGGGTGCGGCGTCCTGTTTTTCGCCCCTATGGCCCAGCGAGAGGGCGACGACTCCACAGCGAAAAACCCAGCATCCCGGAGGGGCACCCCCGATGCCCTCAATCCGCGACGAGCTGGGAGCGCTACGCCCCTCGGCGCGGGCGCTTCGGCCGCCTAGCCGGCGGCCCCACGATCTTCTCCGGCCCGTCCCGATCCTCGATCGGCACGTACTCCCGCTCGCGCTCTCCCGTGTAGATCTGCCGCGGCCGCGCGATCTTCTGCTCGGAGTCTTCGTGCATCTCCATCCACTGCGCGACCCACCCGGCCGTGCGCGGGATCGCGAAGATCACGGTGAACATCTCGGTCGGGATCGCCAGCGCCTCGTAGATGATCCCCGAGTAGAAGTCGACGTTCGGGTAGAGCTTGCGCGAGGTGAAGAACTCGTCGTCGAGCGCGCGCTTCTCCAGCTCGCGGGCGATCTCGATCAACGGGTTGTACTCGGTCGCCTCGAAGATCTCCTCCAGGTGCTGCTGGATGATCCGCGCCCGCGGGTCGTAGTTCTTGTAGACGCGGTGGCCGAAGCCCATCAGCTTCTCCTCGCGCGCCTTCACCTTCTCGAGGAAGTCCGGAACGTTGTCGACGGAGTCGATCCGCCGCAGCATCCGCAGCACAGCCTCGTTGGCGCCGCCGTGCAGCGGCCCGTAAAGCGCTGCCACGCCGGCTGCGACGGCCGAGTAGGGGTCGACGTCGGAGGAGCCGACGCCGCGCACGGCGCTGGTCGAACAGTTCTGTTCGTGGTCGGCGTGGAGGATGAAGAGCACGTCGAGCGCCTTCGAGAGGCTCTCCTTCGGCACGTGCCTCTGTTCGGTCTTCTTGAACATCATCGAGAGGAAGTTCTCGGCGAAGTTGAGGTCGTTTTCGGGGTAGACGTAGGGCAGCCCCATGTTGTGCCGGTAGGAGAAGGCGGCCAGCGTCGGCACCTTCGCGATCAGGCGGACCGCCGCCATGTAGCGCTCTTCGGGGTCGTCGATGTGCTTCGCGTCCGGGTAGAAGGTGGAGAGCGCGCCGACCCCGGCGAGCAGCATCCCCATCGGGTGAGCGTCGTAGCGGAAGCCCTCGAAGAACTGCTTGAGGTCCTCGTGGACGAAGGTGTGGTGAGTGATGTCGTAGGTCCAGCGGTCGAGCTGCGGCCCGGTCGGCAGCTCGCCGAAGATCAGCAGGTAGGCGACCTCGAGGAAGGTCGAACGCTCGCAGAGCTGCTCGATCGAGTAGCCGCGGTGTTCGAGGACGCCCGCCTCGCCGTCGATGAAGGTGATCGCCGAGCGGCAGGCGGCGGTGTTGGTGAAGGCCGGGTCGTAGGCGAGCATCCCGAATTCGTCGGGGTCGACCTTGATCTGGCGCAGGTCCATCGCCCGCACGGTGCCGTCGACGATCGGCAGCTCGTACTGCTTGCCGGTGCGGTTGTCGGTGACGGTGAGGGTCTCGGAGCCAGCGGCGACCTCCCCGTCGGCGGCGGCGTCTCTGATCTGCTGCTCGGTGGCCATCAACCCTCCTCGTAGCCGTTTTCGCGGAGGACCCAGTATCGCAGTTTGGGACCGCTCGCCTGTTGCGCTCCGGAGAACGCCGCCGCTACTCGGCGGCCGCCGGCAGCGGCTCGAAGCGGGTCATCGCGTGCAGCTCGGCGAAGCGCTCGTCGATCTCCTCGCGCGTCAGCGCGGCGACCCGCTCGGTCCCAAACGCTTCGACGTTGAAGGAGGCGAGCACGGTGCCGTAGCCCATCGCCCGCCGCAGCGACGCCTCGTCGAGCTCGCCGCCGTGGCTGTCGAGGTAGCCGAGGAAGCCGCCGGCGAAGCTGTCGCCGGCTCCGGTCGGGTCGCGCACGTCCTCGAGCGGATACCCCGGCAGGGCGAAGAAGCCGTCTTCGGTGAAGAGCGCCGCGCCGTACTCGCCCTGCTTGGCGACGACCGCGCGCGGCCCGGAGGCCATCACCGCCCGCGCCGCGCGGGCGAGGTTCGACTCGCCGGTCAGCTGTCGCACCTCGGCGTCGTTGACGATCACGCAGTCGACCTCGGCGATCGCCGCCAGCAGCGACTCCTTCGCGGTGTCGATCCAGAGGTTCATCGAGTCGAGAGCCGTGAAGCGGGCCGCCGTGCACTGGGCGCGGACCTGGCGCTGCAGGTCGGGCTGGATGTTGGCGAGGAAGAGGGTGTCGGCCTCCTCCGCCGCGGCCGAGAGCTTCGGCTCGAAGTCGCCGAAGACGCCGAGCTGGGTGTCCTCGGTGTGAGCGACGTTGAGGTCGTACTCGTAGTGGCCGCGCCAGAAGAAGGACCGGCCACCGGGCACGCGCTCGACGTCGTCGACGAGAACGCCGCGACCTTCCAGCACCTCGAACTGCTCGGCGCCGAAGTCCTCACCGACCGGGCCGACCGGACGCACCTGAGTGAAGAAGCTGGCGGCGAGCGAGAAGTGGACGGCGGCGCCGCCCAGCATGCGGTCGCGCTCGCCGAAGGGCGTCTTGACTGAGTCGAAAGCGATGGATCCGACAACGGTTAGGGACACGAGAGTCGGGAGGTTAGTAGCGCGCGGGTCCTGTCGTGGGTGGAGGGGGGCCTGCGGGCAGTCCACGGGCTGTCCTCGACCCCCCTCCCCCACGCCACCCGCGCGAGCTACGCCCGACGAATAGTGTCCCGGCCGATGAAGGCGATTCGCATCGAGGAGTTCGGCGGCCCTGAGGTGCTGCGCTATGTGGAGGTCGACGATCCTGTGGCGGGTGAGGGGGAGGTCGTCGTCGAGGTTGCACGTAGCGGCATCAACTTCGCTGATACGCACGCGACTCGGAACGACTACCTGGCCGAGCAGACCCTGCCGCTGATCCCGGGGGCCGAGGTGTCGGGACGAACGCCCGACGGGCGGCGGGTTGCGGCGCTGCTGGGTAGCGGCGGGTACGGGGAAAGGGTCGCGGTGCCGGAGGCGCTCTTGATTCCGCTGCCGGATGGGGTCGATGACGATCGGGCTGCGGCGATGTTGCTGCAGGGGCTGACGGCGATGGCGCTGGTGCAGCGTTGCGCGCGGATCGAGCCGGGGGAGACGCTGGTGGTCGAGGCAGCGGCGGGAGGCACCGGCAGCATGGCCGTGCAGCTCGGCAAGCGGGCCGGCGCCAAGGTGATCGGGCTCGCCTCCTCCGAGGAGAAGCGGGCGCTGGTCGAGAGGCTTGGGGCGGATGCGACGGTCGACTCGCGCGCCGAGAACCTGGGAGAAGCAATTCGAGAGGCAAATGACGGTGGCCGGGTCGACGCGGTGCTGCATATGAGCGGCGGCGATGCGTTCGACGAAGAGCTGGGCGTTCTCGCCCCGTTGGGCCGCATGGTCGTCTTCGGGATCGCTTCGCGCGAGCAGCGCGATGTGTCCACCGCGGCGCTCTTGCGTGGGTCGAAGACCGTCGTCGGGTTCTGGCTCGTGCATCTGCTCGCCCGCCAGGATCTGGCCGTGCCGATGATCGGCGAGCTCGTGGGGGCCGTCGCCTCTGGTGACCTCGAGGTGACCGTCGGCGAGGTCTACCCGCTTTCGGAGGCGGCCCGCGCCCACGAAGACCTCGTCGCCCGTCGCACCACCGGCAAGCTGCTCCTGGACCCTGCCCGATGACCGCCTTCCGCGACCTCGGCCTCTCGCCGCAGATCCAGCAGGCCCTCGACGAGCTGGGATTCGAGGAGCCGACGCCGATCCAGGAGGAGGCGATCCCGGAGCTGCTCGGCGGCCACGACGTGATCGGCCAGGCCCAGACGGGGACCGGCAAGACCGCCGCCTTCGGGCTGCCGCTGCTGCAGTACCTCGACCCCGCGGTCGACGAGGTGCAGGCGATCGTCCTCACCCCGACCCGGGAGCTCTGCATCCAGGTGACCCAGGCGCTGCGCGCCTACGCCGAGCACCTCGACGTCGAGATCGTCGCCGTCTTCGGCGGCGCTCCGATCAAATCGCAGCAGTCGCAGCTGCGCGCCGGCGCCCACGTCGTCGTCGCCACCGTCGGCCGCATGATGGACCTGATGAGCCGCCGCTCGCTGGTCTTGACCGCGGCGCGCTACGTCGTCCTCGACGAGGCCGACGAGATGCTCGACCTCGGCTTCATCGAGGACGTCGAGAAGATCCTGCGGATGTGCCCGAGCGGCCGCCAGACGGCGCTCTTCTCGGCGACGATGCCGCCGCCGATCAAGCGGCTCGCCGAGAGCTACATGTACGACCCGACGACGATCCGGATCACGCCGAAAACGCTGACCGTCGACGCGATCGCGCAGGCCTACGTCGAGGTCGCGGCCAACGAGAAGCCGGCAAAGCTGGTCGAGCTGCTGCGCGCCGAGGAGCCCGAGCAGGCGATCATCTTCTGCCGCACGAAGATCGGCGCCTCGCGGCTGGAGAAGACGCTGAAGGACCGCGGGCTCGACGTCAAGGCGCTGCACGGCGACATGAGCCAGGGCGCCCGTGACGGCGTGATGATCGCCTTCAAGGACCATCGGGTGCGGTTGCTGGTGGCGACCGACATCGCCGCCCGCGGGCTCGACATCGAGCACGTCACCCACGTGATCAACTACGACGTGCCGGCCTCCTCGGAGGTCTACGTGCACCGGATCGGGCGCACCGGCCGGGTCGGCCGGACGGGGCGCGCGATCACCTTCGTCACCCCCGCCCAGCGCGACGAGATCGGCCGCATCGAGCGCGACGTGAAGACGACGATCGGCGAGTGGGAAACCCCCGAGGAGCGGCTCGAGCACGCGCCGCGGCCCCGGCGCCGCGAGAAGGAGAAGGAGTCCAAGCGTCCCCCGAAGCGAGACGGCAACGGAGCCGAGGCGGTCAAGCTCTTCGTCAACCGCGGCGAGCGCAGCGGGATCAGCGAGGAGGACCTGCGCTGGGCCCTGCGCGAGGGTGCTGTGCTCGCCGACGAGCAGGTCCGTGACGTCCACGTCCTGCACCGCTTCTCCTTCGTCCACGTCGCCCCCGACGTCGCCGAGCGCACCGTCGAGTACCTCAACGGGACGAAGCTCAAAGGCCGCGAGATCCGCCTCGAGATCGCGCGGAACTAGCTCGCCGTCAATTCCTCGATCCGGGCGAAGAGGGCGTCGAAGTCGATTGGCTTGGTGATGTAGCCGCTGACCTCGATGTCGGAGGCGGCGCCAGCGTCCATCTGGTCTTGGTGGGCGCTGACGATCAGGATCGGGGTCTCGAGGCCATGGGTGCGCAGCTCGCGCAGGGCGTCGATGCCGGATTTGCGCGGCATCATCGCGTCGAGCAGGAGGATGTCGGGCGGCGGGTCCGCCGCCGCCATCGCCTCCAGCACCTCGACGCCATCGGCCGCGCTCAGCACCTCGTAGCCCTCCATCTCCAGCCGCGTGCGCATCAAAAGCAGGATCGTCTCCGAGTCGTCGGCGATCAGGACGCGGGTCATGTCGCCTCCTGCTGAGGCCGATGGGCCGAAAAGCGCTCTATGTCAGCGCTTTTCGGCCCATCGGCCCCGGAGGCTGGGAGCCAGACGCGGAAGGTGGAGCCTTGGCCGGCCGCCGATTCGGCCCCGATCGTGCCGCCGTGCAGCTCGACCAGCGACTTGGAGATCGCTAGGCCGAGGCCGGTGCCGCCCACGTGCTGGGTGAGGCCAGCGTCGCCCCTGGTGAAGCGGTCGAATATGTGCTCTAGCTGGTCGGCTGCCATCCCGGGTCCGTCGTCGCGCACGGCCAGTTCCACTCCGGCTCCGTTGCGAGCTGCCGTCACTTCGATCGACGCGCCGGCGGGACTGTACTCGTGCGCGTTGGTAAGGAGATTCACCAGCACCTGACGGATTCGGTCGCGGTCGACGCTGACCTCGGGCAGGCCCGCCTCGACCCGCTGCTCGAGCGATTGATCGCGGCCCTCGGTCTGGCTGCGCATCGTCCGCACCGCGTCCTCGACCAGCGCCCCGACCTCGGTCGGCGCCGGCTTGATCGTCAAGCGCCCGGCGTCGCTGCGGGCGAGGTCGAGCAGGTCGTTGAGCAGGCGCACCAGGTGACGGGTGTTGTCGAGGATCACCTCAACCGTCTCCGCCTGCTTGGGGCTGAGCTTTTCGCGCTCCAGCATCAGCAGCTCGGCGAACCCCTGCACGGAGGTGAGCGGGCTGCGCAGCTCGTGCGAGGCGGTGAGCACGAACTCGTCCTTCATCGTTTCCAGCTGGTCGCGTTCGCCGGCGCGGCGCTGCAGCTCGCCGGCCATCTCGTTGAACGCCTCGCCGAGCGCCGCCGTCTCCGAAAGGCCGCCGACTTTCACCCGCGTCTCGAGATCGCCGCCGGCGAGGCGCCCCGAGGCCTCGACCAGCTCCTCGAGCGGGCGCCGCATCGAGGCGATCAGGCCGGTGAAGAGCAGCGCCGCCCCGGTCAGGCCGGCGATCAGGCCGGCGCCGACCAGCAGGGCCGTGTCGCGCGTCTTGTCGTCGATTTCGTCGCGCAGCTGCTGACGTTTCTGCTTCTGGTTGAGGATCGCCGCTTTGGCGACTGCGGGGTGGTCGCCTTCGGCCAGGCGATTGCGGGCGGCGATCTCCACCTGGTAGGAGCGGGCCGTGGCGTCCTCGAAGCCCTGGCGCTGCTGCAGGAAGCGGGCGACCCCGATCACGGCGAGCCCGGTGAGCACGGCGAAGGCGATCGCGAAGCCGATCGTCAGCCGGTTGGCGACCGACGGGCTGAGGCGAAATCGGCGTCGGGAATATGCTTGACCGGCGATGGGGGACGAGGCTACAGGCACGACCGACGGCATCGCCGAGGCCCCGCAGGGGATCGACCGCGATGGGGTCGAAGGCTGGTTCGCCGAGCACGTCGACGGCGCTCGGCTGCCGCTCGACTTCGAGCGGATCTCCGGCGGGCACTCGAACCTGACCTACGGGGTGCGGGACGCCGGCGGCGCGCGCTGGGCGCTGCGCCGGCCGCCGCTCGGCAAGCGACTCGGCTCGGCCCACGACATGGGCCGTGAGTTCCGCGTCGTCTCGGCCCTGGCGCCGACCCCGGTGCCGGTGGCCCCGGTCGCCGGCCTCTGCGAGGACGAGAGCGTCAACGAAGCGCCCTTCTACGCGATGGAGTTCGTCGAGGGCCCGATCCTGCGCGGCCTGGCCGAGGCCGACGCCTTCCCCGACGAGGGCGACCGCCGCGCGATCGGCGAGCGCGTGGTCGACACGCTGGTCGAGATCCACGCCGTCGACCCCGACGCGGTCGGGCTCGGCGACCTCGGCCGCAAGGAGGACTACGTCGCTCGCCAGCTGCACCGCTGGCAAGGTCAGTGGGAGAAGTCGAAGACGCGCGAGCTGCCGGCGATCGACGCCGTGCACGAGCGCCTCGCCGCGCGCATCCCAGAGCAGGGGCGGGCGACGATCGTCCACGGCGACTACCGCCTCGACAACATGATCCTCACGCCGGGAGGCGAGGTCGCCGCGGTGGTCGACTGGGAGCTCTGCACCCTCGGCGACCCGCTCGCCGACGTCGGCCTGCTGATGGTCTACTGGCCCGAGCCCGGCGACGAGCTCGTCGCCCTCGGCCAGCCCGCCACCCTGGCCCCCGGCTTCCCCGGCCGCGCCGAGCTTGCCGCCCGCTACGCCGAGCGCTCCGGCCGCGACCTCTCCCAGCTCGACTTCTTCGTCGCCCTCGGCTACTGGAAGCTGGCGATCATCCTCGAGGGCGTCTACGCCCGCTACGCCGCCGGCCAGTACGGCAAGGTCGACCCCGGCATCGAAGAGTTCGCCCGCCTGGTCGAGCGCTTGGCGGAGGCGGCCGACGAGGCCGAGCGGCGCGGTTGAGGGCGGCTACGCGCGCTGCGAGAAGCGGCCCAGCACCCAGTGATAGTTGAGGCCGAGGGCGGTCCCGGCGGGGCCGGCCTGCAATGAGGGCAGCACGTCCTTCAGCATGAGCTCCCGGATCACGGCTTCGCGCAGGGCGCGGTCGGCGATCTCGGGCATGTACTCGGCTTGATTCGACGGCACCAGCATTCCGCGCACGATCTCTTCGCCCAGCATCTCGTAGGCGGTGGCCACGGTCTCGCCGTCGAAGTGAGGCGACAACGCGGCGACGACCTCGTCGACCAGCGGTCGCGGCCGGATGCGGCGCTCGGCTCGTCGCTGGGCTGCGGCGAGTGCTTGCTCATCCAGCTCCGCGCGAGCCTGGCGTACGGCTTCGGCCGGAGCCGGCGGGAGTCCGGCCGGGTCCGCGTCGCGGAGCAACTCCAGCCAGCGCTCGCGCAGCGCCCGGTTGGGGTCGTGCAACAGCACCGCCTCGGGACCGGGCGGTCCGAGGTCGGGCGCGCTCCAGGCGAGCGTCCCGCCGGGGACGAGCACGCTCGCAAGGCCCGCGGCCGTTCGCTCCATCGCCTTGGGCGGAATCAGGTGGAAGACCATGTTCGCCATTGCGGCATCCATCGTCGATCCACCGAGCACCTCGGACAGGGGACGGAACCCCCCGTCCTCGGACCGCAGCGAGTGGAAGCGGGCCCAGGTGCACGCGCCCAGCAGCTCGTAGCCCTGGGCGTACCAGCTCGACGGGATGTCGACGAGGTGGAGCTCGAGCCCGACGTCCGCACGCTCCAGCCGTCTCTCGATGTCGCGCTCCTTGCACGCCTTCAATAGCTCGATCGCCGCCGTTCCCGTGCCGGCGCCGTAGTCCATCACCCTGATCGTCTCCCCGGGCCGGCACTCCTCGAGCCTTTTCTCGATCGCCTCCAGCGCCCTGGCGACGACGAACCCGGTCGGCGGGTTGCACCACAGCGCCGGATGGCGGAGATCGCCGTCGTTGAAGATGATCTCGTGCAGAGCGCGGCCGTCTTCGAGGTCCGCGTCGAGATCGGGCCGCCAGGTGTCGTGCCGAGCGGCGGCCGGATCGATCCCCGGCAGCGGCTCCCCGTCCGCCACGAGCAATCGATTGAGGCTGATCGAGACGAAGGGCCGCCCCGTCGGGTAGCGCCGCTCGCAGTAGCCGGCTGGTTGTAGTCCGGCCGCCTGGCTGCAACGCAGGAAAGAGGCGTGGTCGACCGTGTATTGCTTCGAGTAGGCCTGGTGGGCGTCGAATGCGATCCCGTGCAGCGCGCCGAGATGGCGTTTCATCACGCTCGGCGCCACGCTGTGCGCCTCGAGCACCACCAGCCCGTGGCGGTGAACGTGGGGCTTCCAGCGCCGCAGGTGGGCGATCAGGTCCCGCTCGATGTCCTCGCCAGAGACCGCCCGGCCGCCGGCGTCCATGTAGACGCTGCTGGCCCAGCCGGGCGCCCTAGGCTCCTCTGCGTCGCCGCGGTAGGTGCGCTCGTGGTCGATGAAGGCGCGTATGTGCAGGCCGTCCTCGACGCGCAGGCCATGCGTAGCGAGGTCCGCGGCGAGGCGATCGGGATCGGTGACGTCCCCGGAGATGACCAGGGATAGAGCACCGGCCTCCGCGAGCTTTCGCTCGGTCGTAGCCCGCGCGCCGGGATCGGGATCGACCCCGACCATCGTCAGCGGATGCTCGTCGAGGTGTCGCCCGCGGACGGTCTTGCTCCGGATGACTTCGAACAGGTGCACGAGCCAGCTGCCGTTGCCGCAACCCATGTCGGCGATGAATGCGGGTTGTCGCTCGATCGGCTCGCGATCGAACAGCTCGAGGAAGATCGGCTCGCTCTCGGAGAAGTAGCGCTTGTGGGCAGCGCCGCTGATGCGCAGGTTGAGATCGCGCAGCACGTGCCACTCTGGCTCCCCGGGGTCGTGCGTGACGTTCAGCTCTCCCCGGTAGATCTCAGGCAGGCGGGCGAAGAGCGGCAGG
This sequence comes from Solirubrobacterales bacterium, assembly GCA_036379955.1. Lineage (GTDB taxonomy): Bacteria > Actinomycetota > Thermoleophilia > Solirubrobacterales > 70-9 > VRUE01. The sequence continues at coordinate 37,706 of DASVFR010000001.1, forward strand.
TAGGTGATCACGCCGCCAAAGTTGAGGGCGAAGGTCCGGGCCTGTTCGCCGCTCGGGGTCCAGCCCTCGTCGTCGAGCCAGCCGAGGATCCCGAGCAGCCCCGCGGCGCCCTCGCCGAAGGGGTCCGCGGGGAGCTCCGGCGCCCGCTCCCCGAGTCGCCCGGACTCGTGCAGCCAGAGCATCGGGGATACGACCAAGGCCAGGTCGAGCAGCTCGCCGACGAGCGTCGCCTCGTCCTCCGGCCAATCGGCCGGCACCGACCAGCGGTCGACCGCGGTCGTGGCCAGCTTGCGGAAGGCCTCGGCTTGCGACTCGCTCCACGGCTCGCGCCAGGCCCGTCCCCGGTCTTCGGCGAAGCTGGCGAGCAGGTCGCCGATCGCGACGAAGGGCTCACGCAGCTCCATCGCCCTCCTGCCGGCCTCGGTCCATTCGAAGGTCGCGAGGCCGGGGTCGAGCGACGGCGCGCCCTCGAGCCAGCCGGCGCCGCAGAGCGAGTGCATCGCGACCCGGATGGCGCCGAAGCCGGCGGCGGTCATCTCCGGGTAGAGCTCCGACAGCGGCCGCTTGCCCTCCAGCGAGGGCTCGAGAACGCCAATCTCGTCCAGGGCGCGAAGCGTCATGCAGAGCACGACGCTGTCCTGGGATAGGAACATCGCCCGGCGCAGCTCGGCCCGCGAGGCACGGGCGGGGTTCGCCCGAGCGCTTGGGACGGCGCCGGTCATCCGCTACCGCCCCCTTCGGGAACCTGGCCCCGACCCTGCCTGCGCTCCGCCATCACTTCGCGCAGAGACCGGTACTTCAGCTTCATCAGGGGACGCTCGACGAGGCGGTAGCTCAGCATCGCCAGCGGTACCGCCACGACGACCTCGCCTACCAGCACCGTCCAGTAGCCCTGTTCGGCCCCGAGCGCGCCAAGCGTCACCGCAACCGTGCCGTGCCAGAGCAGCAGCCCGTAGGAGATCACTCCGACCCACATCAGGAAGGGATGCCCAAGCACCCTCGCGGGGAGTCCCCGGTTGGGGTTGGCGAAGACCGCCGGCAGGAACAGCAGAGTCGCGCCCACCCCCTGCATCAGGTTGAGCCAGACGTATTCAGCGGTGTTGAAGCCGAAGACGAAGGGAACGTCGGAGAAGGTGAACACCGTGGCGACGTAGATTGCGAATCCGCCCGCCCAGCAGAGCCCAGGTCGCGAGGCGACGAAGCGCAGCGGCCGGGGCTTGACGGCCGCTCGCGAGTAGACGACCGAGATCACGGCGAGGCCGAGCCCGAGCGCGAACCAGTAGAAGTTTCCGAGGAAGCTGTACCTGTACCACGCCTCGTCGCGCAGGTCGAACGGCGGACCGCCGAGTGCCAGCGCCGCGGCCGCGAGGACCAGAAGCAGCCCCAGCTCGATTGTCATCCAGCGACGCGGCGCGACGCGGCGCAAGAAGAAAGCCGTAAAGGCGGCGTAGAAGGGGAGCATCACGTAGAAGGTCATGTCGATGCCCAGCGTCCACGACTGCGGCAGTCCGCAGAGGAACTCCTCGGTCGCCGGGCAGACGCTGTGCAGGTTTTCGACGTCGAGGAAGTCGGTGAGGCTGTAAAAGGCCCACCAGTTGTGGCTGAACACGCCGTAGAGGCCAGGGATGATCGCCAGTGCCGTGAGCGCCACCCAGTAGGCGGGATAGAGGCGCAGGAAGCGACGCCAGGCGTACGCCGAAACGGTCGGCGCCTCCGGGCCGCCGACCCGGTGGGCGATCATCGGCCTGTAGAGCAGGAAGGCGGAGAGCATGAAGAAGAGCGCCACCACACCGTCCCAGCGCACGACGATGCGATTTGGGAGGCTCGCCGTGAAACCGCCGAAGCCGCCGGTGAAGAACCAGGCGTGGCCGACGATGATGGCCAAGGCGGCGACGCCGCGCAGGCCGACCGTGAGCGGATAGCGCGGATGGTGGGGAGGCGGCTCGACGACGTCCTCGCCTTCGCCGAACGGCACGGTTACCGGCGTGGTTGCCACCTCAGCCGAAGGCCTCGCGTACGACGACGCCGAGGAGGTCGATTTCGCAATCCCGCAGCCCCGCCCGCCCCGCCGCTTCGCGCTGTTCGGCGCCGAGCTCGGTGAGCAGCCCCTGTAGGCGTTTCGAGCGCCCCTGGTCCCCCGCTTCGCCCGCTTCCAGCCGCTCTTCACCGAGCACGATGATCGGATCGAAGAAGCTCAGGTATGCATCGAAGCTCGGGTCGTCGGCAGCGTTCCGCAGATCGCGTTGCCGCTGCGTCAAGCGCTTGATCAGCGCCAGCCCGGGCTTTGCGATTCCCTCGGTCGTCAGTTCGAAGCCGGACTTGTAGACCTTCTGGGAGGCTTCCCGCCCGATTTGCCGCACGCCTCGCAGCATCCAGCGGCAGTTGCCTTCCGCTTGGGCGACGACGTGGGCTGAGATTCCAGTCGCGGCCGGAGCACTCTCCGTCTGAGCAGCAGTTTCCCCTGAGTCACCTCCGCCACACGCGACGACGCACAGCGCGAGGATCGTGGCGGCGGCGAGCGCCGCGGCCCGGCACAAGTTCATCGGGCCTGGATCTCCCGCCCCCGAGCACGGTCGTAGACCACCGCCAGGCCGATCGCAGCGAGGATCAGCAGGAAGGGATCGGCGGGTAGACGATCGCGCGGGAGGCCATTGACGAGGGCGGTCGTTGTCAGGATCAGAATCGGGATCAGCCAGAGGAAGAAAGGCCCCCGAGGCAGCCCGGGCGGCCGCTCGGAATCTCCAGGGTTTGCACGGCGGGAGAAGATGAGCGCCAGCGTACCGACCAGGCCGAGGAGGACGAGGATGGCGATCCCGATCCGCTCGGACGTCGGGGCCGCGCTGCCGATGCCGCGATCGTCGACGGGGTTTCCCTCCCGGTCGACCACCGATCCGCCGGTCAGCTCGAACATCCGCGCGAGGTTCCAGCCGAAGGCTTCGGCTACGTAAACGGGGTGCTGCCAGGCGAAGTCGCGAGCCTCGCGGCGCAGCTTCGCATCGACTTCCGCCTCGTCGAGGCCGGGGGTTTCGAACAGCGGCGCGAGACTGGGGACCGTGCGTGGGTCGCGCCAGGCACCGTGTGTGTTGGAATCGTGCGAAGTCGGGTTGTAGACGCCCGCCGCGGTGATGCCCGCGCTCGTCGTCAACGGAACGAAGCGATCGAACTGGACCGTGTTGCGAATCGTCCAGGGCGCTACGACCAGGGCGGCAACGGCGAGCAGCACGGCGGGGCCGAGCAACGCTCGTGGCCGGAAACGAGGCTGGAGGACGAGCACTCCGAGCGCCAGCGGCAGCAGCAGAGCGAGCCCGGTGTTGCGGGTCAGCAGTGCCAGGCCGCAGAGCGCACCGGCTCCCGCGGCCCAGCCCAACGCCCCGCCCGAGCGGCGGTAGTTGAGCGCGCAGAGAACCGCTCCCAGCTCGAGCACGATGAAGAGCGACTCCGAGAGCAGCTCGCGGCTGAGCAGGACCAAGGGCGGGAAGACGGCCGTCAGCGCCGCCGCCAGGAGGCCCACGCGGACGCCCCAGATCCGTCGCGCGATCAGATAGGTCAGGACGATCGCCAAGGCGCCGAGAAGGGCGTCGGCAACCCTTCCCGCCGTCGCACTGCTGCCGCTGAGCGCGTAGACGCCGCCGAGGAAGTAGGGGTAGCCGGGCCCTCTGATTGCCGTCGGCCCCCCTTGGAGGAGGTAGCCGGATCGCGGATAGCCGTCTCCGTCCGCGATCGCCCGCGCGTAGTAGTCGTACTCGAAGGCGTCGTTGGCCGGTTTGTAGCCGCCGTCCGTGGCGACCGCCCCGATCCGCAGCACAAGACCAGCGAGCACGATCGCGACGAGCGCTGCCCGGGGAGTCCCGAGCACCCCCCCGATATGCGAGGGGCCTCCGTTTCCGGAGGCCCCCTCTATCCGATCCTCAGCCTGGCGCGATTACTTTTCGGTGCAGACGGTGTTCGCCTGAATCGACCAGGTCGGCGTGCCGGAGATCGCCTTGGCGGTTACGAACCAGCCGTCGCCGTAGAAGGTCGGCGTCGACGCCGTGACGGTCACGTTGGTCGAGCCATTGAACGCCCAGCCGCCACCGGTCGATTCGTCTTCGCCTTCGCAGAAGGCGCTGACGTTCTTGGTGGTTTCGGTGTCTTCCGCGCTCGATGAGCCGAACTGGTAGTAGACCCCGCGGACCTTCGTATTGGCGTTGGCTTCGGCTTTTTCGGCCAGCGTCTTTGCCTGGTCGGCGGTGGTTTTGGCGCCGTTGGCCGTCGTCTGGGCTTTATCCGCGCTTTCCTGCGCTTTTTTAGCGCTGGCGGCGGCGCCGTCGGCGCTGGTCTGGGAGTTTTTCGCCGCTTCCAGCGCTTCGTTGGCCGTCTTGTTGGCGGTGTTCGCCTGCTTCTTCGCCTGCTTCGCAGTCTTCAGCGCGGTTTCGGCGGTCTTCTTGACGCTCTTCGAAGCGCTCGCAATCAGGTTTGACGGTCCCCCGAGTGCCGGCACCGCCAGCGCGAGGGCCAGCACGAGACTCAATCCGAGAACCACATAACGCTTGCTCATAGTTGCTTCCTCCAGGCGATCGGCCGACGGCAGATTTCGGGCATTGGATCACAAACGATCGGACGACGCAACCCGCGTGGACGGTCAGCCCTGTTCGGGCACCGTGCCGAGGCGGAGTTCGGCGCACTCTTCGAGCCCGAGCGCGGCGACCGCTTCTTCCACGCGCGTGCTCGCGTCGTCGGCAGCGGCAGCGCTGGCGAGCGTACGCCGCCGGTTCCCTTCTTCAGCCGTCCGCACGAGGCCGGCGATGCGAGCTTCCGCCTCCTTCAACGCAGCGGTGAGCTGCGCTGCCTGCTCCTTGCGATCGGCCGGGACTTCGAGATCGTCGAGTTGCAGGCGCCAGCCGCTGACCGCGGGCAGCAGCGCCCGTGCGTATTCGCTCGTCCCGGCGGGATCTTCGCCCGCTCGGGCGAGCCGGCTGGACGCCAGTATCTGTCGCTTCGCTTCGAGGCAGATCTGCTCCGCGGCGAGGGTGTATTCGTCCCGCGGAATTCCCTGGTCGTCGGTCGGCAGCGTGAGGAAGGCGATGACCGCGACGACGATGGCCACGGCGGTGGCGGCGGTAATCCAGCGGGCGCGCCGGGTGGTGCCCACCAAGCCCGCAAGGCGCTCTCGCATCGTCGTCTCCCGCTGCGACTCCTGCGCTTCCCGGAGCACGGTGCCACAGGCGCTGCAATAGCGGTCACCGGGCTCGTTCGGGGTTCCGCAACGTGGGCAGTACACGGACGCCACGCTATCCAATCGGTTGAGCGCCGTGCTCTACATTTGGGCTCGATGAGCAGACCTTCGAGGGCACTGGGCACGCTGGCGACGTGGATCGGCGCGCTGCTGATCGCGGCGCTGCTGGTGGGTGGCTGCGGATCGGGAGGCGACACGACCACCGCGGTCGGAACCGATCGGCCCAGCGATCGCGCGGAATCCGGCGGCGCGAGCCGCGCCGAAGCCGAGGGAAGCGGTAGTGCAGCGGGTGCGAACACCCAAAGTGGGGCACCGCACCGATCGAGCGGAAACGAAAATGGCGCGGCTGATCGTCCTTCCGCTTCGCCGGTGCAGGGGAAAGCGAAGCCCGCCGTGGCTGGCGATCGCGCGGCCGTGCGGAGCTGCCTCGCGCGCTTCGGCCGGACGGTCTGCAACGAGATGGTGAGACAGGGGGCAGCGCCCGCGACGCGCGTCGACGAACCGAGCGATTGCCTGAAGGCGATGAGCAAGGCGATGTGCGAAGAGCTGGCCGCAGCTCAGCAAGCTGGAGAAGAACACGGAGATTCGGTCAATCTCGAGGAGTGCATCGAAAACCCGACGCCGAAGTGCGAAGCCGTCCTGCGGCCGCTACTCGAAGCCCAGCGCGGGCACTGAGATTTGACCACCGACGCTCTCGAGATCTCCCGCGTTGGCGTCGAGCCCGGCGAGCTGCCGGCGACGATGGCGGCCTGGGTCCTGCGCCCGGAGCGCGAGGGGGATCTCGCGAGCGCCTACGAGGTCGAGGAGGTCGAGGTTCCCGAGCCTGGCCCGTTCGAGGTCGTCGTGCGGGTGATGGCGGCCGGGGTCAACTTCAACAGCATCTGGGCCGCCCGGGCGGAGCCGATCTCGATCTTCCCCTACGGCGACCATCCCGAATGGGGCCACCACATCGGCGGCTCCGATGCCTCCGGGGTCGTTTGGAAGGTCGGCGTAGGGGTGACCAAGTGGAAGCCCGGGGACGAGGTGGTCGTCCACGCCAATCAAGCCTCTTACGAGGATCCGGAGGTCCACGGCCTCGACCCCCTCGCCGCGCCCAGCCAGCTCGGCTGGGGGTACCAGACGACCTGGGGATCGTTCGCGCAGTTCTGCAAGGTGCAGGCGCAGCAGCTGTTGCCCAAGCCGCCGAGCCTCTCCTGGGTCGACGCCTCGGCCTACGCGGTCACTCACTTCACCGCCTACCGCATGCTTATCACCCGCTGCAACCTGCAGGCAGGGCACAACGTGCTCATATGGGGAGCGGGGGGTGGCCTCGGCGTCTTCGCCAGCCAGATCTGCCGGGTTGCGGGCGCCAACGCAGTCGGCATCGTCTCCTCGGCGGAGAAGGGCGAGCTGGCCAAGCGCCTCGGGGCGGCCGACTACATCGACCGCGGCGAGTTCTCGGAGATGATTCGCAGGGGACCCGTGGATGCGGGCGCGGAGCGCGATCGGATCGCTGCGACTAAGCGCTTCGCCAAGCGGGTTCGGGAGATCTTGGGGGACGCCCCCGACATCGTCTTCGAACACGTGGGTCGGGAGGTCTTCCCCGTTTCGGTGTTCACCGTCAAGCCGTTCGGGAAGGTGGTCACGTGCGGAGCCACGACCGGGTACGACCTCGACTTCGACGTTCGCTACTTGTGGATGCGCCAGAAGCAGATCGTCGGGGCCCACGCTTTCAACGCCTATGAGGCCTGGCGCGCCAACGAATTGGTCAGGGACGGCAAGGTGCGGCCGGTCATGTGGCGAGCCCTCCCGTTCTCCGATCTTCCCGAGGCTCACCGCCTGGTCGACGAAAACCGCCATATCGGCAAGATCTCGATCAGGGTTGGGGCGCCCGACGACGAGGTGGGCAAGAGCGCGGAGGGCCCTGGCGCGATCTGGGTCGGCTCGAGGGAGTAGAGGAGGCTTGGGCGAGGCGCGGCGAGTCGAACGCTGTGAATGGTGCGCCGCCCCGATCGATGCCAGCGCGGCCAGGCGCCCCCGCCGCGTGCGCTGCCCGAGCTGTGGGTCGTGGAGCACCGAGCCCATGCCGACTGAGTTGGAGCTCGAGCGCGCCTACGACGGCTGGTACCGGCCGCGCAGCGGGCGCTTCGGCGGCCCCGGGGACTCGTTGCTCCGGAAGCTGCGGGCCGGGCTGGCGACCCGCCTAGCCAAGACTGCGCCCAACGGCCCCATTCTCGACGTGGGTGCAGGCGATGGAACCTTGGTCGAGGCTCTCCGAGCTGCGGGACGGGATGCCGCCGGCATCGAGCGCGTCCCCTCTCCGCCCTGGGTGACCGAGACGGCGCTCGCCGACGTCGAAGGCCAGTGGGCCGGAATCGTCTATTGGCATAGCCTCGAGCACTTGCGGGGAGCGGGAGAAGAGCTACGGCTGGCGGTTTCAAAGCTCTCGCCCGGGGGCATCCTCGCAGTCGCGATGCCCAACGCGGCCAGCATGCAGGCGGCGGTCTTCGGCGATCGCTGGTTTGCGCTCGACTATCCGCGGCATCTGGTCCACGTCCCTTCCTCGGCTCTGCGCTCGCGACTCGCGGAGCTTGGGATGTCGATCGATCGAGTGAGCTATTGGCGTGGTGGGCAGGTCCTTTTCGGCTGGCTGGACGGTTTCGTCGGGTGGTTGCCGGGCCGGCCGAGCCTCTACGCGGCGATCAGGCGCGCGCCGGCGCGCGAGCGGCCGATGTCGACCTCCGCCCGCATCGCGACATTGGCTGCCGCCTGCTTGCTGGTTCCCCTTGCCCTGGCCTGCGCTGCGTTCGAGGTCGCATGCCGGCGCGGTGGCACCGTGTACGTCGAGGCCCGCCATGTCTAAGCGGGCCGGGTGCAAGGTCGCCGTGGTGATGCCGGCGCTGAACGCGGCGCGGACAATCGAGGCGATGGTCGCCGCAATACCGCGTGACTGGGTCGACGAGATCGTCGTCGTCGACGACGGCTCGACGGATGCCACGGCAGAGGTCGCGCGCGGACTCGACACCCGGGTCGTCTGGCACCCCCACAACGCCGGCTATGGCGCCAACCAGAAGACCTGTTACCTCGACGTGCTCCAACGCGACGCCGAGATCGTCGTGATGCTGCACCCCGACGGCCAGTACGAGCCGCGCCTGATCCCGGACCTGATACGCCCGATCCTCGCCGGCGACGCGGACATGGTGCTCGGGTCGAGGATGGCCGTGCCCGGGGCCGCCCGCGAGAACGGAATGCCTCGCTACAAGATCGTCGCCAACCGCCTGCTGACGAGAGCCGAGAACCGCGTCATGGGCACCTGCCTGTCCGACCTTCACACGGGATACCGCGCCTATTCGCGCGACTTTCTCCTTGGCATTCCGTTCCTGCGCAACGCGTCGGATTTCAGCTTCGATTCCGAGATCCTCATGCAGGCAAGCGCCTTCGGCTTCCGCATCGCCGAGGTTCCCGCCTCGAGCCGCTATTTCGACGACGCTTCCTCCGTCGGTCTCAGCGCCGGCGTCGTCTACGGCCTGAAGACCCTCTGGGCGGCTTTCCGGCTCAGCCTCAGCCGCCTCGTGCCCTCGCGCAAGTACAGCAGCTGACGGTCGTTTGGCAAGGGCAGGAGTTGAAGGGGTTGGCAAGAAGCACCCCTGCGACCATCAAACGTCCAAGAAGGAGATTCTCCCTTGAACAAGATCCGCAAGCGGCTCACGTACTCGAACGTGATGTCGTCCCTAGCTGTCTTCCTCGTGCTCGGCGGCGCCAGCGCGTATGCCGCGAAGAAGATCGGCAGCAACGAACTGAAGAGCAACTCGGTCACGACCGCGAAGATCAAGAAGAACGCGGTGACGAGCGCCAAGATCAAGTCGAACGCGATCACCACCGCCAAGATCAAGAACGGCGCGGTGACCACCGAGAAGATCAAGAACGGCGCGGTGACCGGCGACAAGGTGAACCTCTCGACGCTGGGCACCGTCCCTAGTGCCAATAGCGCAAACGTCTCCAACAGCCTTGCTGGTCGCACTCCGTTTTCACTGTTCACGTCTGCCGGCACTCGTGACATAGTCACCGTCGGTCCATTCACGGTAAGGGCAGTTTGCGCGATCGACAACGGTGGCCTCGACGAAGGCGAACTTCAGCTGCTCACCTCTGTCAACGGTGCCGCTATGGATGACAACAACGGTGACGAGTGGGTCCCGTTCGATGTCTCTAGCAATCCTGCGGAACTCTATTTCAACGAAACCACCACGGGTGAACAGGAGATAGAGATCGGGGAAACACCGGGCCTGATCGCAGTTGCGCCCGACGGCACGGCGATTGTTACCCAGAACGAGAGCATCGGGTTCAACATCGCAGGGCATCCAGGCCAGTGCTACTTCGGTGGTTTGGTCGAAAAGATCAGCTGAGCCCTCTCTAGGCATTCAGTCCAGAAAAGGCCGGGCATTGCGCCCGGCCTTTTCTCTGCTCCAGATTGCCCGCGATGACCTAGCCGATCAGATCCGCCGCAGCCCGCTCTCAGAGAAGAGCAGCTCCTCATCGCAGACAAAAACATCCGACGCGTTTGTAATGCTGGCGGAATGGCAGGCACGACGGAGAAAGCGGATTCGCTGGAGCTGATTGCGTCTCCGGCGCTCGAGAAGCGGATCTTGGTCATCCGGGGGCGCCAGGTGATGCTCGACGAAGATCTGGCAGATCTCTACGGCGTGGAAACGAAACGCCTGGTTGAGCAGGTGAAGAGGAACTCGGAGCGCTTCCCCGAGGACTTCATGTTCCAGCTCAACAGGGAAGAGGGAGCGGCTTTGAGGTCGCAGATTGCGACCTCAAACTCGGGTCGCGGCGGTCGCCGCTACGCGCCATACGTCTTCACGGAGCAGGGAGTGGCGATGCTCTCCGGCGTCCTTCACAGCGATCGGGCAATCGCTGTGAGCATCGAGATCATGCGGGTCTTCGTCGAGCTTTGCCGGGTCGCGAGCTCCTACGCCGCGATCGAAAGCGGCTCGAAGATCTCTCCCCCGCTCGGCCGAAGCGCCCGATCGGGCTTCGGCAGCCGCCGCGCGTGCTTCTCCTGTCGATGTAGGGCTTGCAACGTGGAAAATGTATTGACTGCAACGCCAGAAATGTCATAGTTGCAACGCATGCCACGGATGATCGAGCGCCATGCGCGTCAAAGCGTTCTCGATGCCCTCGCCGACACGCGAATCGTGGCGATCGTTGGCCCCCGCCAGGCCGGCAAGAGCACCCTTGCTCTCGAGATCGTCAAGGACGATTTCCCGGCAACCGTGATCAACCTCGACGAGCGGGCGACGCGCTCGGCTGTATTGGCTGACCCAGCGGGAACCCTTGCGGATCTCGAAGGCCCTGCCTTCATCGACGAGGTGCAGCGAGGCGGCAACGACCTGTTGCTCGAGATCAAGGCGGCGGTCGATCGCGACACACGCCCCGGGCGCTTTCTGCTGACCGGTTCGGCGAACCTGCTTGCCACTCGACGCACCTTCGAGGCGCTGACCGGCCGGGTGGAGATCGTCCACCTCTCGCCTTTCACCCAATCGGAGATCGAGCGCTCGGAGACGAGCTTTGTCGATGCGCTCTTCGCCAATGACCCGGCCCGGATCGGCGACGCTCCGAAGGGGCGACGCGCTTTCGTCGATCGCGTACTGCGCGGTGGCTATCCCGCGGCCCTGGGGCGCGCCGGACGCCGTCGCGAGGCGTGGTTTGAGAGCTATCTGGAAACCGCCCTCGGACGCGACCTTCGCGAGCTCAGCGACGCGCACAAGCTACACGAGATGCCAAACCTTCTGCGCCTTCTGGCTGCTCAGTCGGCGAACCTATTCGTGGCTCAAAGCACGGCCCGGCGCCTCGGCCTCGACCGGCGAACGGTCGAGGCCTACTGCGATCTTCTCGAAGCGGCTTTCCTGATTCGCCGAGTCCCCGGCTGGCGCCCCGGGATCGGCGCTCGTGAGATTCAGACGCCCAAGGTGTACGTGGCCGACAGCGGCCTGCTTTGCCACCTGCTGGGGGTCGATGCAAGCCGGCTTGCGGCGGACGATCAAGTTGTCGGCAGGGCCCTCGAGAGCTTTGTGACGATGGAGGTTGCCCGTCACTCCGATTGGGCGGAGACGGGCGCTCGTCTTTTTCACTATCGCAGCGGGAGGCGTGAGGTCGACCTGCTTCTCGAGAGCCGCGCGGGGGACATCGCCTGCGTGGAGGTGAAGGCGGGAGCGTCTTTCAGCGCTGGCGACTGGCGCGCCATGGGAGTGCTGCGCGACGAGCGCGGGCCGCGCTTTCGCAGCGGGTTCCTCCTTTATGCCGGAGAACGGACATTGCCCCTGGGGGATCGCCTCTGGGCGGTGCCGATCGACGCCCTCTGGCGATCATAGCCGGAGACGCTCAGATCGCCCGGCGCGCGTGCTTGGGGTCCAGCTCTCCGGCCGCGGTGGCCTCGGCGCGTTTGGCCCAGCGGTTGAGCTCGCGGCGGGCTAGGACCATCTTGTGGACCTCGTCGGGGCCGTCGGCGAGGCGCAGCATGCGGCTGAAGCGCCAGAGGGCGGCGAGGGGGGTGTCGTCGGTCATGCCGAGCGAGCCGTGGACCTGGATCGCGCGGTCGAGGACGTCCATGACGATGTTGGCGGCGACGATCTTGATCGCCGAGATCGCCTGGCGGGCGGCACGCTTGCCCTCGGTGTCCATCTTCCAGGCGGCGTAGAGGGTGAGCAGGCGGGCCTGGTCGATCTCCATCCGCGAGGCGGCGATCGCCTCCTGGACGAACTGCTTCTCGCCCAGCGGGCTGCCGAAGGCTTCGCGCTCGTTGGCGCGGTTGCACATCATCTCCAGCGCCCGCTCGGCGGTGCCGATCGCCCGCATGCAGTGGTGGATGCGGCCGGGGCCGAGCCGGTCCTGGGCGACGACGAAGCCCATGCCTTGGCCGCCGAGCAGGTTGGTCGCCGGCACGCGGCATTCTTCGTAGCGGATCTCGCAGTGCCCGGGTCCCTTGTCGTGGCCCATCACCGGGATCGGCCGCACCAGGTTGAAGCCGGGGTTGTCGGTCGGCACGCAGATCATCGAGGCGCGCGCGTAGGGGTTGGCCTCGGGGTCGGTGACGACCATCGCGATCGCCAGGTCGGCGCCGACCGCCCCCGAGGTGAACCACTTGTGGCCGTCGATCACCCACTCCTCGCCGTCGCGCACGGCGCGCGCCTGCAGCAGCGTCGGGTCCGAGCCGGAGACCTCGGGCTCGGTCATCGAGAAGCAGGAGCGGATCTGACCCTCGAGCAGCGGCTCCAGCCAGCGCTCCCTCTGCTCGTCGCTGCCGTGCTCGGCGAGGATCTCCATGTTGCCGGTGTCGGGTGCCGAGCAGTTGAAGGCCATCGGCGCCGCCGCCGGGCTGCGCCCCATCTCCTCGCAGAGCAGGCCGTACTCCCAGTTGCTCAGCCCTGGCCCGTAGCGCTCGTCGGGCATGAAGAGGTTCCACAGCCCCTCGCTCTTGGCCCGCTCGCGGACCTCGACCAGGATCTTCGGGTAGGGCACGCCGGGCTTGACCTCGGCGTCGAGCGCTTCCATGATCTCCCGCTCCTGCGGGTAGATCTCGGCGTCCATGAAGTCGAGGATGCGCTCGCGCAGCGTCTCGACCTGGGGGGTGGGCGTGAAGTCCATGACTGGTTCCTCTCCTCGGGGCTAGGCGTTCGGAACGCTACCGGTGTGTCCCTGCGACGCGCGTTCCATGCGGAGCATGAGGGCGGCTGAGGGAACGACCTTGCCGGTGGCGTAGGTGGACAACCGCGAGGCAGACGTTCCCACGCGCGATGCGAACTCCACGCGCGACATGCCCGACCTCTCAATGGCGCGCCGCACCTCGTCGGCGACTGCTTGCCGCTCGTTTTCCTCCGTGGCCCGGCGAGCGCGAGCGATCACCCTCTCCATTGCCTCGGCAACGCCGAACGGACGACTGTGGGAGAGCACTTCCTCGACCGCGCGCGCGACCGGCCCCCACGGGTCCGCGCGAACCGCGGCCGCGAGTCGTCGCCACTCCGAGAGCCCGCCCCGCTCAAGCCCGGTCTGGATTGCCTCGACGGGCCAGCTGTCGATTGGGTCATGCGGAGACGACTCGACGTTGCGGAACCTGAGAGCGCTCATCTCTCGACCATCGACGCGGCAATCTCTCCGAGCGTCTCCTTCACCGCGTCCCAATCGCTCCACCGCTTTCTCAAGCGACGATAGGAGGAGAGCTGGCTGACGACGGCGGGGTCGGCGGGCTGTGGATCGGACAGCTGTCGTACTAGCTGCGAAGCGACTCCGTCTCCCTCGCCCGATTGATCGGCGTAGTAGCGGTCGATGTCGGCCAGCACCTCGGCGGCTCGATCCACCCCCATATGGTCGGCCAAGGCGGCGAGATCGAGATAGTCGCGGGTCTGGTTGCGGCGAACGATGAGAAACGCCTTGATGCGCAGCGTCTCCTCGACGGTCGGGACGGTGACCTTGTCCCCTGACGGGAGGACGGCCTCGGCTACCTCCAGCGGCGTCTTACGCAACATCTGCCGCACGCCAGTTTCGATCCCGTCGAGATTGCCGAGGATCACCTTCCCCGGCGACACTCGGTTGGTCGCCCAGCCTTCGTCCTGCTCGACCGCCTCCAGCACCATCTCAAAGCGATCGGCAAGGTCCGCCAGGACGTGGTCGTGGTCGCGCGATTCCCTGTGGTCGGCGTAGAGGATGGCGGCCGAGCCGCCGACGAGCACAGCTCCGGGGACCAGGCGCTGCAGGTGGGCAGCGGACTCCAAGAGGGCCAGGAACTGAGGATCTCGCTTACCAACGTCCATCTAAAGAGATTATCAGAAATGATAATAAGTTAAGGCAGAATCCCAGTTTGCCTTCGGGATATTCACGATCTGTCCCGGCTATAACTCACGATCTGTCCAGGTTGTGGGCGGATCAGCGACGCCGATAGCGCGCGAAGAGCTCGCCCTCGCGCTCGAGCAGCCAGACGAGCTCGAGCGGGGCGATCTCGGCGAGCGCGCCTTCGAGGATGCGCGGGGCGCCGCCGCCGGTCAGCTTCGGGGCGATCGTGAGGAAGAGCTCGTCGACGAGGTCGGCGGCCTGCAGGGAGCCATGCAGGGTGGGCCCGCCCTCGCAGATCACGGCCCGCACGCCTTCCTCGCGCAGGGAGCGCAGGAGCTCGGAGAGGTCGGCCCACTCGCCGCCGCCGCTTTCGACCACGATCAGCCGCTTCTCGAGGCCGGCGTAGCGCTCGGCCCGCATCGTCCCGGCGCCGATCATCACCGCGTCGAAGCGCTTGCGCAGGCCGGCGAGCATCGCCGTGTCGGTGTCGGAGCCGATCGGGCCGGAGACGCCTTCGATCGTCGCCCGTCCGTCGACGGTGGCGGCGAAGTTCATCGCGACGAAGGGCCGTCCCTCGCGCTCCTCCTCCCAGGGCCGGTAGGAGTCGAGCTGCTCCTCGACGGTCGTCTCGCCCGGGTCCGGGATCAGGCGCCGCATTGCGTCGAGCCTACTTTGGACGTGCCGTGAGTTGTGCCACCGTATGGGTGG
>DASVFR010000002.1:0-31915 GCA_036379955.1 Solirubrobacterales bacterium
CGTGCCTATATGTCACGTTTGCGGCCCGTCGGCCGTCAGTTGCGGGCGGTGGCGAGCGCCTCGCGCTCCTCTTCGATCGTCAGCAGGGTCATCGGAGCGTCGGTGTCGCGCGCGACCGCGGCCGCCTCGTCGAAGGCCTGCGCCACGGCTGCGGCATCGGCCCCCGTTGCGGCGCGCGCTTGTGCCAGGCTCAGCAGGGCCAGGGGCAGCGCCCAGAGCATGCCGTGCTCGCGGGCGAACTCGACCGCTCCGCTCGCCACTTCGACCGCCTCCTCGCCGCGGCCGAGCCGCGCCAGGGCCCGGGCTCGCACCGAGCCGCGCCAGGCCTCCATCTCGCCGCCGTTGCCCATCGCTCCGCGGTAGAGCCGCTCGGCCGCCTCCATCGACTCGACCGCGCCGGCGTTGTCCTCGGCGACGAGCTGGACCGCGCCGAGGTTGGCGAGCGCGATCGTGCGCGAGAAGACGTCGCCGAGCCTCTCGGTCTCCTCGCAGTTGCGCCGCGCCAGGCCGAGCGCCGCCTCGGTGTCGCCGCGCATCGCCAGCATCAGCGAGACGTTGCCGCGCGTCCAGCTCACCATCTCCGGGTCGCCGTCCTCCTCGGCGATCCGGGCGGCCCGCTCGAACAGCTCCTCCGCCTCATCCAGCTGGCCGCGCTCGCGGCGGATCATGCCCCTGCCCATCGTCGCCCAGGCGATCGGGCTGCCGATCACGATCCCGGCGCCCAGCGTGCGGTCTCCGTCGGCCAGCTCCAGGATCAGGTCGAGCTCGCCCTCGAAGCGGTCGAAGTCGCCGGTTGCGAGGTAGGCGTAGGAGCACGCCGTCCGGATCGCCACGCGCAGGCTCGGGTCGCCCGATTCGTCGGCGAGTCGATTGGCGTCCTCGGCCGCGGCCAGCCACTCCGGCGCCGTCAGGGTGAGGCCCGGCCGCGCCGAGGTCGCCAGCCGCAGCATCGCCAGCGAGTGCAGGTCTCCGGTTCGCGTCGCGATCGCCTCCGCCTCGGCGGCGAGCCTCGCTTCCTCCTCGTCGCTCATCCCCAGCCGCCAGGCGTACTGCAGCTGCAGCAGGCGCGAGGAGACGGCCAGGGCGGCGATCTCGCCGTCGCACCCCTCGCCGTCGCCTTCCTCGCCCAGCTCGTCGGCGAGCTCCATCACCTTGCGCCAGAGCCGCTGCGCGTCGCGCGGTTCGCCGCTGCCGGCCCAGTAGGCGGCGCGCGCCGCCCAGCGGGCGGCCTCGAGCTTCTCGCCGCCCTGCTCCATGTGGTGCGCGAGCAGCGCCGCGAGCTCGTCGAGCCGCTCCGGCTCGAGCTCGATCGTCGCCTCCGCCACCGCCCGGTGCGTAGCGACACGCTGCTCGGCGAGCTGCGTCCCGTAGGCGACCTCCTGAGTCAGCGGGTGGCGGAAGGCGAGCACCCGCTGCGGGTACAGCTCGGCCTCGTAGAGGAAGCCGCCGTCGATCAGCTCGGCCAAGGCGGCTTCGAGCTCCTCGTCGCCCAGCCCCGCGGCCAGGCCCAGGGCCGCCGCTCCGAACTCCTTTCCGACCACCGAGGCGACCTGCAGCAGCCGCTTCGCATCGGGGTCGAGGCGGTCGATTCGGGCGGCGAGCACCGCCTGCACCGTGGCCGGCACGCCCGCCTCCTCGACCGGCCGCACCAGCCGGTAGGCGCTGCGTTCGCCCTCGAAGTGGCCGGCTTCGACCAGCTCGCGCACGATCTCCTCGACGAAGAAGGGATTGCCCTGGGTCCGCTCGTGGATCGGCCCCTCGAGGCCGTCGAGCGAGGGGTCCTCGCCGGCGAGGTCGCGCAGCAGCTCGCGCGTGTCGCCGACCTCCAGCGGCTGCAGCTCGATCTGCTCGTAGAGCGGCGCGTCCTCCCAGGGGAGCTCGTATTCCGGCCGGAAGTTGACCGTCGCCAGCGTTTTCGTTCCCGCCAGGGCGCCGACCATCTCGGCCAGCATCGCGGCGCTGCTCTCGTCGATCCAGTGCAGGTCCTCGACCACGAGGACGACGGTGTGGCGCCGCCCGGGCGCGTTGATCAGGTGGCAGACGATCCGGCTCAGAGCGCGCTGGCGGGCCTCCGGGCTCATCTGGGCGACCGGGCGGTCGGGGTCGGGAACGCCGAGGAAGTCGAAGAGCAGCGGCAGCTCTTCGGCGAAGGCGGGATCGAGCAGCAGCGCACGGCCGGCGACTTTCTCGCGCACGAGCCGCTCCGGCTCGCGCTCGCCGATGCCGAAGTAGGCGCGCAGCATCTGCAGCACGGGGAGTAGGGGTATCGAGCGGCCGTGGGCCTGAGCCTGCGCCTCGAAGACCTCGATTCCCTGGGACCGGGCGCGCTCGGCGAACTCATGGCTGAGCCGGCTCTTGCCGACTCCGGCTTCGGCGACGATGCCGATCGCCGCCCCCGCGCCGGCCTCGGCCCGCGCTAGGGCGGCCTCGAGCTGCCCCATCTCACGATCCCGGCCGACGAAGCGCGAGAAGCCGCGCTCG
This sequence comes from Solirubrobacterales bacterium, assembly GCA_036379955.1. Lineage (GTDB taxonomy): Bacteria > Actinomycetota > Thermoleophilia > Solirubrobacterales > 70-9 > VRUE01. Next base: position 2,482 of record DASVFR010000002.1, read on the forward strand.
CGGGAGAGGTCGAGGCGCGAGCGCGCCGCGCCGACGCCCTCCAGCTCGTAGACGCGCACGGGGCGACTGGCCCCCTTGATCCCGAACTCCCCCAGGTCCTCGAGCGCCAGGAAACCGCGCGCCAGAGCCGCCGTGCCCTCGGTCAGGTAGGCCTTGCCGGGCTCGGCCAGTGCCTCCATTCGCTGCGCCAGGCCGACCGTATGGCCGATTGCCGTGTACTCGCCTCCGCCACCCGCGCCGATTGCCCCGGCGACGACCTCGCCCGAGTCGAGCCCAATCCGCACCGAGAAGTTGAGCCCCGGCCCGCGCCGCAGCTCGGCCGCGTACCCAGCGACGTCGTCGAGCATCCGCAGCGCCGCGTAACAGGCGCGCCGCGCGTGGTCCTCGTGCGCGACCGGGGCCCCGAACACCGCCATGATCCCGTCGCCGGTGAACTTGTCCACCGTCCCCTCGAAGCGCTCGACGGCGGCGGCGAGGATCGCGAAGAAGCGCTGCATCACCTTGCGCCACTCCTCCGGGTCCTGCTCCTCGGCCAGGTCCATCGAGCCGCTCACGTCGGCGAACAGGACCGTTACCTGCTTGCGCTCGCCGTCGTCCGTCCCGATCCGGGCCACGGTCGAGAAGATTACGCCCACCTATACTGGCGAGACCGATTGACTGGTCAGTCAACGGAGAAAGGGAAAGATTGCGCGCAGCGGTCGTACAGCTCAACTCGAACGGGGAGAAGGACCGTAATCTGGCCGCCGCGGAGCGTCTGGTGCGGGCGGCGGCCGCCGACGGCGCCGAGCTGGTCGCCCTGCCGGAGAAGTGGAACCTGCTGGCCGAGGGAGAGGAGCTGCTCGCCGGTGCCGAGCCGCTCGACGGGCCGAGCCTTACCGCGGCGCGCGGCTGGGCGCGCGAGCTCGACATCCACCTGCTTGCCGGCAGCATCTGCGAGACGGGACACGCCGGTCGGGCTTTCAACACCTCGGTTCTGATCGCTCCCGACGGCGACGACCTCGGCGCCTACCGCAAGATCCACATGTTCGACGTCGACGTCGGCGGCGTCTCCTACCGCGAGTCCGAGCACGAGGAGCCCGGCGATGAGATCGTCACCGCGACCGTCGGTGACTTCACCCTCGGCCTCAGCGTCTGTTACGACCTGCGCTTTCCGGAGCTTTACCGGATCCTTGCCCTGCGCGGCGCCCGCATCGTCACCATCCCCTCGGCTTTCACCGCGGTCACCGGGCGCGACCATTGGGAGGTGCTGCTGCGCGCGCGCGCGATCGAGGACCAGGTCTTCGTCCTCGCGCCCAACCAGATCGGCGAGGCGCCGCCGCACTTCAGCTCCTACGGTCACTCGACGATCGTCGACCCGTGGGGCGCGATGCTCGCCACCGTTGCCGAGGGGGAGGGCTTCGCCGCCGCCGACCTCGACCTCGGCGCGCAGGAGCGCGTGCGCGAGCAGCTTCCCTCCCTTGCCAACCGCCGGCCGCGCACCTACGCCTGGCCGCAGCTGGCGGAGGTGCGTGCCTGATGGCCCAGGCTCCCGCCCCGCCGGTCGACAAGCGCCGCCAGATCCTCGACGCGGCGATCCGCGTCTTCGCCCGCCAGGGCTTTCACTCGACCCGGGTCTCCGACATCGCCGATGAAGCCGGCGTCGCCTACGGGCTCGTCTACCACTACTTCAAGTCGAAGGACGAGGTGCTGAACGAGCTCTTCACCGAGCGCTGGTCGCTGCTCCTCGCCGCGATCGAGGAGGCCGACGGCGGGGGCGATTCGCCGCGCGTCAAGCTCGAGGCCGTTGCCGGCTTCATCGTCGATTCCTACCGCCACGACCCGGAGCTGATGAAGGTGATCATCGTCGAGGTGACCCGCGCCGCCAACTCCTTCGGCCGCACCCACCTGCCGGAGATCCGCCGTGCCTACGACTCGATCGCGAAGATCGTCGCCGAGGGGCAGGAGTCGGGCGAGTTCCGTCGCGACGTCGACCCCAACTTCGCCTCGATGTCCTTCTACGGCGCGATCGAGCAGCTGCTCTCCGGCTGGATCTTCGAGTTGATCCCGGCGTCGGACGCCGACTTCGAACGGGCAAAGTCCCTTGTCGTGGCGACGATCTGCGACGGGCTCGAGCCGCGATAGGTAAGGTCGCGTCATTACGGGTAGGGTCGGAACATGACTGAAAACGAGATCGTCAAGCGACTGGTTTGGAGCGGCCTGCTCGCCGGATTCGGCGCCCTCGCCAGCATTGCCGCCAGCCGCGCCGCCGGCTTCGCCTTCCGCCGGCTCTTCGAAGAGGACCCGCCGGAGTAGCGGTGGCCGCCTCGCCCGAAACGCCCCCGTCGCGGGACGAGCGCTCGGTCGGCGACCTCGTCTTCGACGTCGCCGAGAAGAGCTCGACGCTGGTCCGCGAGGAGATCGAGCTGGCCAAGACCGAGATCTCCGAAAAGGTGAGCAGCCTGCTGCGCGGCTCGGCGGTAGGGGTCGCCGCCGGGGTCTTCGCCTTCCTGGCGCTGATCCTGGTCATGGAGGGGGTCGCCTGGCTGCTTGCCGAAGAGGTCTTCGACGGCAATGCCTGGCCCGGCTTCTTCGTCGAGGCGGGGGTCTTCCTCCTGATCGCGGCGGGCGCCGGTTTCGCCGCCTACCGCGCGGTCCAGGCGGGTTCGCCGCCCGTTCCGGTGCAGGCGATCGAGGAGGCGAAGCTGACCAAGGCGACGCTTGAATCGAGCTCCAAGGCGGGGGCGGAATGAGCGCCCAGCCCGAGCCCGCCCGTCCCTCGACGGCCGGTCTGCCCGGTCGTTCGGCGACCGAGATCCGGCGCGACATCGACGTGCAGAGGCGCGATCTAGGCGTCTCGGTCGAGCTGCTGCGCGGACGTGTCGCCGAGCTCACCGACTGGCGCCGCCAGGTGCAGGAGCACCGCTCGCAGCTGATCGCCGGCGCAGCGATCGCCGGCTTCGCGATCGGCGGCCTGATGATGCTGCGCCGCCGCCGCTAGCAGGCGCCATGGCGGCCGACCTGGATGAGATCAGGGCGATGATCGAGTCCGCGCTGCCCGGCGCGAGCGTCGAGGTCGTCGACGAAACCGGCAGCGGAGACCATCTGGCGGCGACGGTCGCCGCGCCGCAGTTCGAGGGCCTCTCGCGGATCGACCAGCACCGCCTGGTCAAGGCCGCGGTCAGGGAGCGCTTCGAGGACGGGACGATCCACGCGCTCTCGGTGAAGACCGCCAGCCTGGCCAGCTAACCTGTGTCCGTGGCCGACGCCGAGCTGAAGCAGAAGGTCGAGGAGCTGATCGCCGCCAACCCGGTGCTGCTCTTCATGAAGGGCACGCCGGAGATGCCACGCTGCGGTTTCTCGATGCGCGTCGTGCAGGTGCTCGACACGATGGACGTCGAGTACGGCGCCGTCGACGTGCTGCAGGCGCTGCAGCCGCTGCGCGAAGTCACCGCCGAGATCTCCGACTGGCAGACCTTCCCGCAGCTCTACGTCAACGGCGAGCTGCTTGGCGGCGCCGACATCGTCGAGGAGATGTTCGACTCCGGCGAGCTCGCCGAGGCCCTCGGCGTCGAGCAGCCGGACGCGGCTCCCGAAGCGGCGACTCCGGCCCAAGCGCCCCCTCTGCAAATCGAATAGCCAGCCGCCGGCTGGGCAAGCAGATCGAGGACGCAGGGAGCGCGGCGTGCTCTGCACGCAAGCGACCGAGGACGCGGAGATGCGCCGCTCAGACGGTGGCTGGGGCGTCGTCCTTGACCTGGAAGGACGATCCGCAGCCGCAGGCCGCTACCACGTTGGGGTTGTTGACCTGGAAGCCCGCGCCTTGCAGGCCTTCCACGTAGTCGACCTCGGAGCCGAAGACGAACTGCATGCTGACCTTGTCGACGAGCACCGAGACATCGCCGACCTCGAAGACGTGGTCGTCCTCCTTGGCGCGGTCGAAGGCGAGCGCGTACTGAAAGCCCGAGCAGCCGCCGCCGCGCACGGCGACCCGCAGTGCCTGACCCTTGGACTCCTCTTGGGAGCCGAGTAGCTCGGCGATCTTGCCCGCCGCCTTCTCGGTCAACGAGATGGCCGCCTGCGGAGTATCGGTCTGGGTCTCTGCCACTTCAGAAAGTGTAGCGAGCGGCTTGATGGGAGAATCTCGGGCCGTGAGCCCCACGCCGACCACCGCCGTCGTCTGCGACACGACGGCCTACCTGCCGGACGACCTCATTGCCTCCTCCGGGATCGAGCGGATCAGCCTCTACGTCGCGGTCAACGGCGAGATGGAGCCCGAGCTCGAGATCTCCGACTACGCCGCCTTCTACGAGCGCCTGCGCGGCTCCGAGGGAGGGGCGACCACCTCGCAACCCTCGATCGGTGACTTCCTCGCCGTCTACGAGCCGCTGCTCGCCGCCGGTCGCGAGGTCGTCTCGATCCACATCTCCTCCGGAATCTCCGGCACCTTCGAGGCCGCCGGCCAGGCGCGCGAGCGGCTGATCGCCGAGGGCAAGGGTGGGGAGCGAATCCACCTCTACGACTCGCGCTCTGCCTGCGGCGGGATGGGCTACTCGGTGCTGGCGGCCGCCGCCGCTGCGAAAGCCGGGGGAGACCCCGAGGCCTGCCTCGCCCGCGCCCGCCGCGCCCGCGAGGAGCTGAAGATGTGGTTCGCGATCGACACGCTCGAGTACTTGCGCCGCGGTGGCCGCATCGGCGGCGCCCGGGCCTGGATCGGCTCGGCGCTGAAGATTAAGCCGATCCTCACCCTGGAGGAGGAGATCGCCCCGATCGAGCGCGTCCGCACCCGCGCCCGCTCGATCGAGCGCCTGCGCGAATACGCCCGCCAGCGCCACGAGTCGGGCCTCGACGCCTGGGTCGTCCAGCACATCCAGGACCCGGAGACGGCCAATGCCCTCGCCGTCGACTGTCGCGAGATCTTCGGCTGCGAGCCGGTCTACATCTCCGAGATCGGCCCCGTCATCGGCGCCCACGTCGGCCCCGGCCTGATCGGCGTCGGCAGCGTCTCGAAGGAAGTTCTCGCTTAGACCCGCTCGCCGAGGGCGCCGAGCATCTCCTCGACGCGGACGAACTTAACGCGGGGGCGACCGTGCGGCTCGCCGCGGCCGACCTCGGCCTGGTCGATCGCCTGCCAATCCTCGAAGCTCACGTAGCGAACGCCGCGCTCGGCAAGCAGCGCCTCGACCGCAGCCGGGTCCGGGTTCTCCGGCGCCAGCAGCGTCTGCGACTCGACGTCGGCGAAGAGGTGTTGGACGGTCTCCAGGGCGTCCTTCTTGTTGGTGCCGATCACGCCCGAGGGGCCGCGCTTGATCCAGCCCGCCGTGTAGTGGCCGGCCTTGTGGCCGGCGTCGTGGGAGTCGAGTACGCGCCCGCCCTCGTTGAGGATCAGGCCGCGCTTCTCGTCGAAGGGGACGCCTTCGATCGGCACGCCGGTGTAGCCGACCGAGCGCAGCACCAGGCCGCACTCGAGCTCTTCGCGCTCGCCGGTGTCCCTGGCCCGCAGAGTGCCACCCTCCTCGACCAGCTCGTTGCGGCCGATGACGATGCTCTCGACCTTGCCGTCGCCCTTGATCTCGACCGGCGAGGCGAGGAAGCGCAGCACGATCCGCTGCTTCTTGCCCTGCGGCGAGCGCTGGGAGAACTCACGCAGGGTCTCGACGTTGACGCGGGTCGTCTTGTCGGCCTCGTCGGACTCGACGAAGGCGGCGCTCGCCGGGTCAAGCTCGACCTCGACTGGGTCGACGATGACGTCGGCGTCCTCCATCTCGCCCAGCTCCTTGATCTCCGGATTGGTGAAGGCCGCCTGAACCGGACCGCGGCGGCCGAGGACGACGATCTCGCGGATCCCCTTCGCGTCGAGCACATCGATCGCGTGATCGGCGGTGTCGGTCTGGCGCAGCTCGTGGTCGGTGAGCGCCAGCATGCGGGCGACGTCCATCGCCACGTTGCCGTTGCCGATCACGACCGCGCGCTCGCAGGAGAGGTCCCACTCGTCGTTGGCGTAGTCGGGGTGCGCGTTGTACCAGCCGACGAAGGAGGTCGCGGCGTGGCTGCCAGACAGGTCTTCGCCGGGGATGCCGAGCTGGCGGTCGGTCTCGCAGCCGACCGTGAAGACGATCGCGTGGTAGAGCCGTTCGAGGTCCTCGACCTCGATGTCGTGGCCGACCTTGACGTTGCCGAAGAAACGGAAGCCCTCGCGCGCCGCGGTTTTCTCGTAGACGCGGATCACCGACTTGATCTTGGGATGGTCGGGCGCGACCCCGCCGCGGACGAGGCCGAACGGCGTCGGCAGGCGATCGAAGAGGTCGACCTGGGCGTGCAGGTCGCCGTCTTTGAGGATGTGCTCGGCGGCGTAGAAGCCGGACGGGCCGGCGCCGACGATCGCGACGCGCAGCGGTGTCTCTTCTGTTCCGATCTTGCCCATCGGGCGGGGAAGGATAGGGGACGCGAGTTGCCGACCGCCCTACGCGGCGAGCAGCAGCTCGCTGCACTCGGGGCAGATGCCGTGGCTGAGGGTTGGCAGCTCGGGACGGGCGAACAGGTCCAGGCGCCGCGCCGCCTCCTCGACCTCGACCCATTCGCCATCGACCTCGAAGCGGTCGCACCAGCCGCACATGGGCAGCGCCTCCTCGCCTCGCGGAGCCTCGGGATCGAGCAGCGGCTGGAAGACGTCGCGCTCGTCTTCGGAGCGCAGCCGCGCCGAGAAGAACACCGCGCGCCCGCTGGAGCCGGCGACGATCCGGATCTCCATCGCGCGCCGCACGCCGGGCCCGTCGCAGCGGAAGGGAAGCTCGACTTCGCCGACCTCGTCGCGCACCCGTCGCAGCAGCACCCGCTGGACCTTCTTCAGATCTTCGCCGGCGACGTAGTCCCAGAGCGAGCGTCCGAGGCTCGACCCGGCCTCGATCCATCCGTTTTCCTCGGCGAAGCGGTAGTACCCCTCGTCGACTCGCACCAGGTGGTCGCGCTCGTCGATCGCGTAGCTGAGCGCCTCGACGCTCATGCCCCCGCGGGGACCGCGCTGGGCACACCATCGAGCGCGTCCAGCGCCTTGCGCGTCGAGAGCGCCACGCAGGTGAAGATCGGGGTCTCCAGCTCGGTGTACTCGCTCGACTCGGTCGGCCGCAGCTCCTGCACCAGGTCGAGGAACATGCCCGGGTCGTCGCCCTCGAAGGCGACGACGAACTCCTGGTCGTCGAGGCCGAAGGAGTAAGAGGTGTTGATCGTGATCTCCGGGTGGCGACGGCCGACCTCGATGTGGCCGCGCATGATCCGGCTGCGCTCCTCCTCCGCCAGCCCGTACCAACGCCGCTGCTTGACCATCGGGTAGAGGAAGAGGTACTTGCGCTCGCTGACGCAGATCTCGGGGCGGGCGACCTCGTCGGAATAGGGTGAGCGCTTGGTCATCGAGAGGAACGAGTAGGGCGTCTCCATCCACTTCGCTAGGCCGCTCTGGCCGAGCACCACGTGGAAGGTGTGCAGGTCGTCGAGGCTGGGGCTCTGAGCCAGGACGACCAGGTCGACGTCGCCGCGCGTGCCTATGGTTGAGTAGGCCCGCAATGATCGATCGAGGGCGAAGTCCTCGCAGGCGGCGAGGAACTCCTGCTTGTCGGCGGCGCGCAGATCGGCGTCGCGGCGACGCCAGGCTGGATCGACCTTGAAGAAGCTGAACTTGGCGAAAGTGCGGTCTGCCATCGGAATCACGATAGCGGTGGCGGGTCTGTCGGTAGCCGGTTCGGCGCGGGCGGAGGCGGCCCCTCGGGTGACGATCGCGCTGCTCCCGAAGGGGACCGCGGTTGGGGAGCTTGCCGAGGCCGGAATGTCGCCGGGACTGCTCAGCGCGGGACTGGGCTCGGTCCTGGCGGAGCAGACCTACCTCGACGTCACCCAGGGCAATCGAGTCTTCGACTCCCTCTACGACTCGCCCCTGCCGGCGCACGTCGGCGGCGGGATGTGCGGTCCGAGCTATTCGCCGGCGGCGATCGCGCGGGCCGAATCGGCGCCCGCCGAGATCGTTCCCGGGCTGCTTGCCGCGACGCTGCACAGAGCGGGGGAGGGGTGTCGGGTGCGGGAGGTCGATCTGCGCACTCTGGCCGCGATGGTCCGTGCCCTGCGCGGCGACGATCTGCTGATCGCCTTCGAGCGCGCGCCGCCGGCGAAGAACGGGTCACTGGCGATCGGGGTCGCCGGCGAGGGCTTCGACGGCGACCTCACCTCCGACAGCACCCGCACCGACGGCTACGTGCTCGCCACCGACATCGCGCCGACGATCCTCACCCGCCTCGGCATTCCCGTTCCCGCGGCGATGTCCGGGCAGTCGATTCGCGCCGGTGGCGGGGTCGACGTCGGCGCGGTCGAAGCGCTTGGCGAGCGCATGGCCGTCATCTCCGCTCGGCGTGGCCCGGTGATCGGCGTCAGCCTGCTCGTCTGGCTCCTTGTGCTCGGCGTGACGACTGCGCTCGCCCGCGGCCGCACGGCGCGCTTCGGCGTCGAGCTGATGGCACTCAGCGTCATCTACCTGCCTTTGGTTCTCCTCGTCGCCGCTATCGGGCGCCCAAGCGAGGAGGTCGAACGGCTGCTCGCGCTCGCCTTGCCGCCGCTGCTCGGCCTCTTCACCATGCGGCGGCTCGACGGCTACAGACCGCTCGCCTTCGCCTCCGGCATCGTCGTCGTCGCCTACGCGCTCGACGTCGTCACCGGCTCGCACCTCACCTCGCTCTCGCTGCTCGGCCCCAACCCCGGCCTCGGCGTCCGCTTCTACGGGATCGGCAACGAGCTCGAGGCGCTGCTCGCGGTACTGGTCGTCGCTGGCACCGGGGCCGCCCTGGCTGCCTGGCGCCCGGCGCTCGATGGCCGCCGCGCCGCCGCCGTCTTCCTGGTCGCCGGGCTGGCAACTGCCCTCGTGTTCGCCGCCGGGCGCTTCGGCGCCGACGTCGGCGCAGCGATCGTGCTGCCGATAGGGGCCGCGGCCGCGGCGGCCAGGGTCGCGAGCCCGCGCCGCGGCGCCGCGATCCTCGTCGTTGCCGCCTCCCTCGCCGTCGTGGCGCTCGTCGCGCTGATCGACCTGGCCAGCGGAGCGAACGCTCACCTCACCCGGACCGTTCTCGACGCCGGCGGGCTGGGCGACCTGGGCGACGTCGCGCAGCGCCGCCTGCGCCTCTCCGCCCACAGCTTCACCCGCCCGATCCTGCTCGCCTTCCTGCCGCTGCTCGTCGCCTGCGCGGCCCTCGCCCTCGCCCGGCGCGACTCGATCCGCTCCTGGCTGCGCGGGGCGCCGGCGCTGCGGGCGGGCCTGCTCGGCGCCCTGGCCGCGACCGTCGCCGGCACCCTCGCCAACGACTCCGGCGCGCTCGTGCTCGAGGTCGGCTGCGCTTACCTGCTCGCCTTCATCGGCTTTGCATGGGCCGAGGGAACCGGACGATCCTCTACGCTTCGAGTTTCGTGAGAGTAGCGCTCGTCTCGCCATATTCCTGGGCCTATCAGGGAGGCGTGAACCGGCATGTGGAAGCGCTTGCCGAGGAGTTCCTCGGCCGCGGCCACGATGTTCGCGTGCTTGCCCCCTTCGACCCGCCCGGCCGGCTCAGCCGGGTTCTGCACAGGGCGGCACCGGAAGGGCGCGCGGTGCCCGACTACCTGATCCCGCTCGGGCGCTCCGTGGGCTTTCCCGCGAACGGCGCCATCTCCAACCTCGCGCCCTTCCCGGCCGGCGGCGCTCGCGCCCCGCGGCGCGAGCTGCGCCGCGGTGGCTACGACGTCGTCCACATCCATGAGCCGCTGGTGCCGCTGGTGGGGTGGAACGCTGCGCTCGGCTCCGAGGTGCCCGCCGTCGGCACCTTCCACGCCTACTCGACCAAGGCGCTGTCCAACCACCTCGCCTCCGCGCTCGGCGCCCGCCGCGTGTTCAACCGGCTGGCGGCGCGGATCGCCGTCTCGGAGGCCGCCGCCTGGACCGGTCGCCGCTGGTACGGCGGCCACTACGAGGTGATCCCCAACGGGGTAGACCTCGGCGCTGCGCCGGCGGGGGCCAAGCCCGCCTCCGAGGAGCTGCGCGTCCTCTTCGTCGGCCGCCCGGAGGAGCGCAAGGGCCTGCCGGTCCTGCTCTCGGCCTTCGGCGCCCTGGTCGAGCACGTGCCCAGCCGCCTCACCGTGATCGGGGCCGAGCGCGAGGACGTGCTGCGCTACCTCGCCGACCCGGAGGCGCTGCGCTGGATCGACGTTCGCGGCCGGGTCTCGGGGCCCGAGCTGAACTGCGCCCTGCACGAGGCCGACCTGCTCTGCGCCCCCTCGCTCTCCGGCGAGAGCTTCGGCATGGTCCTGACCGAGGCCTTCGCCGCCGGCACGCCGGTCATCGCCTCGGCGATCGCCGGCTACAGCGACGTCGTCACCGACGGGGTCGACGGAGTCCTCGTCCCGCCCGGCGACGCGCAGCGGTTGGCGGAGGAGCTGCAGCGGGCTCACCACGAACCGGAGAGGCTGGCGGCGATGGGCGAAGCGGCGCGGCAGAGCGCCGAGCGCTATGCCTGGCCACGCGTCGCCGACCGGGTGATGGGGGTCTACGAGCGGGCGATCGAGGTTCCCGAGCCCAGCGGGGTCGTGCAGCGTGCCGCCACCTGGGCCGGATTGCGGCCTGCCGACGGCCTGCCGCCGAGCCCGCCGCTGAAGCTGCCCTCGCTCGACCCGGCGCCGGCTTTGCCCGGCAAGCGCCGCCGCCGGGCGGCCAGGCGCATCGGGCTCGCCGCCGCCGGGGCCACCGGCCTCGGCCTGACCGCGATCGCGGCCGAGAAGATCGGCGTCGACAACGTCGTCGCCAGCATCGTCCGCTCGGACCTCACCTGGGTGCTCGTCGCCTGCGCCCTGATGGCGCTCTCGCTCTTCTTCCGCGCCGCCTCCTGGTACTGGATCGTGCGCGCGGCGATGCCGCTTCGTCCGGTGCGCCGGCGCGACGTCACCTCGGCGACGATGATCGGCGTGCTGATGTCGGCGACCTTGCCGGCGCGACTGGGTGAGCCGGTGCGCGCGATGTCACTCGCGCGCCGGGTCGGGCGCATGCGCGAGACCTTCCCGGTCCTGCTCGGCACGCTCGTCTCGCAGACGATCTTCAACATCATCGCCCTCGTCCTGCTCGGCGTGATCATCGTCTCGACCACCGACCTCTTCCACTCCAGCACCGAGGCCCTCTTCGCCTTCAGCCTGGTGCCGCTGGCGCTGCTGATCGCGGTCCTCGTCGCGCCACCATTGATGCGCCGCGGCGGCAACGGGCGCCTCGCCCGCGCTGGCACGGCCGTGCACGGGGCGCTGGTTCAGGTCCGAGCCGGTCTGCGCGTCTTCCGCAACCCGCGTCGGGGGGCGGCCGCGGCGGCGGCTCAGCTCTCGGCCTGGGCAATCCAGCTTGCCGCATGCTGGGCGCTGCTCGCGGCCCTCGGGTTGAACGGACAGGCTGGCATCGGGGCGGCCGCCGCGGTCCTCTTCGCCGTCAACGTGACCGCCGTCGTGCCGGCGACTCCTTCCAACATCGGCGTCTTCCAGCTTGCCGTGATCAGCGTCCTGCACACCGGGTTCGGCGTCGGCACCGCCGACGCCCTCGCCTACGGCGTGATCCTGCAGGCGGTCGAGATCGCCACCGCGGTCGCGCTCGGCCTGCCCGCCCTGGTGCGCGAAGGGCTGACCTGGAGCGACCTGCGTGTCCAGGCGCTCTCCACCGCCCCGGTCCGGCTCAAGCCGCAGCCAGCGCGTATCGAATAATCTTTACCTGGCTGACAGCGGTTCCTATAAACGACCGCACAAATACCAATCGGAATACCACCATGCAAGCCGACGGCGAAACCAATCCCGCGCGGCTGCGGGCGGGCGGAGCGGTTCTCTCCCTCATCGCCGGACCGCTCTGCGTTCCGATTCTACGCGCCCACCTCGAAGGCCCGTTGCGACTGCCCGACCTACGCGAACGGATCGGCGGCGCGGCGCAGACCACCCTGCGTGGGCAGGTAGGCAACCTGCGCGGCGTCGGGGCGCTGGAGCGGAAAGTGATCCCCGGCATGCCCTACACCGTCGAGAACGATCTGACCGACTGCGGCCACGAGATCCTCGAAGTCGCCGAACGGGTCGATGCCTGGCTCGCGCAGGCGCCCCAGGGGCGGATCGCGCTGGGCAGCGAGGAGGCCAAGGGGGCCATCCGGGCGCTCGTCGCCGGCTGGAGCTCGACGGTGCTGGGTGCCCTCGCCGCCCGCCCGCTCTCGCTGACGGAGCTGAGCGCCGTAATCGACGGGATCAGCTACCCCGCTCTCGAGCGCCGCCTCTCGGCGATGCGAGCGGTGCGCCAGATCGAGGTCCTTTCGAACAGGCCGGGCAAGGCCAAGCCGTATGGGGTCACGGAGTGGACGAGGCGGGCGATGGGGCCGCTGCTGGCCGCCGCTCGCTGCGAGTGCAGATACCTCAGCGAAGTGGTCGAGCCACCGGGCAGGATCGACCTCGAGGCAGCCCTCCTGCTCGCCGTGCCTCTTGCAAACCTGCCGCCGGGCAGCGGCGGTTCCTGCCTGCTTGCGGTAAGCGAGGCGGCCGGACTGGCGGACGGGCTCGAGGGCCAGGCTCCGGAGCGTCACCTCGCCGGCGTCCGGGTCGAGGTCGACGGCGGTCGAGTGACCTGTGCGCCCGGTCTTGAAGCCGGGCTCGGAACATGCTGCGCCTATGGAACGGCCGGGGCCTGGACGAAAGCCTTCGTCGAAGGGAGCCTCGACGGCTTGCAGGTCGGGGAAGGAGATTGCGACCTCGCCCACCCGCTAATCGAGGGCATCCACTCTGCCTTGAAGCCGGCCTGACCCGCGCTCGGTGCCGGCAATCAGCTCGTCGGGCGCCGGGCCCTCGGGAATGAAGCCCGATTTCATCCCAAAGTAGACGGCCTGTGGATGGTGGGCGACGATCGCGACCGTCGACTGCTCCGGCATCACCGCGTAGCCGCCGGAGAGCGTCATCCCGATCCGCTCGAGGTCGAGCAGCCGCCAGACCTTCTCGTGCTCGGACTGGTCCGGGCAGGCCGGGTAGCCCCAGGAGTAGCGGCGGCCCTGGTCGAGGGGGATGCCGAGCTGGTGGCGGACCTCGGAGTGCAGCCACTCGGCCAGTCCCTCGGCCGCCTGCACGCCGAGACCGTGGACGAAGAGCTGTTCGGCGAACTCGCCTTCGCGCTCGAGTCGCTCGATCAGCGCGGTCACCTCGGGGCCGACGGTGACGCCCTGCAGGGCGACGACGTCGCGTTCGCCGGACCCCAGCGGGCGGAAGAAGTCGGCGAGGCAGATGCGGTCGTGGGCGGGCTGGCGCGGAAAGACGAGCCGCTCGAGCTCGCGCTCTTCGTCATCGGGGTGAAAGACGATCAGCTCGTTGCCCTCGGCGTTGCAGGGGAAGTAGCCGAGTCGCGCCCGCGGTTGCAGGTACTCCTGCTCGCGCCACATCCGCTCCAGGCGCGGCGCGAAGCCCTCCTCGCCGTCGCTGCCGCTGACCAGCTCCTCCCAGGCGTCGCCCTTGACCCCGCGACCGCCCCAGTGCAGCTTGAACAGCACGTGGCGGTCGAGGTATGGAAAGACCTCCTCGAGGTCGATATCCGGTTCGCGCACGCCCCAGAACGGCGGCTCGGGGATCGGCGCATCGGTGCGCGCCGACGAGCGCACGCTGGCGTCGCTCGTCGGCGGCCCGTCGCTCTCGCGCGCCGGCTTCTCGCGCAGCTCGCGCGCCTCGGCCCTGATCCGCGTCACCAGCGCCTCGCGCGCCTCCTCGTCGACCAGGGCGTCCATGGTGTCGAGTCCCTGGAACGCGTCCTTGCAGTAGAAGACGCCGGGCGCGTAGGTCTCGTCGGAGTCCCTGCCGCCGGGGTAGAGCGTGCGGCGGCCGAAGTCGCGGTTGATCGCCGCCCCGCCGATCAGGACCGGGAACCCGAGGCCGCGTTGGTGCAGCTCCTGCACGCAGATCGGCATCTGCTTCGAGGTCGAGACGAGCAGGGCCGAGAGGCCGATCGCGTCGGCCTCGTGCTCGACCGCGGCCTCGATGATCGTGTCCACGGGCACCTGCTTGCCGAGGTCGACCACCGTGTACCCGTTGTTGGTGAGGATCGTGTTGACCAGCGACTTGCCGATGTCGTGCACGTCGCCGAACACCGTGGCGATCACGACCTTGCCCTTGCTGTGTCCCTCGATCCGGTCGAGGTAGTTCTCCAGCTGGGCGACGGCGCGCTTCATCACTTCGGCCGATTGCAGGACGAAAGGCAGGATCAGTTCGCCGGCGCCGAACTTGTCGCCGACCTCCTTCATCGCCGGCAGCAGCACCTCGTTCAGGGTCGGGACGGCGCCGATCTTCTCCACGGAGCGGTCAATCCACTCCTCGACCCCATCCTTCTTGCGCCGCAGGATGTGCCAGTGCAGCGCCTCCTCGGGCTCCATCCCGTCGGTCGGGTCGCCGGCGTCCTCGACCGCGTCGGTGCCCTTGGACTCGAAGTGGGCGATGAAGCGCTCCAGCGCGTCCTCGCGCCGGTTGAAGACGAGGTCGTCGGTCAGCTCGCGCTCCTCGTCGGGGATCTCCGCGTAGGGGGTGATGTGGTTGGGGTTGACCATCGCCAGGTCCAGCCCGGCCTCGACGCAGTGGTGAAGGAAGACCGAGTTGAGCGCGGCGCGGGCCGGCGGGGAGACGCCGAAGGAGACGTTGGACACGCCCAGCGAGGTCTTGACGCCGGGCAGCTCGGCCTTGATCCGCCGGATGCCCTCGATCGTCTCCACCGCCGAGGGCTTCCACTCATCGTCGCCGGTGGTCAGGGTGAAGGTGAGCGCGTCGAAGATCAGCGTCTCGGGATCGAGACCGTGTTCCTTGCAGGCGATCTCGCGGATCCGCCGGGCGATCTCGACCTTGCGCTCGGCCGTCTTCGCCATCCCGACCTCGTCGATCGTCAGCGCGATCAGGGCGGCGCCGTGCGCCCTGGCGAGGGGAATGACTACGTCGGCCTTCTCGCGGCCGGCCTCGAGGTTGATCGAGTTGACGATCGCCCGCCCCGGGATCTGCTCGAGCGCGGCGCGGATCACCTCGGGCTCGGTCGAGTCGACCTGGATCGGGGCCGGCTGGGTGAGCGAGATCCGCTTCACCACCGCCGCCATCTGCTCGTCCTCGTCCTGCCGCTCGGTCAGCGCCACGCAGACGTCGAGCAGATGGGCGCCGCCCTGCACCTGGTCCTCGGCGACCTGGACGAGGCCGTCGTAGTCGTCGGCGAGCAGCAGCTCCTTCGCCTTGCGCGATCCCTGCGAGTTGACCCGCTCGCCGACCAGGGTCGGGGGCGGCTCCTGCGCGAGCGGCGTCGAGGTCATCATCGAGGAGAGCTGGGGGGCGCCGGGCGCCGGGCGCTCGCCGGGCACGTGGCCCGCGACCCGTTCTCGCATCGCCGCGATGTGGGCCGGCGTCGTGCCACAGCAGCCGCCGATGATGCCGGCCCCGTAGCGCTCGACGAACTCACCCAGCGTCGCCGCCATCGGCTCGGGCTCTTCGGGGAAGATCGTCTCCCCGTCGGGGCCCTGCAGGGGGAGCCCGGCGTTGGGGATGCAGTGGACTGGCAGGGGGCTGCTCTCGCCCAGGTAGCGGATCGCGTCGCGCATGTCCTCGGGGCCGGTCGAGCAGTTGAGCCCGATCACGTCGACCTCGAGCGCCAGAAGCGTGGTCAGCACGGCTCGGATGTCGGTGCCGAGCAGCATCTTGCCGCCCTGGGGGAGGAGCGAGACGCTGGTCATGATCGGCAGCTGCCGCCCGCTCGCCGCGAAGGCCTCGCGGGCGCCGAAGATCGAGGCCTTGACCTCGAGGATGTCCTGCGCGGTCTCGACGATGATCAGGTCGGCGCCGCCCTCGACCAGTCCCTGTGCCTGCTCGGCGAACACCTCGACCAACTTGCCGAAGGAGATGTCGCCCAGCGTCGGATCGGTCGACGCTGGCAGGAACCCCGTAGGCCCAATCGACCCCGCCACGAACCGATCCGGCCCGGCCGCCTTCCGCGCAATTTCAGCCGCCTTCGTATTGATCTCCAGCGTGTGCTCGCCCAACCCCCACTCTTCGAGCTTCAACCGCGACCCCTGAAACGTGTCCGTCTCGACGACTTCGGCCCCAGCCTCAAGCATCGAAGCGTGCACCCCCTCGATCACGTCAGGCCGGTTCAGAACAAGCGCCTCATGGCACTTCCCCGCCAGGCCTCCATAGTCCGCCTGGGTCAGCTCAAACTGCTCGAGAGTGGCACCCATCCCACCGTCGAAGAGCACGACGCGCTCCCGCGTCGCCGCTATGAAGTCGCGCTCAGCCATGAACTAGAGAGAGTAAAGGGGTGCTGGGGACCCCTCCTCCGCCGAGCCTTTTGGGTTTCTTCAGCCGCGCATGCCCAGGCGGCGACGCCAGTCGCGGGCGCTGAGCGCCTTGGCGGCGCGCACGACCAGGTTGCGGCGCCGCTTGGTGTAGGGGTACCAGGTCGGTTCGCGCTTGCCGGCGAAGCGGGTCACCACGATCGACTCCGGCCGGGTGTACTTCTTGATCCCGTACTCGCCGTGGCGGAAGCCGATCCCCGACTCCTTCCAGCCGCCCATCGGCACGCCCATCGCCATCATGTTGGTGATCACGTCGTTGACGTTGACCGAGCCCGCCTCGATGCGGCGGGCGACCCGCTCGGCGCGGTCCTTCTCGCCGAACACCGACGCCGCGAGCCCGTAGCGGGTGTCGTTGGCTAGTCGCACCGCCTCCTCGGCGTCGCGCACCTTCATCACCCCGAGCACGGGGCCAAAGGTCTCGTCGCGCATCACCTTCATCGAGTGGTCGACGTCGACGAGCACGGTCGGTTCGAAGTAGTCGCCGGGGCCGTCGACCTTCTGGCCTCCGGTCAGCGCGCGGGCGCCGTTGGCGAGGGCGTCGTTGACGTGGTCCTCGACTATCGCCGACTGGTTCGGCGAGGTCATCGCGCCGACGTCCTTCTCGGGGGTGCGACCGTCGGCGCCCTGGCGCAGGCCGCGAACCTGCTCGGTCAGCTTGGACACGAACTCGTCGTAGACGGGCTCCTCGACGTAGACGCGCTCGACCGAGATGCAGATCTGGCCCGAGTTCATCATCCCGCCCCAGGTCGCCGCGTTCGCCGCGCGGTCGACGTCGGCGTCGGCGAGGACGATCATCGGGTCCTTGCCGCCGAGCTCAAGGCTCACGGGGGTCAGCGTCTCCGCCGCTCGCGCCATCACCTTGCGCCCGGTGCGGTCGGAGCCGGTGAACTGGACGCAGTCGACCGCGTCGATCAGCGCCTCGCCGGTCGGCCCGACCCCCTGCACGCAGTCGAAGACGTCAGGCGCGCCGATCTCCTCCTTCCAGCCCTCGATTATCTGGACCAGGCTCAGCGGGGTGAACTCGGAGGGCTTGACGACCACCGCGGCGCCGGCCTGCAGCGCGGGGACCGAGTCGCCGAGGCCCATCGCCAGCGGGAAGTTCCAGGGGCTGATCACGCCAACCACGGGATGCGGCCGGTACTGGATCATCAGCTTCTTCGAGGCGATGGCTGGCGAGTGGGGGCGAACCGATTCGTCGCCGATGAACTTCGAGGCGTTGACGCCGTAGAAGTTGATCAGGTCGGTGACGTAGAACAGCTCGGCCGCGATGTCGCCGCGGACCTTGCCTGTTTCCGCCTGCATCGTGTCGGAGATCTCCTCGATGTTGTCGAGGATCCAGTCGCGCAGCTTGCCGAGCCAGTGGTAGCGACCCTCGATACCGATCGCCTCCCACTCGGGCTGGTTGGCGCGCACGCGGGCGACCGTCTCGGCCACCGCCTCGGGCGAGTCGACGGCGACGCTGGCGACCGGGCCGCCGGTCGCGGGGTTGTTGACCTCGATCCGCTCGGACGCCGGCGACGCGGTCGCGCCATTGCCGGCCTCGATCGCCTCGCTGCCCCTCTCGACGGTGCCGCTCTCCATTGGAGACTCCCTTCCTCGACCCTTTGGCTGGTCAGCCAAGGGTAGCCGCAACGGCGGGGGCTTGCGTGAGCACCCGCCTTTCGCTCAGCGCGGCACGAGGCGGTACACCGGCCCTTCCAGCGAGACGACGTAAACCCGCCCGCGGTCGTCTTCGCCGAACGAGGAAGGGGAGTCGACCCGCAGGCCGAGGCGGCGGTCGTGCGCCCCATGGCGCAGGTGAGGGACGAGGCTGCGCAGCTGTCCCGAGCAGAGGTCGGTGTACAGGTAGCGGCCGCGCAAGCTCGGCAGGCGAGGGTCGTCGACGACGTAGCCGCCGATGATCGAGCAACTGCCTCCGTCGCGGCTGTGGCTGTAGGCCATGATCGGCTTGACCGTGCCGCCGGGATCGGGCGTGCCGCCGTTTTCTTCGGTGTAGGGCGCAAAGCCCTCGAACGCGTCCCAGCCGAAGTTGGCGCCGCCGGCAGCCGCCACCGTCGTGTAGTCGAGCTCCTCGAAGCGGTTCTGGCCGACGTCGGCGATCGCGATCCGCGGGTGGCCGGGATCGCTCGTCGTGTCGAAGGAGAAGCGGAACGGGTTGCGTAGGCCGTAGCTGTAGATCTCGTCGCGCCCGGGCCCGCCGACGAAGGGGTTGTCCCATGGGACCGAGTAGGCATGCCCGCCGCTCAGCCGCGGGTCGATGCGCAGCAGCTTGCCCAGCAGGCTGTCGCGGTTCTGGGCGTTGTTTGGGGGGTCGCCGGCCGAGCCGCCGTCTCCCGTGCCGAGGTAGAGGAGGTTGTCGAGGAACTGGAGCTGGCCGCCGTTGTGGTTGGCGTTGACAGGGTGGGGTATTTCGATAACCGTGCGGCGCGAGCCCCGCGCGACTCGCGTCGCGCTTCGCCGCTGGAATTCGTCGACCCGGATGTTGCCGGCGTCGTCGGTGTAATAGACGTAGAGGTGCCCGCTGCGCCGGTAGTCGGGCGGAAAGGCGATCGAGAGCAGGCCGCGCTCGCCGCCGTAGCCGACCCGGTCGCGGATGTCGAGGAAGGGCCGGTTCAGGCGGCGTCCGTTGCGCAGGACCTCGACCCGGCCGGGCTGCTCGACGACGAAGAGAAGCCGTGGATACCCGGGGGCTCCGGTGACGTAGGTCGGGCTTTCGAAATCGCCGATCTTCTTCAGGGCGACGCCCTCTTGGCGCCGCCCCTCGGTCGCTTCGGGCGATTTCGCCGAGCCACAGGCGGGAAGGATGAGCGTCAGCAGCGCCCCGGCTAGGGCGGCTCGTCTCACCGTTCGACTTCGACGACTTCGCCCGCGCCGTTGACTTCCTTCTCGGGCGTGCGGGAGACGATCCGCGCTGCGATCGAGCCACCTGGCTGCTCGCCGCCGGCCGTGACCGCCCGCGCCTGCCCGCCGAGCCCGGCGTCGACGGCGAAGCGCAGCGCCCAGGAGCCGGTCTTCACTGCGCTCAGCCTCCAGACCACGTTGGCGGTCGCGCCCGGCTTCAGTTCGCCGAAGGAGTAGGTCTTCGGGTTCGAGGTTTCGGCGCCGCCCGGCTCCGAGGAGCCGGCGAATTTCGGATAGCGCAGGGCCAGCACCCAGACCGGGCGATCCGGTTGAGCGATCCCGGGCTGGGGGTCGCGGATCCCGAAGGGCAGGTTGGAGGCTTCGCCCTCGCGGCCGGCAACCGAGATCGTGACGGTCAGGGCGGGAATCGTCTTGCTGCCGGTATTGCGGAGGCCCATCCGCAGCAGCGAGGTCTGACCGAGGAACTGGCGGGCCGGGAATTCGACGTCGGTCACCTTGACCGGGTACTTGCCGGCCGCCTCGTTCGCATCGGAGGATTCGCCGCCGCAGGCCGCCACGCCAAATGCCAGAAGGGCGGCGAGGACAAGGGCCGTTGCAGCCCGTAGGCGGGACGGCGAAGCGTGTGTGCGTTGCCCCCCCACAGGAAGCCGGAACATACCACGGCGGTTGGCCGCTCCCGGCGGCGAAACCCCTGCGTTCAAACGATCTCAACACTGGTCTAACGGAGCCCACCGCCGCATCCCATACACTCGCCTGCAGGAGGAGATCGATGGTCGGTTCCGCGGTAAACAGGGCGTTCCTGCCCGCAAAGTCGCTGTTCGAACAGGTGGGGGACATGATGATCCTCACCGCGCGCACGCTCGTCTCCGCGGTCAGGCCTCCGTACCCCTACGGCGAGGAGTTCATCGGCCAGTTCCTCTTTGCCCTACAGCTCTGCTGGTTCCCGCTGCTGGTCTCGACCGTGGCCTTCGGCTTCGGCGCCCCCGGCCTGCAGGCGGCCAACTTCCTCTCGCTCTTCGGCGCCCTCGACCGGCTCGGCGGCTTCTTCGTCCTCGCCTCGATCCGCGAGTTCGCCCCCTTCGTCACCGCCGTCGTCGTCGCCGGCGTCGCCGGCACGGCGATCACCGCCGATCTCGGCGCCCGCAAGATCCGCGAGGAGCTCGACGCCCTGCAGGTGCTGGGCGTCGACCCGATCAAGAACCTGGTCGTGCCGCGTTTCCTCGCCCTGATGCTGATCACCGGCCTGCTCGACATCTACGCCCTGGTCTTCGGGATCAGCGGCGGCATCATCACCGAGCTCCTCTACAACCAGCCGCTCGGCGGCTTCCTCGCCACGCTCTTCTCCAACGCCTCGATCACCGACCTCTGGGGCTCGGTGGTCAAGTGCACCCTGTTCGGGGCGATCATCGCCGTCGTCTGCTCCTACAAGGGGATGACCGCCTCCGGCGGGGCCGCCGGCGTCGGCCGCGCGGTCAACCAGGCCGTCGTCATCTCCTTCATGGGCGTCTTCGCCTTCAACTACGCCTTCACCCAGACCCTGTTGGCGACCAACCCGGAGCTGCAGACGATCCGATGAGAAGAGCGTCCGCATGAACGCCTGGCTCGACGTCCCGCGCGGCTGGCTCGACTCCTTCGGCGAGATCGCCCGCTTCGGCTCGCGCATCGCCGGCCTCGTCTACAGCGGTCGCGTCCTCAAGTTCTTCGGCGAGAGCCTGCGCCAGGCCGGGATCCTGATCCTCGGCTCGGCGATGATCATCTGGGGCCTGGTCTTCATCCTCGGCCTGCAGTGCGGGATCGAGGGCGCCTACCTGCTGCGAGCCCAGGGCGCTCCCGCCTACGCCGGCGTCTTCTCGGCCTGGTGCGACCTGCGCGAGATCATGCCCTACGCCTTCGGCTACATGCTGGCGGCCAAGGTCGGCACCGGGATCGTCGCCGAGCTGGGCGCGATGCGGATCTCAGACGAGATCGACGCGCTCGAGGTGATGGGCGTGCAGCCGGTCACCTTCCTCTGCGCCACCCGCCTGCTCGCCGCCTGGATCGCCTTCCCGTTCATGTACCTGGTCGGGATCGGGATCATGTACTTCGCCAGCTACCTGGCCGTCGTCCAGCAGATCGGCGACGTCTCCTCGGGCGGCTACCTGCTGATCTTCTGGATGTTCCAGAACCCGCCGGACTTGATGTTCAGCTTGATCAAGGGCATGTTCATGGCGACCGCCATAGTCATGGTCGGCTGCTACTACGGCTACACGGCGTCGGGCGGCCCGGTCGGGGTCGGCACGGCGACGGCGAAGTCGATGGTCCTCAACATCGTCCTGGTGCACATCATCGGGATGCTGGGCACCCTGGTCTTCTGGGGAGCGAATCCGCGAGCGCCGATAGGAGGCTGAGTTAGATTTATGTCGATGACTGAGGAGATGGACGACTCGAATCGCATGGAGGAGCAGGGCCAGCCGGTCTCGGCCGAGCCGGCGCCCAGCGGGCCCTACGTCAGCGACGACGGCGCGATCATGGGTCGCGACTTCGTCATCCCCGGCGTCGACCCGGCGGAGTCGGACCCGTACCGCTTCCACACGGGACGCAAGCGCGATCACGGTGGCACCGATGCGATCGAGATCATCGACCTGGTCAAGCAGTTCGGCCGCGCCCGCATCCTCAACGGGCTCAACCTCGGCCTGCCCGAGGACCAGGTCTCGATGGTGCTCGGCCCTTCGGGCACCGGCAAGAGCGTCTTGATCAAGCACATCGTCGGCCTGCTCTACCCCGACTCGGGCGACGTCCTCGTGCACGGCGAGTCGATCCCCAACATGACCGACGACGAGCTCTTCGAGGTGCGCAAGAAGTTCGGCCTGCTCTTCCAGGACGGTGCCCTCTTCGGTTCGATGAACATCTACGACAACACCGCCTTCCCGCTGCGCCAGCACACCGACAAGAGCGAGGAGGAGATCGGCGAGATCGTCAACCGCCGGCTCAAGGAGGTCGGCCTCTCGGAGGCGATCTACAAGATGCCGAACGAGCTCTCCGGCGGCATGCGCAAGCGCGCCGGCTTCGCCCGGGCGCTGGTGCTGGAACCGGCGATCGTCATGTTCGACGAGCCCGACTCGGGCCTCGACCCGGTGCGCACGGCGCTGCTCTGCGAGCTGGTCCGCGAGGTGCACGAGGAGAACGGCGGCTGCTACCTGGTGATCAGCCACGACCTCAACACGGCGCGGCGGATCTCCGACTTCATCGCCGTGCTCTGGAACGGCAAGATCGTCGAGTCGGGGCCGAAGGAGGAATTGTTCGATTCCGAAAATAGGTTCGTCTCGCAGTTCCTCAACGCGGACGTGACGGGCCCGCTGTCGATGGATTGAGGGTTGTCGCGCGCGGGTCCTGTCGCGAGGGTGGGGTGTCCGGCGCCGCGCTGGGTTTTTCGCCTGAAGAGTTGCTGCTTCGCTTGAGGGTCGGACGGGCGAAAAACAGGACGCCGCGCTCTGCCGGACACCCCACCCCCGCGCCACCCGCGCGAGAGGCGGCTCAGTGGCATCGACAGCGGGCCCGTCACGTCCGCGTTGGAAGGGCCGAGACTTGAGAGATAGGTATTCGCTTGTGGTGGGGTTGATCTTCGGGGCGGTGATCTTGGTTGCGGTCGTCCATACGTTGCGGGGTGGGGAGGAAGGGACGCTGGGGCTCGACAGGCTGGAGGCGCGGTGGGCGTTGCCGGAGTTTGCGGTGCCGCGTGCCGCGGGGTCGCTGGAAGGGGACGCGAACGTGGCGCAGGACGATTGCGAGACGTCGGCGGACCCCTGTCCCGAGAGCGCTCGTCGCACCCCGGCCTGCCGCATCCACACGCCCGGTGCGATCCGCGTCTGCGACTTCTTCGGCCGGCCGCTGGTGATCTCGTTCTGGTTCAGCCGCGGCGGCAACTGCGTGACCCAGCAGGACGAGGTCAACCGCGTCTACTCGCGCTACCGTGACCGAGTGGGCTTCCTTTCGCTCGACGTGCGCGACGACCGTGACGAGGTGCGGGAAACGATCCAGCGCCGCGGCTGGCGGATGCCGGTCGGCTACGACCGCGACGGGGCCGTCGCCGGCCTCTACCGGGTCGGCGGCTGCCCCACTTTCGCCTACGTCTACCCGGGGGGGGCGCTGCAGGATGCCAGCGTCGGCGAGCTGACCGCCGCGCAGCTCGAAGCGCACGTCGAGTCGCTGCTGCGCGCGACGCGCGCTGCCGAGGAGGGCTGAGGTGGAAGGCGCCGCGGCCCGCTCGGAGATGGGCTGGGAGCCGGCGCCCGAGCAGGGTTGGGTGGCGCCGCACATCGCCGCCGAGTTCCCCGGCCTGGGCATCGCCTGGGTCGAGGTCGACGCCCGGCCGGGGCCCAGCTCCGAGGCCGTCCGCCGCCGCCTGCGCGACCTCTCCGATCGCTTCTACGGCGCCCACGCGATCCACATGCGCGAGCAGCCGATTCCGTGGTCCTACCGGGTCTTCTTCCGCCAGATCGGGCTCGATCCCGACCGCGTCCGCACTCCCGTCGAGCAGCTGGCGCTCGACCGCCTTCACGACGGCGCCTTCCTCGCCCGTGGCCTGCCCGCCGACGCGCTGACGATCGCGACCGCCGAGACCTGCGTCGCCCTGCGCGCTTACGACGCCGAGCGCCTCGAAGGGCGCCTCTGCATCCGCGAATCGGCCCCGGGTGAGTCGCTGTCGGGCCGCTCCGGGCAGCTGGAGCATGGGACCCTGACCATCGCCGACGAGCGCGGCCCGGTGGAGCTGCTCTTCGGCGAAGCCGAGCGCCGCGTCGAGCGCGACACCCGCCGCATCGCGATCGCCGCCGTCCAGGTCAAGGGTGTCCCCCAGGTCGCCGTCGACGAGGCCCTCTGGATCGCCGTCTCCGTAATACAGAGCTAAAACAGCTTCGCCAGCTTGATCTACACTCGACTGCGATGCCGGGTCTGCTCGAACGGGAGACTCACGCT
This sequence comes from Solirubrobacterales bacterium, assembly GCA_036379955.1. Taxonomy (GTDB): domain Bacteria; phylum Actinomycetota; class Thermoleophilia; order Solirubrobacterales; family 70-9; genus VRUE01. The sequence goes on from DASVFR010000002.1 coordinate 26,640, forward strand.
GGACTTCAGGGAGGCGACGAACGCCTCGCGCGGTCCGAGCTGCGGCGTCAGATCGGGCGCCTCGAGCGCGAGCTGTCGGGCCTCGTCGCGGAGGCCTTTCCGTTGCGCAGCGTCGATGCCGGCGTTGTGGCGTCGGCGGGTCCGCCGCGTGTTGCCGGCCTCGAGGAGCTGGAGCGGGTGCGCGACGCGCTGGCCGAGCGGATCGGCGAGGCTCGCCGGGCGCTGGCCGAGCAGGCTGAGCTCTGGAAGCGCAACCGCGAGCTGCTGGAGCGCATGCTCGCCGACCCCGCCGCCCACAAGTGGGTCCGCGTCTCCCGGGCCGACATCGGCGAGCATGGCTGCGGGCACTGGCACTCCCGCCCCCGCCTCGGCCCGCTCGGAATGCTGATGGGCTGGTGGCGGGTCAAGGTCTCATCCGGATGCCCGTTAGCCGGGCGGCTTGCGGCCGTTGAGCGCCAAGAAGCTTCCGGGTGAGGAGCGTCCTCCGGCCCCCTGGGGGAGCTTTCCGCTGGCCGAGCTCTGCGTGCTTGCCGGCATCGTTCTGCTCTTGGTAGGGGTCTTCGGCAATCGCCCCACCGCGATCGGATTGGGCGTCGTCCTCGCCGGCCTTGGTGGGCTCGAGGTCTCGGTGCGCGAGCACTTCGCCGGATACCGCTCGCACACCACCTTGCTCGCCGGCACCGTCTTCGTCCTCGTCACCGGCGGCCTCTACTACCTCGGCGGGCTGATCCTGGCGATCTGCCTCGCCGTCGGCGCTGTTTCCTTCACCGCCGCGTTTCTCGCCCTGAGGCGCGCCTTCCAGCGCGCCTCAGGTGGGCTGTCCTTCAAGGTGGGCCGCTTCGGCTGACGGCGGCTAGGTCGCGTCAGACCAAGACTGATTCGCGTGAAGAGAGTTCGGTGGACAGCACCGCGCGCTGGCGGGCCGTCAGAGTCCCGAGGCGCTTGTTCTCGTTGAGCGCCAGACCGAGCAGAAACTTGCGAGCGCGGGTGCGGCCCCAGCGCCGCTGGCTGGTGAGCAGCTCGGCCAGGGTCATGCTCTCGGTCTCCCAGGGACAGTCGCGAACCACCTCTGCCGCATCCACCTCGCCGCGTGCGATCGAGCGCTTCAGCTCGGCCCGCGCCAGGCGCACTCGGTTGGCACGGGCCAGCGCCTGCATGTGCTGGGGGGCCGGGACCGTGGTGACGGTCGTTTGAGCAGGGGCGATCGAAGCAGCGTCCACTGGGAACTCCTCCCGTTCGGGTTTAACTGGGTAGCTCGTTGCGCCGGGACCGGAAGGCTGAACCTTGGTCTGGTCGAGTCGAGTTTCTCCACCGTCTCCGCTTCCCTGCCCCGGGAGGCGAGCGGCGCGGGGGGCAAGCTATGCGGTAGGCGGGGGAGCGTCAACCCGCTCCCTCCTTGCTCCCGCCGGGTCGGTCGCTAAGAGCACCTTTTTCTTGAGGACGGGACGCCGGATGCGCCTGCGGCGGGGGAGAAACTACCCCGAGCGGGGTAGGTCGGGGAAGTCCGCGATGACTTTCCCGACCGTTGCCAGGGCCTCGTCGAGGTGGGCGCGCTCGTGGGTTGCCATCAGGCTGGTGCGGAGCAGGGCGCCGCCGGGAGGCACGGCTGGGTGGATCGCCACGTTGGTGTAGACGCCGGCGTCGAAGAGCGCCTTCCAGAGCAGCACCGCCTGCCAGTCGTCGCCGACGAGCACCGGGACCACCGGCGTCGTCGCGATCGAGCCGTCCGGAAGCGTGCCGGGCTCAACCACCTTCAGCCCCAGCTCGCGCAGCCCTTCGCGCAGGTATTCGGCATTAGCCAAGAGCGCCTCGAACAATTGTGAGCCCTCCGAGCGGATTACGCGTAGCGCTGCCAGCGCGGCGCCGACCGCGGCTGGGACCGCCGAGGCGCTGAAGACGAAGGAGCGCGAGGCGATCCGCAGGTACTCGACCACGTCGGCGGGACCGGCGACGAAGCCGCCGCAGGAGGCGAGGCTCTTGGAGAAGGTCCCCATACGCAAGTCGACCTCGTCCTCGAGGCCGAACAGCTCGCAGGCCCCGGCCCCGCGGGCGCCGAGGACGCCGGCTCCGTGCGCCTCGTCGACCATCAGGCGCGCGCCATAGCCCTGACAGAGCTCGACGATGCGCGGCAGGTCGCAGACGTCGCCCTCCATCGAGAAGACGCCGTCGACGACGACGAGCACGCCGCCCCCGTCCTCGGCCGCCCGCTGCAGCATCTTCTCCAGCTTGTCCATGCGGTTGTGGCGGAAGGGCCGCAGCTTGGCTCCCGAGAGGCGACAGCCATCGAGGATCGAGGCGTGGTCGCCGGAGTCGCAGACGACCGTGTCGCCGGGCTCGAGGATCGTCCCGATCGAGCCGAGGTTGGCCTGGTAGCCGGTCGAGTAGACGATGGCGTCGTCCTCGCCCATCCACTCAGCCAGCTCGCGCTCGAGGTCGACGTGCAGCGGCGTCGTCCCGTTGAGCAGACGCGAGCCGGTGACGCCCGTGCCGTAAGCCTCCAGCGCCTCACGCGCGGCCTGCTTGACCCGCTCGTCCCCGGTCAGGCCAAGGTAGTTGTTGGAGCCGAGCATGATCGTCCGGCGCCCCTCCATCTCGACCACCGGTCCCGCCTGCGAGGTGAGCAGGCGGAAGTAAGGCAGGAGGTCGTGCTGCTTGGCGGCTTCCAGCTGCTCGAGGCGGTCGTGGCTGCGCGCCTTCTCGAAGACGTCGACGGGGGACCTGACGGTTTCGCTCATGGGCAGAGTGTAGGTTGGCCTCCACATGGCAAGCGTGAGCATCCGCCCGGTCAAGACCCGCCGTGAGCTGAAGCGCTTCGTCAAGGTCCCGTTCCGCCTGCACCGCGACAGCGAGCAATGGGTGGCGCCGCTGATCTTCGAGCGGATGGAGTTCCTCGACCGCGGGAAGAACCCCTGGTTCGAGCACGGCGAGGCCGAGTTCTTCGTCGCCGAGCGCGACGGCGAGCCGGTCGGCCGGCTCAGCGCTCATCTCGACCGCCGCTGGGACGAGTACCAGGGCGGCAACGACGCGATGTTCGGCTTCTTCGAGACGGCCGACGACCCCGAGGTGACGCGGGCGCTGCTTGGTGCCGCCGAAGAGTGGGCGCGCGAACGCGGGCGCGAGCGGATCCTCGGCCCGATGGACTTCACCACCAATGACGAGCTCGGCATCCTGGTCGAGGGTTTCGCGCTGCGCCCGCGGATCCTCGAGCCCTGGCACCCGCCTCACTACTGCGAGCTGATCGAAGCGGCCGGCTTCGGCAAGGCGATGGACGTGCTGATGTGGGACCTGCAGTTCGGCAGCCTCAAGGACGGCGAGCGCTTCGATCCCTCGATCCACGCCGCGGCCGAGCGCGGTCTGCACGAGGAAGGCATCGTCATCCGCAACATGCGCAAGCGCGAGATGGCGGAGGAGGTCCGTCGCTTCATGGCCGTCTACAACGAGGCCTGGGGGAGCAACTGGGGCTTCGTCCCGATCACCGACGCCGAGGCGGAGTTCCAGGCCAAGAACCTCAAGCAGGTGCTCGACGAGCGCTGGGCCTTCATGGCCGAGAAGGACGGAGAGGTGATCGGGGCGGCGCTGACGCTGCCCGACGTCAACCAGGTGATGGCAAAGCTGAACGGGCGCCTGCTCCCCTTCGGCTGGCTGAGGTTCCTGGCCGGCAAGCGCAAGATCGACCAGTGCCGGGTCTTTGCCCTCGGCGTCAAGAGCGACTACCGCCACACCGGCGTCGCCGCGGGCCTTTACCTCAAGCATCTCGAGGAGGCGGCGGTCCCGGGCGGAATCGTCGGCGGCGAGATGGGCTGGATCCTGGAGACCAACGAGCCGATGAACCGCGCCATGGAGGGCATGGGGGGGAAAGTCGTGAAGAAATACCGGATCTACGAGAAGGCGTTGTAGGGCCTACCCGGGGGTGGGGTTCCACTTGCGCCTTTCGGTGAAGACGCTGTGGGCTGGCGCCGCGAGCGGCACTACGAAAGGCTAAAACGTTCCACCCCCACCCCCGGGTAGGCCCTTGCTTCCCCGGAAGGTGCGGGAATCCCTCGGCTCCCCGCCGTCCTCGTCGCTAAGGTCGAAGCGGTGAGTGGAATGGAGTTGGAGCCGATTCAGGTCCGGGCGCTGCCTCAGGAGTCGGTCGCAGCCTTGCCCGTGCGCAGCGAGGCCAAGACGGCGGCGATTGCCGCCGCGGGCGGGGTACTGGCTGGGGCCGCGACCGTTGCCGCGGTGCGCGCGGTCGGGGCGGTCGCCGGGCGCAAGCGGTCGCCGCGTCGATTCGCCCGGCGAGAGCGGCCCGCCAACGTCGTCGCCAGTCGCTCCTTCCTCGTCGACGTCCACCTGCTGGGACGGTGAGCCTCGAGGTCGAAGTCCGGCCTCCATCCCCTTACCGCCTACCTGCCTACGGTGGCGAGGATGGTGTGATGAGGGTCGAGCGTGGGGTGGCCTCCCGCCTCCTGCACGTCGACGGCTGCCCGGTCCTGGTCCGGGCCTGGGAGCCCGGCCGGGGGCGGGTGGCGTTGCGGGCCGAGCCGCTCGATCCCGAGGCGATCGCGGTGCCCGGCCCGGGGACCGGTCCGGCCGAGCGCGAAGCCGGCGCGGCCGAGCTGGAGCTGGCGCTGGAGCGGATGCGCTTTGCCCTCGGTGTCGACGATGAGCTCGGGGAGTACTACCGGCGCTTCCGCCGCGATCCGCTGCTCGGGCCGTTGCTGCGCCGCCGTCCTCACCTGCGCCCGCGTCGCCGCCCCTGGGCCTGGGAGGCGCTCGTCTGGGCCGTGGTCAAGCAGCTGATCGAGTCCGGACGCGCCGCCCGTATCCAGCGTCGCATCGTCGGCCGCTGGGGGCTGCGCCTCGGGGACGGCCCCGGGTCGCTGCGGGACGTTCCCTCGCCGGCGACGATCGCCGGCCGTGCCCCGGCCGAGCTCGAGTCGATGGGCCTGGCCTTGAAGCGGGCGCTGGCGCTGCGATCGGTCGCCGGGGACGTCGCCGCCGGGCGCTGTGACCTGGCGGCGGTCGAGGCCGACCGCCGCCTGCTGGCGACGCGCGAGATCGGGCCCTGGACCGTGCAGTGCCTCGGCCTCTTCGGCCGCGGCGACTCCGATTCGCTGCCGGCCGGCGACCTGATCTACCTGAAGCTGGTCGGCCGCCTCGCGCATCTCGGCCGCCGCGCCACAGTCGAGGAGGTCGAGGAGTTCTTCGCCCCCTTCGCCCCCTTCCGCGGGCTCGCCGCTACCTGGCTCGCCGCCACCTGACCCCCGCGGACGTGCCGTGAGTTGTCCCACCAT
>DASVFR010000003.1:0-45095 GCA_036379955.1 Solirubrobacterales bacterium
AACTATATGAGCGCTTTTCGGCCCGTCGGCCGGGGGAGGCCTGATGGCTCGTTCGCTGCTCGAGACGCAGTGGGCCGTGGCGCTCGACCCGGCGCGTCGCGACGGGCGGATCGTCGCCGAGTCGGGCGAGGAGAGGCGGGAGGCGAAGACGGTCGCGCTGCCTCGCTCGCTCGACCCCGGCCTGGTCGAAGCCTTGAAGCGGAACGGTGTCGAGCGCCTTTACTCACATCAGCGCGCTGCGCTGGAGGCGGCCGCCCGTTCCGACCTCGTCATCACCAGCGGCACGGCCTCGGGCAAGAGCCTCGCCTTCAACCTGCCGGTGCTGGACGGGATCGCTAGCGATCCCAAGCGCCGCGCCCTCTACCTCTACCCGACCAAGGCGCTCGCCCAAGACCAGGCGCGCAAGCTGGCGGCCTTGCGCCCGCCCAACCTGCGAGAGGCGATCTACGACGGCGATACGCCGCGCGAGGAGCGGCCGGCGATCCGCCGCCGCAGCAACCTCGTCCTCACCAACCCCGACATGCTCCACGTCGGGGTCCTGCCCAACCACAAGAGCTGGGGCGACTTCCTCGCCAACCTCGGCTGGGTCGTCGTCGACGAGGCCCATACCTACCGCGGCGTCTTCGGCTCGCACGTCGCCAACGTGCTGCGGCGGCTGCGGCGGCTGGCGCGCGCTTACGGCTCCGAGCCGCGCTTCCTGCTCGCCTCGGCGACGATCGCCAACCCGGTCGGGCTGGCCGAGGAGCTGGTCGGGACGCCGTTCGAGCTGCTCGATGACGACGGGGCGCCGCGCGCCGGCCGCGAGATCGCGATGTGGAACCCGCCGCTGATCGACAGGGCGACCGGGGCGCGGCGCTCGGCCCTCGGCGAGGCCGCCGACCTGCTCGCCGAGCTCGTCTCCCATGGCGTGCGCACGATCTGCTTCCTCAAGAGCCGACGCGGGATCGAGCTGATCCAGCGCTTCGCCCGCGAATCCCTGCAGGCGCGCGGTAAGCCCGAGCTGGCTGAGCGGATCGCGCCCTACCGCGGCGGCTACACGCCCCAGCAGCGACGCGAGATCGAGGCGCGGCTCGCCGCCGGCGACCTGCTCGCCGTCGTCGCCACCGACGCGCTCGAGCTCGGCATCGACGTCGGCGAGCTCGACGCGGCGATCTGCGTCACCTTTCCCGGCACGGTCGCGAGTCTGCGCCAGATGTGGGGACGCGCCGGGCGCCGCCAGCGCGGCCTCGCCGTCTACGTCGCCGGCCAGGACGCGCTCGACCAGTTTTTCTGCCGCCACCCCGAGGAGTTCCTCGGAAGGCCGGTCGAGGCGGCGATCCTCGACCACGAGAGCGAGCAAATCGCGGCCCGGCACATGGTCGCCGCCGCCTACGAGCTGCCGCTGAGCGAGGCGGACGCCGGAGTCTTCGGGCCGGGCTGGCGTGAGCGGTCGGAGCGGCTGGTTGCGGCAGGAGAGCTGCGCCAGGCCGGCGGGCGGACGATGCCGCGCAGCAGCGAGTTCGTTGCCGCCAAGATCCCCCTGCGCTCGGCCTCGGCCCACTCAGTCGCCGTGATCGAGCGTGCCTCGGGCGAGATGCTCGGCCTGGTCGAGGCCGAGCGCGCTTTCACGACGATCCACCCGGGCGCTGTCTACCTGCACCTGGGGCGCTCCTACGAGGTCGAGCTGCTCGACGTCGAGGCGGGCCGCGCGGTCGTCTCGCGCTTCGACGGCGACTGGTACACGCGGCCGAAGAAGGAGACCGAGATCTACGTCGAGCGCGTGCGCGAGCAGCGCACGACCGCGGGCGTGGAGCTGCACTTCGGCGAGGTCTCGGTCAGCGAGCAGGTGATCGCCTACCAGCGGGTCTCGATTGCCGATCAGGAACCCTTCGACGTCGTCTCGCTGGAGCTGCCCGAGCAGCACTTCGTCACCCAGGCGCTCTGGTACGTGCTGCCCGAGCGGCTGAGCGGGGCGCTGGCGCCCGACGTCCTGCTCGGCGCCCTGCACGCGACCGAGCACGGGCAGATCGCAGTGCTGCCGCTGATCGCGATGTGCGACCGCTGGGACATCGGCGGCCTCTCGACCAACGTCCACTTCCAGACCGGCCGCCCGACGATCTTCATCTACGACGGGCACCCGGGCGGGGTGGGGATCACGCTGCACGGCTACGAGCAGTTCGAGCGCCTGCTCGGCGATGCCGAGCGGCTGATCGCCGAGTGCCCCTGCGAGTCGGGCTGCCCCTCCTGCGTGCAGAGCCCCAAGTGCGGCAGCCTCAACGAGCCGCTGCACAAGGCGGGGGCGCTGGAGCTGATGCGGGCGATGAAGGACTCCTGATCTCGATGGAGAGGCGGAGGCAGGTAGCGGTGATCGGGCCCGCGCGGTGTGCAATGGAGTCGGAGGCGGCGCAGCTCGCCGAGGAGGTCGGCAGGCTGCTGGCCGAGGCGGGCGTAGCCCTGGTCTGCGGCGGCATGAGCGGCGCGATGGAGGCTGCCTGCCGCGGTGCGAGCGGCGCCGGCGGAGAGGCGATCGGCATCGTGCCCGGCCATGAGACCGGCGAAGCGAACCGATTCTGCACCCACGTCGTCGCCACCGGGATCGGCCACGCGCGCAACCTGGCCGTCGTCTCCTCCGGCGAGGCCGTGATCGCGATCGGCGGCGAGTGGGGAACGCTCTCGGAGATCGGCTTCGCCCGCGCCATTGGCCGCCCCGTGATCGCGCTGCGCTCCTGGGCGCTGACCGGCCGCGAGCGCATGGAGGACGCCCCAGGCGTCATCTCCGCCGAGACCGCCCGCGAGGCCGTCGACCTCGCCCTCGAGACGTTGTAGGGGATCGCGGTCCTCCCCCTTCGGGTGCAACGCGTTTGACGTGATATGCACGCACTACGCGTTGCACCTACGCGCAAGGCCAGAGCTGGTGCAGGGTGAGGATCGCGAAGGCGTGCGACCAGGCGAGTGGGGTGGTTGAGGTCGGGATGCCGGTGCGTGCGTCGACGCGCTCGGGGAGGAAACCCACTGGCGTCGCATCGCGTCGCAGCGCGGCCATGAGGCGCAGGGAGGCCCGGCGCTCGCCCAGCGCGGCAAGGCTCCAGGCCGTCCACGCGGTGGGCGCCGTCCAGGGATCGATTCCACCGCCCCAGTCTTCTGATGGGACGATCCCGTAGAGCCCACTCCGCCCGGCGATCCTCAGCAGCGTGCGGCGGGCGAGTGAGTAGAGCGACGGCAGGCGGAATGGACGCACCGCCCAGGCCGCCGACGAGTCGAGGCCTGAGCCAGGATTGCCAGCTTCGCGGACGAGCACGTCTCCCACCCCGAATCCCCTCCGAATCCCCCGTTCCGCCAGCCGCCGCGCCGGAAGGTCACCTGCCGAAGTGCCTTCCGGCGCGGCGGCGGTCGAGGCAACCGCGTTCCCCAAATAGTCGTCCGACTTCCCCTCTTGGTAGTCGGCTCGATCCCGCCACGACAGTCGTGGCACGTCGACCCGCACCCCCACCTCCCTAGCCGCCGCAGCCGCCCACCCGGCCGCGTCCCCCTGCGCCGCCCGTCCCGCCACCGGTGTCCCGTCCCGCTGGAACCTCGCCGCCGCCCCGAGGTCGAGCCTGCCCAGGAAGTCAACAATCCGCCGCGCCTCCCCCCGGTAGCCGGCCGTGGCAAACGCCATCGCCACCGCGCTCGCGTCGCGCGGCCAGACGTATTCCCAGCCCGGCCGCAGCCCCGCGACGACCGCCCCCCGCCGGTTGGTCACCGCCCGCAGCACGACCAGCGAGCGTCGGTACATCCGCCGCGCCCATCTCGGAGCGCCGGGTCCAAGCGGTCGCGCCTGCGCCAGCCAGCGCCGATCCGCCTGAATCGTCCCCACCTCCCCGAGCGATTTCACGTCCACATTCCGAGCCCTCCCGTACTCGACCACCGTCCGCAGCTCGTTGCTCTTCGGCAGATAGCGCTGCATAGCCGAGTCGTCCCGCGACCCCCCCGAGACGACCGCCACGCCGACCGCCGCCGCCACGACCAGCCCCACCGCTGCACGGCCCCAAGCCATGACCCAATCGAATCAGCCCCGCAGGCCCCCGGTCGCTAGCCTTCCCGATGCGCGCCTTCTCGGGCCCGCTGCCAGGCGAGGTAGCTCAGTTGGTAGAGCACACGACTGAAAATCGTGGTGTCGCCGGTTCGATTCCGGCCCTCGCCATTCGCGGAATGCTAGGAGGGAAGCGGGTTTGCGCCCGCTTCCCTCCTCTGTTTTGGCCAGTCCGCTTTGGCTTCCCGGAGCTTCGTGTCCCAAACGTGTCCCAAATGCCGGGCGCCTCAGGCAGCCGTTGCCATGCCGGCGAGCTGCCTGCGAGCCTTTCGGACCAGCCGATCGAAGTTGGCGCCATGTTGCCGATCGACCCTCTGCTGGAGCTGTGCATAGACGTCCATCGTCATCGTCGAGTCGGCGTGGCCGACCTGGTTCATGACCCACTTGAGGTCGAATTCGTTGGCAACGAGCGCAATCGAGATGTAGGTGCGACGGAGCGTGTGGGGGGTCGTATTCGGTAGCGGCGCCAAGCCCCTCGCCACCAATCTCTCGCTCGCCAGACGTGCTGCCTTTGCGACGATCTTTCCGAGCCGTTGGCGGCTGCTGCGCCGCCCACGAGTGTTGGGGACCAGGTAGTCGTCTGGGCCGGTCGGCATTTCGGCGCGACGCAGCCGGTCGATGTGCTCGATGATGATCTCAACCACCTCTGGGCTCACCTTGACGATTCGCTCGCCCGCTTTGGTCTTGGCGTCAACGATGCGCAATCGAGCACCGTCGGGATCGTGAAGGCGAACCCGGCCGATTTTCAGATCGCAGAGCTCGCTGACCCGAAGGCCACAGCGCCCCAGGAGCTCGCAGACGACCCGGCGCCCAGCGTATTCGCGACCGAGCCCGATCTTGAGGCTTCGAAGATGATGGGTGATAGTCGAGCTCGACAGCGAGAGCTCTTTGGAGATCTGCTTGGGACGCTTTCCGAGCGCTGCAAGCCGGGCCACCTTCTCCGCGCTGCTGCCCGACTTCAGGACGATACCTGCGATGTCGGGCAAGGGTGCATCCTGGTCGTGAGCTGCGTCTAGGAGGGCGGCGAGCTCGTCCATCTCCAAAAAAGTCCGAGTGGGCTTTGGCACCTCGATATGCATTCGCCTCGAGCGAGCTGGATTGTCCTCGCGATGTTCGTCCTCAATGGCCTCATCGAGTACAGATGCGAAGGTGTCGAGGATCTTCTTAATCGAGGCAAAGCCGAGTGGGGTCACCTTGTTGCCAAACTCATCGCGTAGCTCGGCTTCCGCTTCGAGCGCCTCTCGTTGCTCTCGCGATTCCTTGAGAAGATGCGCCTTGAGGGAGAGGGCCATGCGACGGTCGATCTCGTCGACCGGCGTGTCGGCAAAGAGTCGGATCGAATATCCGAGCCGCCATTCGTAATCGGCCTTCGTGTTGGGAGAAATTGGCTTCTTGCCGATGACCCCGTCGACCTTGGCCTGTAGCCACCAACTGGCGTACGCGCTATACGACGGAACCTCGTCTTCCGTGTCGATAAGTGTCGAGGGGGGAGATGGACGCTCCCACACCCCTGCGCGGACGCATGCCTGAATGTTTCCGAGCTCGGTGCGAGCGCGTGTTTCATCCCATCCTCCACCGCAGCCGCAGATGCACCCCGGTCGCTCATGAAGCACAACCCGCTCTCGTTTGCCCTTGATGCGAATTCGCAGACGAAAGGCGCGGCTTCCATCTCCGAGCACATAGGTCTCGATCGTGCCCGTCGCTGGCCGCCCCATCAGGCCCTCGTGACGGGATAGCGGTTATCGTGCCGTCTAGGCTTCTTCATTCGGGCTACCTCCCGGATGTCGTGGTCTAGGCGATCGGGCCGGCGTCCTACCGCTGGCCCGTTGCCGCGTCTGGGCCGACTTTACTCTCCGGCCGCGGGATTGGCCGGTGGACTTCTCGCGACTGCCTCGTTGGCTCGGTCCGCGCAGCTTCCTCTTCGGAACTGACTCCCCTCCGGCCGCCAAGCGCTGGCGGACGATTTCCTGATCGAATCGGAGTCGGCCGTGGGGGCCACCTAGGCGAATTGCCCCAAGCTCGTCGGCGTGAGCGTAGATCCAGTCGCGCTCGACCCCCAATTCTTGAGCGAGGGTGGCAGCGTCGGTCAGGCATACAGGTCGCGCCTCAGACTCAGTGCGCAGCAGTTCGACGACCCGACGGGCAATTGCCTCGATCGACTCCATCCCGATCTTGGGCTCATCGACATCTACTTTCGGTTCCTCTGAGTTCATCGTCAGGATGCAGCGTGGCGGTTTCTCCTCATGCCAAGCACGAGCGAGCGGCAACGGCCGCCACCCCTGCGGAGGAGCCGTGAAGGAGGGCCAGTCAGACTGAGCGCCTACCGCTACCAAGTTGCGTCCTGGAGGACCCTGCCGGCATGGAAGCCGAATCTGCCCCACCGGGCCGAACCGTCTCCGACAACTCCGTGAGCTGGACCCGGCCTGGCTCACCCATCGTGCGCGGGCGAGGCCCTGCACGGCGACCCATCCGCTCTCGCTAGCCTACGCTGCGACCTGTGCAGGGGATCGTAACTCGTGAAGACCGCTGGAGTACCTGGCTCCTGACGTGACGCCCTCACCGCGCTCCAAGCAGCCCTCTCGCGCCTCCCGGCTCCCTCGCATCCTCTCGGTCGTCGGTCTGGGCATCTTCTGTGGATTGCTCGTCTCGGGCTGCGGAGAGGACGGCCCCACGCTGAGCGAAGTCGAAGAGTTCGACGCCTATCCCCTCTACTACGCGGGCGACGAAGTCGCCGGGAACGAGCTCGACGACATCAGCGGGGAAGACAACTGGCAGCGCAACCCCGACCAGCGATCGGTCGGGTTTACGTTCTTCTACGGAACCTGCGAACTGGAAGGAGGAGACCACCCGTCCTGCGCCCCACCGATCCAGATCCAGGTCTCCAACATCTGCGATCGCCATCTCGGCCTGTACAGGGGAAGGCCGGAAGTCTTCAACCTCCGCGGGGCGAAGGCTTCCACGAACGGAGGGGGGCTGGAAATTTTCACCGGCCACACGACCGTGGTGATCTTCGGCGAACGCGAGCTATTCAAGCCGACGATCCGCCAGCTGCGTCCGCTTGGCCAGGACGCGCCGTCGTCGCGCCTGCCTCAACCGGTGCCTGGTGGGGTCCGTGGCAAGCTGCCGTGCCAGCAGCACAAGCCGCGCTGAGAGCCCCAAGTGATCTAAATAGCCTGCGATCAAACTCGCAGGCTAGCCGGTCTGTTGATCCCACCACTGGCCGGGACCCACTTGGCCGGTTGGCCAAGTTGCCCCCGGTCACCGGGTCAGCACACGCTTACCGGGGAGCCAGCCGGAGCACGGCGTCCAGCTTCGGACATGGGGGAATCACCCTTATCGTCGCCGGCGGAAAATCGGGGGGTCGCCGGTTCGATTTCGGCCCTCGCCATTCTTGACCTCTTGTGGCTCAGGCGATCAGAATTGCGGCAATGAGCACAGGAGAACGCGAGCCTGTTGGCATTGCGTATGCCAACGACCGGGTTGAAGCGGAGATGATCCGGGGGTTGCTGGAGGATGCGGGTATCCCCAGCGCGGTGCAGCCACTGGGCATCGACGGGCCCGCAGTCGGCATCGGGTTGCTGAACCCGGGCGGAGGGTCGCGCCGGATCCTGGTCCATGCCGACCAGGCTGAAGCAGCACGGGCTGTACTTGCCGAGGCACTCGCGACGGGCGAGCCAGACGATTTGGATGTACGCATCAACGCGGATGACGCCGGTGAGGCGCTGGGAGGCAAGCCGCGCAACTACAACCTGATCAGTGCGTACGCGCGAGCCTTGTTCTGGTCGCTTATCGCGATGGGACTTGCCTTCGCGATATTTCTCCTGCTGCGCTTGATTTGAACTCTGCGCTCGACCGGTGAAGCCGTCTGAGGGCAGTCGCTTTCTCGTGAGGGTGTCGAATAAACGACGCTTAGGAGAACGGCGCACGGGCTAAATCGGCTACGTACGTCGCCCGTGGACCTCGCGGGTGCCCTTGCGGAGGGCGACCCCGGCGGCGGCGCCGAGCACGCTCAGGGCGGCGACGAGCAAGTTGAACTCCACGCCGAAATCGCCCCATCCCGCTCCATACCAGCCGTCATTGATGATGAGGAAGACCGTCACGCCGGCAGATACAACGACAGGAGCGACTAGGAACCACCAGGTCCCGAAAGCGGCACCGAGCGCAAGGAACAAGAGCGGGAAAAGAAACAGGACCACTGATCCCAAGTACACCCGGCGGGGAGCGTGTTACCAGGCCGTCGTGGCAACCGCCCAACTCTCGGTTTCCGTAAGCGTTCAGCCTGGCGGGGGGACATAACCGCCGCCCGGCGAACCTCTTGGCGTGGAACGCGCCGAAGCCGAGGCGGTCTATGACGCCGGTCGCGAGGCGTGCGTCGAGTTCCTGGTCGAGCTGACAGCCCGCTACGAGCGCCAGGTCACTCGCCTGGAGGCGAGGATCGATCGCCTCGAGGAAAAGCTGCGCGAGAACTCCCAGAACTCCTCCCGGCGCCTTCGGCCGACCCACTGGGGAAGCCTCATCCCATGCGCGGAGCGAGCACACTCGCCTGACGCAAGCGGCACACGCGCGAGCGCTGGCGGAGTTCGAGGACCTCTCTCGCGAGCTGATCTCGATCGGAGTCGACGAGAACCTCGTCCGCCGGGCGGGCCAGCTCGCCGAAGAGCTCGAGCTTCGCGGCAATGACGCCGTCCATCTCGTCAGCGCCCTGGAGCTTGGCGAGGGGAACGTCGTGATGGTCAGCTGGGACGCCGACCTGCGGCGTGCGGCCGAGCGGGTCGGCCTGGCAGTGGCGGGTGGGTGAGGTGGGATCAAGGGCGCTCGAGGAGCAGATCGACTGGAATTGGCTTCGCAGGCAACTCGCCAAATGCGCCTGGTCGACTGAGACGCGGGAGGCCGGCGAGTGGGCGATCGACGCTCTTGAGAGCGAGCTCGTACCGGGATGGCCCAAGGCCTGGCGAGACCCCGGTTGGGCTCCCCCGGAGATAGCTGCCAGCTGGTGGTCGCTGGCAGGCCTGGTTGGGACTCTTGATCTGGCCCTCTGCCTCTCCTTGCTGACGTCGCGGCCGGGCCTTGCGTCGGTGAAGAGGACGAACAAGCGAAACTCCCGTGCCGACCTCCTAGTCTCGCCGAGGCTGCAGCTGAAGATCGCCTGCTTGGCGCAGACGGCGGGGTATGAAGTCGAGCTTGAGCCGTTACTGGCGGGCGCCGAGACGAGAGCCGATCTGCTGATCTCGGGCGGAGGGACTTCGATCGGCGTAGAGGCTCTGGCGGTCGTGCGAGACCTGAAGACGCTTGAAGCCGACGAATGGCTTACGCAGGTGACCCCGGGGCTGCACCGCGTCGGAGAGCGCCGGCGTCGAGTTCAAAGGCGCGATCGACGCTCCGCTGGGGGAGGAGGAGACGACCGAGTGGCTAGAGGAAGTCGAGGGCCGGGCATCGATCGTTGGTCGGGGCGTGGAGCTCCCTTCGCTCGAAAGGGCGGTGTTCTGGTGGAGGTGCATCGCGCCGATGGGTCGGCCGGGAGCTCGCCGAGATCGGGCGCGCCGCCGATCCCGTCCTCGCGCGGCGCGACGAGCTGGAGCGCGAGATCGGGGACGCCGCCGAGTGAGTGGCCTGGCTTCGGGCCGAGCGCGAGGCGATCGAAGCCATGCGCGAGCCACCGACCGAGGAGCTAGCCCGGGTCATCGCCGGGGAGGCGAACCAGGCCGAGCGCCTACGACGCTGCGGCGCCGAGCGCGACGCGCTACCGGAGGCCACCGTCACCGCCGAGCCCAAGCCGCCCGATCCGGCGCATCGCCTCGAAGCGGTGCTGGTCGAGCAGCGCATCGAGCAGCTCGCCCGTCGCGACGTGCATGAGGCCCGCCTGGAGCCGACCAATCCCATCTACAGCGCCCTCGGCCCCTATCCCCACGGCGATCCCGACAAGGCGCTCGCGTGGGGAGGGGCGCCCATGAGATCGCCGTCTACCGGCGCCGCCACGGCATCACCGAGCGATCCGATGCCCTCGGCCGCAAGCCGAGGGACGCCGCCGCGCGAGCCGAGCGAGCCCGAGTGCAGCGTCGCCTCGCCGAGGCGCAGCGGCGGTTGGGTTGCGCCGCGCAGCGCGACGCCAGTCGCACCGCGGTGATCGGTCGTTGATCGCGATTGCCGGGGGCGCCTGGGCACGCTCGCTTGACGTAGATCCATGACAGCCTCGCCCACCTATCGGCTCAGGTTCCCCGTCCTGAGCTGCGGCGAGGCGCCGCGCGAAGGGCTCCGGCCCACGCGCGGAGCAATCCTCCCGATGCGGAAGCCAACCGATCCGAGCGTCGTTCGTTCTGCGTGGGGTGGTTTCCGTCTCGGGCGGATGCACTTGCGCTGAGAACCCGCTTTTGCCTTCAGCGATTCCGATTCCGCTCGAAATTCCACCAATCAGGAATCGCACTCATAAAAATTAGGTTAATTTTGCCTGAGCTTGCATCTCCGCCCTTCATGTGATTAGAGTCCGCCGTGCGTACCGAAACGAGTTCATGTTGGTATACAACTCGAAACCGAGACAATGGGGAGGCAGGGGATGCGGGTAGCGCGGTGGGGAAGATTCGGTGGCTTTAAGAGCCGAGCTAGACAGATGGTGGCTTTCGCCGTGCTTTTCTGCGCATGTTGTGTCACCCCGGTCTTTGCCGACTCGCCTTCGGAATCCGCACCCACGGTCGCTGAAGAAAACCTCCAGCTGATTCCTCCCAGTCAAGGCGAAAAAACCACCCAAGCCATCGAAGCCGAAGGCCCGGGTTGGATCGAATCCGACGTAACCGACCCTGCGGCCGCCAAAGGCATTTCGGGGTCCCAAGCCGGACGAGAAGAAGCACTCGAAATGCTCATGGGCGTGTTTGGGGCCGAGTTGGAAAGCGCGGCAGGCCCGTTCGATGAACTCCACATCGAGAAATTTCTCTCAGATAACGTGGCCGTGATCCCGGCCGGCCTTCAACCTGAAATCGCGGCACTGGAAGACGCAGAAGATAGCGACGAAGCCTATGAAGGCGCGACCTTGCTGGCGTCCTCGCTCCCACTTCGGCCTGAAACTGGGCCGGATAGCCAGGAACCGGTTGATTTGGGACTCAGGCGCGTTGATGGTCAACTGGAAGAGGCCAACCCCCTGGTCGAAGTCGGCGTGCCAACGCAGCTTGGCGAAGGCATTGACCTAGCCGAAACCGGAGTGTCAATCAAACTTGCCGAAGCCCCCTCTGACCGTGCGGCCTCCACGGCCGCGGAGAGCGTCGCTTTCTATCCAAACGTGGCAGATGACACAGATTTCGCCGTCGCACCGACCCCGACTGGAGTAGAGACCTTCACCCAGGTGCGCAGCGAAACGGCGCCTCATGTTCAGAAGCTCACCGTGGACCTACCCGAAAGCGCGCAGCTACTGGCAAGCAAAAACGGCGGAGCCAAGATTATGCAGGGCGACGAACCGCTTGTTGACATTCCCGCTCCCACAGCAATCGATGCCTACGGCGCCAGCGTGCCCATCGAACTCAAAGTCGAGGGAAGTTCGTTGATTCTTGAGATCTCGCCCAAAGATTCCACAAAATTCCCGATTCTCATAGATCCCCTTTTCCAGACGTATGAATGGCAAGCCAAAAACACGCGCACTGGAATAAGTGGGACCTACAAAGAAGGCTGGAGTGGCACAGAAGAGTGGAGTTCGGAAAAGCTGCAGCATTCCGGTGGCTACTCCTATCTCTGCAGCAATTTTTATTGTAACTACGGCACCGAAATAGACCCGTTGTCCAAAGACCTCTTTGGGCTATGGGTCTCAAAGGGCGAACTAAATACCAACGGTGATCACGCTAGCTGGATCTATACGGTACCGCGTTATTTCACCGATCAGGCGAACTATGGTGAACGACCACACAGCTTCATCAACCATATGACCCTTTCAAACTTGACCTTTGGGGAAGGTTGGAGCACTGGGAAAAGTCCATATCTCGTTGCCGGACTTTGGGATCAAAACAACGGGTGGGTAAGTCTCCTCGAACACGAAGGAGGAGAACTTCACGGGTTGACAGACATGGGATACCAGTACCAGTTCAGCAATCTCAACGCGAATACGAATGTGAAGCTCGCCTCGGCAGGTCTTTGGTCGCGAGAAAGCGGTACAACCGGCGTGGAGCACCTACACGTTGGAGCGGCAACGCTGGAACTAGCAGAGCCAGAAGGCGAAGTACCGAGCTTTGGAAACGCATCTGGGCCTTCAGGTTGGGTTGACCAGACAGCATCGAAAATCACCTTCACCGCCAGTGAGGCGGGATTGGGGATCTACGCGATGTCCGTGAACGACCAACAGAATCCCCCTCATACTTGGAAAACCCAGTACAACTGCACCGGAGTTGGCGGAAACCCCTGCCCGCATACTTGGGCATCGACTGAATCCGGTCCACCGGCCTTGAAATACGAACCAGCCGTGCTGCCTCAGGGGATCAACTACCTCACTCTCAAAGCAGAAGATCCTTTGGGTCATGTTTCATCGCCCGCCACGGTCCAAGTCAAGGTTGATCACACGGCGCCCAACCTGACCCTGTCAGGAAGCCTGACTGAACAGGCAAAACTTGGCTGGAGTCGACCCTCCTATAACCTCAATCTTGCCGCAGCGGATGGCTCGGAAGCAACCCCTCAGGCAGGTGTGGTCAAAGCCGTCGTCGAAGTGGATGGCAAAGGTGTATACGAAACCTCGCCAGGCTGCTCGACTAAAAACTGCGCCATCGCGCATGAACTGTCAATCGAAACTAGTAAATACGAAGTTGGCCAGCACGCTGTGAAAGTCACGGCCACGGATGGAGTCGGGCTTAGCACGACGAAGACGCTGACGTTCGAAGTCGAACCGCCTCCGGTTCCCACCGTGAGCCTGGCCGGCTCGATGGCAGAACAAGCCACCCGCGGAACGTCTCGCGCTCGCTACGAGCTCAAAGTCCATGCGTCGGCGGAAGCAGGGGAAACTTTCTCGCCAGCCACGTCGTCCTCTTTTGGGACCGCGGGCAGCGGTACTGGGCAGTTCAACCATCCCGCCGGGGTCGCCGTCGATGGCAAAGGCGGCATCTGGGTCGTCGATGAGGAAAACGATCGGGTCGAGAAGTTCAACGAAGCCGGGACATATGTCACCAAGTTCGGCGCCTCCGGAGCAGGGGACGGCCAGTTCGGCCGGCCAACGGACGTAGCAGTCGATCCGAATGGGAACCTCTGGGTCACTGACGCGGCCAACGACCGGGTTGAGGAGTTCAACGAAAAACGCGTCTTCGTCCGCAAAATCGGCGGGACCGGCAGCGCTCCGGGGCAACTGGAGATTCCCGAAGGAATCGCGATCGACGCCAAAGGCAACATCTGGGTCGCAGATACCGGCAACCAGCGGCTGCAGGAGTTCAGTGCGACGGGTCAATTCATCAAGGTCGTCACGGGGGGAGGCATACTCGCTGAACCTACGGGAATAGATATTGGGGCCGAAGGCAAGATTTGGGTTGCCGATCGCGCGGGGAACCGCGTCGAGGAGTTCAACGAAGCAGGCGAACTGCTGAGCTACTTCGGCACTGAAGGCACCGGCCGCTACCAGTTCGTCCACCCCGACGCGATCGACGTCGACAGCCAGGGCGACGTCTGGGTCGGCGACGAAGGAAACGACCGCGTCATCGAGTTCAGCGAAGAAGGCGAATACCTGGCCCAGTTCGGCTCAGAGGGATCGGAACCGGGCCAGTTCTCCTTCGCCGGCCCGATGGGCATCGGCACCGACACCCACGGCAACATCTGGGTCGCTGACAGCGCCAACAACCGCGTGCAGAAGTGGCAGATCCCCGCCTACGTCCCCTCCGCGGCGGGCACGTTCGGGACGGTTGGGACCGGCCCAGGGCAGTTCAAACACCCCGCCGGGATCGACCTCGACGCCAACGGCAACATCTGGGTAGTCGACAAAACCAACAGCCGCCTCGAGGAGTTCAGCGGAACGGGCGAATACGAGAACAGTTTCGGCGTCAAAGGGACCGAAAACGGCCAGCTCACCTATCCCACTGACGTGGCGATCGACGCCAGCGGCAACCTCTGGGTGGCAGACGCGGGCAACTGCCGGATCGAGAAGTTCACCCCCGCTGGCCAGTACCTCGCCAAAATTGCGATCGAACCTCGCGAAGGCATCTGCAAAGGCGCCGAAGGGCTCGCCATCGACGCCAGCGGCAACCTCTGGGTGGCCGACACCAACAACCGCCGGGTGCAGGAGTTCACGGCCGCCGGCAAACTGATCAAGTCGGTGGGCTCCACAGAAGGCCCTGGCCAGCTCCTCGAACCCAAGGGGATCGACATCGGCCCCGATGGCAAGGTCTGGGTCACCGACTGGGCGGGCAACCGCGTTGTCGAGTTCACCGAAGCTGGCGCCTTCGTGCGTCAGTTCGGCTCCGAAGGAGCGGGTCCCGGCCAGTTCAAGGGCCCCGACGCCATTGAGGCCGACTCCAAGGGCAACATCTGGGTCGGCGACGAAAGGAACTACCGCGTCCAGGAGTTCAACAAGGCCGGCGAATACGTCGCTCAGTTCGGCACCAGCGGCACGGGCGAAGGCCAGTTCTCATTCACCTTCCCGATGGGCCTGGCGACCGACGACAAGGGGAACATCTGGGTCTCTGACACCGGCCACAACAAGGTCCAGCGCTGGAACCGCTCGAACGTCAAATCGGAAATCTCAACCGAAATCACGGTGGACGGCAAAGCGGTCGACTCGGGAAGCGCAAGCTGCCCAGCTAAGACATGCCCGATCGTCCGCGAATGGGTGCTCGAATCCTCCGAATTTGCCGAAGGCAAACATTTGGTGCAGGTCAAGGCGACCGACGGCCTCGGCTGGAGCACCACGAAAACCCTGACGATCGAACTGACGCCGCCTCCTCCTCCGAGCGTGGGCCTCTCGGGCACGATGACCGAACAGGCAACGCTAGGAACCACGCGCCCACGCTACAAGCTGAACGTGAGCGCGAGCACCGAAGCGGGCGAAGAAAGCACTGTGAGCACATTGCCGACCTTCGTCTCCTCCTTCGGCTCTTCGGGCTCGGGCAACGGCCAGTTCTCCCATCCCGCCGGCATCGCCGTGGACTCCAAAGGCAACCTCTGGGTCGTCGACGAGGTCCACTACCGGGTCGAGAAGTTCAACGAAGCCGGCGAATACCTGACCAAGTTCGGCTCCTCGGGCACGGCAAACGGCAAGTTCAGCCGCCCGACCGACGTGGCGATCGACGCCAAAGGCAACCTCTGGGTGACCGACGCTGCCAACAACCGCATCGAGGAGTTCAACGAAGCGGGCGAATACATCACGAAAGTCGGTACGGCCGGCTCGGGCAACCTGCAGTTCTCCGGCCCCGAATCGATCGCGATCGACCCCAAAGGCAACATCTGGGTCGGCGACACCTACAACCACCGCGTCCAGGAGCTAAACGAAAAAGGGGAATTCATCCGAGCTTTCGGCACCTACGGCACCGGCCAGGGCCAGATCGTCGAATCGACCGGCATCGCGATCGGCCCCGGAGGCAACGTCTGGGTCGCCGACTGGGGCAACAACCGCGTCGAGGAGTTCTCAGAAACCGGGGAATTCATCCGCCAGTTCGGCACCGCCGGGTCGGGCAGCGGCCAGTTCAAACGCCCCGACGTGATCGACATCGACACCCACGGCAACGTCTGGGTCGGCGACGAAGGGAACAACCGCGTCCAGGAGTTCAACCAAAGCGGCGAATACGTCACGCAGTTCGGCACCGCCGGCACCGCGGACGGCAAGTTCAGCTTCGGCTGGCCGTTCGGGGTTGCCACCGACTCCAAGGGCCGCATCTGGGTGGCCGATTCGGGCAACGACAGGGTGCAGCGCTGGCAGATCCCCAACTACGTTCCCACCTACTCCTCGTCCTTCGGCACCGCTGGCACCGGCAAAGGCCAGCTTGCCCACCCAGCGGGCATCGCTGCGGATGCCAAAGGAAACGTCTGGGTTGCCGATGAAGAAAACCACCGCGTCCAGAAGTTCAACAAGAGCGGCGAATACGTCGCTGAATTTGGCTCCGAAGGCGAAGGCGATGGCCAGTTCGCTCGCCCCACCGACGTGGCAATCGATCCCAAAGGCAACCTTTGGGTGACCGATGCCCGAAACAACCGCATCGAGGAGTTCAGCGAAGCGGGCAAATTCATCCGGAAAGTCGGCTCCCTTGGCGCCGGCCAGGGTCAATTCCAAAAACCCGAATCGCTCGCGATCGACCCCCAAGGCCACATCTGGATTGGAGACACCTACAACGGCCGCGTCCAGGAGTTGAACGAAAAAGGCGAATTCATCAGGACCTTCGGCACCTATGGCTCCGGCCAGGGCCAGATCGCCGAAGCGGCCGGCATCGCGATCGGGCCGGGCGGCAACGTCTGGGTCGCCGACTGGGGCAACAACCGGGTCGAGGAGTTCTCAGAAACCGGGGACTTCATCCGCCAGTTCGGCTCCGAAGGGACCGGCAACGGTCAGTTCAAACATCCCGACGCGATCGATGTCGATACCCATGGCGATGTCTGGGTCGGCGACGAAGGCAACGAGCGCATTCAGGAGTTCAACCAGAGCGGCGAATACGTCACGCAGTTCGGCGCTGCCGGCTCCGGCCCCGGTCAGTTCCTCTTCTCTTGGCCGATGGGAATCGCGAGCGATCCCAAGGGCCATCTCTGGATAGCCGATAGCGGCAACAGCCGGGTACAGAACTGGAGCTACTACGCCACGCCCTCTGAAATCGAAGCCGAAGTGACGATCGATGGGAAAAAGGCCGATTCCTCACGTGCCAGCTGCACGACGGAATCCTGCTCGATTGCCGACGAATGGGCTCTTGAATCCTCCGACTACTCCGCAGGCAAACATACGGTTCAGGTCAAGGCACTCGATGGCTTCGGGCGCAGCACGACCAAATCCCTGAGCATCCAAGTTCAGCGCGACACGACTAAACCTACGCTTGAAGTGGGTGGCGAGCTGGCAAATGCCCCGGAAGGGTGGGTCGAACAGGACAGTTATGGTCTCACTGCCTCAGCAACCGATCAGGGAGGCGGCGTGACCTCACTTGCCTTCAAGATCGATGGTCAGCAGATCGCCAGCGCTAATCAGAGTTGTCCTGACGGCGGATGCGAAGCGGCGCTTACGAAAACGGTTAACATGAGTCCGTACTCAGGAGGAACGCATGTTGCTGAACTCGTTGCCGTCGATGGGGCGACCAACACGTCTAGAAAAGTCTGGAACCTTAATGTTGATCCAAATGGACATGTCTCGGCCGAAGAAGTCTCAGATACCCTGGATGCGGCCGATAACACGTCCGAATCTACTGTGATGTCATCGTCTGCGGAATTGCTTAGTATTGAAGAGCGTCTTGACGGCAATAATCCTGGTCTAGACCAAACTGGCGAACTAATCGAAAGCACTGGAACGCCTACAGATACGACGATTGCCACTGATCCTACTGAGGGCTTCACTATCTATATCCCTGAATCCGCCGTGCACGTCGAGCCGGTAGATCTAGGTGAAGTGTCTTCTCAAGTGACCCCATCTGAAGATGTAGTAGCCGTTTCGGCCAATACGTCAGGTAACAGTGACACAATTCTGCGCCCAGTTTTTAATGGACTTCTCACCTTTGGAAGCATTCGAGATGCCTCGGCCGCCGAAAATTTCTCATGGAAAGTTCAGCTGGCCGAAGGTCAAACGTTGAAATCTCTGAACCCCCATGAAGCCGAGGTTGATTTCGAAGATGGAACCTCAGCTCTTGTGATCAGCACACAAGGAGCGCACGATGCGGTCGGAGCAGAAGTCTCCACTTCTCTGAGCGTGACCGAAGGCAACGTAATCACCTTGACTGTTCATCATCGAGAAGAGCCTTATGTATATCCGGTAGTTGCTGGCACCGGCTGGGAAGGAGGATATGTAATCGACTATGCTCCCCGTCCCCTGGATGAACTGGAGATCCGCGAAGAAGAAGAAAGAATCGCTCGAGAAAAATATGAACAGGAACTACGTAAAGCGGAAGAACTAGGTCAGCCAGCCCCGGAATATTCACCTGACGAGAAAGGTGAAAACTCCTGGACCGGAACGGCTAGTGTCTCGGCGCCCGCACAAGCCAGTAGTGCCGGGGGTGCGAGAGTGTTTGAGGCGAAGATGTCAGATTGCCAGACCCATGTATGTGAGGTCGGCGCATGGCGAGTATGGCTCAAGGAGTCGTTTAAGGGTAACGGCACTAAGGGCAAGGTTGGTGGCGAAGCATGGCATGACTCGAGCAACTATAAGAATTGCGACGATTGGCGAGCAACATGGCCGTGGTCAGTGTCGATAAATGCATGCGAATGGATTGGTAATCATGCGTTTTATGGATATGGGAATCACTTTTGTGTTCAAAGTCGCTATCATATAAACCGTCCGTGGGCGTCTAGCTACGCTGCAATGACATTTCATAACTATGGTGACGGATATGCGGGTCCTCATTGGAACGACGACTGCTAGATGGGTGCGCGAATGAAGCGATCTCTTAAGTATGTTGGTGCCGCTCTATTGATACTCGTGTTGATTTGGTTGGCTTATGTTGTTGTTGGGGGAGGAGGGGGTACTAGCTCTACGACAACGGTCGAAGAAGTTCACAAACCGGTATCTAAATCGAATGGAAAACACTAAGCCACTCTGGCATGAACCCCTGAAATCGGTCCGACCCTTGTGAGAGTCCTACCGGCCCGCGAAACTGGGCCAAGGAGAACCGACGCAAGTGAAGAGAAGGCGACACACCCCCGAGCAGATCATCCGCAAGCTCAGGGAGGCCGAGAAGATGCTCGGCGAAGGCAAGGCGGTGCCCGAGGTGGGAAGACGCTGGGGGTCTCCGAGCAGACCTTCCACCGCTGGCGCAACCAATACGGGGCGGCATGAAGGCCGATGACGTCAAGCGGCTGAAAGAGCTCGAGCGCGAGAACCGCGAGCTCAAGCAGATCGTCGCCGACAAGGAGCTGGAAGTCCGCGCCTACAAGGAGATCTCGGCGGGAAACTTCTAGGCCCAGCCCGCCGGCGCCGGGCGGTCGCGATGCTCTGCGACCGCCTTGGCGTCAGCGAGCGCTGGGCATGTCAGGTGACGGGGCAGCATCGCTCCACGCAGCGCTACGTGCCAAAGACCGCCTCCGATGACGCAGCCCTTCGCAAGATCTCCGAAGACAAGCCCCGCTGGGGCTATCGCCGCGCCCACGCCCGCCTGCTCGAAGAGGGCTGGGAGGTCAACAAGAAGCGCGTGCAGCGCCTCTGGCGCGATGAGGGCCTGCGGGTGCCCCGCCGCAAGCGAAAGCGCGCCAGGGTGGGCGATTGTACGTGGCAATCTCACGAGCACAGCGTCGAATCCATTTCCTAATCCCGGAGAACGACCCCACGCCTCTGCTTCGAGGCAATTGGGAGAGCGGAACTGACCCTTTTATGCTTGCGCTCGTGCGCTGGCAGGTGGGAGCACTGGTCCTAGTCGTGATCGCGCTGGTCGCGGTCGCGTTTGTTCTTGGCCGGGGAACCGCTGGTAACGGCGGAAGCTCTTCCGCACACGGCCTAGCTGCGGACCAATCCTTTGCGAGTCTCCCGACTCGGAAGTGCCGAACGCAAGTCGGCTACTCGAGGACGCCGACGCCGCTGTCCGCGACCACCCGCGCCGCCCTACCCGCGGCAGCCGCCCACGGGCTCGCCGCCTATCGCGACAGCGCTGGCACCACGCTGATTGCGCCGGAGGCCTGGGAATGTGAGGCTGGCATCGGTGTCGATGGCGGCGAGAGGATCAGCGTCTTCCCCCCAGGCGAGGATGATCCGGCCGAATACCCAACCCACTCCGGCACGGTCGTCAACCTCCAACTCACCCCGGCCTGCAGAGGGTGCATCGCTGAAGCCGTGTGTGCGCTCTTCCCCAACGCGAAGGTTGCTCAGGAATATGCGGCGCTTGGGACGAAGTGCCCTGCCAAGCCATTGCGTGAGCAAGTCACGCACATATCGCCGGCGACTGTCCTATTCGTGGACCCGTCGGGCGTCCAGGGGACGGGTATCGGCAGCGGCGGTGCCGCCCCTTCGATCGGTGCCCTCTCGTTCTCAGACTCGCTGGGTGCCCGCCAGGTCAGCTGTACCTTGCCAGCGGATAGAGGCGAAGCGTGCGCCAACATTGTCAGCGCTACGTTGCTCGCGGCTCCGCTCTACTGAGCCACGGGCTCCTCGCGCTTCGTTTGCTCGTCCGCTTTCGCGGTCTCTTCGGCGACTTCTCTTTGGCAAGCGAGCAATCCCGGCAGCGACCTCTCGTAACTCCTTTGGGGGGATGAGCCGGACCGAGTTTCACGGAGCCTGATCAGGGCCTCCGTCAACGTCCCGGCCTGGCTCAGTCCTATTTGCGGTCGGCGCAGGCGCGGTGGTGTTTGTGCTGAAAAGTCGCCGGCTTCTTGGATGGAATCGCCCGAATGAAGCTAGGTTGCGCGCGGATCGGTGGCGAACTGAGCTATAACCACGACGCTACGTGGAACACCGCTCACAACCGATCAACTCCACTGGCCGGCGGGGCGGCCCTGGAAGGCAGTGGCACATGGGCAGACGCCTGGTTCTGCCCGCGTTGATCGCGGCTTGCCTGCTCTTGGTGATTCCCGGGACCGCGGGATCGCGAAGCACGCCGCCCGCGACAAAAGCCATCCTCCTCACATCCTTTCCCTTCGCCTGCGAGATGGCTGATGAAGGCGCGGAAGTCCGGGTCTACTGCTGGGAAGGCAGCAACGGAAATGCTCGGCACGTTCTTTTGGACTCCGCCGGCGAAGTGAGTCTCACGGCGACGGAGCCTCTCCCCAGTGGCCTCGGCGGGCCCGGTCTGCCGTATGGCGCGTGGTTGACGATCGGGCGATTCCGCTGCGAAGTTCTGCGCAAGGGAATCGAATGCGTCTTGATCTCGAGTGGCAAGGGTTTCCTCATTACCCGCACGAGCATTGTGAACGTCCAGTCCGCGCCGGGAATCACAGAACCCGCGCCGGCGTTCGGCGAGACCGCGGCGGTCAAGGTCGTGTCGGGATTTGTGCTGATCAAGGAGCCTTACTCATTCTCGAGGCCTCTCAACGCTTCGGCCCGTGTGCCGATGGGCTCTATTCTCGATACGACACACGGGACCGTTCAGCTCTCAACCGCAAAGAGCGCTGGCGGTGAAATACAAACAGGCCGATTTCACAGCGGGATTTTCAAGGTTACGCAGCCGACTGGAAAGTCCGCCGCGCAGCTGCCCGAAGGCCTAACCATCCTCACTCTGGTGGGTCCGCGCTCCCCTGGCTGCCGGCAACAAGCTAGGGGGAGGCAGGCGCTGACAGAGAGTTCGACCAAGCGGAGCAAAAGCCGACTCTGGGGTGACGCACACGGGAACTTTCAGACCGGTGGCCTCTACGCGACGGCGACGGTTCGAGGCACTAAGTGGCTGACCGAAGACACCTGCCGCGGAACCTTCGTAAGGGTGGTCCGTGGAACCGTTCAGGTCGACGACCTGATCAACCATCGCACCGTGAGCGTGACCGCGGGCCATAGCTATCTGGCCACCTCCTCATCGACGCCGAAGAACAAGGTCCCCGTGCTTGGTCACCCTACATTCCGAACCAGGGGGTTCGGTCGCCCTCACCCACGGGAAATCTACTTCGGCGGTGACGCGCTATCTGTGATCGAAAAAATACATTGGCATAGCTGGGGGCCGCCGCGGGCGGTTGGGGACGGCACCGCGTGGTACCTCCCGCACAGTGCGAAATCCGTCTCCGAAGGCCACGCGGAACCGGCGAAGGTCGTTGCTTTCGACCTCGGCACCTGCCATGGCAAGCTGGCGTACCGAAAGCTCGAGTGGTTCTTCCCCTCCCACGGAGGGAGCTTCAGCCCCAACAGAGCCAGCGACATCTGCTTTAGGTAGCGAGGCCTACACCTTGGGCGGGTAGCGTTGCTGAACCGGACCGGGTTTGACGGACTCCAAGATGTGCCGATACTTCGGGGGTTGCGACTAAAGCCATACCGCCGGAATCTCAACGAATGATCGAGCGAGCCGCCCGCACCACTCGAAAGACTTCCGTGTTTCTACCTCCCATATGGGCCAGTTCCCCACGAATCTCTTCCCAGGGGGTGGCGCGAGGCGCCGCTCATCCGTGTAAGGGGGGAGGGGACCCGGTTAGCAGGGGCCCAGAACGCCGATCCAATGGATCGGCAGGACAAGGAGAGAGAAATGTCTTCTCGATTGGGAGGACCGGCCAACCGGCCGGTCGCGATAGCCCTATGCCTGATGCTGGTCTGCATGGCAACCGCCGTGCTTTGCGCGGCAACAGCCAAGGCCGCCGCCTACAAGATGCTGCTCTGCGCCGCCAACAACGGCTCAAACAGCTTCCAGACGGCGACTAACACCGCCTACTCGAAGTACCCGAGCGGCATCTTCAGCTTCGAGAACTACTGCGGCCCCGCACCGGACCCGGCAGGCAACAACGCCTTCCTGCGGATTCGCGACGTCGCCGCTGACGGCACCGCCGCCGAAGCGGCCTACGGCTCGATCTCCTGGACGGTGCCGCCCTGGGTCGCGATCCTCGCCGGCGGCGGCTACACCCGCGAGCCCAGCTCCTTCAACCAGGGCTGGCGGGCGCGCTTTTGGCTCGAAGGCTTCGATGGCTCGACCAACAACACCCTGATGCAGGGCTCCGGCGTCGACAACGGCAGCTGCGGGGGAGTCTGCTGGGCGACGACCTCGACCTTCGGCTCGCACGTGTGGCCCTTCACCAGCTTCGGCAACTACCGGCGCTTCGTCTTCGAGGTCACCTGCTTCCGGCCGGCGGGCTGCGATCGCTCCGGCGAGAACATCGCCGACGCCAACACGATGACCCTCGTCCTCGACGACGTGCAGCCCCCCGACCTCTACTTCCTCGCCTCCGACTCCGCCCTGATGCAGGGCAAGTGGGTCAAGGGCTCGCAGTGGGTGCCGTGGTACGTCCACGACAACGGCTCGGGCATCCGCGAGGAGTGGGTCACCCTCGACGGCGCCACCCGCCACCCGCTCGACCACGCCGGCGAGTGCGACATCGGCGCCTCCGGGCCAAGCGGCGAGTTCGCCCGCAACTGGCAGCCATGCCCCGCCGGGCCCTACTGGCACGACTGGACTCTCGACACCGCCGCCCTTCCCGACGGCGCCCACACCCTCCAGGTCTGCGCCCGCGACTACGGCCAGCACAGCGGCCTGAACGGCACCGGCGGGCAGACCTGCGACTCGCGCACGATCCACGTCGACAACACCGCGCCAGGCGCGCCGGTGGGGCTTGAAGTGACGAGCGCCAACCCCGATCGCTACCTGCCGGACTTCGGCGCGCGCTGGCAGCTGCCGCCGGACTCCGGTAGCCCACTGGCCTCCGTCCACTACAACGTCGTGGACGCCCAGGGCGAAGTCGTCGTCCCCGCCCACACGATTGCCAGCTCCAGCCTGACGACGATCCCGGAGATCGAAGGTCCGGCTGAGCGGGGTGACTACCGCCTGCGCGTCTGGCTCGAAGACTCGGTCGGGTTCACCGGCCCGGCGGCGACCGTGCCCGTTCCGCGCGACACGACGCCACCCGCTGCGCCCCAGGAAATCGCGGTCACGCCGCCCACCACCTCTCGAGCGGCGCAGGGATTCGACGTGCGCTGGCGCAACCTGGTCGATCAAGGCTCGCCGATCGACGAGGTCCACTACCAGGTGCTGAACGCTGCCGGGGCGGTTCTGGTGCCCGCGCAGACCCTCGAAGGCGACAACATCCAGGAGGTCGAGAGCCTCGATGCTCCGCCGCAGCGTGGTGCCGCAACCTTGCGGATTTGGCTCGAAGACGCCGAGGGCAACGTCGGCGCGCCGAGCACCGCGCCGCTCGCCTACGAATGCGTGCGCTCCGAAGCGAGCGGCGGAGCCGCCCTCAGCAGCGGGCTCGGCGAAAGGGGCGTCTCCGAAGAAGTGGTCCGCCAGGGCGAAGGCTCGACCCTTCGCGGCAGGCTCACGGGCTCCCGCGGAGGTGTCGGCGAAGCCTCCGTCTGCGTCTTCAGCCGGGTCGTGACGTCTCCGAAGCGCGAATTCCTGGGGGTGGCCGTTACGGGCGATGACGGCGGTTACCAGTTCGCCATCCCGGCTGGCGCCTCGCGCCAGCTCAGCGCCGCCTACCGCTCGGGTTCTCGCGAACTCTCAAGCCAAGCAACGCTGCAGACGATCGTGCACCCGACTTTCGGGGTCTACCGCAAGGTCGTCCACAACAAGCACAGCGCCCAGTTCACCGGGAGCATTCCCGGCCCCGAAAACAACAACGTCCTGGTCGTCCTGCAGGTCAAACGCGGCAAGGGCTGGCTCGCGTTCCGCCGCTACCGCACGCGCGAAGGCGGCAAGTTCACGGTCGGCTACAAGTTCAACAAGACCAACGTCGCCACGAAGTACCGGATGCGGGTCCAGGTGCGAGCCCAGAGCGGCTATCCATACCTGCAGGGCAACTCCGACAAGCTGACGCTGATCGTCGTCCCCAGGGCGACTCGATACAAGGGCCAGCCGCGACAGGTGTCGGAGAGCCGCGGCTGAGGTGGCAGCAGAACCGCACCAGATGCCGAGCTCCTCCACGCCGAGCCGAAAGCTCGGCGTGGAGGAGGAGGGCTTCTACGCGAGCGTCTACGGCTCGGCGAGGAACGGAACCCTCGCCGAGCTGCGTCGCAAGGGATGCAGTGAGGAGGAGGCCGAAGAGTTCTTCGCGATGGCCCTGGCGAAGGTGATGGAAGCCGTCGATCCGATCGCGCGGGGGTTCTCGGCACCGGAGATGGTCATCTTCATCAAGCGCTCGGCCTGGCGCTGCATGATCGACGCGCGCCGCCGCCAGGGCCGCCGGCCCGAGGTCGAGCTCGGCGCGGTCGGCTCGCTGGCCAACACAAGCGCGGAGAGCCCGGAGGAAATCGCCGAGGCCCATGAGGCCCTCGCGGTCGGCCGCGAGGCCCTGCAGATGCTCTCCGAGCGCGACCGCCTGATCTTCCGCCAGCGCCACCAGATGGACCTGAGCCCGGAAGAGATCCTGCAGAACATGCCGGGTCTCAGCATGCGCACCTATCGCAAGGTGATCCAGCGCGCCAACGCCCGGGTGCTCGACGCGCTAGAGCGAATCGAGGGTGGGGCGCGATGCGAGGAGATGGAGGGAAGCATCTTGCGGCGCTACGTGGTCGGCGAAAGCTCGGAGGCCGAGCGCCTCGAGGTCGGCGCGCATCTTGCCCACTGCCGCGCCTGTCAGCAGGTCCAGGCGCGAATGCGTGGCTACCTGGTCGACGTCGCCGGCGCACTCGTGGCAGCCTCATCGCTGCGGGGTCACCAGCGCGTGGGCGTGCTGGGAGACCTCCCAGCACGACTCACGGAGGGTTTCGCCAACGGGGCCCAGAGTGTTGGAGATGTCACGCGGGTCGCTCGCGAGCGCGTTCGGGAGATCATGCTGAGGGTCGCGGGTGGAGCGCCGGGGTCCGGGGGAGATGCAGCCGTCGGCCAAGCGCTAACCGCTACCTCGGCCAAGGTCGCCGCTGCCTGCGCTGCGAGTGTCGCTGCCGGTGCCTGCGTCGCCGCTGTCGTTCCCGGGGTTGGCGGCCTGGGGCTGCTCAGTCAGGGCGCGCATGGCGCCCGCTTGCCGGAGCGCCCGGCGCGGACGAGGCCGGCCGCCAAGCCCGCGAGCAAAATCGACGCCTTGCCCACGGTGAGCTCGACCCCTCCGGCCAAGCCGAAGGTCAAGCAGTCGGGGGGCTCGAAGGAAGCGACCCCATCCGTCTCGAGCTCCGCCCCCTCGAGCGCCGCGCCGTCCTCGACGGTCCCGAGCTTGCCTTCGGAAGCCAAGGAATCGGGCAGCGTTACCGGTACGGAGTTCGGGGCCGAGTCGGGTCAACCCGCCTCGCAGCCGCCAAGCACGCCATCGACCTCGTCTGGCTCCGGCGGCGGTGGAGGCTCCTCTGGCGGGCAGGGCGGCTCCTCTAATAGCGCCAGCTCTGAGTTCGGCCTCTAGGGCCGCCACTAGCCGCCGCTGAGGACTCGAAGGAAATCCTGGGCTGGGGGTGGCGCGCCGCACCGCTGCCGCGTGAGTGGAGATGCGCGGTCGTGTCCTTGACCGATTGCGCGCAGGACATCCATCAACGACAAGCGAGGAGCCAGGCGATGGCAAGGGACGAATATTTCTCCTTCGGCGACGAGGATCTCGACGCCTCCGATCCCCACGAGGGCCCGCTCTCCGGATCGGCGCCGGCCGTGCTCGCCGAGCACCCCGAAGAGAGCGCCGACGAGCCAGAGAAGCCGTCCGCCGCGAAGAGGGTTGCGCCCCCCCGAGGCGACTCCAAGCGAGGGTCGTCGGAGAGGCGCGAGCCCTCTTCGCGGCGGACGCAGCTCTTGGTTGCGGTCGCTCTGATGGTGCTCGCCTTTGCCACTGGCGCGGCTATGACCTCAGCGATCGGGGGAGGCGGGGCCAATGGGCCAAGCCAGGTCGTCGCCGGCGAATCTCCAACCGCCGTCGAAGCGACGACTGCTTCCACGGCGGCGAGCGTCGCCGCGGCCGAGCAGCTGCGGGCCAGCCGCGAACGAGCGGCGGAGCGCCAGCGGGCTCTCCAACGTCGCGCCAGGGCCAGGCGCCGGGCTCGCAGAAGCAGGGAACGGCGGCGCTCCGCGCAGCGCGCCCGGCAAGCGCAGCGCCAGCGTGAGCGGGCCGCGGCGCGGGAGGCCAGCGAAGCCGCCGAACCGGCTCCCTCCGAATACACCCCGCCCGCGCCCGAAGCGGCTCCGGAACCCGCACCCGAACCAGAGCCGAGCCCGTCGCCGCCGAGCGGCGAAACGGGTCTGCGCGACGGCGCGCACTCGCCGGAGTTCGGGCTCTAGGCGGTCACGATGGAAGCGACCGCCAAATCCACCTCCCAGCCCCGCTCGCTGCTGGCGCGGCTGCGCTCCTCGGCTCGCCTTGGACGCATACGAGCGTTGGCTCCGCGCTATGCCTTCCTCGCCTTCGCGCTCATCATGTGCCTGGCGGGGATCCGCTCGATTCTCGCGCCGCCGTCGGCGAGCGTCGCTCCTCCTGCGTCGGGTCCGCCCCTGGACTACGCCGAGCAGAGTTACGCGCTCTCCTTCATCCGCGCGTACCTCACCTACGAGGGGGCCAGGCCCGAAGCGCGCGAAGCGGCCCTGGCGCCCTTCGTCGCCTCGGGCTTCGAATTCGGCGCCGGCTTCTCCCCGCCGCGCACGGGTTCCCAGCGGGTGCAGTGGGCCGACGTTGCGCAGGTGCAGCGCCCGCTGGCCGGCGGGGTGCTGATCACCGTCGCCGCCAAGCTCAGCACCGCCGCGCGGCCCGTCTACCTCTCGGTGCCGGTCGACCGTGAGCGAGGCGGTGCGATCTACCTCGCCGACTACCCCGCCTTCGTCGGAGCGCCGCTGAGCGCCACCCGCACCGACCCGGCGCGAGGCGGCGAACCGGTCCGCGAAGCCGAACTCTCCTCGCTGTTGAGGCGCGCGCTCGCCAACTACCTGGCCGGCGACGCGGAAAACCTCTCTGCCGACCTCGCCGATGCGGCGACGATCACCCTGCCCACCAACCGGCTGCGCCTCGACGCGGTGCGCCAGCTCGAGTGGGTGAGCGGAACCGGAGGAGGCGCCGTCCTGGCGACGCTCGACGCCGACGACCGCCGTGGCGGCACCTACACCCTGCGCTACGAGGTCGGCGTGCGGCGGGTGAGCTCATCCGATCCGCGGCTCGGACCCGGATGGCGGGTCACCTACGTCCAAGCGATCTCCCAACAGAGCTGACCGCGATGAAGGCGGTCGGCCACATCCACAAACACACACCTCGAGGAGGCAGATGCACCATGCGCAAATCGATCGCGCTGGCGGCGGTGCTCCTCGTCGGCTCCTTTGGCATCGCCCTGGCGGCGCCGAGCGCCGACGTGGGGCTGCCCATGCCAGCGATCACGACTCTCTCTCACGCCGACGCGGCGATCGGCCGCGGCGGCGGGGCCGGTGAAGGCGCGCGAACCCAGGTCGGATCGCGCACCGCTTCCTGGCTTGCGGGCGAACTCATCCCGCTCTTCTTCCTCATCATCGCGATCGCGCTGATGGCGGTCTCGCTGCAGCGAAACGCCGGGGCGGCGGTCGCGATCCTCGTCGCCGCGGTGGTGATCGGCGCCTTCCTCCTGGTCCCCGACTCGGTCGAAGCGTTCTTCCGCACGATCTACAACCTGGTGCTGTGAGGGGCGGCGGTCCCCACAGCGCGAGCCGGGGCCTCTGAGGGGCGCGGAGCGATGGTCGAGGCACGGGGAATCCGGCTGCGCGGCTACCGGCGGGTGTTTCGGGTCGAACGGCGGCTGTTTCGCTTCGACCGCTGGCGGATCCCCTACCCGCACGGCGTCCCGCTGCGCGGCATCGGCTACTTCCTGGCGCTCGAGCTATGCGTCATCGCCCTCTCGCGATTGCCGCTCCTCGGGACGCTGATCGGGCTCCCGAACCCCGCCATCGGCTTCGTCGGGCTGCCGCTGCTCGGCTCTTTCGCGGCGATGCGGGGGCGGATCGACGGGCGCCCGCCGCACCACGTCGCGGTCTCGCTGATCGGCTGGTGGCTTCGCCCGCGCTGGCTGGCGGGGCTCTCCCGCTGCCCCCCGGAAGGCGAGGAGCTGGCGCTCGGGGAGGTCGCGGTCGCCTACGACGGCCGCGAGTCCTTCCCGGTCAGGGGGCGGATCCGCGGTCCGGCGAAGGTAACCTTCCGCTACCCCGCCGTGGTGCGCGTGCAGGGCGCGCCGCCGTGGCTGCGTGACCCGCGCAAGCGGGCGGGGAGGGCGCGCCGCTACCGCGCACGGCGTCGAGCCGGAGCGGCACCGATGCTGCGCGGCAAGGTCATCGGCGTGCCGCGCGGCAGCGAGGTGGTGATCGAGTGAACCGCCTCAGATCCACTGGCGCCCAGCCGTGCCCCTCATTCATCTACGGCAACATCGTCTTCGGTCGCGACCTGGCTGACGCCTGGGCCCTCTACAAGCTCTCCAGCCAGAGCTACGCCGGGCTCTCGACCGGGCGAAAGCTCGAGGTGATGGGGCAGTTGGAGGGCCTGGTCCACCGGATCTCCGCCGACTTCCAGATCCTGCGCATCTCCCGCCGCTTCTCGGTGCGCGACTACCTCGCCTCGACCTGGCAGACGTTCGACCGCCGCCACGGCGGCGCCGAGGAGATCGCGCGCCGCAGGGCCGGCTTCAAGTCGCTGCTGCGTGCCCACGCCGAAGTGCTCGGAGAGCGCGAGACAGTGCGCCCCGACGTCTACCTCGCGGTCAGGCTGCAGGATGCGAACGCCGGGATCGCCGGGCTGCTCGGCGAGGGCGGTGTCGCCGAGGCATGGCGGCGCTTCGCCGCCGCGGTTGGGATCACCGACGCGCGCGGCCTGCGCTTCTCCAAGCTCGTCGAGATCGAACGGGTCGAGCGGCGCACTCACGAGCTGATCCTCGACTACCTCCCTGCCGAGCGGGCGCTCGCTTCGGAGATCGTCTGGCTCGTCCGCCACGCGTATGTGCGCGGCCTGGGAGACCCGACGAGCGATGCCAACTTCCGCCCCCAGGCGCTGGCGATCACGGGTCCCGACGGCGAGGAGATCGGCTTCGAGCCGGCCCAGTGGGACCTGCTCCGCCTGCACGCCGACTACCGCGTCAGGATCGCCCGCCGCCACCTGGAGATCCAGAGCGAGGCGGGCATCTCCCGGCAGGCGATGCTCGTGTGTGGCTCGCTGCCCGAGGAGCGCGACTTCCCCGGAGCGGAGGCCGAGCTGATGTTCACGCCGCTCGACCTCGAGTTCCCCGTCGACGCCTGCCTTCACTGCGAGTACCTGCCCAACCGCGAGGCGCAGCGGCTGGCCCGCAAGCGCATGGTCGACGCCGATCAGATGTGGCGCGAGGAGGCGGCCGGCGATCACGGCCCCTCCGCGGAGGCCGAAGACCGGCCGGCCGAGGCGCGCGAGCTGCAGCGCCGCCTCGGCGACAACGACCACCCGCCCTTGCTTCGCAGTGCCCTCAGCTATGTCGTCGCCAGCGCCGAGGGGAGCGAGGAGCTCGAGGAGCGGATCGAGCGGCTGCGCTCGGAGGTCGGCCAACGGATCGAGCTGCACCGTCCGATCGGCGCCCAGCATCAGGTCTTCCTCGCCACCCTGCCGGCGCAGCGCTTCCCGCTCGCCGCCTACCGCGAGCACCTGCTGCCCGAGGAGGTCGCGGCGATGGTGCCAACGGCGGTCAGCCACGCCGGCTCGGAGATGGGCCCCTACATCGGCTACACGCTGACGCCCTCGCGCCAGCCGATCCGCCTCGACCTCGCCGAGGCCTCCCAGCAGAACCGCCCGCCGCCGATCCTCTTCACCGGCTCGCAGGGCTCGGGCAAGACGATCGCGATGCAGCTGCTCACCTACCAGGCCTTCCTGCAGGGCTCGGGGCCGATCGTCGACATCGACCCGAAGGGAACGCCCGAGCACCCCGACCACAAGCTGCATCTGATCCCCGAGATGGCGGCGGAGATGGAGCAGATCGTGCTCAGCGCCGAGGAGCGCTACCGGGGCCTGATCGACCCGCTGCGGATCGCCCCGCCCGAGGGCAAGGCCGACGCGGCGTTCGGCTTCATCATGGAGGTGCTGCCCGCCCCGGTGCCGGCAGCCTGGCAGACCGAGATCCGCGCCGCCGTCGAGACGGTCTGCGCCAGTGCCGAGGAGCACCACGTCCTCGGCGAGGTGGTCGAGGTGCTGGGGGAAGGCGGCGAGGTCGCCGCCGAAGCCGGCCGCGCCCTCTCCGTCCACGCCAATGCGGGGCTCGCGAAGCTAGCCTTCGGGCTGCCCGGCCAGGAGGTCGCCGAGGTCGGCGCCAAGCGGGTGATCTCGCTGCAGATCCGAAACCTGGCGCTGCCGCGGCCGGGCACGCCGCGCAGCGAGATGGCAGCTGAGGAGCGCGTCGGCAGCTCGCTGCTTCGGCTCGTGGCGATGTATGCGCTCTCGCTCTGTGCGCGGGACCCCGAGCGCCACTCGGTGCTTGCGCTCGATGAGGCCTGGGTGCTGTTCGACTCCTCAGTCGGGCGCGCGTTGCTCGATCGCACCTCGCGGCTCAGCCGCTCGCAGAACCTCAGCCTCCTGCTCTCCACCCAGCAGGTGATCGACGCCGAAGATATCGAGGGCCTGATCGGCGCCTACTTCTCCGGCGGCGTGGAGACCGAGGAGGAAGCGCGCCGCTCCGCACGCCAGCAACGCCTCGACGAGGACGACCCGGCGCTGATCCAGCGCTTCCTCGGCTTCAACGCCGGGCGCTTCTACTATCGCGACATCGACGGGCAGTCGGTGCCGCTGCAGGTCGATCCCTGCGAGCGGCGGCTCTTTCGGCTATTCGGCACCCCGCCGCCGCGCGGCGGCCCCGGGGGCGAGGGCGGAGCGGAGGCGGCAGATGTGCCGGCCTGAGCGGCTCGGTGTGCGGGTGCGGCTGCTGATCGCGCTCGCGGTCTTCGCCGTCACCTTCGCGCTCGCGGCTGTCGCTCAGGCCGATGCCCAGGTGACGCTGATACGCGTCTACTCCAGCGACCAGCGCGGCACCGTCTTCGAAGTCTGCAGGGGCCGCTTCGACCCGCCGGTGACCGATGCGCTCAACCCCGCCTACTGCGAAGGGGAGGTCGGTTACTGGAGCGAAGCCCGCTGGCGGGCCTACAACTCCGGCAAGAAGGAAGCCGGCGCCAAGAACGGGGGAGGGAGCAAACAGACGGGCGGCGGCGCGAAAGCCAAATCCGGCGTCGCCGTTGGAGCCGCGCCCGGGGCTGAAGCGCTCGCGACTCCGAGCGTCCCCTATGGCGGCTCGCTCGACCCCACTGCGGTGCTCGGGGTCGAGAACCCTCTCTGCGGGGAGACGAGCGAGCTGAGCGCGGGCCAGATCCGCAACTGCCGCTCCTCGCACTCCCCCGAGACCGCCTACCCGGTTGGCAACTACGGCTGGGACATTCACGTCGAATCGGGCGGCTTCATCAGCTCCCTCTTCGTTCCGGCGGTCTCTTTCGTCTTGCAGCTGCTCTCGGTGCTCTGGCTTCTGCTGCTGATGATGTTGAAGGGCTGCCTGATCATCCTCGGCTTCGCCTTCTCTCTCAGCCCCTTTACCGACAATCGGATGCTGGGCGAGCTCGGCACGGGGCTCACGCGTTTCTTCGACAACCTGACCTCGCCCTGGCTCTCGACGCTCTTCGTGATCCTCGGCGCTTGGGGCCTCTACAACGGCCTGGTTCGCCGCCGCGCCGGCGAGACCCTGGCCGGGATGCTGATGGCGCTGGCGATGATGCTCGCCGGCCTTTGGATCATCCACGCCCCCCGCGACACCGTCGGGCGGGTCGCCGAAGCGGTCAACAGCGCCTCCATGAGTGCTGTTGCCGCTCCCTCTTCAGGTCACCTCGGAGCCCCCGTGCGCTCCTACAACGACGCGATGGCGGCGGTCTGGAACCAGATGACCGCGGTGCCGTTCTGCGCGATGGACTTCTCCGACGTGCACTGGTGTATGACGGCGAAGCCTTCAGACCAGGCGCTTGAGGCCTCCCGCGAAGGTCTCGACCTCGGCGACGCCTTCACCCGCCAGCTCCTCTCCAGCCTGCCCTCCGACGAAGAAGCGGCGGGCCGGGCCTTGCGACGCGACCTGGCGGTGCTCTTCGGCCCCGCGCCGAGCATCCGTGACCTCTACCTGCGCTTCAGCCCCCAGAGCGGTCCCCGCGACAAGCTCTGGGACTACTACAACGGCAAGCCCGACGAACACGTCGGGCTGCCGCTCGACATCGGCCCGCAGCTGAACGTCGGCGGGGGGAGCGAAGGCGCCGCCCCTGACAAGGTCGCGATGCAGGGCCGAAGCGGCGTGCTGACCCGGATGGTGATGGTTCTCATCTTCGTCATCGGCCTGCTCGGCGGGCTGCTGCTCCTGCTCTGGATCGCGATCAGGCTGGTGATGGCAACCGCGTCCTCCTTCGTCTTGGTCCTCTCCACACCGCTTGCGATGTTCTTCCCGGTCTTCGGGCAGGCCGGCCGAAACGCCTTCGCCAAGTGGGCGACCGCCTTGCTGGGGGCGATCGTCGCCAAGCTGGTGTTCAGCGGCTTGCTCGGCATCGTCCTGCTCGGCTCGAGTGTGATCGGCTCCGCGATCGGCCACTCCTCACCGACGCTCGGGCTGATCGCCGCGATGGCCTTCTGGTGGGCGGTTTTCCTCTCGCGGGAGAAGTACCTGGCGCTGTTTCAGGTTGACCCCGTCGGCGAGCGCGGCGCGGCCAGCATCTACCGCACGCTCGCCGGCGGCTATCTCGCCTACCGGATCGCGAAGGGTGCCAAGGGCGCGATCGGCGACTTTCGCGAGGAGCGCCGCGAACGGCGGCGCCACCATCTCGACGAGGAGGCCCGGCGCGCCCGCAAAGGAGGCGAGGATCGCCTCGGCGACCAAGCTCGTCAGCGGCTGGACGTCGCTCGGGGGAATGCGGAGTCGCGGGAGGCCTCGCGCTCGGCGCTGGAGCGTGAGGCCGCCGATCTGCGCGAGGACCCCGAGGTCCGGGGCCTACGCGAGGACCCATCGAGCCTGGATGAGGCCACCCGGCGGGGCGCCGCAGCCAAGGCGGCGCGGCTCAAGGAGCTCCAGCGCGAGCTCCATGCATCGCGCCCCCAGGCGCAGGCCGACCGGCGCCTGCTCAGCCGGGTGCGCGCGAACGAGGCCGCCGGGCTGCCGGCCCACGGCAAGGCGGAGATCGATGGCGCGCGGGAAGCGATCCGCCGCGAGGCGAGCCTGCCGCTCGACGCGCCCGAGCACCGCTGGCGGGCGCAGGCAGCGGGCGCCGACCCCGCCAGCCCCGAGGGCCGCCAGGCGATTGCCGAGAGCCTCGCCGCGACGCATTCCGCCCTCGGCGCGATGTCCGCCGATCGCCTCGCGCAGGTCGATCTGCACCGCCCCTGGCGAGGTGGCGCGGAGCGGCGGCGGCCCGGCAGCGATCCGCGCCACGCTCGGCCAACGAGGACGCCGGGCGCGGAGGATCCCGCCGGGCAAGCGGGCCGACCCGCCCCAAGGCGCCGCTCGCGGGCGCGGAGCTGGCTCAGCAGGTGAGCGGCGATGGGCCCCGAGAAGACTCGCCGCAAGATCGCCTTTGTGCTCGCCGCGGCGACGCTTGCCGCGGGAGCGCTCGCGATGGCGGCCCTCGATAGAGGTGAAGGCAGGGCCGTAAACACCGCGCCTGATCCGCAGCCAGGCCGGGCGCAGGCCCCGAGCCGGGTGCTCCCGGCTCGGGGGCGCGGCGCGCAGATGCGCGAGGCGGCGTCTTCGGCGCACCGCTTCCTCGCGGCCTATCTGCGCTACCAGGAAGGGCATCTCAACAGCGCCGGTCGCGCTTCCCTGCTTCGCTACGCGACCACCGATCTCGGTCGTCAGCTGGTGCGGGCGCCGGTTCGGGTTCCGCCCGGAAGCAGGGCGCCGCGCCAGTTCGTGGCACGCGTCGCCGCGGTTCGGGTCGGCCTCTTCGCCAGTCGCCCGGCCCTGCTCGTCGCCGTGGTCGTCGCCGGGCGCAGTGGAACCCACCTGCTCAGCACCAGCCTGATCGAGACGGGTCGGGGCTGGGTCGTCGCCGGGGTCGGACCGTGAGCAGCCAAGGCTCGGCGCTGCGTAGCTACGTCAAGCGCAAGGCGGCGCTGAAGCTAGCGGCGAAGGTCGGCACGGCGAAGCTGCTGATCGCCGCCGCCGCGCTACTCGCGGGGTTCCTGCTCTTCCTCGTCCTCCTGGCCGCGCTGGCCGGCGCCACCTCGAGCGCGCCGAGCGCAGGCGAGATGACCTGCAGGACCTCCGGCGGAGTCGATGGGCCGCCCGCACGCCTGGTGCCGATCTACGCGGCGGCCGCGGCGAAATACCATCTGGGCGCGCGCGGTCCCGGGATCCTGGCGGCGATCAACTACGTGGAGTCCGACTTCGGCCGCTCCACGCTGCCCGGCGTGCACTCGGGGAGTAACTTCGCCGGCGCGGCCGGCCCGATGCAGTTCCTCTATCCGAGCAGTTGGGATGCCTACGGCGTCGACGGCAACGGCGACGGCAGCAAGGACGTCTACGACCCCACCGACGCGATCTTCGCTGCAGCCAACCTGCTTTACGCCGAAGGGGCGCCGGGCGACTGGTACGGGGCGATCTTCGCCTACAACCACGCCGACTGGTACGTGCGCGAGGTCGAACGCTACGCCCGGAAGTTTGGCGGCTCGATCGTCTGCACGCCGGCGGAAGGGCTGGCGGTCGGCGGAGGGGCCGAGCTGCAGCAGGTCCAGACGCTCTATGGGCCCCGCGCCTTCAAGTCGATCCCCCGAGCGCTGTGGGTGGGAGTGGGAGCGCCGGAGGCCGTCGACTCCCGCATCTGGCCCGACGCGATCTGGCTCTTGCAGACCTTCCACCTGCGGGTGAGCGCGGCGCGGGAGACGGGTCATCAGACCCACGGGGACGGCACCGCGATGGACATGGTCCCCGAAGCGGGAAAGAGCTGGGAAGAGACGGCACGAGCCGCCGCGGAAACGCTCGGTTGGCGCGAAAGCTGTGGCGCCTCGGGCTCCGCGCCGCTCTGCCCGCTGGCGCCGGCGATCCAGTTCATCGGCTACAACGGCTACCCCGGTCACGGTGACCCCGCCCACGCCGGCGGCAACGCTCACCTGCACGTCTCCTGGGCGAGCTCGAGCTTTGGGTGCGGCCCCGAACTCTGCTTGCCGCCGCGGTGGGTGCGCGTCTTTCCCCTGAGCGGTTGACTCATCGCCCAGTTCGGGGTCGAGCGGGTGGCGCGCCGGGGTGCTCGCACGTGTGTGTGGCGAGCGATCAACGAAGAGGGGGGACTTGACTTGAGCTGGAGAACCGATCGGAGGCCGAGCTGATGGACATGCTGCGCCGGCTCGGCTGGCTGGGGGTTGGCGGAGTGGCGCTGGTCGCGATCGTCGCCTCCGTCGTGACTGCGCACCGCCCCTTCTCCACCTTGCCCGAAGCGGGACGCAGAGACCGTTC
The DNA here is from genome assembly GCA_036379955.1 of Solirubrobacterales bacterium. Lineage (GTDB taxonomy): Bacteria > Actinomycetota > Thermoleophilia > Solirubrobacterales > 70-9 > VRUE01. The sequence goes on from DASVFR010000003.1 coordinate 36,060, forward strand.
AGGGGCGCTGCACGCCGTCAAAGCGCCGGGCGCGAGGTTCACCAACCCGGCGCCGATCGGATCGGCGAAGTCCGACGACACTCGCCAGTGGGGCGGCGGTGTTCACTCCGCGCCCGGGGCCGGCGCCCTCGGCAGCGCAATCGGGACGCTCTGGTCGAGTCTCCGCTGGGTGCTGCTCGCGACGTTGCTGGCCGGCACAGGCCTCGGTGCGAGTCGGTTGCACGCGCGCCGAACGCGCACGATGCAGCGGTTGCTGATCACGCCGGGGCGCTCCTCGGAAGCCTCTCCGGACCAGGTTGTGGGTCTGATCGAGGCCCTGGGCAAGGTCACCCGCCAGCGCTGGTGGGTGCGTCTGCTGCGCGGCGTTCCGCCGGTCGCGACGCTGGAGCTGGTCGCCGGGGTGCATCCGGGTGGGACTCGCGAGCAGCGCATCGGCATCGCCGTGCCCGCTGGCGAGGGATACGTCGAGGCGCTGCGCGGAGTGCTCGGCAGTCGCTACCCCGACGCGACGCTGACCCCGCTGCGCGACGGCGCCGCCGAGGCGCTTCGCCCGTGGCTGAAGGAGGTCGTGCGTCTGAAGAAGGCAAGGCCCTACACGCGCCCGCTGAACCGGCCCGCCGAGCGCAGCCTCGCCGGCGCCGAGCCCTACCCCGACGCCTCGATCGACACCCTGCTCTCGGTGATGGCTGAGGTGGGGGAGCGCGTCCTGGTGCAAATAGCGATCTCTCCGGTGCCCAACCACTTCCAGGCGGCGTCGCGGGCCGCCGCCGTGCAGCGGCGACAGCCCGCGCGCGAGGCGCCGCCGCCCGACGCGGTGCGCCAGCGCGAGGAGCGCTCTTCGGTGGAGGGGGTGGTCTTTCGCTCGCTCTCCTTCTGCGACATCCGCGTCGGCGCTGAGTCCTACCGCGCCGCCCGCCACGTAGCCGGCGTGATCGAGGGGCAGGCCGAGGGCGGCGAGAACCACCTGCGCCAGCGCCGCCCGCTGCTCCGCCGCCGCCTCTACATCGAGCGCATGGTCCGCGCCGAGTCAAACCCGATCCCCTCCTTCTCGCGCGGCGTCTACTCGAGCTTGGAGATCGCCTCCCTCTGGCAGATCCCGACCGCCTACGCCAAGAACGTCTCGATCGAGCGCTCCAGCGTGCCGCAGCTCGCGACGCCGCCCGAGGTCCTGCGGCCGAACGACCCGCGCAAGGCGATCGCCACCGACCTGCGCGGCAACTACGTCGGCATCCGCAGCGAGGACTTCAAGTACGGGGTACAGGTCTCCGGCGTGCAGGGCGGCGGCAAGACCTCGATCCTCGCCAAGATCGCCGAGGTTCGCGCCCGCGAGCCCAACACCGCGGTGATCGTGCTCGACCCCAAGGGCGACCTGGCCGAAGCGGCCGCGGCGCTGGTGCCGAGCTGGCGCACCGTGCGCATCCTCGACGTCGCCCGCCCGCTCTTCGGGATGGCGCTGCGCACGCCCGATCGCGACCTGCAGGCCGAGGCGGCGATCTTCTCCGAAGCGATGGTCGACGTCTCGCGCACCGAGGAGGGCGACAGCCAGGCGCTGAACGCCTCCCAGCGCTCCTTCAAGATGGCGCGCGGGGCGACGCTTGCCCTTGAGGAGGAGCCGAGCTTTTGGCACACGCTGCGCTGGCTGGCACCGGACGAGTCGGCGGCCGAGTGGCGAGCGGAGAAGATCGCCAAGCTTGCCGGCGACCCGCAGTGGCATGCAGTCTGGGATCACTTCGCGCGGATCCTGCCTTCGCAGCTGGCGAAGTCGCCGGCGCAGGCGGTGATGCGCCTCGAGGCCCCTTACAACAAGATCCAGACTCTGCTCGGCGACGAGCGGCTGAGCACCGTCCTGCACCATCCGGTCACGGTCAGCTTCGACGACGTGATCCGCCGTCGCGAGGTGCTGATCGTCGCTGCCAGGGTGCCCGACCACCCCGACGGCGCCGTGCTTCTGAAGTTCTTCATCCAGCTGATCCACCGCTCGATCATGGCCCAGCAGAAGCTGCCCGAGGACGAGCGCGCCCGGGTGGCGGTGATCGGCGATGACGCCGGCAACCTCTTCTCGCCGACGATCGCCCGGATGATGGAGCATGATCGCTCCGCGGGCCTGGACTTCGCCCTCGGCTGGCAGCACGGCGGACAGATGACTCCCGAGCTCGCACAGGCGATCGACGCGCTCTGCAGCTCGCGCTTTTACTTGCGCTCCTCAGAGGTCGACGCCGAACGCGCGATCAATCGCCTCAACCCCACCTACATGGAGCGCCGCAGCGGAGACCTCGGCGAGTTGAAGCGCACCCGTGTGGAGGTCAACCAGCTGACCGGCCTCGACGTCAACCACGCGATCGCCGTCCTGCAGGCCGGCCGGACAGTCTCCAGCTCCTTCACCGTCGTCACGATCCCCTGGCAGCGAGACCCGAAGAAGCTCGAGGCCTTCGAAGAGCGGATGCGGGAGGAAGGTGGCTATGACCCAGAGGTGATTGCGCCGCCGCGCGAGCTCACCGGTCGCGGTGGAAACGAGGAGCTCGATGACGTCGGAGGCGAAGAGGACCGCGCCGGCAAGAGAGGCGGCAAGGAATCCGAGGCAGGCGCCGAGGGGTCCAAGAAGCATCCAGGCGGCGCCCCCGCGAATGGGAAGGAGAAAGCCGCCGCCAAGTCCGACGGGCCGGTCGCCCCGGCCGAGCCGGCGAAGCAAGCCGATTCGGGGCCTGGAGGTCGCCAAGGCGGGCGGGCGGTTCGCCGCGGGCGCCGCGAGGCCGAGGTGGCGGCGCTCGGCTCGCCGACCGACAAGCCCCTCAGCGCGGGCTATCAGGAAGTGGAGCTCCTGCGAGACAAGGCGGTGAGCATCACCTGGGAGAAGCCGACCACCGAGCCGCCGCAGCTTCGCCACAACTCCATCAACGCCGATCAGCGTGCGGTCCTCGAGGCCCTCTATGAGCTGCGGGTGCTGAGCGCAGGGCAGATCCAGCGCGAGTTCATGGTGTCCTCTGGGGAGCGGCAGGTCCGCCGCGAGCTCACCTCGCTGGTTCGCCAGCGGCTGATCAAGCGGGCCGAGCTCGGTCTGCGGAGGGCTCCCGGCCGCGGCAAGCGCTTCTACGTGCTCGACACCGTCGGCTTCGAGCTGCTCAAGGAAACCGCCGACCATGAGGCCTCGGGCACCTGGAGGGCGCCGGAGCTGCACAGCGCCCAGCACGTCGTCCACGACTTGGCCCGCAACCAGTGGCTCTTCGGGTTTCGCTCGCTCGCCCCGCGCCACCTCATCGCCTGGCACGGCCCGCGGTCCGGCAAGATCGAGGTGCCCTTGGTCAAGGAGGGCCGAGAGCCTCCCCGGCGCATGGTGCCCAACGACCTGCGCGAGAACGCGCCGATCGACTTCGGCGGGACCGAGTTCGGCAACGTGGTCCCCGACCTATCCCTCGAGTTGCTGCTGCGAAAGCCCGACGGCGAGAAGGTCAAGACCGACCTCTTGGTGGAGATCGAGTGGGGCAACAACGACGAGGCCGTCCGCCGCAAGGCGCTCAACTACGACGGCTTCCTCACCGGCTGGTGGCAAGCCCACCCCCGCTACAAGAGCCTCGGGCGGCCGCCGATTCTCTTCTTCGTTGTCCCCGACCTTCAGCGAGCCACCCGGTTCATCGAGATCCTCGACGAGACCCTGACCAGCCACCTGATCGGGCCGGCCCGGACCCAGACTCGCGAGCAGCGTGAGCGCGGCGTGACCCCGACGCCGAGCAGGCTTTACTTGGGACGCCGCAATGTCTTCGTCGCCGTCGCACGCGACATCCACCAGCGCACCCTGCGGGCGTGGAGGGTGCCGGCGGAGTTGCCTGGCGAGCGGATTCGCAGCGCACGTAATGCCAAGGAGCGGCGCGGCGCAGGGCGGCCGATCCCACGGCCTTTCATGCTGATTGAGTCGCGGGATCAGGTTGATCCCGCGACTTGAAGAGCTCCTTGAAGGTTTTCGTCAGTGCTTGGTCTGGCGTCAATTGTTTGGGCCGATCCAAGTGACTATCGACCGATGATCGCTCGGCACGATCTGGCTTGAGCATGCGGTTCGACTCGCTGAGCTTCCCTTTGCCGAATCGCGCTGGTCAAACGACCTTCACCGCTCACCTTCTCGCACGCTTTCGATAAGCGCTCCTCACCTCTATTGGGGAGTTGAGCCTATGCGGGATAGCGACGTATCTCAGACGGATCGTCCTGCAACTCACACTCCGATTCGTGACCACTGGTTAAGTTCCCTTGACAAAACGCTTGCCTCCGTGAAGGATCATCCCGGAAGAAGGCCCAAGTGTTTCGAAGCCCAGGGGTTACGGCGGGATTCGCTAGGAGGGGAATCATGGCCCGACCGAGAACGAGCCACCCGAGCGTTGAGATTGCAAAGAGGCGAATCGCGATGCGTTCCGCAAGCTTCGCCGCGGTCGCATTTCTACTCTCGGCGTTCTCCGCTCCCGCTCCAAGCGTCGCGTCTGCCGGCCGGTCCTGTAGGACAATCATGACCCAGAACTCCTTTTCCTGCCGGCGGGGAAGCAACGCAGTCAGCCGCGTACGAGAATCGTTTGAGGGGACGGAAGTCCTTTCCAAGCCTCGTGGGGAAGAGGCAGCCGCGGCCGCGACGCCCTTAGAAGGGCCGCGTTTCCTCTCGCCGACCGACGGCGGGGCGCAGTTGTTCACCCAGCCCGACGAGGCTTCCGCCAAGCAGCCACAGTGGCTCGGCAGCGGCAAAGCGAAAACCGCAGCTATCGGCCCCCCTGACTGCGACAACGACGGCGATCCCGGCGAAGACCCTTACGAGTTCCTGGAGTGCACGACCAGCCCGACCCGAGATGAACAGGGGGGCGCGCCCAACGAAAGCGAGAATCCGACGACTTGCTCGACTGCGCAGCCGGTCAACTGCGCCACCGGCGTCTTCTGGCATCAATTCACGGACGCCAGCATTCCCGGCATAGGCATACCGCTCGAATTCAAGCGGACCTACAGCTCATCCAACGCCGCGACGGACGGCCCACTCGGCTTCGGCTGGAGCTACAGCTACGGCATCTCGCTAACAATCGACGAAGAAACGGGTGCCGCAACAATCCATGAAGCGACTGGCTCCTCCGTCACGTTCCCTTCCAGCGGAGAAGGCGGCTTCATGACCCCCCCGCACGTCCTCGCCAGCCTCCAGGCCGACGGAGAAGGCCTTTACACCTTCAGTCGCTTTGCCAATCACATTCGGTACGTCTTCTCATCCACAGGCCGGCTTCTGCGGGAGGTAGACCGCAACGGCAACACGACCACGCTCAGCTATGGAGAAGGACGTCTGCAGACCGTGACCGACCAGTCCGGCCGCACGCTGACCCTTTCGTACACTGGCTCGCACCTCTACACGCTCACGGATCCGATGGGTCGCACAACGACCTTTGAATACGATGGCAACGGCAACCTGGTCAAAGCGACGGACTCCCTCGGGCGCAGTTGGGCGTTTGCCTATGACGCCAGTCATCGACTGCTCACGATGACCGATCCACGAAAAGGCGTCCTGCACAACAAATACGACTCATCAGGCAAAGTCGTCGCACAGGTCGATCCAATGGGTCGCGAAACCACTTGGAAGTACGAAGATGAATTTGAAGAAGGGGAATGTGAAGAATTCGAAGAAGAATGCGAAGAATTCGAAGAAGGGGAATACGAATTCCTGTCCTTCAGGCGAACGGTGGTAACCGACCCACGGGGCGACGCAACCGCCTATGAATACCTAGGCCTCTTCTTGCTGTCCGTTACTCGGGGCCTTGGTTCCGCAGCCGAAGCCACGACGTCTTTTGAATACGACCCAGGCACGCTTGGGAAGACCGTAATCACGGACCCTGATGGGCGCGTGACATATAACGAATATGACCCACATGGCAACCTGCTCAGCTCGACCGACCCCCTTGGGAACACCACGGACTACACGTACGGCCCTGCCGATGAAGCCCTGACGATCACAGACCCGAGGGGGACAACGACGACGTTTCGCTACGACGAAGCCGGCAACCTGTTGGAACAGGAAACTCCGGACACCGAAGCCAGCGAAGTCGTCCGAACGCAATTCGCCTACGAAGGCGCGCCAGGCGAGGTCACTGGCATCACCAATCCTGACGGCCACACAACGACGATCGAATACGACAGCGCGGGCGACCCGGTCGCCGTGATTGATCCCGCCGGAGACACGACCACCGCTACCTACGATGCCGACGGGCAGCGCCTTTCCTCGGTATCTCCAGCCGGCAATGAGGAAGGGGCTGACCCCGCCGATTTCACCACGACCTTCGCTTATGATGCCAGCGGCCAGTTGTTGAGCATCACGAACCCGCTCGGCCAGACGGCAAGCTGTAGCTACGATGCCGACGGCAATTGCACTTCGGCGACGGACGCGGTGGGCCGGTCCACGTCCTTCGTCTTCAACGCCGACAACGAGCTCGTGAAGGAAGTTCGTGCGGACGGGACGATTCGCGAAACTCACGTTGACGCCGTTGGCAACATCGTCGCCCAAGTGGACGGCGCCGGCCACGCCACAACTTATGAATACGACGCCCTCGATCGCCCCATCAGCGTCACCGACCCCTTGGGCCGAGGCACCGAGTACACCTACGACCCGGCCGGGCGCAAGCTCACCGAAACCAATGCGAGCGGAGAGGTCACGTATTACTCATACGACGCTGCCGGGGAGTTGATCGGCACCGAATACTCCGACGGGATTACCCCATCGGTCAGCGAGGAATACGACGCCGACGGCAACCGCGTCAAGCTCAGTGACGGCACGGGCACGAGCACATTCACCTACGACTCGCTCAATCGCCTGACTGAAAGCACCGATGGCTCCGGGAAGAGCGTCGCCTACTCCTACGATCCAGGCGGAAACATCACGCACATCCGCTATCCCAACGGGAAGACTGTCGTCAGAACCTTCGATTCCGTTGGCCGCCTCGCCAGCGTCTCCGATTGGCTCGGCAACACCAGCCAGTTCAACTACGGGGCTGACTCAACCCTTACCGAAGAGCTCTATGGGAACGGCGTTACGGCGATGATGACCTATGACGCCGCCGATCGCGTCAAGGAAATCGTAGATAAGAGGGGCGAAGAACAACTCGCCAGCTTTGGCTACACGCGCGACCCGTTGGGCCAAGTGTCGAAGGAAGCCTATGAAAACGGTGAAGGCGGAGGTGAAACCTCATTTGCCCGCGATGCACTGAACCAGCTGACGCAAGCTGGCGAAACCAAATACGGCTACGACGTCGCTGACAATCCGACTACCCTCGGTGAAGTCACCCAGCAATTCGATGCGGCGAATGAGCTCACCTCGGTTACCGCACCAGGCGAAGTCGAAGAAGAAGCGGGGGAACAACAGACGGGTTCGAGCAATAGTGGAGATAGCAGCCCGCCGCCAGGCCCGACACCGAATCCAAAACCGAGATCCAAAAGGCACTGCCGGAAGGGTTTCAAGAGGAGGAAGGTGCATGGCAAGGCCAGATGCGTGAGGAAAAAGAAGAGAAAGCACAAGCGACACCATCGACGTCACAAGCACCGTGCCAAGAAGCATCGGGCGGTTAGCCCGAGGCAGGGTGGGTATCGCTTGGCTGGTCCGCCTATGACGGCAATGGAGGTGCCCAAGAGCCGCGCTGACGACATCGCGACCAGCCCGTCCTCTGCCCTCCCAGTGTCCGCGGCCACCGCCCAAACGTCTCTCGCTGAGGTCACCCGTCCCTTCGCTTACAACGCCCGCGGCGATCGCACCATGGAACCTCTTCTCAGCGGGGGTTCCAGGTCTTTGGTCTATGACCAGGCGGATCGCCTGATCGCAGTCGGAAGCGACATCAGCTATGCCTACAACGGTGACGGGCTGAGAACCTCGAAGACGGTCAACGACCAAAAAATGAGTGAGGTGTGGAACCAGGCAGCCACCGTTCCGGAACTACTTCAGTCAGGCCCGGCAAGCTATCTCTACGGACCAAACGGACAGCCAATCGAGCAAATCACCGGCGGGGACATCGCGATCTACCTGCAGGCAGATCAGCAGGGTAGCATTCGCCTTTTGAGCGATTCGGCCGGCACCGTCGTCGGCAATTATGACTATGATCTGTGGGGAAACATCGCAAAGCATGAGGGCAGCGCTACCAGTGAGTTGCAGTATGACGGCCAGTTGTCCGACTTGGAGACCGGCTTCCAGTACCTGCGGACTCGCTATTTCAATTCAGCCACGGGCCAATTTATTTCAAGTGACCCACGATTCAGGTTTACCAGAAGTCGGTATGGATACGCCAATAACAACCCCGTTGACTGGGGCGATCCCACCGGACTGGGTGCAGAGCCCGCCTGGATACCGATCGCAGAGAAGGTGGGGTCGAGGGCAAATGCGCTTGCGACCCTTGGCACTGCATGTCTCTGGCAAGGTGCGTGCCGGGCGCCAGTAGCGGCGCCGTTTGTCGGTGCCGCTACTGCAACCTGGAGTGTAATTGGACTTTGCGCGGACACTGCTGTGTGGTATCACGAGTGCTCGACTGATTCAGCTAGCAAGGCATGCGCTAATTCAGCACGACAATTCAGTAATGGTGTTATAGAGCGGGCTGTAGGGAAGGCTGCCGCCCTTCTACCAGGGGGGGAGAAAACGAGAGATGCAGTCGACACGCTTCTTGGTGTCTTTGAGATGGGTTTTAGCCTTAGTGGTGGTGGGGGTCTCGACAACCTTCCCTCCGTTGACCTACCCTATTATGGTGGTCAGATCGCCTTTCCACAAAAGGGATGGGCGGTACTCCAGCCTCTTCCATGGATGTAAAATCGGCATTGCTGTTGCACCAGTCTCGGGATCGATGGATCCTCTGCCCACCCAAGGAAGGAGGCGCGACTGCCCTCCCATCGCTTGCCGCGAGCGCGAATTGCGCCCTACGTCTGCAACCCCGTCGGCGGCGCAGGTGGCTCGGCTATCTGGCGCGGCGGCCCCACTGGCTCTGCGCCGCGCACCCCGTCCTCTTCGCGGAAGAGGCAGAGGATCTGCCCGGCGGGTCGTGCGGCGCTTGGTACCAG
>DASVFR010000004.1:0-6560 GCA_036379955.1 Solirubrobacterales bacterium
CCGCCTCGTGCAGGCGGGCGTGGGCGATGAGGCGGAAGGTCTGGTTGGCGATCGCCGGCAGGCCCATGTCGGAGACGCGCCGCACCCGGTTGCCGAAGACCGTCGTCATCGTCTTTTCGAAATCGTTGACGAAGGGGACCAGCGGGTTGACGACGATGATGAATTTGGCGCCCTTCTCCACCGCGATGTCGACGTTCGTGGTCGAGCGGATGCCGCCGTCGATCAGCTGGCGCCCCTTGAGGTCGACGGGCTTGTAGACCAGCGGCAGGGTGGTCGAGCACTGGATCGCCTTGGATATCGGCACGTCGGACCACGAGTCTTCGCCGAAGACGACCCGCTCGCAGGTGTCGAGGTCGGTGGCGGTCACGTAGAGCTCTTTGTCGAGGACGCGGAAGTCGTTGGTGCGCCCGCCTTCGGAGAGGACTTCGGCGACGTAGTCGGCTATCCCGCCGCCGGAGTAGAGCCCCGTCGGCAGGTTCTCGGCCAGACCGACGCCGACGTCCATCGCCGAGAACTCGCCCATCCGCGCCAGGTTGAGCAGCAGCTCGGCGCTGCGCAGAGGCAGCAGCGCGAGCTTCTGCAGGAAGCCGACGTAGTTCGGTTTCAGCACCCGGTTGAGATCGAGGTCGGTCAGCTCCGAGGGGACTCGCTCGTTGAGGACCTGAAGCATTTCGTCGGGCGTGACCCCGTTGGCCAGCATTCCGGCGACGAAGGAGCCGGCGCTGGTGCCGACGTAGACGTCGAAGTTGTTGACCGTGCTGTTGACCGCCAGCAGGTCGAGCGCGCGTAGGGCGCCGATCTCGTAGACCCCGCCGGTGAAGCCTCCCCCGCCAAGGACGAGCGCCGTCTTCGATGGGCGTTTGCGGCCGCGGCGCCGCCGGGGCTGCGACTCGATCTCCACAACTTTGCCCATAAACATGCATTATCCCATCAAGTGAGGCGAACCTCGGCAGCGATTGCCGCGATTTGCGGACTGCTCGCGCTCTTCCTCGCCACGGCGGCTTCTCAGGCAGCTCCGGGGCTGGACTGCGCGACGCTTCGCGCCCGCCTGGCGCATGGTGGCGGCAGCGCCAGCGGCCTGCTCGCGATCGACGGGGAAACGGGACGGACGCTGTGCGCCAAGGCTCCGCTGCGACGGCGACCCCTGGCCTCGAACATGAAGCTGTTCACGACCGCGACGGCCCTCGCCCGCATGGGGCCCGAAAGCCGCATCGAGACCACGGTCGAGACCGACGGCACGGTCGACCGCGGGGGAACCCTGCACGGGAGCCTCTACCTGGTCGGCGGCGGCGACCCGACCCTCGGCACCCCCTCCTTCTACCGGCGCTACCTCGGCGGGCTGGGAACGAACCTCTTCGCCCTGAAGGCGCAGATCCGCGCCGCCGGGATCGAGGCGATCACTGGCCGCCTCTACGCCGACGACAGCGTCTTCGACCGCCTGCGCGGCGTCGCCGACTCCGGCTACGCGACCAGCCCCTACGTCGGCCCCCTTTCCGGCCTTGCCTTCAACTCCGGCTTCGCCGGAAGCGGCTTCTCGTCCGATCCCGCTCGCACCGCGGCGACGACTCTGGCCCGCAGCCTGCGAGCCGCGGGCGTCCGCGTCCCTGCCGCCGTGGGGCTGGCGACCGCGCCGCCTGGCGCGCAGACGGTCGCAGCGGTCGAATCCCCACCGCTGACCGAAATCGTCGACACGACCGACGTCTACTCCGACAACTTCTTCGCCGAGACGCTGATCAAGCTGCTGGGCGCCCGTTATGGCGGAGCCGGCACGACCGCCGCCGGGGCGCGCGTGGTCGAGCGCTTCGCCAGATCCCAGGGATCGGCGGTGCACGCCGTCGACGGCTCCGGCCTCACCCGCTCCAATCGCGCCTCGCCGGCGGACGTCGTCGGGCTCCTGCGGTCGGTGCGCAACACGACCGCAGGAGAAGCGCTGATCCAGGACATGGCGCTTGCCGGTCACGAGGGCACGGTCGCCGACCGCATGCACGGCACCGCCGCCTACGGCCGCTGCCGCACCAAGACCGGCACCCTGACCGGAGTCAGCAACCTCTCCGGCTACTGCTTCGACCGCAGCGGCCGCCTGACGATCTTCGCGGTCCTGATGTCCAGCGTCCGCGACCTCAACCTCGCCCACCTCGAGCAGGACCTGATAGCCGGCGAAATCGCCGGCTACTGAGGGTCTTTCCCCTCTCGTCTTTCCGCTCGCCCCTGCAGGGTGAAGAAGACAGCGAAAGTGATTACGAAGGAGACGACTCCAACGAGCTGCAGGGCGGCTTCGCCCGAATTCCGGAAGGCAAAGACGCCGATAGCCGTAATCACCACGAAAACAACAATGCTGATGTTCGCCTGTCGAAGGTCGTCCACGCGGTTCTCCTCTTGCAGACAATTCATTTCGTAATAAGGTAGCGAAAAGCGGCGTCGAAAAACGCGGCTGCCGCGCCGGCCGCACCACCGAGATAGCTGCCGGAAAGAGCTCGACGCTCGATCTTTCGGGCTGGCCAATGCAACCACAGGCCACGAATACCCGCGGCAACGCTGCCAAGCACGGCCCCGGCCGCAACCGCGGTCGCCGCTGCCTCCAGCACCGTTGTCAGCGGTCCGATCTGCGCGAGCTCCATACCGCCGACCCTGCCACGCCTCAACGCACGCAGGATGCGCAAAACGCCACGAATCTGAAGCTTTTTCCGAGCGAGGAAGTCGCCGCTTAGCGGCTGGTCGGGGGTGCCTCCCGAACTGGCGGATACTCAAAGTCGCGCCCTCATTAGGGCGCGACTTGTCAGGGCGGGAGGCACCCCCGACCAGCCGCCTAGAATCGCTTCAATGCGAGTCCTGCTGACCAACGACGACGGCATCTCCGCCCCCGGCCTGCAAGCGGCCCGCCGCGCCCTGCGCGAGATCGAGGGAGTCGAGGTCGGGGTGATCGCGCCGGACTCAAACCGCAGCGCGACCGCGCGCAGCATTACCACCCGCTCGCCGCTGAGCGTCGAGGAGATCGAGTTCGGCGATGGGGACGTCGGCTACGCGACCGACGGCACCCCGGTCGACTGCGTGCGCTTTGCCGAGCTCGGCTTGGTCGGGGAGCGTCCGGACCTGATCGTCTCCGGGATCAACCACGGCGCCAACCTCGGCGACGACATCACTTACTCGGGCACGGTGGCCGCCGCCTTCGAGGGGATCGTCCTCGGCATCCCGGCGGTCGCCTTCTCCCAGCAGTCCTCCGGCGGCGGCATGGGCTACGTCAGCGGCCGCTTCGACTTCGGCGCCGTGGCGCCCTTCGCCGCCCAGCTGGTCCGGCGCCTGATTGAGGCGCCGATGCCCGAGGCGACCCTGATCAACGTCAACTGCCCCGCCGGCGAGCCGCGCGGCATCGAGGTGACGCGGCTCGGCAAGCGCATCTACAACGACGAGTTGAAGCTGGTCGGCGAGGACGGCGGGCGCAAGCACTACGAGATCTACGGCTGGCAACCCGGCTACGAGGAGATCGAGGGGACCGACCTGAACGCGATCGCCGAGAAACGGATATCGGTCACCCCGATCCACTTCGACCTCACCGACCGCGGCGGGCTCGAGACCCTGCGCGGCTGGGGCTTCGAGGCGATGCTGGCGGAAAGCGCCCCGACCTCGGCGTGAGCGCGCCGCCCCCCGCCCGACGAGCGGTTGTGCTCCGCCGCGAGCTGGCGGAGCACAACCGTCGTTACTACGTCCTCGACGATCCGGTCGTCGACGACGACGCCTACGACGCCCTGCTCGACGAGCTGCGCGCGATCGAGGCCGAGAATCCTGAGCTGCGCACACCCGACTCCCCCACGCAGCGAGTCGGCGCGCCACCGCTGGAGCGCTTCGAACAGGTCGAGCACGCCGAGCAGATGCTCTCGCTCGCCAACGCCCGCAACGAGGAGGAGCTGCGCGCCTGGGAGACGCGCATCCGCAACCACCTCAAGCGCCTCGACATCAGCGCCGCCGAGTTCAGCTACACGAGCGAGCCAAAGATCGACGGCCTGGCGATCGCCCTCACCTATGAGGACGGGGTCCTGGCGCGCGGCGCCACCCGCGGCGACGGCCGGGTCGGCGAGGACGTGACCCAAAACCTGCGCACGATTGGGGCGATCCCGCTGCGAATCGACGACGCCCCGCCTCTCGTCGAAGTGCGCGGGGAGGTCTACCTGCCGATCGCCGACTTCAAGGCCCTCAACGAACGCCGCGCCGAAGCGGGAGAACCGGCCTTCGCCAATCCGCGCAACTCGGCAGCCGGCTCGATCCGCCAGCTCGACCCCTCCCTCGCCGCCGAACGCCCTCTATCGATCTGGATCTACGGGATCGGAGCTGCCCCGGGCCTCGACCTCGCCACCCACAGCGAGGAGATCGCCTGGCTGGGCGAGCACGGCTTCAAGGTCAACCCCGACACCAGCCACCACGCGGGAATCGACTCGGTCGTCGAGCGTTGCCGCTGGTGGGAGGAGCGCCGCGACGAGCTCGACTACGAGATCGACGGCGTCGTGGTCAAGGTCGACGAGCGGGCACTGTGGCGCGAGCTCGGGGTAGTTGGGCGCGAGCCGCGCTGGGCGATCGCCTGGAAGTTCGCCCCGACCACGGCGACGACCCGGCTCAAGGAGGTCGTCTGGAACGTCGGTCGCACCGGCCACCTCGTCCCCTTCGCGATGCTCGAGCCGGTCCATGTCGGCGGCGTCACCGTCTCGACCGCCACCCTGCACAACGAGGAGGACCTCGCCCGCAAGGACGTCCGCCCAGGAGACGAAGTCGTCGTGATGCGAGCCGGCGACGTCATCCCCCAAGTCGTCGCCCCCCTGATTCAGCGCCAGGAGAAGGGCAAGCGTCGCAAGCCGAAGCCCAAGCCGCCCGCTAAATGCCCGGCGTGCGACACGGCGACCGTCAAGCCGGAGGACTCGGTCTTCACCTTCTGCCCGAACAGGTCGGGTTGCCCCGGCCAGTCCTTCCAGCACGTCAAGCACTTCGTCAGCAAAGGGGCGATGGACATCGACGGGCTGGGCGAGAAGCAGGCGATGCGCTTCCTCCAGGAAGGCCTGATCGCCGACGTCGCCGACGTCTATGAGCTCGGCGAGGAGCAGTTGATCGACCTCGAGGGCTTTGGCGAGGTCTCGGCGCGCAACCTCGTCGCCGCGATCGAGGAGTCCCGCCGACGCCCCTTCAAACGCGTCCTCTACGCGCTCGGGCTGCCCGGCGTCGGCTACGTCACCGCGGAGGCGCTGGCCGACCACTTCGGCTCGATCGACGCCCTGCACGAGGCCGACCCGGAGAAGATCGAGGAGGTCGAGGGCGTCGGCCCGATCATGGCCGTGCAGATCGCCGAGTCGCTCGCCGACGAGCCGACCTGGGCCCTCGTCGAGAAGCTGCGCGAGAAGGGCCTGCGCTTGGAGCAGAACGCCTCCGAACGCCGCCAGGTCGGCGGTCCGCTCGAAGGCAAGACCCTGGTCCTCACCGGCACGCTTCCCGAGCTGACCCGCGAGGAGGCCGGCGCCCTGATCAAGGCCGCGGGCGGCAAGGTCGTCAACTCGGTTTCGAAGAAAACCGACTACGTCGTCGCCGGTGAGAACCCGGGGTCCAAGCTCGAGAAGGCGGAGAAATATGAGACCGAGGTGTTGGACGAAGCGGGGTTGCTGGCGTTGTTCGGAGGGCGGTAGAGACGGTGGGGTGGGCACCCTCCCGCCCTGACAAATCGCGCCCTAATGAGGGCGCGATTTTGAGTATCCGCCAGTTCGGGAGGGTGCCCACCCCACCGCCCCAATCGCCGTGCCTTGCCCGCCAATGACCACGGTTCGGATAGACCTCGAATACGACGGAAGCAATTTCCGCGGGTGGGCGAAGCAGCCCGGGCTGCGGACGGTGCAGGGAGAGCTCGAGGCCGCGTTGGCGACCGTACTGCGCGAGCCGGTGGAGCTGACCGTGGCCGGCCGCACCGACACGGGAGTGCATGCCCTGGGGCAGGTGGCGAGCTTTGAGACGGATGTCGAGGTGCCGGCGGATTTGGCTCGGAGCTTGAACGGGGTGGGCCCAGACGACATCGCCGTGACGACAACAGAGGTCGTCGCCGACGGCTTCAATGCCCGGCATGATGCGAAGTCGCGCAGCTACCTCTACCGCGTACTGGCCCGCAAGAGCCCAAACCCGTTCGAGCGGGGCCGGGCGCTCTGGTGGCCGCACCGCATGGACCGCGACACACTCGCGGCCTGCGCCAGCACCCTCCTCGGCACGCACGACTTCACCGCCTTCACCCCCACGCAGACCGATCACGTCCGCTTCGAGCGCGAAGTCCTCTCGGCCTCCTGGGCCCTCAACGGCGACATCGCCTGCTTCCACGTCACCGCCGACGCCTTCATGCGCAACATGGTCCGAGCCCTGGTCGGAACCCAGCTGGAGGTAGCGAGCGGCCGCCGCACCCTGGATAGCTTCCAGGATCTCCTACGCGGTGCGACCCGCAGCGAGGCCGGTGATACCGCCCCACCCCACGCCCTCTACCTCGAATCCGTCACCTACTGACGTGCCGTGAGTTAGACCACCATATGGGTGGCTAACTCACGGCA
>DASVFR010000005.1:0-3974 GCA_036379955.1 Solirubrobacterales bacterium
AGTCCCTCTATCGCCTACAGGGATAGGTCCATAGACTGCGCGCCGTGGCCGAGCCGGGCATAGGGGAGACCCTGGTCTCCAGCGAGGACCTGCAGCGGCGGGTGGCCGAGCTGGGGCGGCAGATCAGCGACGACTACGCCGGGCGCGACCTGTTCATGGTCGGCGTGCTGAAGGGCGCGGTCCTCTTCCTCGCCGATCTGATGCGCCACGTCAGCGTTCCCTGCGAGATCGACTTCATGGCGATCTCCAGCTACGGGTCGCAGACCGACTCCTCGGGCGTGGTGCGGATCATGAAGGACCTCGACGCGCCGATCCAGGGCCGCCACGTGCTGATCGTCGAGGACATCGTCGACTCGGGCCTCACCCTGCAGTACCTGGAGCGCAGCCTGGAAGCGCGCGAACCGGCCTCGCTGGAGGTCTGCGCGCTGCTGACCAAGCCCGAGCGCCTGCGAACCGACGTCGAGCCGCCGCGCTACGTCGGTTTCGAGATCGCCAACCGCTTTGCGATCGGCTACGGGCTCGATCACGCCCAGCGTCATCGCAACCTCCCCTACGTCGCCGCGTTGGACGATTAGGCCTCATTCGAAGGCGGCTGGCTCAAACTGCCCTGGTACGCTGAATTTTCCCTGTGAGGCGTTTTTTCAAGAGCGCAGCTTTCCCGATCCTGCTGGTGGTGATCCTCGCCTTCGTCGCCCAGCGGGTGATCAGCAGCCCCTCCGGCGGCGAGGCGCCCGCCTACAACGAACTGATCGCGCAGAAGACCGGGCTGATCGCCGAAGGCAAGATCGAAGAAGTCAACGTCAACGTCAAGGACAGCACCCTCGACGTCAAGCGCACCAACGGGGAAAGCTTCTCGACCGGCTACCCGCCGAACGCGGAAGAAAGCCTGATCGACAGGCTTGAAGCCGCCGAAGTCATCACCAAGGTGCACGGGACCGGCAGCTCCGGCCTGCTCTCGCTGCTCACCTACGTCCTGCCCTTCGTCCTCTTCTTCGGCTTCTGGATCTTCTTGATGAACCAGATGCAGGGGGGCGGCTCGCGGGTGATGAACTTCGGCAAATCGAAGGCGAAGCGGATGTCGGTCGACGCGCCGAAGATCACCTTCCGCGACGTCGCCGGGGTCGACGAGGCGGTGCAGGAGCTGCAGGAGATCAAAGAATTCCTCGAGAACCCGAAGAAGTTCCAGGCGCTGGGCGCGCGCATCCCCAAGGGCGTCCTCCTATATGGACCGCCCGGCACCGGCAAGACGCTCCTCGCCCGCGCCGTCGCCGGCGAGGCCGGCGTTCCCTTCTTCTCGATCTCGGGCTCCGACTTCGTCGAGATGTTCGTCGGCGTCGGCGCCAGCCGCGTGCGCGACCTCTTCGAGCAGGCCAAGCAGAACTCGCCCTGCATCATCTTCATGGACGAGATCGACGCCGTCGGCCGCCACCGCGGGGCCGGCATGGGCGGCGGTCACGACGAGCGCGAGCAGACCCTGAACCAGCTCCTCGTCGAGATGGACGGGTTCGAGATGAAAGACAACATCATCTTGATCGCCGCCACCAACCGGCCCGACATCCTTGACCCGGCCCTGCTGCGGCCGGGCCGCTTCGACCGCCAGGTCGTCGTCGACCGCCCCGACCGCAAAGGCCGCAAGCACATCCTCGAGGTGCACACGCGCGGCAAGCCGCTCGCCAAGTCGATCGACCTTGACGCGCTGGCCGGCCAGACCCCGGGCTTCACCGGCGCCGACCTCGCCAACCTGATCAACGAGGCGGCGCTGCTGACCGCCCGCGAGGGCCGCCGCGAGATCTCGATGCGCCAGCTCGAGGAGGGGATCATGCGGGTGATCGCCGGCCCCGAGAAGAAGACCCGCGTGATGAGCGAGAAGGAGCGGCTGATCACCGCCTACCACGAGCTCGGTCACGCGATCGTCGGCCACCTGCTGCCCAACTGCGACCCGGTTCACAAGATCTCGATCATCAGCCGCGGCCAGGCGCTCGGCTACACGATCAGCCTGCCGACCGAGGACAAGTTCCTCACCTCGCGCGCCGAGCTGACCGACACGATGGCGATGACGCTCGGCGGTCGCGCGGCCGAGGAGATCGTCTTCGGCGAGATCACGACCGGCGCCTCCAACGATCTCGAAAAGGTGACCGAGACCGCGAAGCAGATGGTCATGCGCTTCGGCATGTCCGAGCGGCTCGGCCCGCGCGTCTTCGGCCACGATCGCGGCCAGCCCTTCCTCGGCCGCGAGTTCTCGGCCGAGCCGGACTACTCCGACGAGATCGCGCGCGAGATCGACGACGAGATCCGCCGCATCGTCGAGGCCGCGCACCAGACCGCCAAGGACCTTCTCAACGACAAGCGCGAGGCGCTTGACACGATCTCGAAGATCCTGCTCGAGCGGGAGACGATCGACGCCGAGCAGTTCGTCGCCCTGCTCGAAGGGAAGCCGGAGGGCGAGGTCTTCGTCGACGAGGAGGAGCCGGCGGCGCCCGAGCCGGCGCCCGAGCCCGAACGGGCGCAACGCGAGGGCGCACGGCCAATGCCCCGGCCCAGGCCCGGATATGCGGGTGGAGACGCAAGCTGAGGGTGGGGAGGCCATGGGATGGCTCTCGCCCTGACAAACGCCGGCCTAATTAGGCCGGCGTTTTGAGTATCCGCCAGTTCGGGAGGCATCCCCGATGTGCCTCCTCGGCTCAAGCCGTCGGGATACTTCGGTCATGCACGCGAAGCTGATGGGGGTGGTCAACGTGACGCCCGATTCGTTCTCGGACGGAGGGTTGTTTCTCGAGCCGGAGGCGGCTATTGCGCACGGGGGACAGTTAGTGCGGGACGGGGCGGAGATTCTCGACGTGGGTGGGGAATCGACGCGGCCTGGAGCCGAGCCGGTCGAGGTCGGAGAGGAGTTGGAGAGGACGCAGCCCGTGGTCGCCGACCTGGAGGCGATGGGCTACACGGTCTCGATCGACACCTCGAAGGCGGCGGTGGCCGCGGCCGCGGTCGACGCGGGGGCCGAGATCGTCAACGACGTGACGGCGCTGCAGGACCCCGAGATGGCGGCCGTGTGCGCGGAACGGGGAGCGGGGGTGGTCTTGATGCACATGCCGGGCGACCCGCGCACGATGCAGGACGAACCCCGCTACGCGGACGTGGTCGAGGACGTGAAGGCCTTCCTCGTCGCGCGGATCGAGGCCGCGGTTGCGGCGGGCGTCGAGGAGGAGCGGATCTGGGTCGACCCCGGGATCGGGTTCGGCAAGACGCTCGAGCACAACCTCGAGCTGCTGCGCCGGCTCGGCGAGCTGCGCGAGCTGGGGCGCCCGCTCGTCGTCGGCACCTCACGCAAGAGCTTCATCGGCAAGGTCGACGGCTCTCCGGTCGAGGAGCGGATCGGTGGCACGATCGCCTCCTCTATGTTCGCCGCCGCCGCGGGCGCCGACGTGCTGCGCGTCCACGACGTGGCCGAGATGGCCCAGGCGCTGCGCGTCGCCGAAGCCGTGCTCGGGTAGGTTGCCGGCACTATGGAGTCCCACGACAATGGGATCGAGTCGAGCGTCGAGGTCGAGCTCCGCGGCCTCTCGATCTACACCCACCACGGCGTCAGCGACTCCGAGCAGGAGGTCGGCCAGCGGCTCGAGTTCGACGTCTCCTTCGACGTGCCCGACTGCGACGCCGTGCTCACCGACCGGATCGAGGACACGGTCGACTACGCCGAGGTCTGCGACATCGTCGCCCTCGCCGCGACCGAGCGCAGCTACCGCACGCTCGAGCGTCTCGCCCAGGTCGTCGGCGAGCGGCTGATCGAGCGCTACGGCTGCCACTCGGTCCGCGTCCGCGCCGCCAAGCCCGAGCCGCCGCTGCCGCTCGCGATCGAGGAGGTCGCCGTCGAGGTCGTCCACGAACGCGTCGCGGAGCCCGAGGACGAAGAGCCCGAGGAGGTCTGAGTTGACGTGCCGTGAGTTAGCCCACCGCATGGGTGGCTAACTCACGGC
>DASVFR010000006.1:0-26634 GCA_036379955.1 Solirubrobacterales bacterium
GTGGCGCGGGCGCGCGTGCGCTGGTCCTCCATGAAGGCCTCGAAGCCCTCCTCGTCGACGCCGAGGCCGGCCTCGCTGGCGAGCTCGAGCGTCAGGTCGATCGGGAAGCCGTAGGTGTCGTGGAGGCGGAAGGCGTCCTCGGCGGCGATGCCCTCCTCCCCCTGGTCCTTGGCCCGGCCGATCAGGTCCTCGAGCAGCTTCGTGCCCTGCTCGAGCGTGCGGCCGAAGCTCTCCTCCTCGGCGGCGAGCCACTTGCGGATCGCCTCTCTCTGCTCCAGCAGCTCGCTGCCGCGCTCGAGCGTGCGCCCGAAGCTCTCCTCCTCGTCGCCGACCCAGCGCGCAATCGTCTCGCGCTCGGCGACCAGCTCCGGGTAGGCGTCGCCCATCAGCTCGATCGCGCGCTCGGCGAAGCGGCCGAGCCAGGGCGCCTCGAGGCCGAGCGTCCGCCCCTGCTGGATCGCCCGCCGCATGATCCGCCGCAGGATGTAGCCGCGGTCCTCGTTGGAGGGGACGACGCCGTCGGCGATCAGGAAGGCGGCGCCGCGGCTGTGGTCGGCGACGATCCGCATCGCCCGCGTCACCGCGCCGCCCTCGTCGTAGCGGCGACCGGAGAGCTCTTCGGCGAGGTCGATCAGCGGCCGCACGTGGTCGGTCTCGAAGACCGAGGGGACGTCCTGGAGGATCGCCGCCATCCGGTCGAGCCCCATGCCGGTGTCGATGTTGCGCATCGGCAGCTCGGTGAGCGTGCCGTCGGCGGTCAGGTCGTAGGTCATGAAGACGTGGTTCCAGAACTCGAGGAAGCGGTCGGTGTCGTCGCCGGGCCGCTCGCCTGCTGCGCCAAAGCCCTCGCCGCGGTCGAGGTAGAGCTCCGAGCAGGGCCCGCAGGGACCGGCCGGCCCCGCCTGCCAGAAGTTGTCCTTGCGGCCGAGGCGGACGATGCGCTCGTCGGGCACGCCGACGCGCCGCCAGATCTCGATCGCCTCCTCGTCGGGACCCAGCCCCAGCTCCTCGTCGCCGCCGAAGACCGTTACCCAGATCCGCTCCGGGTCCATCCCGAAGCCCTCGGTCGAGAGCTCCCAGCCCCAGGGAATCGACTCCTCCTTGAAGTAGTCGCCGAAGCTCCAGTTTCCGAGCATCTCGAAGAAGGTGAGATGACGGGCGGTGTTGCCGACCTCCTCGATGTCGGTCGTGCGAAAGCACTTCTGCACGTCGGCGAGGCGCCGCGCAGGCGGCTCCTCGCGGCCGAGGAAGTAGGGCTTGAAGGGCTGCATCCCGGCCGTCGTCAACAGCACCGAGGGGTCGTGCACCGAGGGCACAAGCGAAGCCGAGGGCACGATCCTGTGCCCGCGCTCCGCGAAGAAGTCCAGGTATGTGCGGCGTATCTCGGCGGCCTTCATCCCAGCCAGAGCCTAAGCGGCGCGCCGCCGCTTCGCAGTACCGCCGGCCGCCTTCGGGCTGACAGGTGCAGGTCGACGACGTTTAGGAAGCAGCGGACCCATGCGCCTAGGCTTTCCACATGAATCGGCAGCGCGCCCTGACCAGCGCCTACAGGCGCCACCACCAGGCGATCTACCGCTACTGCCTGGCGATCGTCGGCAATCCCGACGACGCTCAGGAAGCGCTGCAGAACACGATGGTGAAGGCGTTGCGAGCGCTCGAGGGCGAGCGGCGGGAGATCAAGCTCAAGCCCTGGCTCTACCGGATCGCCCACAACGAGTCGATCGAACTGCTGCGCAAGCGCCGCGACGTGGAGGCGATCGACCCCGAGGCGGCGTCCTCGGGCAACGGCCTGGCCGAGACCGCCGAGCAGCGCGAGCGCCTGCGACACCTCCTCGCCGACCTCCGCGAGCTGCCCGACCGCCAGCGCGCGGCGCTGGTGATGCGCGAGCTGGGCGGGCTCGGCTTCGATCAGATCGGCGAAGCCTTCGACACCTCGAAGGCCGTGGCTCGCCAGACCGTCTACGAGGCGAGGCTCGGCCTGCGCGAGCTGGAAGCGGGGCGTGAGATGGGTTGCGAGGAAGTCATGCACCGCCTCTCCAACGCCGACGGCAGGGTCGCACGTAGGCGCGACATCCGGGCGCACCTGCGCACCTGCCCCGACTGCCGAGCCTTCCGCGACGGGATCGGACAGCGCCAACGCGATCTGGCCGCCCTGTCGCCGCTGCCGGTAGCCGTCTCCGCCGCGACCCTGCAGGCGGTTTTCGGTGGTAAGGGCGGGGCCGCGGTCGGTGCGGGCCTCGCCGGGACCGGCGGCGCCGGCCAAGCCGTGGCGACGTCCGTCGTGCTCAAGTCCGCGGCTACGATCGCCGCGGTCACGGCGATCGGGGTCGGGGTCGCCGACCGCGACGGCCTCATCGACCTCGGGCTTACCGGCGACGCCAGACATCCCGCCGACGTCCGCTCCGTCACCGGAACGACCGCCACCGAACTCGCCGAGCCGGCGCCGGGACCGGCCTCGGATCGGCACGAGGCGCCCGTCGACGGGGGCGACGCGGATGCGCCCGCGCCCAACCCTGCGCCTACATCCGACGAAACGGATGCCGGCACCAAGGGCGGCGCGCCAACCGACGAGCCGTCTCCCGCCGCTCCGGGAGAGCTGCCCGTCGCCGCGAGCGACGGGCACGAAACGGCCGCCTCGCACGGCGGGGACAGCGACGCGGCCCACTCGCACTCCGAGGAACATTCGCGCGCGCCGGAGGGGGCCGGAAAGCCCGCCTCCCCTCCGTCGAAACCGGACAAACCGGCCAAGCCCGAAACTCCATCGAACCCTCAAGTTCCGGCGAATCCGCCGGGCTCGCCCCCCACGCAGGGGAAAGGCCCTGACAATTCGCCCGGGCCACCGTCTCAGTCATCGGAAGGTTCGCCCAACCGGGGTGGACCTTCCGACCCAGCCAAAGGTGACGCGCCCAAAGGCGAAGGCTCGGGCAAAGGCAAGGGCTCGAGCTCCACCTGAAATCCCCGGGAGGCACGATGAATCGACATCTGAAGGTCACACTGGTCACCGCGCTGCTGACGCTCGGCGCCGTCCCCGCGTTCGCGCACGGCAAGCCGGAAGGCATCCCTTCGCACGGCAAAGGAAACCCACCCGGCGCCGAAAAGGGCAACGGGCCGCAATACGCCCCGCCAGAAGACCCGACGCCCGGGCCCAAAGCCGGGCTGCCGGAAAAGGCGAAGGCCTACGGTCGCTACTGCAAAGACGAGAGCCGCAAGCACGTCGAGGGCGTACCAGGAACGCCGTTCAGCCAGTGCGTGACCGCGCTGGCTCAAGCGGCCAACCACAAGGGCATGAAGCCCGGACGGGCCTGTAAGGACATGAGCCGCAAGCACGTCAAAGGCGAGAAGGGCACTCCGTTCAGCCAGTGCGTGAAAGGCGTCGCTCAGCTGCGCAAGTCAGAAGAAGAAGCCACCGAAGAAGGGTCTTCCTGAGAGAGGAGCCGAGCGGCGCGCTCTACCGCGCCGCCCATGCCCCACGGCCGGCAATCCTGCCGTGTCCGACCACCGCCTCCCCGGCCAGCAGGACAGCCGCCTGGCCGGGCGAGGCGGCGGCGAACGGCTCCCCGAGCTCGATCGTCAGCTCCGCGTGTCGCCCGGTTCCCGCCGCGGTGCCGAGCTTGGCGGGGACCGGGCGCGAGCGGTAGCGCAGTCGCACCGCGTCGACGTGGGTGGCATCGCGGTGCAGAACCGCGTCGCGGATCCGCACCGCCGTCGTCTCCAGCTCGGTGCGCGAGCCGATGGTGACCGTGTTGGCCGTCGGGTCCGTCGCCAGCACGTACATCGGCTCCTCGGCGCCGCCGCCGATGCCGCGGCGCTGGCCTACGGTGAAGTGGTGGTGACCGCGGTGGCGGCCGACGCGACGACCGGAGCGGTCGACGAGGTCGCCCTCGCGCTCGCGCAGGCCCCCGTGCCGGCTGAGGAAGTCGGCCTTGCCCTGTCCCGAGAGGAAGCAAAGGTCCTGGCTCTCGGGCTTGCGGGCGACGGCGAGCCCATGTCGGGCGGCGATCTCGCGCACCTCGGGCTTGGTCAGCTCGGTAAGCGGGAAGCGGACGCGGTCGAGCAGGGCCGGAGGCAGGGCGGCGAGCATGTAGCTCTGGTCCTTCTTCGCGTCGGCGGCGGCGGCCAGCAGCGGCCCCTCCCCGTCGTCGACGATGCGCGCGTAGTGGCCGGTGACGAGGTGCGTCGCCCCCAGTCGCTCCGCTAGGTCGACCATCGCCGCGATCCGCACCTCGCCGTTGCAAGCGATACAGGGGTTGGGCGTGGTGCCGGCGGCGTAGCCGGAGACGAACTCGGCGACGACCCGGCGCCGAAACTCCTCCTCGAGGTCGAGCGTCAAGTGCGGCATGCCGAGCGAGTGAGCGAGTGAGCGCGCGCCCAGCACCGCCTCGGGCGAGCAGCACGCCTTGGCCCCATCGGTGTCCGGGTCCGCCCAGAGCTTCAGCGTCACCCCGACCACCTCGGCGCCGCGCTCGCGCTCCAGCAGCGCCGCCACGGCGCTGTCGACCCCGCCCGACATGGCGACCAGGACCCGGTCGGCGGCCGGAGAGCCGAGCCGACGGTCGGACGCCGCCGCCTGGGCGAGGGCGCGGTGCAGCGCATCGGCCGCGAGCTGCGCCGCGTGCCGCTTGGCCGGCGTCAGCCCGCCGAGCGCCCCTTCGACCTCATCCGTCCCGATCCGCGCCGCGTCGAGCACGACCTCGTCATCGACCATCTCCGCGACGGCTGCCGTCGCCGCCCGAGTAGCTCCACACCCCTCGGCGTCGAAGGTCACACCAACCACCGTCCCGTCCTCCACCGAGAGCGAAACCCGCGATAGATCCCCGCAAGCGGCCCCACCCGCGGCACCGGTAAAGGCGCCATCCGCAACCGGTCCTAGCCGACTCTCGTCGCGCAGGTACGCCTCGAATAGCTCGCTGTCCACGGACACAGGGTAGACGCGCCCGCACTCCAGCCATTTCCGTATTCGTCATCTATGCGGTGGCGAATACGGGACTGAGGCCTAGAACGCGCCGCAGGTCGCGAACGATGGCCTCGGGGGCGTCGGTGAGCTGGCGCCAGGTGACGCGGACCACGCGCCAACCGTTGGCCGAAAAGATCCGGTCCCGCTCGCGGTCGGCCTCGAATGCCCTGCGGGTCACGTGCACCGAGCGACCGTCGAGCTCGACGGCGACACCCCGCTCGACCCAGGCGCAATCGGGCCTGAAGTGCCGGCCTCCGACGACGAGGTCCGGATTGAAGCGAGGTCGTGGCAGCCGGTGGCGTTCGAGCAGGTCGGCGAAGACGGCCTCGAACTCGTTCACGGTCGCGCCTCCATCGGACCCGATTCCGAGCAGATCCCGCAGCAGCGGGGCTCCGACATGCCCTGGATAGCGGTCGAGAAGGTGCGGAAGCGACAAGCGATCCGTCAGGCCTTGCACTTCGGCCTCGTGAAACGCACGCTCGGTCTCACGTCGATTGCCGAGTGCCGCGATGTCGAAGATCGTCCGCGGCACCGTCGTAACCGGGATACCGTCCACCATCGCGCGCTCGTCTGCGGGGAGCGACACCCGGTGAATCGCGATCCCAGCACGCGTCCCATGGCCACCGGGTCGACTCACTTGAATGCGGGCGCCATCGGCACCCCGCAGCAAACCCCAACACAGAGCGGCGGAACGGCGACTGAGCACAGAGCCATCCCCGCATGCCAACGTCGCCGCCATCCACCGACCCCACTTTCCGATCCGGCGATGTCCCACGGCGTAGACACCGCGATGAACGAGATGCAGCGAACCGCGACAAAGCCGGGTATGGATCGCGCCCCGACCGATTCCACACTCGACGAGCTGTCGGCGAGCCACCACGCCGTGCTGCTGCTCCGCGAGCGTCGCGATCATCGCGTCTGCGGGCTCCCGTTCCTGGTAGTCGCTTCCGTTTTCGCCATCCCATAGATGACGAAAACGGAACTCGTTGCTGGACGGTCCCTCCATGACCAAAGCGTTCCCGGCCACGACATACGCGTGGCGCGCAAAACGCCACGAATTTGAAACCAAGAACCTGTCGAGGGAGGCGAGGGTGTGCGCCTGGCGAGTGCCGGACCAAGCGAGGCAAGGACGCAGGGAGCCCGAATAGCAGCGCTATTCGGGCGACCGAGGACGCCGCATCGCGCAGCGTCCGCCACCGCCAGGCGCGCGCCATCGCCGACCGAGCCAGGTTCAAAAAGGCTCCAGCCCGCCGGTACCGCCCCTGGCTTTGATCCCTTGAAGTAAAGGGTGGGCGCCTCCTCGGGGTCCCTAGAGACCAAGAGAGATCAGCACCCTCGCCGTTTGTGTTGGGTCAAACGGTGGGACGGCTCGCGTACGGGCTCGAGCCTTGGGCCAACCGTAGCACCGGCCGGCCGCCAGAGCCAGCGGTCAATCGTCCAGGTCGAGGTTGGAGAGCAGCAGCTCGGCCTCGCTCCAGTTCTCGGGCTGCACGCGCAGCGCGATGTCACCGCGACCGAAGCGGTCGAGCGGCCAGTCGGCGGTGAGCGCGCCCTCGATCCCACCCTCTTCCAGGCCCTGGTGCCAGGCCCGCGCGGTGCGCACGTCGACGAAGTCGCGCACGACCTCCCAGCTGTCGAAGCGAGGATCGTCGACGTGGACCGGGGTCGCTCCGGGGCCGGGAGCGAACGCCGCCCGGATGCGGTCGAGCAGGCCCATCAGTGACCTGCGAGGTTGCGCCGGTGCAGCGAGATCCCCAGCTCCTTGAGCTGCATCTCGTCGACCGGGGCGGGGGCGCCGGTCAG
Source organism: Solirubrobacterales bacterium (assembly GCA_036379955.1). Classification (GTDB taxonomy): domain Bacteria; phylum Actinomycetota; class Thermoleophilia; order Solirubrobacterales; family 70-9; genus VRUE01. Next base: position 6,758 of record DASVFR010000006.1, read on the forward strand.
CAGGTCGAAGCCGGAGGCAGTCTTGGGGAAGGCGATCACGTCGCGGATGGTCTCAGCCCCGTGCAGGCGCTGCACGATGCGGTCCACGCCGTAGGCGATGCCGCCGTGGGGCGGGGCTCCGTAGCGCAGCGCCTCGAGCAGGAAGCCGAAGCGCGCCTCGGCTTCGGCCGCGTCGATGCCCAGCGCAGCGAAGACCGCCGTCTGGGTCGCGGCGTCGTGGATGCGGATCGAGCCGCCGCCCAGCTCCTGCCCGTTCCAGACCACGTCGTAGGCCTGCGCTCTGGCGGCGCCCGGGTCGTCGGGGTCGAACGCCCCCGCCGGCGCGGTGAACGGATGGTGCAGCGCGTCCCAGCGCCTCTCCTCCTCGTTCCACTCCATCAGCGGCCAGTCGACGATCCAGACCAGGCGATGGTCGTCGGCGTCGATCAGGTCGAAGCGCTCGGCAAGGTCGAGGCGCATCTGACCGAGGACCGCGTCGACGACCGCGCGCTCGTCGGCGACTAGCAGCAGCAGGTCGCCCTCCTCGGCCCCGAGCCGGGAGTTGAGCTCGGCCAGCTCGGCCTCGCTGAGGAACTTCGCGGTCGGCGAGCGCCAGCCATCTCCCTCGCGGAAGGCCCAGACCAAGCCCTTGGCGCCCAGCTCCTGGGCGCGCGAGATCAGGCCGTCGAGCTCCGAGCGGGGCATCTCGCGACGACCGGCGTTGATTCCGCGTACCGCCCCGCCCCCGTCGAGGACCGAGCGGAAGACCTTGAACTCGGTCTCGCTCAGCGCCTCACCGAGGTCGACCAGCTCGAGGCCGAAGCGCAGGTCCGGTCGGTCGGTGCCGAAGCGGTCCATCGCCTCCGCGTAGGGCATGCGCTGCATCGGCAGCTCGATTCGCGGCCCACCGACGCGCTCGAAGACGTGGGCGAGGAGGCGCTCGTTGACCTCGATCACGTCCTCGACGTCGACGAAGGACATCTCGACGTCGAGCTGGGTGAACTCCGCCTGGCGGTCGGCACGGGTCGCCTCGTCGCGGAAGCAGCGCGCCACCTGGTAGTAGCGCTCGAACCCGGCCACCATCAGCAGCTGCTTGAAGAGCTGCGGAGACTGCGGCAGCGCGTAGAAGGAGCCCTGCTGCAGGCGGCTGGGAACGAGGAAGTCGCGGGCACCCTCGGGCGTCGAACGGGTGAGGACCGGCGTCTCGACGTCGAGGAAGCCCTCGCCGTCGAGGAACTCGCGCATCGCCGCGACGACGCGGTGGCGCAGCTCGAGCGCCGCCCGCATCGGCTCGCGGCGCAAGTCGAGGTAGCGGTGTCGCAGGCGCGCGTCCTCACCCGCCTCGCCGGCGAAGCCCTCGACCTGGAAGGGCGGCGTCTCGGCGTCGGCGAGCAGCTCGGCCGCGCTCACCTTGATCTCGACCGCCCCGGTCGGCAGGTCCGGGTTGACCGTCTCGGGCGCCCGCTCGACCACGGTGCCGGCGGCGCTGAGCACGTCCTCGGCGCGCAGCCTATGGCCCAACTCGAAGGCCTCGCCCGCCTCGTCGGGGTTGAAGACGAGCTGGACGATGCCGGTGCGGTCGCGCAGATCGATGAAGACGAGGCCGCCGTGGTCGCGGCGCCGGTGCACCCAGCCGGCGACGCGGGCCTCGGAGCCGACGCGGTCGCCGAGGACCTGGCCGCACCAGGCGTCGCGGAAGCCGTTGGGACGCAGGGCCGGAAAGTCCGTACCGCTCATGCGAGCCCTCCCGTGATCTCCTCGATCAGGTTGCCGGCCTCGACCGGGCGCTGCTCGCCACTCGCCATGTCGCGCAGCTGGGCCCCGTCGGCCTCGAGGATGACGACTTGCCGGGCGCCGATCCGGTCGGCGTGCTTGAGCTGTCCCTTGAGGCCGCGTCCGGCGAGATCGGTCTCGGCTGCGAGGCCCGCCTTGCGCAGTTCGCCGACCAGGACGTGGGCCAGGGAGCGGCGCTCGCGCTCCTCGTCCCCGGTGGCCACGAAGACGTCCCGGCGCGAGATCTCGTCCTCCTCGTCGAGGGCAAGCGCGATCCGCTCGATTCCCGCCGCCCAGCCGATGGCCGGGGTCGGCTTGCCGCCGAGCTGCTCGATCAAGCCGTCGTAGCGGCCGCCGCCGCCGATCTCCGACTGGGCGCCGAGCCGGTCGCAGACGAAGGAGAAGATCGTGCGCGTGTAGTAGTCGAGGCCACGCACCAGGGTCGGGTCGATCGCGTAGGAGACCCCGGCCGCGTCGAGCAGGGCCCGCACCTCGGCGAAGTGCTCGGCATCGTCGCCCTGCAGTCGCTCGACCAGCTTTGGCGCCGACGCCATCACCCCCTGCGCGCCCTCGTCGTCGGAGTCGAAGGCGCGCAGCGGGTTGGCGTCGATCCGCTCGCGCACCTCCTTGGCGAGATCCGACTCGTGCGCGCGCAGGTGCGCCCTCAGCTCATCCAGGTACTCGCGCCGCGCCTCGAGCGAGCCGAGGCTGCCAAGGCGAAGCTCGACACCGGGCACGCCCAGCTCGGCGACCAGCTCGGCGAAGAGCTCGATCGCCTCGGCGTCGGCGAGCGGCGAGGCGCTGCCGATCGCCTCGATACCGAGCTGGTGGAACTGACGGTAGCGCCCTGCCTGCGGGCGCTCGTGGCGGAAGAACGGCCCCCTATAGGAGAGCTTCACCGGCTGCGCCAGCTTCTGCATCCCATGCTCGAGGTAGGCGCGGCAGATCGCCGCCGTCCCCTCGGGTCGCAGGGTGAGGCTGCGCCCACCCTTGTCCTCGAAGGTGAACATCTCCTTGCGCACGATGTCGGTCGAGTGGCCGACGCCACGTTCGAACAGCTCGGTGTCCTCGAAGACCGGCGTGGCGATCGGCTCATAGCCGGCGCGGGCGAAGATCGCCGTCGCCGTCCGCTCGATTCGACCGCGCACGGGCACCGCCCTGGGAAGCACGTCGAAGGTGCCGCGCGGCGCCTGGTACTTGGTTGCGGCCATCGTGCCGCGACCTTACCTGCGCAAGGTCGCTCGCGCCCTGAGCCAGGGCGCTACCCGGCGAGTTCGGCTAGGAACGGGTTGGTGGCGCGCTCGGAGCCGAGCGTCGTAACGCCCATGTGGCCGGGGTAGACGGCGGTGTCGTCGGGGTGAGAATCGACCAGGGCGCGGATTGAGCGCATCAGCGTCGGGCCGTCGCCACCAGGCAGGTCGACACGGCCGACGGAGCCCTGGAAGAGGACGTCGCCGGAGAAGATCGCGCTCTCGTCGCGCACCGAGTAGGTGACGTGCCCCGGGCTGTGGCCGGGGGTGGCGATCACGTCAAGGGTGAGCCCGGCGATCTCCAGCGTCTCGCCGCCGTCCAGCTCGACATCGGCCTGGTAGCTCTCGTATGGGCCGAAGCCCGGCATCGGCACGAAGGCCATGATGTCGGCCAGGACCGGCACCTCTATCCTCGGGCAGTAGACGGTCGCCCCCGTCATCTTCGCCACCGGGGAGACGGCGCCGATGTGGTCGAAGTGACAGTGGGTGATCAGGATCGCCTCGATCTTCACCCCGACCTCGTCGATCTTGGCCAGGATCCGCTCGGGCTCCTCACCGGGATCGACGACGATCCCCTTGCCCGAGCCTTCGCGGCGGAGAACGAAGCAGTTCTCCGCAATCGCCCCGACCGTGAGCATGTGGACGTCGAGGTTCATTCAGTGAGTGGCCGCTCAGGATTTGCCGGCGCGCATCCGGGCCCGCTCCCGGCGGCGCCAAAGGTAGGTGTCCATGTAGTAGCCGGCCGGGATGTAGAAGACGAGCATGAAGGCGCCAAGGCCGAGAGCGGCGCCAGCCGAGCGTTTGAAGATCAGCAACAGCAGGACGGTGAAGATCGCGGCGGCGACGATCCCGCGGATCGCGGCCCCGCGCCAAGTCGGCGGACTGTCGGCTTTCGGTCCCCTTCTCTTGGTGCTGGAACGGGCGCGCGCCTGCGCCTCGGCGCGGCTGCGAGGTTTCGGGGGACGGCGGTTGGCGTCGACGCGACCGCCCTGGGTGCCGCGATGCTTGCGGCGGCGCTTCTTCTTGGTCTGGGCCATCGGCTGAATCTAGCGCCCTCGGCCGCTCAGGGGGCGGGCCGCAGCCGAGCCTCGATCGTCTGGACGGCCGGATCGAAGTCCCGCAGCGGCACCTCGATGGGAAAGTCGACGAGCGCCGCGGCCGGCACCAGGCCAACGACCTCGGCCTCCAGCGGCCGCGCTCCGAGCGGGGCGGCGAGGGCGCGAACGCGCTCGACGACTCGGGCCAGCGGCACCGCGAGCGGGTCGTGGACGTTGGTCGAGACCTGAGCGCGGCCACTCGAGAGAGGCAGGCCGATCGCCCGCACGCCCGGCAGCCCGCCGCCCGACTCGCGCAACCCGGCGGCAATCGCGCGGGCGACCTCGGGGTCCGAGCTGTCGAGCTCGACGTTGAAGGCGGCGAGCGGCGGGCGTGCCGTGACCAGGGTCGCGCCGGCGCTGCGGTGGGGCTCGGGCGGCCCGCTGTCGGGTCGCAGCTCCCCCGCCTCCATCCGCAGCCAGAGCTCGGCCAGGCCGCCGTTGCGGAAGTAGGCGCGCTCGGCGCGCTCGGCGCGGCGCGCCAGCTCGCCGTAGAGGAAGACGGGCACCCCGAGGCCGCCGATCTGCTCGGCCAGCTCCAGCGCCAGCGTGCGCGCGGCCGCGCGATCGGCCGGGTCGAGCCAGACGACCGGGCAGACGTCGAGCGCGCCGACCGCCGGGTGCAGGCCCGCGTACCCGGTCATGTCGACGGTCTCGATCGCCTGCTCGGCGCCGGAGATGAGGGCGTCGCGCAAGGCGGGCGGAGCGGCCGCGAGGGTGAGCACGGTGCGGTCGTGATCGGGATCGGAGTGGCGATCGAGCAGGCTCGCCCCGCGCGAGAAGGCGCTCTCCAGGGCGGCGATGCGGTCGGGGTCGCGTCCCTCGGAGACGTTGGGAACCGCGAGGAGCCGCACCGTCACGATTTCAGAGGAGCAACTGGCCGGCGCGGACGATCTCCTTGCCGTCCACTTCCACGGTCGGCTCGACGATCACGCAGTCGAGGTGCACCGGGACCTGGACGGTGCCGCCGATCGCGGCCGAGGCGCCGAAGGCGACGTGCGCGGTGCCGAGGATCTTCTCGTCCTCGAGGATGTTGCCGCTCAGCGTCGCCTCTTCGTTGGTGCCGATCCCGAGCTCGGCGACGTTGGTGCCGTCCTCACCGTGCTTGGTCAGCATTTCGAGCAGGGCGGCGCCCTCGGGGCCGGTCGCGTCGGTCAGGTGGCCGCCACGGACGGTCAGCTCGACCGGCGTCTCGACCAGGCCGACGCCGGCGATCGAGCCGTCGACGACCAGGGTCCCCTCCCCCGTTCCCTCGACCGGCGCGACGAACGCCTCGCCGCAAGGCAGGTTGCCGAAGGCGCCCGGGGCGTTGAGCACGCCCGCGTCGGCAATCGGGATGCGGTCCTTGAGCCCGAGCCGCAGGTCGCTGCCGTGCTTGCAGGTGATGCGCGCCTCCTCGCCGCTGCGCAGCGCCGCCGCGACCGCAGCGCCGCGCCGGCGCAGCACGCGCATGTCGGCGTTCATCAGCCGCGAGAGCATGTCCTCGGTGACTCCCGGCAGCGTCGCGATCCGCACCCCGGCCTGGGTGGCCGCGCGGCGGGCGGCGGTGTGGGAGAGCGACTGGATCGTCGGCGCCAGCACCACTTCGGCGGCGACCATCGCCGCGGCGACCGGCGTCGGCGGCTCGGCCCCGTTGGAATCGAGCTCGGAGATCACCGCCAATGTCGCGAAGGCGCCGTCGCCCTCCGCCTCGATCCGCATCAACGAGCCGATCTCCTCGGTCACCGGGTTGCAGATCACCAGCACCTCTTCCCCCGGTTCGATCCGCAGACAATCCCGCAGAATCGTCCGCACCGCCATGTCGAGCTCCTGAGTCATCCGGAAAGCTAAGCCTAACCGCGCCCCAGCGATCACCACGCCTCCCCCGCTACGATCCGTGCCCCGCCGGAGTAGCTCAGCTGGTTAGAGCAGCGGAATCATAATCCGCGTGTCGGGGGTTCGAGTCCCTCCTCCGGCATGGCTTTTATTCTGGGAATCTCGGCTCAAAGGTCTTTCAGGATCCCTCTGTTAAACCCGGTCTCGCGATTGGATGGAATGGCATTTAAGGCACCAAAACAGAGTGCATTCAGGCAGTTCGTCATCCTCGACTCGGATGGCACAGTCGCAGCTTTGAGTGCCATCGATGGAGGTCAGATCGACGAGATTCTCACCCGCAGCGCCGAGGAACGCGATGGCGGACTCGGCGGCGAGGTCGGTGCGGGACCGGTTAAGGCAAAGGGGAAGCGTTCGAAGTCTCGCAAGGTAGAGGAGGAAATCCGCCGCGCAAGGACACGCCATGCAACGGCAGCGAAGTTGCTCGATGCCCTGCGAGAGCGGGAGTCAATCGGTGTTGTTGATGGCGCACTTGACATGGAGGTCTTCCAACAGCTTCAGGCTGGGATGGTTCTTGAGTTTCGTGCAGAACTACAGCTCCACCCCTTGCATAAGGCCGATCAAATGCTTCGCTCTTTCATTGAGGTAGGACCGAAGCTCGACCAGAAGCAGGTGACCAAGGAACTGCGCCAGGTCCTGGACATGTGGGGTGTCATTTCAGGCACAGGCCAAGATGACGCCCCCGTGCTCATCGAGCCCAGCACACAGGAGGAGCAGGTTCCGCGCCTCTTGCTGCCGGTCCCTCAAGATGACTTCGAGGTCAATATCGATGATTTGCTCGGCGAGGTAACGGTGGTTGCACAAGTCGAGCAAATCCTCAACGAAGGCGAGGCACATCAAGTGATCCGCGTACTAAAGGGCGGACCCGCCACATCCTTGGAGCGTGGTGCAATCGAAGAGACTCTCCCAGGCCTTTCAGAAGGTCTCGGCGGAATTGGAATTGACATCTCGGAGGACGATGTATTCATCCGTGGTCCCGCCCTCATTCTCCGGGCAATTTGCGCCTATCGCTAGGTCTGCGAGCCGGCGACTTACCTCTACGATCAGCACTTGCAGTCACCTAGGACACGGTAGCCCTATCTGGGGTGACGACTTCAAGAACTACAACGAGGAGTCTCACGTGTTCTGGTAGAGCGGCCCGTCGCCGCCCTCGGGGGTCGTCAGGCGGCCGCCCTTGGCGGTGATCGCGCCGCACTGGACGCAGTTGGTGTAGTTGACGATCACGTCGACGTCGCCGCTCTCGGGGGCGTCGTCGGGGATCTCGTAGACGCCGGCGGGGCACATCCAGCGCCAGGTCTCGGCGACCTCGCGCGGGACGCGCTTCTGCACCCGGATGTGGTTGGGGGCGTCGTCGCGAGTCGCGTTACCGGTGATGAAGACGCTCGAGAGCTTGTCGAAGGTGAGCTCGCCGTCGGGCGGCGGGTAGCCATCCTTGGTGTCGCCGACGAACATCGGCTGCTCGTCGTTGCGCTCGATCTTCCAGCGCCCACCGGGGAAGCGGCCCCTGGTCGCGATCATCAGGTTGACCAGCGGCCCGCCCCTGATCAGGCCCTTCTGGAAGGGCTGGCGGGTGTTGCGCTCCTGGTAGAGGTCCTTCTTGATGAAGGAGTCCTCGACCGCCTGCTCGTAACCGCTGAAGTCGGCGCTCTCGGCTCGCAGGCCGGCGTAGATCGCCTCCGCGGCGAGCATCCCCGACTTGATCGCGTAGTGGACGCCCTTCAGCGCCGCCAGGTTGACCATGCCGGCGGCATCGCCGATCAGGACAGCGCCAGGCGCCGAGAGCTTCGGCATCGCCCAGTAACCGCCGGCCGGGATCGCCTTCGCGCCCCAGCTGACGCGCTCGCCGCCCGCGAGGATCTCGCGCACCATCGGGTGGGTCTTGAACTGCTGCAGCAGGTCGTGGGCCGAGGTCGTCGCGTCGGCGTAGTCGAGGTCGAGCACGAAGCCGATCGAGACCAGGTCGTCGCCCGTCTTCTCGTCTTTCATCGGATAGATCCAGCTGCCGCCGATCTGGTGGTACTTGGAGGAGATCTTCAGTGGCCAGCCAGCGAGCGTGTGGATCACACGGTCGAGCGGCTTCGGCACCTTCCAGACCTCCTTCACGCCCAGCTCCCAGACCTGCGGCTCGCGCTCCTCGGCGAGGCCGAACTCGCGCACGACGGCGTCGGTCAGGTGTCCCCAGCAGCCCTCGGCGAGCACGGTCGCCTTCGCCGCGATGTCGGTCCCGGGCTCGAAGTTGCCCAGCTCCTCCCCGTCCTTGCCACGGCCCTTGTCGCCGGAGCGCACCCCAAGAACGGCGCCGTCCTCGACGACGACCTGAGTCGCCGCGGTCTCGGTCAGCAGGTAGGCGCCGTTCTCCTCAGCCTGCGCCTGCATGTAGCGGCAGAGGGCGGCGACGGAGACCACCTCGTTGCCGTGGTTGCGCTGCGGCGGGGGCGGCGGGATGCGGACCTTGGTCCTGCCGTTGGGCAGGAGGTAGATCGCCTCCTTGCGCACCTCGCCGAAGGCGAAGCCCTCCGCCCGCCACTGCTCGCGGCTCAGCTCCGGGAAGAGCTCTCGCAGCGGGCCAGGCCGCATCACGGCGCCGGAGAGGTTGTGGCCGCCGCAGGTCTTCGCCTTCTCGATCACCGCGACCGGCACCTCGCCGAGCTTCTCCATCGTCTCGGGGTCCTCGGCGAGCAGCTGCAGCAGACGGTTGGCGCAGGCGAGGCCGGCGGCGCCGCCGCCGACGATCGCGACGCCGATCTCGATCCGCTCGTCCTCGGCGTCGAGCCCGCGCTTGACGAACTCCTCGCGGGCGTCGACCGGGGGCGGAAACTCGGCCGGCACGAACTTGCCGTCGCCGTATTCGAACATGGCGGGGACTATATCCCGGCGGTTGACTGACGAGTCAATCAGGCGCTTGACTCACAGGTGCAACGCGTTTTCCATCCATACCATGTCGAAAACGTTGCACCCCGCAGCTCGGGGGTGGTCAGCCGAGGGGGGCGCTGACGCCGTGCTGGCGAAACTCGTCCAGCACCTCGGTCATCGAGTCGACGTCGCAAGCGACCATCTCGGGCCAGGACTTGTCCGGATGCTCGTCGAGCGTCTTGTAGCCGTTGCCGCTGACGATCGCGACCACGGTGTCGTCGGGGCCGATCTTGCCTTCGCTGGCGAGCCTCGCCGTGCAGGCGATCGTCGTGCCGCCCGCAGGCTCGGTGAGGATTCCCTCGGTGGCGCCGAGCAGGTCGATCGCCTCGAAGATCTCGGTGTCGGTCGCGGTCGCGGCAGCGCCGCCGCGCGACATGACCGCGTCGACCACGAGCGGGCCGTCGCCGGGCGCGCCGATCGCGATCGAGTGGGCCGCGGTGTGCGGGACCTGGGGCTCGATATTCCCCGAACCGTCGCTGATCGCGGTCGCGATCGGGCTGCAGCCCTCCGCCTGGGCGATGTTGATCTTCGTCGCGGCGGTCTCCGCCAAGCCGACGGTCTGCATCTCCTCGAGGCCCTTGTGGACGCGGGAGGAGAGCGTTCCACCAGCCGCCGGGATGACGAAATGGTCGGGAGACATCCACTCCAGCTGCTCGACGGCCTCGTAGGCCGCCGTCTTCGCCCCCTCGGCGTAGAACGGGCGCAGCGTGATGTTGGCGAACTGCATATCGGTCGCCAAGGCCAGCTCACGACAGGCGCGGTTCGCCTGGTCGTAGTTTCCGTCGAGCTGGATCACGGCCGCCCCCAGTGCCCGGCAAGCGCGGGCCTTGCCCTTCTCCATGTTCGACGGGTAGAAGACGTAGGCGGCGACCCCGGCCTTTGCCGCCAGCGAGGCGACCGCGGTGCCGACGTTGCCGGTCGAGACGCAGCCGATCTCCTTCTTGCCGAGCTCGAGCAGGCGGGCGACGGCCATCGAGACGACCCGGTCCTTGTAGGAGAGCGACGGGCGCGAGGTCGAGTCGTCCTTCAGGTAGAGTCTCTTCAAGCCGAGCTCGGCGCCAAGCCGGTCGGCGTGGATCAGCGGCGTGCGGCCGCTGTAGCGGCCGACGCGGGCCAGCGCCCGGGCGTCGACGATCGGCAGCAGCTCCTCGAAGCGCCAGATGTTGATCTCGCGTTCTCCCGGCGGGATCTCCGCCAAGCGCTCCTTGGCGAGCTCGTAGTCGTAGTCGATGTCGAGACCGTTGCCGCAGCCGTGGCACTTGAACGCGGTGTCGAGCAGCGGGTAGCGCCGCCCGCAGTCGCGGCAGACCAGTTCCGTGGCACAAGAGCGGGTGCGGTCCTCTGAGCTCAGCATGGCTGGATCCCCTGCGAGCAGGGTAGCGGACGAAAAGGAGACCGGGCCCGCCCCCGCGGCGTCAGCATTCCGCGAGGACGGACCCTGAGTGTCGTGACCCTCGATCCGGTCACGGCTTGAACCCGCGCCACGGCCCTAGGTGGCCGCCCCCCCTCTCCGGGGACCTAGCTGCCAGAGGCGGAAAGGGCGATGCGACCGTCGTGGGGGGCGGCGCTGCACGCCCGTGGTGGGGCATCGCGCGCGGCGCCGGCGCCTCCCTCTTGCACCCGAAACGGTCGTCGTCTCGACTCATGACCGGACACATATCCTTCCTGGCCATCGCAAGGCGAGTCGCCCCTGACTGGGTCTCCCGCCTCTCCGCTAGCGCTTGGTCGTCAGCGTGCCTAGCTATAACACCCCTCCCATCACCAGTCAAGGCTTCCTGCGTAAAGCACGCGAAAGCGCGCAAACGCTCCGCGATCAGACCGTAACGCGCGCCGGGCTGCGCCAATTCGGCACCCTGTACGCGACTTCGAACCCGGCGCGCAGCAGGCTCTCCCGGTCGCCGATCGGCGGTTCGCTACCGGCGTCGACGAGCACGAAGGAGTCGCAGCCGGCGGCACGCGCGTCTTCGATGCAGCGGTGCAGCACCGCCAACTGCCCGTCCCCGTCCCGTCCGGGGTAAGGTCGCGAAGCGAGGGCAATTGACGCGACGTCGTCGTGGATGTGCATCGCCACGTAAGCGAGCGGGTCATCGCCGACGATGCAGCAGTAGCAGCGCCAGTCATCGTCGCTCAGCAGGCAGGCGAAGAAGACCTCCCCCATGCACGCCAGGCCGAGGCTCTCTGCCAGCGGGCCGCCGAACCCTTCGTCCCACGAATCCCAGTCGAGGACCTCGATGCCGTCGGGTTCCTCGAAAGCCGGCTCAGAGCCGTCCCGGATCAGCTTCGCCGCCCCGTCGGCGCGTACGTACTCACGCTCCTCCAACCACTCCTCGGCCGCCGCAGAGTCAGACAGACCGGGCACGACCGGGACCCGGTAATCGACCCCCCTCTCGTCCTCCATGTAGAAGCACCTCGTCTCCATCAGCCGCGTGGCGTCGGCAAGGTGGCCGTGCTCCACCGTCCCGGGCTCGCCGGCGCCGAGGATGAGGTTGACCCCCCTGTCGTGCCGCTGCTCGGTCACGAGCAGCGCCTGCACCGAGCCAAACTTGACCGAATCGGCGCCCGCGTCGTGCAGAGTGTCCGGGATCGGCGAGTCCCAGAGCGCCGTCCAGAACGCCTTCTCGCTTGCGCTGAGACGCGCGATGTCCCAGCCCGAGCCCACGTACATCCCTTGCTCTCCCATGCTGCCCCACCTTTCTCTTTCCCATGATCAGGGAATTTCATGTCTTTATTTGGGTACTACCCCTAGGAAAGAGAACCGATATGGGGGCAAAATGGTTTCGCCCAAACCGAATATGAAGAGAATTTCACCTATAGAGGCGAAAATCGCGCAGGAAGAGGCGGGGGAGGACAGGCCACAGCGGTGCGCCGCCGTAAAGCCTGTCGTGGCTCATAGCTGGACTCTCCCTTTGCCGTGCCAGACGAGCCTCCACTGAATGGAAATCCCGCCTCTTCACTGCGCTTGATCGTCCGCGCGCTAATTCATAACATAACAACAGTAGATCAGTCAAGTCCTTTTTCCTAAATTCGGGACGGATGGCCTACGAGGCGGCACCGGGGGGAGCGACCGGAAGCGACAGCGCCTCGGGCCAAGCGCCGGGGACGTCGACCTCCTCGACGCCGCCGGCAAGCAATAGCGCCTCGGCGGCGTGGGGCGCAAAGGGGGCGAGCACCCTCGCCAGCAGCAGCAGGGCCGCGGCCTGCGCCTCCGCGTCGGCTCGGCTCAGCCCGCCGCGCCGCGCGACGACGCGCTTCTCGAAGTCCTGGATGCGCTCGAGCATCCGCGTCACGTTGCGGACTGCCTTGTGCATCTGCAGCTCCTCGAGATCGGCGGTGATCCGCTCCAGGCCGTTGTCGCACCACTTGCGCAGGCGCTCGCGCAGGAACTCGGTGTCCGCCGCGGCTTCGGCGTCCTCGGGAACGTCGCCGACTCGCTCGAAGCGCTCGACCGAGTAGCTCCAGGCGTTGTACAGGAAGCGGCTGGCGAAGCGCAGCGCACCGTCGTTCCAGTTCAGGGTCTTGGCCGGGCCCGCCGCGTAGAGGATCGCCAGGCGCACGGTGTCGGCGCCGTAGCGCTCGACCAGCTCATCCGGGTCGACGACGTTGCCGAGGTGCTTGCTCATCTTGCGGCCGTCGGCGATCACCATCTCGTGGAAGAGGCAGCCCGTGAACGGCTCGCCCTCCTCCATGAACTCGAACGGGCCGATGTCGCGCAGGGCCTTGGTCACGATCCGCTGGTCGAAGACGAAGCCGCCGCTGTCGGAGCCGGCGACGAGCCGCTCGGAGGGCAACCAGGCGCGCAGCTCGGGATGGGTGAACATCTCGGTGGCGCGCGCCTCGGGCGGGACCGCCGAGGGCACCCAGAGCCAGAGCGCGTCGAAGTGGCAATCGAGCGTGTCGGTCTCGCGCTTGGCTGGCTCGCCGCAGCGCGGGCAGTCGACGTCGACGAAGGAGGGCAGCTCGGCCAGCGGATTGCCCTCTCCCGTCGGCTCGACGTCCCGCGGCAGGACGACCGGCAGGTCCTGCTCGGGCACGGGTACGGCGCCGCAGGAGTCGCAGTGGACGATCGGAATCGGCGTGCCCCAGAAGCGCTGGCGCGAGATCGAGAAGTCGGCAGCTCGGTAGCGGACCGCCGGCCTCGTCGCCGGCTCGAGCTTCGGCGCGGGTGCGGCTCCCTCGCTCTGCAGACCCTCGACGCGGGCGGCGATCGCCTCGTCGGCCTCATCGACTGCGGGGATGCCGAGCGCCGCAGTCGGGCCGTAGCGGGCGTCGACCAGAGGCGAGACGAGCACGGGAAGCTCCCGCACGCCCCAGGGAACGGACGCCGCCACGCCGGCCTCGACCAGCGGCACGGACTTGACGTCGCGGGCGCTGCGCTCCCAGCCGCCGGAACGCAGCTCGTCGAGCTGCTCGCGGACCCGCGGGGCCTTGATCCACTCCCCCAGGTCCGGATGCCGCGGCGAGACCAGCAGGAAGCTGGCCCGGGCGACGGCACCGCCGTGCGGTGTGAAGGCGACCAGATCCCGTCCGTCCGGGGCCGTGACGTCCACCTCCACCCCGTCGCCGCGGCCAAGGATGTAGCGCTGGGTCGAGAGCGAGATCTCGTCCCAGGTGCCCCCCTCCTCCAGCCCGGCGAGCCGGCGGTCGTTCTCCTCCAGGTAGGGAACGATGCGCAGGAACCAGGTCGGGCGCCGGATCAGCCGCACCTCGTTGTGGCAGCGCCAGCAGCGCCCGTCCTCGACCTGCAGCGCGGCCAGCGTCGTGCGACAGCTGTCGCACCAGTCGACCGTCGTGTCGTCGCGGTAGACCAGGCCGGCGTCGAGCAGGGTCAGGAAGAGCCATTGCGACCAGCGGTATTGCCCCTCGTCGGAGCTGTAGAAGACGCGGTCGTAGTCGAAGGAGAAGCCGAGGCGGGCCATCTGCTCGAGCATCCGCTCGCCGCAGCCCTCGACCCACTCGGCGGGCGGCACCTTGCGCTCGATCGCCGCCATCTCGGCCGGCAGGCCGAAGGCGTCGAAGCCGAAGCCGAAGAGGACCGCATCGCCGCGAGCCCGGCGGAAGCGCGCGTAGGCGTCGCCGATCGAGTAGTCGCGGACGTGGCCCATGTGCAGCTTGCCCGACGTGAACGGGCTGGACGGCTTGATGTAGACGCCGCGGCCGCCCTCCGGGGGGCGGGGAGTCGCATAGGCGTCGGCCGCCCTCCATGCCGCCTGTCGCGCCCCCTCGACGGCTGAGGCGTCATAGCTCGATCTTGCGCTGCTCATCTGCCGGTTCTCCGATCGCCCCGCGCGTCGCGGACGAAAATATTTTTAACTATTTGACCATTGGCCGACGGGCGCTTATTGTCTTAGTTCGAGTCTATACACGCACGGCTCTCAAGATGCGACCCCGGCGGTGCTTGCGACACCCCGGGGCCCGGCCGAGACCTGAAGAGGAGGTCCCAACATGACAGAGGGTAGAGGAAGTACCGCCGTTGTCGAAGGCCGTCTGGACGAAACGCGCGTCGAGCGGCTGATCGAATTCGCGGCGCACGCCCCACCCGAGGACAGGATTCGCGAGGCGGTCGGGGCGATCGTCGACGCCGCGGAGCTGGATCCAGAGGGGGTGAAGGAGGCGCTCTGGTCGCTGCGAGCCAATCGCGAGGCGGTCGAACGTCTCGAGGCCGCCTTGCGGATGGGCCCGACGCGGGCGACGCTGGCGCTGGGGGCCGCGGTGCAGCTGGCGCGGAGCGAGCTGGCAAGCGCTCGCCCCGACCTGCGAGGCCGCATGCCGGAGCTGCTGGACTGGTTGGAAGGAAACTGGTAGGCGACTGCGCGTAGTCTCCCGGGCGATGTCCGGGAGAACCCCGATCCTCCTTGCCACCGCCGCGATCGCGATCGCGGCGGTGGCAATTCTCTTGCTCGGCGGCGGTGCTGAAGAATCGAGCGAGGCGCGCGGCGAACCGCCCTCCTCCCAGCCGAGCGTGCAGGTGATCTCACCCCGCAACGGCGCAAGACAGGCGAGCCACGCGGTCGTCGTCAAGGTCGACATCCACAACTTCCGCCTCGCGCCCCGCCACTTCGGCGGCGAACCCCAGCTCGGCGAGGGCAACCTGCGCTTCGGGCTCAACCGGGTGCCCGATTGCGTAGACCCGGTAAAGCTGCAACGAGCTATCGAGAGCCCGTTCGGCAAGGGCCGCCTGATCGGCAAATCCTTCGACTTCCCCCGCTACTCCGGCCCCAACGGGGTGCTCGCCGAGCGGATCGGCTCGGCGGGCAGCTACTCGCCCGCGACGAGGCCCGAGATCTACTACCACGACCTGCGCTCCGGCTTCTACCGGCTGGTGATCGCCCTGGCCGAAAACGACGGCTCGCCGACGCCGTTCCACGCAGTGACCAACTTCCAGGTCCTCAACCGCTCCGGCTACGGCCCCAAGTGCACCGGGGGCAAGGTTCCCAGCGTCAAGGCCGCGGCGTTTGGCTAAGCCCGGGCGATCGCTCGCCCGGGCTTAGTAATACGGCTTCAGTCATGCAACGAAACCGAATCGCCTGGCTTAGGGTTCAGGTGAAACCCAGAGCGGATTCGGTTCCGTGATTTCGTATTTCGCCACCCATTTCGATGTGTCGGGACAAATGGATTTTTCGCCTTCTTCAGTTAGCACCGTTTTTTCGTTCGCGGTTAAGTTCGCGGGGGCGCCACCTTCTCCTTCGAGAAGAGTGCCTTCCAGGTTGTACTTGCAATTGATCAGAGAACCGCACACCACATCGAGGCTCGGCCCTCCAGCGGCGAAGGGGTCTTTTTCAATGTACACGTGGAAAAATGGGAAGGAACCTAAACGTAACCAGTATAATAACCAGGGTAGGGATGGTATCACTGTGCATGAGGTTTTCGCGAGTTTGCATCCGCTAAATGTAAAAATAAAATCTAAAATTGGAAGGGCTACCGTCGAGGATCCGGACGATTCTTCGTTTGATTCCCCTTTGGAGCTCGATTCCGTACATGTAATCGTGCCCAGCGAGGTGACGATCGAGGATTTCCCGGAGGTTTTGACCACCGTCCCCGACGGGTATCGGTTACCGGCGGAGCAAACTTCTTCTTTGGCTTTGCACAGGGTCGTCGCCGATGCCGAGGTTGCGCCCAGCAGCCCCACCACGACGAAGGCGACAAGCCCGACGAGCGCACCGTTTCTGATTGATCTCATGCCATTGCTCCTTTTTCATGGCCAGGCTGAGTGCCGGGCCAATGTCATCGGAGTAGATCTAACGCCTAGGCGCTGATCGCACAAGGTTTTCGGAGCAATCGCTTCCTAATACTTCACTTTGTATAGTGAGTCTCCGATGCGGACCTATCGCCGCCTGACGGGATTCCTGCGTCCCTACCGCCGCCAGCTATGGGGCTCGCTCGCCTTCGCCTGGGCGGCGATGGGGATGACCGTGCTGATTCCCTGGTTGATCGGGCAGGCGGTGGACGCGATCCAGGAAGGGAACAAGCCAAATCTGCTCCCCCTCGCTCTGGCGATCGTCGGCGCCGGCATCCTGCGGCTGGCGCTGACCTCGGTGCGCCGCGTGGTCGCCGGGAAGGTGTCGCTGGCGGTCGAATTTGACCTGCGCGAGCGCTTCTACGGTCACCTGCAGCGGCTCGAGCTCTCCTTCTTCGACGGCCAGCAGACCGGTCAGCTGATGTCGCGGGCGACGGTCGACCTGCAGGCGATCCGCTTCTTCCTCGGCTACGGGTTGGTCTTCATCACCCAGAGCGGATTGACGATCGTGCTGGCCTCCGTGGTGATGATCGCGATCAATCCGGCGCTCGCCGCCCTCGCCCTCCTCCCCGCCCCGCTCGTCGTCTACATCGCCTCCCGCTACAACCGCGTCTCCCGCCCCGCCGTGCAGGAGGTGCAGCAGCGGATCGCGGAGCTGACCGCAGAAGCCGAGGAGAGCATCTCGGGCATCCGCATCGTCAAGGCCTTCGCTCGCGAAGAGCACCAGCTGCACCGTTTTCAGCGCGCGGTGGCCCGCGTCTTCGACCAGAGCGTCTACTCGAACCGGCTGCAAGCGACCTTCTCGCCGCTGATCGGGTTGCTGCCGCAGGCCGGAGTGGCAATCGTGCTTCTGGTCGGCGGCCGGCTGGTGATCGACGGCAGCCTCAGCCTCGGCAACTTCACCGCCTTCTACACCTACGCCGCGATGCTGGCCGGGCCGACGCGGATGCTCGGCATGTCGCTGGGCATGGCGCAGCGGGCGATCGCGGCCGGCAACCGCCTCTTCGAGATCCTCGACCGCGAGCCGCGGATCGAGAGCCCGCCGGAGGCGCCACCGCTGGTGGCCGGCGGCGGCGCGGTCGAGCTGCGCGGCGTGACGCTGCGCTACGACGGTGCGATCGCAAGCGCTCCGGATCTTTCCCCCCCTGGAGGGGGGACAAAATACGAAGCGGCGCTATCGGACGTCGACCTCGACGTCGCCGCCGGGAGTACGGTGGCGCTGGTCGGGCCCTCGGGGTCGGGCAAGACGAGCCTCGTCGCCCTGGTCGCCCGGCTCTACGACCCCAGCGAGGGGGCGGTGCTGGTCGACGGCGTCGACGTGCGCGAGGTCGACGTCGTCTCGCTGCGCTCACAGGTCGCCTTCGTTGCCGACGACAGCTTTCTCTTCAGCGCAACGGTCGCCGAGAACATCGCCTACGCGCGCCCGGACGCGAGCCGCGAGGAGGTCGAGGAGGCGGCACGGCGCGCACAGGCCGACGGGTTCATCCGCGAGTTGCCGGGCGGCTATGGCACCGTGGTCGGCGAGCGCGGCCTGACGCTGTCGGGCGGCCAGCGCCAGCGCGTGGCGATCGCACGCGCTCTGCTCGCCGATCCGCGCATCCTGATCCTCGACGACGCGACCTCCTCGGTCGACGCGACCACCGAGCGGGCGATCAAGGAGGGCTTGCGCGAGGCGATGGCGGGACGAACGACCTTCGTCATCGCCCACCGGCTCTCGACCGTGTCACTGGCCGACGAGGTCGTGGTCATGGACGGCGGCAGGATCGTCGACCGCGGCACCCACGAAGAGCTGCTCGCGGGCTGCGGCTTCTACCGCGAGATCGCCGAGCACGGCCTCGCCGACTCGGTCTTCCTGCAGCGCGATCTTGAGCAGCGCGAGGAGCTGGCCCGCCTATGACGCTCCGGTGCGCCTTTGCCTCGATATGCGTGGATAAGGCGCACCGGAAGGGGTTGGCGTGAGGAAGACGCGCTTCGTCCTCGGCCTGCTCTGGCCCTACCGGGGCAGGGTCGCGGTCGCCCTGGTGGCGATGCTGGTCGCGACTGCGGCCGGCCTGGCGCCGCCGCTGCTGGCCAAGGAAGCGATCGACGCCGGCATCGAACTCGATGACGTCTCGGCGCTCGACTGGGCCGTGGCCGGCTTCGTCGCCGCAGCCCTTTTCTACGCCGGTGCCACCTTCGTGCAGACCTACATGGTCGGCTGGGTCGGAACGCGGGCGCTGCAGGATCTGCGCGAGCGAATCTTCATCCACCTGCAGGGAATGTCGATCGGCTTCTTCACCAGGCGCAGTCCGGGCGTCCTGATCTCACGCCTGACCAACGACGTCGAAGCCCTCAACCAGCTCGTCTCGACCGGGGCCGTGACCCTCGTCTCGAGCCTGCTCACCCTCGTCGGGGCGGTCGTCATCCTGCTCGCCCTCGACCTGCGGCTGGCGCTGGTCACCTTCCTCACCTTCCCGATCCTGATCGCCGCCAGCGCCCTCTTCCGCGTCGTCTCCCACGGCGCCTACCGGGCGACGCGCGAGCGAATCGCCGCGGTCACCGCCTACCTGCAGGAGACGCTCAGCGGCGTGCGGATCGTGCGCAGCTTCGGCCAGGAGCCGCGCCACGCGAGCGCGATGACCGAGCTCAACGAGGCCAACCGCGAGGCCAACATGCGCACTGTCTACCTCAACGCGACCTACTTCCCCGGGGTCGAACTGCTCTCCGCCGTCGGCACCGCCGCAATCCTCCTCTACGGCGGCAGCCAGGCGATCGACGGCGCGATCCAGATCGGCGTGATCGTCGCCTTCGTCGGCTATCTACAGATCTTCTTCGAACCGATCCAGCAGCTCTCGAACCTGTACACGACCTGGCTTCAGGGCGTGGCGGCGATGGACAAGATCTTCGAGCTGCTGGAGACCCCGACGGACATGCCGGATGCCCCCGGCGCGACCGATCCCGGGCCGCTGCGCGGCGAGATCAAGATGGACGGGGTCTGGTTCAGCTACTCCTCCGACGACGGCGAGTGGGCCCTGGAGGACGTCGATCTGCACGTGCCGCCGGGGCAGACGCTCGCCCTGGTCGGGGCGACCGGCGCCGGCAAGTCGACCTTCGCCAAGCTGGTAGCGCGCTTCTATGACCCGCAGCGGGGCACGGTGATGGTCGACGGCCACGATTTGCGCGAGCTCCAGCAGCGAGCGCTGCGCCGCCAGCTCGGGATCGTGCCCCAGGAGGGCTTCCTCTTCTCGGGCAGCGTGCGCGAGAACATCGCCTTCGGCCGCCCGGATGCGACGCTGGAGGAGATCGAAGCCGCGGCGGCGGCCGTCGGCGCCTCGGAGTTCATCGCCGCCCTCCCACAGGGGATCGAGACCGAGGTCGGCGAGCGCGGTGTGCAACTCTCGGCCGGCCAGCGCCAACTCGTCGCCTTCGCCCGGGCGCTTATCGCCGAGCCGCGCATCCTGATCCTCGACGAGGCGACCTCGAACGTCGACGTCCGTACCGAGCGCACGATCGAGCGCGGCCTGGCGCGCCTGCTCGCTGGACGCACGGCGATCGTCATCGCCCACCGTCTCTCGACGATCCGCCGAGCAGGCAAGATCGCGGTGCTGGAGGGGGGCCGGATCGTCGAGGCGGGCACGCACGACGAGCTGATCGCGGCGGGTGGGGCGTACTCGCGGTTGTACGGGGCGTGGGAGGAGTCTTCCGTGGCGTGAGGGCGTGGGGGGCCGGGCCGTTGGGGGTCCCTCCCCAGGCCGCTTCGCGGGAGTTCCTGGGGAGGGACCC
>DASVFR010000007.1:0-148090 GCA_036379955.1 Solirubrobacterales bacterium
ATGGCTGGAACCGCACTGGGGGGCGTTGCTGATCCGCGGCTGCGAACACGGCGTGCTCACCGGCAACACCTTCAACCACGTGTCCCTGTCGCTCGACAGCTGCTCAGCCGACGTCTCCGACAACTCCTTTGAGGAGACCGAATTGACGGCTGTGACCTTGGACGGCTCGATGACCGCACTGTTCCAAGGAATTTCCATAGACGGAGCCGTTGAGGGGTTTTCAGTCGGAGATGAAGTCGAGGCGGAGATCCGGGGAACCTTTCAAAACGTCCAGCATGCTGTTTCGGCGTGTAATTGGGGCTCCACATGCTCAGTCGATGCTGCCTATGTCGACTGGAGCGAGGAAGATGGCCCGACGAGCCCCGAGCTCGTCTGCGGCGCGGTTGCCACCTCTCCGTATCTCTACGAAGGCTCTGCTCACGAAGGCGGGGCAGGGTCTCAGAACTGTGACAACTCACCGACGCCTTGGGAACAGCTCGACAGCGGGCAGGAGGCGTTTAACGAACGCATAGCTGAGGCGGAGGCGACATGCGCCGAACTCGGAGACGATGTCTGCGAAGCGATCAGCACTGCGTTCAACTGCCTCTCGGCTGCCTTCGACCTGGGCGCTGGCCAGCTCCCCTTCGCGCTGCCCAATCCATTCTCGGGAGGCGTCTCGGGCTCGGACTGGAAAACCGCCGCGACGACAACCGGCTCCGCTGGCGCCCAATGGCTGAGCGACTCCGCCGATCCGGTTGTCGCCGGCATCGGCAAAGTCGCTACGCGAGGCTTTCAGATCCTCGGCCTCGCCGGTACCTTCATCAGCTTGGCCCAGGCTTACAACCAGTGCGCCCCATAGCCTTGTCCTTGATGCTCCCGGGCTTCGGTACGCCCTGTTCGAGTTCCTCGCCGCCCTACTCCGGGTCGACCTCCCTTATGACCTCCCGGATCCATCGGCCCTTCCCGCCTTCGGCAAACCGGACTTCGTAGGTGTGCGCGCCTCGCATGACCACCTTGTGGTTAAGCGCGAACGCCTCGTCCACCTTCCCGAGATCGCCGCTCTCCTCGCCCACCACCTCATAGCGGTAGCAGTGGTACTGGGCGGAGATCGGGTCCACCGAGACGATCCTGATCGTCTCGGCCTGCCCCTCCATCGCCACTGAGCGCGGCTCGGTCGGCGCCTTGCTCAGCTTGCGCCTCGCCACACCTGCTCCTCTTCGTGTCCCGATCGCCGATTCGGCAGATTGCTTGGCGAGTGTGTCGGCCAGTTCGTTGAAGGGATTGCCCTTGTGGGCGGCCACCTTCTTGAACTCGACCCGACCTGCGCGCCGCTTCGCCTTGAAGAGCTCCTGCCAAAGGGCCGGGTATTTCACCGGCTCCAACTCGCGCGTCATCCACCCGCTTTGCTTCCAGCGCGACTCGCCCCCGTTAGCGCTGTCGACCAGGAATTGCGCGTCGCTGAAGACGACGATCTTTTCGTGGTCGGAAGCCGGGCAGTGCCTGCTCGTCGCATAGCGCAGCGCCTCGACGCATGCGGTCAGCTCCATCTCGCCGATCTTCGCCCCGAGCTTGCCCGTGCCCTGGTGGGGGTGGTGCTGCTCTTTCCCGTCGGGGCTGGTCCACACCAGCACGTAGGCGTATCCACCCCGTCGCGGCCGCTCCTTGCACGATCCGTCCGTGTAGATGATCAGGGCGTTATCGTCGTGGCGCTCCATGCTCCAAAGGTAGTGCTGCGGCCCGATGGACGAGCGCGGTTTCAAGCTCTACCGAAGCGCTCCCTCGCCTCGTTAGTTCTCCGCCGAGTCCTATCCCTGCTCGAAGCGTTCAGCGGCTCTCGCCAGCTCCGACACGCTCACGTCAAGTGCCCTCGCGATGTCCTCGACTGTCGCCCATGTCGGATTCGCGTAACCGCGCTCGACCAGGGAAAGGGTCGGGCCGGTGATGCCCGCAGCCTCGGCGATCTCCTCCTGAGTGGCGTTGCGTTGCTTGCGAAGCTGACGAATTGCCTTTCCAAGGCGAGGCTGGGGACGATCCGAGTGGCGCATCAGAGAACACGCTCGCACACAAACGGGGCGGGTTCGAGGAACTTAAAACATGTCTTAAATCCCTGCTACCCTTTCCGAACTACATAAGTGGGGCCGCGTGCTGAAGACACCGGCCCCGTGGCGACCGGCAAAGCTGACAGCCGCCGGCCGCAGCGGGAACGGTATCGGCATACCGGCTCCAGAAAGCGGCGACCCGCCGTGCAGACACACGAGCGGGCCGCCTGAGACACAAGGAGGCGTTGCTCCCCATGTCCTGCAAAGACCCTAAAGGGGCGGGCGATCAGCCCGTCTCGCCGACCCAGGCCGAAGACGACCGCGACCAGGCCGCCGTCCTCACCCACGTTCTCGCCCTGCACCCGACCCACCTGTCGCTCCTGGACCTCGTCCGCGAGGTCTCCGCCGGAGCAACGGAGTTCGCCGAGAGCGACCGCGTCGAGCGCGCCGTCCGCGACCTCGTCGGCGCCGGCCTCTTGCACCATGCCTCCGGCCTGGTCGTGCCTACCCGCGCCGCCCTGCGCGCCGACGCCCTGCTGGAGGGTTGAGCCTATGGGAAGCGACGTAGCCTCCCGCTTCGGCCGCAACCTGGTTGCCGCCCGCAAGCGAGCGGGCATATCCCAGGAGGAGCTTTCCTTCCGCGCCGCCCTGCACCGCACCGAGATCGGTCTGCTCGAGCGCGCCGAACGGGTTCCCCGCATCGACACCCTCGCCAAGCTCGCCGGCGCCCTGGGCGTCCGTCCCGAAGACCTCCTCGCCGGCATCCGCTGGCATCCGGGCGACTACAGCCCTGGCGGCTTCGAGGAGCGTGGGGGAGGGGAGGAGCAATGATCGATTCCGGAGAAGAGCTCGCCGGGATCGATCGGCAGCCCGGCGACCTGCGCCCAGGACGGTTTCGGGGGGGCTGGAGAAGTTGCCTCAAAGCCGAAGCGATGATTACCCGACTAAAATTGAGGATATGGTGGGCGATGCTAATGGGGTTGAGCGGTAAGGGCGCTCATATGGCCACCTCGACTTCATCTTGGTTTCGCCCGGCTCCCGTCGCTCGACTTCGTGCGAGCGGCCCTATGTTCTCTCTGGGCCGTCTGGCGCTGTTCCTCGCCGTTCTTTCCTCGCCCGTGCTCGCCAGCTCCCCGCCTGTCGCGCACGCGGCGTCGCTGTCATGGTCTGCGCCGATTGTGCTGAGTACGGCTGATCCCGCCGGGACGGGCAACGGCCTGTCTTCGGTTTCTTGCCCCTCGATGAACCAGTGCACCGCTGTCGATGTCAACGGGCAGCAGGTCACCTTCGACCCGACCGCGCCGGGCAGCCCGGTCCCGACCACGATTGACAGCGGCTACGGGCTGGATGCTGTCGCTTGTCCCTCGACCCACCAGTGCACCGCGGTCGACGGGTACGGGCAGCAGGTCACCTTCGACCCGACCGCGCCCGGCACCCCGACGCCGACCAGGGTCGACAGTAGTAGTGGTCCCTTGTGGGCGATCTCCTGCCCCTCGACCCACCAGTGCACCACTGTCGGGGGATACCCGTACAGCCGAGAGGTCACCTTCGACCCAACCGCGCCAGGCAGCCCGACGCCGACGAGGATCCACAGCGGCGGCGAATTGGAGGCAATCTCCTGCCCCTCACCCCACCAGTGCACCGCGGTCGACTACAACGGGCAGCAGGTCACTTTCGACCCGACCGCGCCCGGCGATCCGACGCCTACAACAATTGACGGCACCCAACACCTGTCCACCATTTCCTGCCCTTCGGCGAGCCAGTGCACCGCGGTCGACTACAACGGTCGAGAGGTAACCTTCGACCCGACTGCGCCCGACAACCCGACGCCGACCAGGATCGACAGCAGCGGTGGTTTGGGGGCAATCGCCTGCCCCTCGACCAACCAGTGCACCGCTATCGATTTCAACGGGCAGCAGCAGATCACCTTCGATCCAACCGCGCCTGGCAGCCCTACCCGCACTGCAATTGGTTGGGCTCGCGCCATCGCCTGCCCCTCGACCAACCAGTGCACCGCAGTCAACTACAGCGGGCAGCAGGTCACCTTCGATCCAACCGCGCCCGGCAGCCCGACGCCGACGAGGATCGACAACAGCGGCGAATTGCAGGCCATCGCCTGCCCCTCGACCAACCAGTGCACCGCGGTGGGCGAATACCCAGGCCGAGAGGTCACATTCGACCCAACCGCGCCAGGCAGCCCGACGCCGACGACGGTCGACAACACCGGTGAGTTGAGGGCGATCGCCTGCCCCTCGACCCGCCAGTGCACCGCGGTGGGCGAAAATGGCCGAGAGGTCACCTTCGACCCAACCGCGCCCGACAACCCGACGCCGACGAGGATCGACAACAGCGGCGAATTGCAGGCGATCGCCTGCCCCTCGACCCACCAGTGCACCGCGGTGGGCGAATACGGCCGAGAGATCACCTTCGACCCGACCGCCCCGGGCAGCCCGACGCCGACCATGATCGACGACGTTTTCTTGAGGGCGATCGCCTGTCCTTCGACAACCCAGTGCACTGCAATTGATTACAACGATCGAGAGGTCACCTTCGACCCAACCGCGCCCGGCAGCCCGACGCCGACGACAATCGATGGCACCCAACACCTGTCTGCAATCGCCTGCCCCTCGACCAGTCAATGCACCGCGGTCGATTGGCACGGGCAGCAGATCACCTTCGACCCAACCGCGCCCGGCAGCCCGACGCCGACGATGATCAACGGCTCCAGTTTTTCAGCTGTTGCCTGCCCTTCGACAACCCAGTGCACTGCAATCGACCACAACGGGCAGCAGGTCACCTTCGACCCAACCGCGCCCGGCAGCCCGACCCGCACTACAATCGGTGGAGCTCGCGCCATCGCCTGCCCCTCGACCAGTCAGTGCACCGCGATCACGGGATACCCGTACGGGAAGCAGGTCACCTTCGACCCGACTGCGCCTGACACCCCGGCTTCGACCAGAGTCGACAACGGCGGTAGCTTGAGGGCAATCGCCTGCCCCTCAACCAACCAGTGCACCGCGGTCGACTACAGCGGGCAGCAGGTCACCTTCGACCCGACTGCGCCCGGCAGCCCGACGCCGACCATGATCGACAACAGCGGCGAATTGGAGGCCATCGCCTGCCCCTCGACTCACCAGTGCACCGCGATCGGGGGATACAGCAAAGAGATCACCTTCGACCCGACCGCGCCCGGCAGCGCGACGCCGACGAGGATCGACAACGTTTTTTTGAGGGCAATCGCCTGCCCCTCGACTCACCAGTGCACCGTGGTTGGCGAGTATGGCCGAGAGATCACCTTCGACCCGACCGCGCCCGGCAGCGCGACGCGGGCCACGGTCGACAGCGGCAATGGACTGTCCGCCATCGCTTGCCCCTCAACCAACCAGTGCACCGCAGTCGACTACAACGGGCAACAGATCACCTTCGACCCGACTGCGCCGGGCGGCGCGACGCCGACGACGATCAACAGCTACGGTCTTTCAGCTATTGCCTGTCCCTCGACGAGCCAGTGCACCGCGGTCGGCGGCGGCGAACAGGTGACCTTTGACCCCATCGCACCGGGCAGCCCGACAGCGACCAGGATCGACAGCAGCAGCAATGGACTGTCCGCCATCGCCTGTTCCTCGACGAGCCAGTGCACCGCGGTCGGCGGCGGCGAACAGGTGACCTTCGCCCCGACCGCGCCCGGCAGCCCGACGCCGACGCTGATCGGCCCATTCGAAGGAGTCGCCTGCCCCTCGACCCATCAGTGCACCGCAGTCGGGGGATACCCATACGGGCAGCAGGTCACCTTCGACCCGACCGCGCCGGGCGGCTCGGCACCGACTTTGATCGACCGCTCCGAACCACTGGTTGGAGTCGCCTGCCCCTCGACCCACCAGTGCACCGCTGTCGGCAGATACCCAGGCCGAGAGGTCACCTTCGACCCGACCGCGCCGGGCACCCCGACGCCGACGACGATCGACCGGCGCGAAGGACTGTCGTCTGTCGCCTGCCCCTCGACGAGCCAGTGCACTGCGGTCAATGAATCCGGGCAGCAGGTCACCTTCGACCCGACCGCGCCCGGTAGCCCGGCCCCGACCAGGGTCGACAACAGCTTCAATGAACTGTCCGCAATCTCCTGCCCCTCGACCCACCAGTGCACCGCGGTTGATGAATTCGGTCAGCAGGTCACCTTCGACCCGACCGCGCCGGGCGGCGCGACGGCGACCATGATTGACCTCTTCGGTCTTTCAGCCATCGCCTGCCCCTCGACCCACCAGTGCACCGCGGTCGACTACAACGGTCAGCAGGTCACCTTCGACCCGACTGCGCCGGGCAGCCCGACGCCGACCAGGATTGACAGCACCGAACAACTGCGCAGCGTTGCCTGCCCCTCGACCCACCAGTGCACCGCGGTCGACTACAACGGTCAGCAGGTCACCTTCGACCCGACTGCGCCTGGCACCCCGGCGCCGACCAAAATCGACAACAGCGGCGGTGGCCTGGGGGCAATCTCCTGCCCCTCGACCCACCAGTGCACCGCGGTCGACTACCACGGGCAGCAGGTCACCTTCGACCCGACCGCGCCGGGCACCCCGACGCCGATGACGATCAACGGGGCGAATGCACTGCGGGCAATTGCCTGCAGCTCAGTTGTTGAGTGTGTGGCTGTCGATTCAGTAGGCCAGGCGTTTGTGGGGACGTTGAGCTCCGCTGAGCACAGGCTTGCGGTTACGAAGACCGGAGTTGGCTCGGGCGTCGTAAGCAGCTCTCCGGCGGGCATCAACTGCGGCACAACCTGCTCGGCCGAATTCCCCGAAGGCGAAGAAGTCACGCTCTCCGCAGTAGCCGACGAAGGATCGACCTTCGCCGGCTGGTCCGGCTCGGGCTGCTCGGGAACCAACGCCTGCACGGTG
This sequence comes from Solirubrobacterales bacterium, assembly GCA_036379955.1. Taxonomy (GTDB): domain Bacteria; phylum Actinomycetota; class Thermoleophilia; order Solirubrobacterales; family 70-9; genus VRUE01. The sequence goes on from DASVFR010000007.1 coordinate 6,917, forward strand.
ACGATGAACGAAGCGAAGGAAGTAAGCGTCAAATTCGACGAAGAAGAACCACCGGTCAAAGGCCCGTCGCTCACCCTCGAAATCGATATTGGTGCAGGCACGATCGTCATCAACCCCGGCGGCTTCGAATGCTCGGGCGCCGAAGGGGAATCCTGCACCACCGAGTCGATTGCAAAAGGCACGGTCACCCTAACCGCCTCGCCGGCTCCGGGCTACCTGTTCAAGGGCTGGAGGAGCTGCGAAAGCGCCAGCGGCCGCCAGTGCATGATCGACCTTGACGAAGTCAAGACCGTGGGCGTCAGGTTCGTCAAGGCCTGGAGCCTGAAAGGCTCGAAGTCGGGCGGCCAGGGCATCATGACTACCTCGCCCGCAGGGATCAACTGCGGCTCCGCCTGCACCTCCTCCACCGCCCTCTACAAGGAAGGCTCGGTGACGGTCAAAGAGAAGCCCGCCAAGAACTTCCACTTTGTGGAATTCGCGGGCGGCATCGGCTCGGCTTCGATCTGCAATGGCGAAACGACCTGCTCGTTCACGATCGAAGAAGACTCCTCGGTCGAAGAGGTCTACGAGCCTGACGCCACGAACACCCTCTCCCTCGCAAAGGTTGGCGGCGGTCAGGGCTTCGTCAAGACCAAACCGACCAACATCAACTGCGGCTACACCTGCACCGCAGCGGAAGCGACCTTCTATGCCTCCGAAGAAGCCGTGATCACGGTCACGCTGGGCAAAGGCACCTCCTCGGTGACCTGGACGACCTCGGCTGGCACCTGCACCGGCAACGCCCTGAGCTGCACGGTGTCGATGGGCTCGTCTCACGCGCTGGTGGCCGAGTTCGAATAGCGGCGTTGAGCCGGAAGCTCGAGCGCGTCCCGATTTCCGGGGAAAACGGGAACGCCCACCGTTGACTCCTACCGCCCCCGCCTCCAGGATGGAGCCATGAGGCGCGCCCTCCTACCGCTCCTCGCTGCCTGCGCCTGCCTGCTGGCCCCGCCAACTCCAGCCGCCGCCGACCGCGTCCTCGACTCCCACTGCAGCCCGAGTGGCGACTACTGCACCGCCGTCGTCCGCTCCCGTGGCCGCATCAAGCTCGTCTTGCGCACCTTCTCCTTCCGCGGCTCTTATGAGCTCTGCGTTCGCCCACCCGGCCTTCCCCGCGAATGCAAGTCCTTCCGCCTCTTCGCCACCCGCCACGGCATCTATGCCAGCCGCGTCGACCTCGCCCGCAACTTCGTCACCAGCCGCCGCGGCCGCTACGCCGTCAGCTGGCGCTACGAAGGCTTCCGCGTCGGCCCCGCCCTGCACTTCCGCAAACGCTGAGCGACCGTCGGCCGGTAGCCCTCAGCGACGCTTGGGTTGCTGGCACGGCAGCTTGCCCCGGAGCGCGCCCGGCACCGGCGGCGGTAGACGCGACGGCGGTGTGTCCTGGCCGAGCCGGCGCAGCTGTTGGATCGCCGGTCTGAACAGCTTGTGTTCGCCGAAGATCACCACGGTCGTGCGGCCGGTGAAGATTTCCAACCCGCCTCCGTTCGCAGACGCCTTCGCCCCGCGCAGATCGGATACCTCCGGCCTTCCCTTGTACAGGCCGAGATGGCGATCGCAGATGCTGGAGACCTGGATCTGAATCGGTGGGGAGCAGGACGGGCGGTCCCCTCCCTCCAGTTCGCAGGTTCCGTAGAAGAACGTAAACCCGACCGATCGCTGGTCGGGGTTGCGCTGCCAGCTGTCTTCCCCGCTGATGTCGTCCAGCTCGTTGCCGGCGATTTCCCCGCCCGCGTAGTAGAGGGGATAGGCGTCGAACTTTTCGACTTCGCTCAGCGTGGGACCGTCCTCGCCGCAGCCCGAGACGAGCAATCCGCAAAGGAGGCCCAGACCGACAATCAGGAGAGCACGAGGGAGCCGAAAGGTGCGAGAGCCCTGCGTGGAGCGCGGTGACTGCGTCACGTCAGGAGCCAGGTACTCCAGCGGTCTTTGCGAGTTACGAGCCAGCGGCTACGTCACCCTTCGCCCGCCGCTGGCAGGGCGAATCGCGCCCCGACGGGGAGGAGTCGACCGCCGTGCGCTTCGCCGAATTCGACCTGGTTGACTTGCTGGTAGCCGTCGAGGTCGAGGACAGGACATCGAGTGTATTAGTCCCTGCAAAAAGCAACCTTCGACAAGGCATCCAGCGGTTCGCGATGACCACTATCTGCGACGAAATCGCGAGAAAGGGTTGACAAGCCGGGAACAAGGCGCATACTGCGGAGCAGGGGCCTGATGTTTTCAAGGTCCCCATATGTCCTCGGCGGGTTTCCGCCTCTTCTTCTCGTCTTGCATCCGCCGCGCTTCTACGTGGTTGCGGTGGCGGCCCTCGGGATCATGCTCGGGCTAGTCGTCGTTAGCCACGCGATCCTTGGGCTGCTGCGCGACTGGCGCCGTTTCCGCGACGGCAACTAGCCGGGGCTTCGACCGCTTCTACAACTCCGGCAGCTACGGAGCTTTACAACGGCCGTTGTTGCGCTTGCCTTCCGGGGGCATCACAGCGGTCGACGATAGGCCTGACTAGCTCCCTCACCTCGCTGGCCCTGACTCCGCAGCGTGGCGCCGCACGCCGCGCCCTGCGGGGGCTCCCGCGGCCCTCCGCCTGCGGCTCCGGGTTCCGGGCACCCCGCCCGGCGCTTCTTCGCGGCTCCCGTCAGAGCCAGCGAGGAACGGAGGTCCCGATGTACGCGACGAACCCCGAGCAGCGCTACGCTTACCTGCAGCGCATCGCCCGCCGCCATGGCGGCCCCGGCGTCGACCCCGACGAAGCGGTGCAGGAGGCCTTCGCCTCCTTCCTCGCCGCCTTCGACCCCGACGGCGAGGCCCCACCGTTGGCCTGGCTGACCCTCACCCTCAAGCGCCGCTGCTGGGCCTTGCGCGACCGCCGCCACGCCCACAGCCTCGGCGCCACCCCGACGGGCATCGGCGTCCCCGACGAGCCCGAGTGGCGCCAGGCCCGCTACGCGGTCGACCCCGCTGACGTCGCCGCCCGCCTCGACGACCGGGACCGTCTCGCCGCCGCGATGCCGCGGCTCAGGCCCGACGAGCGCCGCGCCCTCAGCCTCCTCGCCCTCGGCCACACCTACCGCGAGATCGGCGAGCTGACCGGCTGGACCTACACGAAGGTCAACCGCTGCCTCGCCGAGGGCCGCACGGCCCTGCGGGCGGATGAGGCTTGGAGCGAGGCACCGTAACCGGCTTCGCTGGCATAGGTCAACAGAGCCGCTTCGCCCTGCCCTGTGCCCGCCGCAATTGTGCGCGAACTCGGCTGCGCTGCTGCTTGGCGGTGGTTCGCCTGAGCTTGCGTCGAAGCCTGGCGACCCGCCTCCTGGCCGAGTGGCAACCGAGGTGTGTCTTCGTCTCCGGCCCGGTGACGGATGCAGTCGAGCTCGTAGCGGATTGCGGAGGCGGCGGACTCGCGGAGACGTCGCTCAGATAGCGCGCGACCGCGAAGTTCACGTCCCCACCATCGGTGCCCGCGACCACGATTCGCTGGTCCGGATCACTTGCCACGTCTTCGGCAATGAATGGGACTCCCGTGAATCCGCCGCCGTTGCCGAAGCCGGGATCGAAGCTGCCGTTGGAGAGGAGACGAATCAGCACGCTGCCGTTGGAGTAGAGGTCCGGAGCGCTGCCTGTCACCAGATAGCGTCCGGCTGCATCGACGGCCACGTCTCGGAAGCCCGCGTCGTTCTCGTCCGTGATGACGCCGTCACCGCTGAATGCCGGATCGAGTGAGCCGGTCTCCGTAAGCTGCATGATGAACGACCCGTTGATGCTGGAGTCAAACGCGACGCCGCTGACGATCACGCGGTTGGCAGCATCTACCGCCAGCGCAATCGGATAGTGAGTGAGGCCGTCTCCGATTATGCCGGGCGAGACTAGGCCGTCGGAGCCGAATTCCATATCCGGGCTGCCGGATGCGAGCAGTCGTTCGATGCCGCTGTATTCAGCGATCACGACGCGACCGCCACCGTCGATCGCCAGCCCGGCATCGGCGCCGATGACCGACGCCACGCCGTCCCCGTCGAAGGTCGGATCGGGTGCTCCGGATTCCATGAAGCGATATACGGCATCGCCGGTGCCGAGCAGAATCCGATCGTCCGCGTCGAGCGCCAGGGAGAGGGCCGCACTGCCTCCGCTTGGAATCACGATCCCGTCCCCTCCGCCGAAGTTCGGGTCCAGCTGGCCGCTAGCCGTTAGGCGTGCGAGAGCGGGAGCGCAGCTGCTCGTGCAGTAGAGGTCCGGTGAGCCTGCCACCACGATCCGGCCTTTGTCATCCACGGCGACCGCGGAGAGGAAATCCACGGAGCCGCCGCTGAAGTGAAACCGCGTGATCCCATCGCCTCCCCCGAAGGTCGGATCGAGCGTGCCTGTGGGCGTGTAGCGCACGACGACCGCTTCCGATTCCCCTTCCTCGTACCGTTCGCTGCGACCGGCCACGATGACGCGGCCTGAGGAGTCCGTGGTTACGTCGGCAGCGATGTCTTCGCTGCCCAAGTCGGTTTCCACCACGCCAGCGGTCCCGAAGGAAGGGTCGAGTTCACCCGGCTCGGCCTGCGAGCTGCTGGGCGCCGCCAGCACCGCCGCGACCGCCAGGGCCAGAGCGACGGATCGCCGGCGCCGCTTGCCAGAGGCGGGGATCATCGGCAAACCCTTTTGACCCTCGCGCGCGCCCGTCGGAGATCCCTTCGGATTGCTGCCCGGTAGTGGGCGCCCCTTGCGTGTCGCAGCTTCCGACGGAGGCCGGCGACGTGGCCGCGCGCGTGCTCGCATTCCTTCTTAGCTCGGATCGTCGAACGATCCGGCGAGGAAGGTTTACTCGCTGGCGTCGATTCGGGAGCTGGCGGTGGCGGAGCTACCGTCGTGATCGCCGCTGCCGGTTCGAGCCGGAGCTGGTAGCTGCACGACTCATCCAGGAGGTCGAAGACGCGGAGGTAGTACTTCGCTGCGGCTGGAGACGAGTAGGCGATGTGCCGGGTTTCGTTGAAGTCGGGCCTGACGCTCGCCAGTTCCTCGCCGTCGGCATCCTTAAGTTCCATGAGCAGGTTGGTGCATTCGCTGCCCAAGTTGGTGAAGGCCACATCGAATTGCTGGGCGCCGTTCGTGTAGAAGTAGAACCAGTCCTCGTCGTTCGCCGTCTCGCGAGCGGCCGAGTACGTGACCCCACCGCTGAGCGGTCCCGTGGCAGCGGCAATCGAGTCATTGGGCTCATAGGGTCCGGAGGCCCTCGCCGGGGAAGCGCCTATCGCAAGCAGAAGCGAAAACAGTACGGTTCCCACTAGAAGCGAGCGATTGCCCCGACCCGAAGTCGCTCTCCTCACCGACGCTGAGGACGTGACGGGAGTCGGCTTAGGAGAGCCAATCTCCCCCGAGATTACGGCCGTTTGAGACGTTGCCTTTGCCCCGCGTGACGCAGCACTGCAATAAGTGCACGCCCCCACCGCGCCGAGCGCCATCAAGACCGCCAGAGCTTCCATCTATGCCTCCCGCATTTGGTAGTTACTCCTGAGTCCGCGGATTGTGCCAAGGTTTTTGCCTCAATGAGTCCAAGGTGTACCCCGAATGAGAGTTCGGAGGTGACTTTGCTGCGACTCCTGAGATCGGAAGAGCTTGTCCCAATCTCGGGAGACGTTCATGCCACGACGAGACCTCTGGCTCTACGCTCCCCGCGAAGTGCCAGACTGCCCCCTGACTCTACGCGGCGATCACATCCTCAAACGAGACTAAATTGCAGGCGGAAATTGAGATAGGCTGTCGCACCCAACGTGGCCTTCGCAGGGGTAGATGCAATTCGGCGGGTTCTAGTAACTGCGAGAGTGCAGATGCTTCTAGGTGGCTTGTGCGCCGCCACGCTAGCGGCGATGCCCTCCAGTGCATTTGCTGCGACACCCAGGAATGCGAGGACGCCCGAACAGGCGATCGCCTATCTCAACCAGCAGCGAGCCTCATACGGAATCCCGCCGGTCACGCTCGACCAGTCGCTGCTCAAGCCCGAATGCAACCTGGCCAATCACGAAATCGCGGCTTCATTCTCGCCGTCAGAATTCCCATGGGGAGCCTACGTCAGCCCTTGGAGCAACGCGCCCTGGCACGAGCAAATCCTCTTTGACCCAAGCGACGTGGCTGCCGCGTACGGCGTGTATAGCCACTTTGGCCAGGAAGCAGTGCTTGGCGCTCGCGGAGCGCATTGGGTTTGCATGTGGTTCAGCCACGACTGGAGCCAAAGCGGTCCGCCGCGCTTTTACTGGGTGTCAGAGGCTTCCGGGCCAAAGGCCGTGCCAGCCTCGCTTGGAGCATACGAGTGGCCCAGTACGCCTGCTCAAGATCTCGGTCTTCCCAACCCGACCGGACCTAACATCAGCGTCTATGCGCTTGGCGCAGCTGCCACTCAACCGGAGGCGGTAGCGACTACGGTAGTCGGTCCGTCCGGTCAGACTGTCCCGACACATCTAATAGCGAAATACCCGCACGCGGCAATGCTGGTCGTCGATCGGCCGCTGCAAGAAGGGACCAGCTACAGCGTGACTGTGACCTGGCGAGGCTATTTTGGGCCAAACCCACCCGAAGTTGTCGATCAGATTCAGAGCTTCGCCTTTACGACCGCGAGGGAAATCCGCTCGCAGTTGAAGTTGCTCAACGGAGGGCGGAAAGGCGGACGCAATCGCGTCTGGATCAGTTCTAACGAGGTGCTGGGTGATCAGAAGGCTGAACTCTCGGTTGCCGTGGCACAGCGCCGCTGCGGGAGACAGCTCAAGCGTCCGCGACCAGGCTGCCTCTGGATTACCACTCGCCGCCAGACCAAGACAATCGTTCTGAGTGCAGCGAAAATCGCGATGTTTGCTCCAACTCCATCTCCGCGGCGGAGAGTCCACGTCCGCGTTGCTGTGAAACGCTTTCGGAATGAAGAAGGATTCGTCAAAGGAGCCGGGGCAAGTCTTCAACTTCGTTGACCTGTCCTCCTTGAGGATCTCGTGGCCACGGCTATTCCGCCCGGCGGCAAAGTAAGGTTTCCTGCAACTCTAATCCGCAGGAGAGGAAGACGATGCCCAGCACCACCGACGTGTTGAACCAAGCAAGCGATCTGCTCAAGCGCCGGCTTGTCGAGATCGACGAGGAGCGACGGCTCCTCGAGCGCGCCCTCGCTGAGCTGGGCTCAAAGGCCACCGGCCGCCCCCGCAGAGGTCCCGGCCGCCCGCGCCGCAAACGCGGCCGCCGCCCCGGCCGCCGCAAAGCCTCCCGCACCGACCAGGCGCTGAAGCTTGTCGAGAAGACCCCCGGCGCCACCGCCTCCGAGGTCGCCAAGGCGATGAAGATCGGCCCCAACTACGTCTACCGTGTCCTCGGCGACCTCGAGAAGGAAGGCCAGATCGCCAAGAAAGGCCGCCAGTACTTCCCGGCGACGAAGGTCTGACAGCGGACCCCGCGAGCCGGCGACCCCCGGCGCGCAAGGCTCTCAGCCATCGAGTCTGTCAACGGGAGGCAAATCCACCCCTGCCTCAAGGGCCCCCGTTTCGGGAACGTACTCCCGAATGACCGGTGCCAATCGCTTCGCAAGACGGCGATGCATGTCACGGAACGGTTTCTCCGTCATTATCGGATGTTCGGCATCCGTGAAGATGGTCAGCACGCCGACTTTCCTGTCTCCATCGTGTATCGGGGCAGCGGCGACGCCGGTCAGGTGTTCGTAGCGCTTGAGCTGCTCTGCGGTGAGTCTGAGTTTCGGCTGGCTCAGCCTGTCGTTTACCCCGTAGAGGTACTTGTCCTCAACCCAGGCCGAGCCCGTGACTGCCTGCGGCGTGTCTTCGTCGACTATCCAGCCTTCCTCCGGACCTTCGTTGTCCGGATCGTAGAGTGGCATGCCTCTGGTGCGCTGCGGATTCGGCACGAAGATTTGAATATGGTGGTCGTCCGGAACTGACTCTCGCGAGTTGGCGATGATCTCGCGGACTCGCTTGCCGAGGCTCTTCAGCCTAGGCTTGCTGATCCCCAGTTCGTCGCGAAGGTTTTCAACCGCGCGATCGGTGACCATCGCGTAGCAAAGGGCGGGAAAGCCAAGCACAAGCCCGACGATCGCCACGTATCCACCGATGTCGGCTACGAAGTGCGTCAGCTCATGACCTTCGTGCTCGCCGAAGGCGATGAACAGAGCCGTCAAGCTCAGCACGATGGCAACGGCAACCGCGAACGCGAGCATGCCGGCCTTGTGTCGGGCGATCAAGTCGACCAGGCCGTCGACCCATCTCGCCGGACCGCGTCTTGGCTTCACCCGGCCACCCGCCCTACGCCTCAAGCGCTGACGAGCTGGGCCGAGCAATTCCTGCACGGGGCTCGATTCGATCATCGTGCCCGCCAGGAAGATCAGCCACAGGGGCAGCAAGAGCAGACCGGACAGTAGGACCGGCGTTGCCCACAGCCAGACCCCGAGCCTGCTCCTTTTCGTCACGCGGCGATCCCCGCAGTTTTGTCATAACAACGTCTTTACTAAATGAGGTTATTTAACTATATTCACTGCTGAGGTTTTCGGCAACAAATTTCTGATCAGGACATAGGAGACAGATGAGTTCATCAGCTTTGGCACCTCCTGGTCGCAGCGCTGTGGATGCTGCCAATAGCCCCTCCGAGCGTAAGACGACCGGTCTCCCAGGCTCAGATAGCCACCCCTCCAGCGATGTCAGCCTCGCTTTCTCACTGGGATGGTCGATGACCAGTTTCTACCTTGCAAACGAGCCGACCGGCAGTTTACGACCGGAGCCCGCGGGCGGCGACCGGCTTCCGTCGCTGAGCGGTCTCTCCAACACGGAACGCTCGCTTGTGCGCCTCGATCAGATACACGGGAGCACCGTCTACTTCCAAAAGTACTTTCAGTCCGCAGGGGTCGATCCCCTTCCGCAGACCACGGGGGTTGAAGAGCTAGTCAATCGGGGGGCCGGACCAGCGGAGATCAAGGATTCGGCCGACAAACTCCACAGAGCCCTCCTACGGGCCCTCAGCGCCGCGAACCCGCGGCTTGCCAAGGCCTATCGGCTGGGAGTATCGCTTGCGACCACCTGCCTTTTGCCCCACGACAAGCAGTCCTTCGAGAAGGAGTTCAACCGCTACCGGCTTGCGAACTTCACCGAGTGGATGGCCGATCTCGCCTCGCTCTTCCCGCCGCACGCAAGCCAGGCCGTCCGACTGTCGCTCACGGCTTGGCGGCGCTGGATCGAAAACCCCCGAATAGACGCTGTCGAGCAAGGGTCTCACGCAAGACACTGGGTGGGCCTTAATCGAGCCGGGGGTGCACGCGCAGAGGAGCCGTGTTTCGATTGGGCGGATAAAGCCACCCCGGCCGTTCGCGCCTTGAGGCGCCAGGGAGAGATCTGGCGAGCACTTCTGTCGGGCGAAAAGCACGGGGACGCGATGCTGGACCTGGGCGACTACATCACGGCTGCAGTACAGACGCTTGGCCGGACCACTAAGCTGCTGAGGGGTGTGAGGCTCCTGATCGGGATCGCCCTCGTCGCATTTGTGGTCGGCGCAGTGCTGCTCTTTACCAGCGGCGGTGCGGGGAAGATGATCGTTGGCGCCGCGGCCGTCGTCGGGTCACTCGGCTTCACGTGGAAGGGTACCCTCGCTGCGGTCGGGCGAGTTGCGGGTGGCTTGGAGCACCCGGTCTGGGGGGCGGAGCTCGATGTTGTGATTGCAAAAGCAATTACCGAGCGGCCACCGGAGGCGATCTTCGAGTGGCGCGAGCCCAAAGACTTTGCGCCCGCTTCAGGGCCGCCAGCCGAGCTACACACAGTTGGCGCAGAAAGCCTGAAATCTCCGAGTGGCGCCTCAGCGTAGCTGGTCGGCCTTCGGATCTTCTCCTACCAACCGGTTGCCAGGTTGCCATTCCCTCGCCACCTCTCCTTCCTTGAAAAGCAAGCAGACTATACGCACCTCTCGGTGCTGTCGCCGAGCCGCTCGACGTCAGCGACCTTTGGCGGGCGGGGGGGACATGCCGAAACTTGGGTCGCATTTTCCGAAGGTGAGCGCTGACTCGCAGGGCTGTGTTGTCCTCATCCGCTTTTACCGTGGTTTGGATGAGCCCAGCCCAGGCTGCCGGCTACAGCGTTCGTCATGCGTCTCGGCGCTCTCACAGAGCGGCGCTCTCGAGCGCCGCGGGCTCGACGCTGCTCCTAGCTGTCGGCCTGAGCCTCGGCGCGATTTGGGCCACGGAAGTAGCGGGGCTCTTCCGCGCTGGTGGATTCCTACTTGCTTGGAACGCGAGACAGCGATGGCGCGAGGGCAGGCGCTTCAACATTGGAGCGATGGCCGAGGAGCGGGTCGGGTCGCGACTGTGGAAGCTGGAGGAGCTTGGCTGGCTGGTTGAGCACGATGTGCAGAAGGGCGGTGGCGGGAACATCGATCATGTCGTTCAATCGCCTGCGGTCACGTTTGTGATCGAGACCAAGGCGGGGGCGTCCGGGTCGTGTGACCTCTCTCAGGTTCTCCGACACGCCGAATGGGCCGTTTGCCACTACGGATCTAGGCGGGAGATCGTTCCCGTGCTCTGCTTGCAGCGCTCGAGGCAGGGACCCGAGCTGATCGAAGGCATTCACGCGGTCGGCGCCTCGAACCTCGTCGGCTTCATGCTCGATCGGGGCTGAGGTCCAGTGGCTGGCGGTCACTCGCTGAACATCGAACAGGGGCCGGGGCCTCGCTCGCCGGCCCACCCGGCTCGAATACGCGCTGGCCAGATGTTCTTCCCGCGGCAAGGCGCTCGGCGACTTCGGCTCACCGTCAAGGCCATCGACGGCGAGTGGGTGCGCGTGGCTCGAGAGGACGGATCGGAAGCGAACGTGGCGCTCGATCGTCTGCTTGCTCGCGACGAAGCGGACAGCGGACTCCACTACCGCTTCCACGGTTGGAAACGCCTGCCACGCGGATACCGCACCGAGATGATCGTCGCTTCGGTGTCCGGGGCGACGAGCCGGTGTGCCTTGGTTCTGCCCGAGTGGGATCCGGACACCGAGATCGAGGTGCCTCTATCTGCCATTCCGGCAGAGCTGCGTATAGCGGGCGCCACCGGCTCCTGCCGGGCCGATCTGACCTCGCCGAGCGCAGCCGCTCTCGACATCCATGCCTGCACCGCTTCGAAGGTCAGGGGGCTGTCGCGGGCTCAGAGTGGACCGCACCCCGACGTCTTGGCCGAGGGACAGGAATATCGACGCCGCTCGGATCGTAGGAAGTTCCGCTTGCTGGATGTCGATCCAGCTTCACCGACGGTGCCTGCGTGGAGCGGCAGCCGGGTTGTACGCCTCGATGTCGCCCGGCTTCTTGCGCTTCGGCTCGACGGAGAGGGAGCGCACTACCTCTATCTCGGCGGCGGCATCGCGGCCACGCGTCGCCGCCGTGCCGAAAACGGTCGTCGTTCTCGTCGAACTCGGTAGGGGCTTGGGTCTATTCGACCTTCGGCACGATTTCGGAAGCCAGATTCTTGAGCGACATGCCGACCGGCCTGTCCCGTGACTCCACAACATTGAAGGAGATCAGAGTTCCGGTACTGCGGTTCCACCAGAACGCCCTCAGCTTGCGCAGGCCGCCGCTTGGCGCTTGGTAGCCCAGCGTGGATTCGTAGCCAAGGCGGGGAAGAGTGAGCGACCTTCCGTTCAGTGCGCCTTCGAGGAACTGGGCCTTGGCTCGGCTTGTCAGGCCGTCGAGCTTATTCGGGAAGTTCGCCAGCCAGGTTTCGGCGGCAGGCCCCGAGTCGGCCGCCCAGACTTCGATCCGGAAAGTGGCGACGGTCCCCGCCAGCATGCCAGCATTGCGTCGCGCAGCATTTGTCGGCTTCTGGCCACGCCAAGCGAACGCCCGACAGCGAGTGTGGACGACGCCGGCGGGGTTGCCGGGTTCCCTCAGGGTGGACTGGTGTGGGACCGAGTCGGTCAGCCCGAAGGCCTTCGCCATCTCGTGTTGGGTGACCAGACCGCAGGCATCGGGGTATGCGGCAGTCGCCGGTGTGGTCGCGAGGGCCGCCCCTCCCATCGCTGCCAGCGCCGCGGTTGTCAGGAAGCGCATGGCGGCGCTGGGCAAACGGCGTGAACTCATCGGCGTCTCCTCTTTGTTGTTCCTGCCGGTCGCCTTGGATCGGCTCGACAAACACAACCCGACGGGGGTGCGTTGGTCGCGGTCTGCACCCGGTCGACCCAACGCAGATATGAGTCTAAGAAGGGCGCCGAGAAAGCCATGTCCGCTAGGCGGAAAAAGGCGTCCGCTAGGCCCGGAAACACGTCCGGTAGGTGTCCGTTAGGGCGGTTTCGGTGTCCGCAATTGCGCGGTTCTTCGCCGCCTACCGGTCATATTTTCCCCCTGTTTTCGGCTCTGGAGAGCCGAGTCGCCGAAATGTCCGCAAATCGGCGCTGCGAAGGGGAAGAGAGGTACAGGCGTGGAGGCATAGCCAGGCGGACACCTGCTTGACAGGTCGACGCGAGCCCCTACCCTTTGCATCCTCATCTCTCAAGCCATTTCACGGCAGTTCCCGCTCTCAGCGGCCCACATAGGCACTCGAACCGAGTCCAGTAGCGATCGTCAAGACCCAGCTCTCGCTGTCTCTTCTCGATTCTCCGCCGAGCTCCACGCCATCTCCGTGAAGCCCAGCAGCTAGGACCGCACCGAGCAGCAGAACCCCAAGCCTCCTCACGATCGACGACTCCGAGCACGGCCTGACCGCGCACGGCGAAGCGACCCCTTGAGGCAGGCGCGCCGGTGATCTTCGAAACGAAGAGAAGCGCCCTGCGGCGCGAACCGACGGAGTCGCGAGTGGACGGCCCGACGGAGTGATCAAACGAAGCAGGGAGAGCCGCAGCAACGGCTCTCCCCTGGAAAGACCGGGGTCTCGGCGACCCCAGCAGAAAGGAACAACGATGCAGACGAACGCTGTCCCTGCACCGACGATAATCGATGGTGAGGCACTCACCAAATCGCATCAACTCATGGTGGGCCACCGCGAGGAAGCCCAGCGGATCCTCGATCGCGAACTGAAGGCGGGGATGCCGCCTCGCTCCGCGCTGGCGATGGCGGGCCGCGCGATCAAGGCCGCGAGCCGGGCGCACGTCATGCACCTGGCCGAGCTGCCCTACGCGACCGCCTGAGGAGAGGAGCGCCATGAGCAAGGAAGCAAGTCGTATTCGCCGCGCCCTCTCTCGCCTTCGCACCCCTGAGGAGCTGGCGGAGATCGTGAAGATGGCAAAGGCCGAAGTCGCGCGCGGTCTCGCCGCCCGCGACCTGCCTCGCTTCGATCGAGGCGTCGCGATCTACGAGGCGGCCTCCGAGGCGCTCGGCGACGCCAGCGCCCGCGAGCAGCTGCCCCGCTGCGCGTAGGTCGCCCGAACCCACGACAGACAAACCCCGGCGGGGAGGTCGGCTCGCGCCCGCGAGCAGCGACCTCTCCGCCAAGACTCGCGCGCGATCCGCGCGAAGGAGGACTGACCATGACCGAGTTCAACAACGAACCCCTCTGGGTCGGGATGGACGTCGACGCAGTGCTCGCCCGCTACGCAGAGGAAGATCGACGCCGTGCGGAGGACGAGGCGGTTGCCGCGTCCCCTCGCAGGCGTCCCTCCCGTCGACGGGATCTGGGGATCGCTCTGCCCACGCTGGGGCGGGGCGGTGTGCCGCGGATCCCACTCGCGGCCTAATGAGTTCCCTCGAGGTCTCGCACTCCGCGATCTCCCGCGCGCTTGCCAAGTTGGGCGAGCGCGCGGGGGGTGTGGAGGTGGCGAGTTCCCTGCGGTGCGACTGGGAGCCCTTCGAGGCGCAGATGCGCCGGCGCATGCGCACCAGGGCGCGCGAGAACCGCACCGCTTATCTCTGCCTTGCGCGCGCGGGGGAGGAGAAGGTTCGCCTTCATTTGGAAGCAACCGGAGCCATCCCTCGCTGCGAGGGATCGGCCCGGCGGAGCCCGGGGATTGCGATCAAGGTGGGTCGCCGTCGCCGTAGGCGGAGGAGGACCGGCCATTGTGGAGGTGGGAGGTGATGCCGACGCTGACCCTGCGGCGCGTAGCCGCGGCGCTGCTCCTCGGTGGCTTCGCGGAGGAGATCTACTCCTCCTTGCATTGGCTGGCCTCGGTCTGCTGGCGGCTGACCGACGTCTTGGCACTGCGCCCCTGCCTATTGGCCGGGACCGCGTTCGCCCTCGATGCGGCCTTGATCTACCTGGCGCTGCGCGGTCTTGCGCGAGGAAAGGGGGGTGACGATGGCCGTGGCCCCGACCGCTTCTGAACCGCGCCCACCGGTTTCCGAGCCCCTCGGAGAAGACGTTCCCTGGGGAGGGGGTGGCGCTGGCATCTCGATCGGCGTGCAGGGGGCGAGTGCAATGGCCTCACGATGCGAGAGCACAAGCGCGGTGGCGATTGGCGGAGAGCCGGCCGCCGACCTCGAGGGGATGCCCTTCGAGCATCTGCGGCGAGTCGGGGGGCCCGAGGCGCCGCTCCCGATCGCCTGGCTTCGGGTTCGCGATCGCGACCTGGTGATCTGCGATGGGGCCGGCATCGCCCTCTACACGCTGCGGATCACCGCGAGGACCGCAGGCTGGGAGCAGCGCACGATCTCCTTCCCGCCCGCGCCCGAGCTGCGCGCACTCCGCGAGCACCCAAACTGGGCTCGGCGGGCGAGGCGGCTGTGCCTCACCTCAGCGCAGGCGCGCGCCTGCCGGGTCCCGGTCGGCGTCGTCGCCGCCGAGGCCCGCGCCGCGCAGGAGCTCGGCGAGCTCTACGACGGCGAAGAGGCCGTCTACAGGCTGAGCGAAACGGCCGCCGCGCTGCTGCAGGCCTCCGGCAAGGAGGCCGCCAAGGCCGGTCGCCTCTTCATGGCCGACGTCGAGCGCGCCCGGCAGCCCAGCCACGTGCCGCTCTACCGGCTGCAGGGCGCCCTCGCCGAGGAGCTTGCCCTCGGCCGCTCGGTCGCCGCGATCTGCTCGCGCGCGCCGGGCTTCAGCGACTCCGAGGAGGAGAGCAAGGTGACGAGCCTGCTCTGCCGACGACTCGGCCTGCAGGGCACCCGTGACTGCCGCAAGCGCCTCCGCTACACCCGGGTCGCCCCCGCGGCGATCGCCGAGCTGCTCTGCCAGGTGCTCGACCTCGCCCCCGAGCAGGTGGGACTGTGACGGTGGCAACGGCGCCGCGACCCCGGGCTGTCGAGGCTCTCTTCCTGGGGCCGTCCCAGCCGGTCGCGATGCGCGATCGCGCCGGGCGGCGGATCGACCGGGTGCTCGGTGCCGAGGCCCACGCGGCGCTTCTCACTGAGCTCCTGCACACCGCCCGCCCGGGCTTCGTCGAGCTGGTCGCCGCCCCGCGGTTGTCCAACGGCCGCCTTGGGCGCTTTCGGCGCTCGGACCTGGAGAACTTCGTGCGCGCCGGGCGCCGCGAGGCGTTCCTGGAGCGGGTGCGGGTGCTACGCGCCGGCGAGCGGCGCGAGGTCTTCCTCACCCCGGCGACCTTGCGGGTCCCGGTCCCCGGCAACGACTCCGTCGAGTGCGCCGCCGTCGCCTGGGTCGACATCGACGACCCCCGGCGGTTGCGAGGCCTGCGTGCCTTCGCCCACCCCCCGCACGCGGTGGTGGCGTCGGGCTCAGGCGGCGCTCACGCCTACTGGCTCCTGGCCGAGGAGGTCTCCGGTGAGCGCTGCGAGGCGCTTAACCGGATCCTGGCCGCGGCGCTCGGCGCCGACCCGGCCTCGACCAACCGCGGCCGGATCATGCGCCTGCCCGGCACCCTCAACCACAAGCCGGCGAGCAGGGGCCGAGCGCCGGCCTGGTGTCGGGTGGTGATGTGCGACCTGGCCAAGGCGCCCTACCGCCCCGCGGTCCTCGCCAGCGGCCTGCGCGACCCCAAGGCCCCGCGCCCGGCCCGCCGCGCCCCACGTCGCCCGCCCGCCACGGGCGAGGAGCCCTGGGCGCAGATGGAGGCGGCCGAGTACTACCGGGCGATCGTCGGCGTGGTGCCGGGCCGCGACGGCAGGGTGCGCTGCCCGAGCGCGGTCCACGTCGACGAGCATCCCTCCGCCCAGCTCTACTCGGGGGTGGGGAGGGGCTGGTATTGCTTCGCCTGCCAGGCGGGCGGCGGGGCGGTCGATCTCATCGCCGCCCTGCGGGGCTACCCGACCGGCTCGGCCCTGCGCCGCGAGCAGTTCAACGAGTGCATCGCCGAGCTGCGGCGTATCTTCGGCGGCGCCGAGCCTCCGACGCGGAAAACGAGGCGAGCCTGATGGCCACCGTATCCGGCGCGAAGCCGGCGGCGACGCCCCCCGCAAAGGCCAGCGCCCGCGAGGCGAAGCGGGCCGCCGCCTTGGCTAAGGCCAACCGTCGCCGCCGGGAGATCGCCGAGCTGAAAGCCGACGTCCGCGGCGGTCGGCTCGGGCCCGCGGGCCTGCTCGCCGACCCCCGCGCCCGGGAGGTGAAGGTCCTCACCCTGCTATCGATGATCCCCCGCTTCGGGCTGCATCTGGCGCTCGAGGTGCTGCTCGCCTGCCAGATCAACGGCGCCCGCCGCTGCGGGGAGCTCACCGCCACCGAGCGCCGCGCGCTTGGCAGGGCGATCTTGCAAGTCGGCCAGGGCATCGCGCCTCCTCCCCGAGCGATGCCCAGCCAGCCCGAGGGGGTCGATCGCGAGCTCGACCGAGTGCTGTCCGGCGCGCTTCTGCGCGCGCCATCGGTCGAGCTCGCCCCCTCGGAGTTCGCCGCTGCCCGCTCGGGCCTGGAGGCCGACCCACTGCTCCTGCGCATGGTCGACCGTCTCGTCGACGCCGTGCGCCTCTACGCGGATCGCGACGACGGGGGCGTGCGCGCCCGGGTCGTGGCCGGGCAGTGGATCCGTTTTCGCAACTACCGCGCCAAGGTCGCCTCGGGCGAGTGCCCGCCGCCGACCCAGCGCGGGCCGACGGTGCTCGAGTGATCGAGGCCGATGACAAGGAGGGACAGATGACAGACCAAGATCAGGAGAGATCGTGAGTAGCGCCCGGGCGAGCTTCTCGGCCCGCTTCGTGCGTTCGGTGGAGACCGAGCGCAAGCGCCTTGCCGCGCGCCTGGAGAAGGCGAAGGAGAGGGCGGAGAGGAAAAAGGGCAATCGGGCGGCGGCCGCAGCCGTTGGCGAACTCGAGACCCTGCTGGCAGGGCTTCGGCTCCTGCTCGGCAGGACAGAGGCCGC
Source organism: Solirubrobacterales bacterium (assembly GCA_036379955.1). GTDB lineage: Bacteria > Actinomycetota > Thermoleophilia > Solirubrobacterales > 70-9 > VRUE01. Next base: position 24,103 of record DASVFR010000007.1, read on the forward strand.
CGAACGGGAGGCGGGCCGAGCCGCTCGTTGAGTGCGGCGGCTCGCGCGCGACCTCGCCTCAACTTCATCCGCCGCCCGGCTCCCAGCCGGCGCGGCTTCATGTCGATCAAGCGACCGGCCCGTGGCGCTCCGCCGCGGGTCGGTCTACCCCTGCCCGCACCGCGGGCAAGGAAGGAGAAGGTGATGTACCCCAGCTACAGACTCATCAAGCAGGTCAAGCGCAGCGCGGGAGGGCGGGTTAGCAAGGAGGGCCTCGAGCGCTCGCTGGCGATGCTCGAAGCCGAGAGCCCGACCGGGGCGCTGATGTCGACCCTGGCGGCGCCCGCGTTTCGCGAGGCGATGCTCGACGCGGCTCAGTGCCGTTCGCAGGCGGAGACGCTTGCCTGGATGACGGTCGCCGCAGCCGGCCCGTTCCGCGCCCGCCGCGCCCTCGCTCCCCGGGCTGTCCAGGTTGTTGCCCCACACGCCCTGGTCGACGCCCTGCTCGGCGGTGGCGAGTTCGCCGAGGACTGCACGGTGCTGGCCGAGGCGGCCCAGGGCGAAGAGGAGTGGGGCGCCTGGCTGCTGCTCGGCCAGCTGCGCCGGCGCGAAGCCCGCGGCTTTGCCGAGGCCCAGCCGGCTCTGCGACGCCGCCTACAGGGAGCGCGCCGTCAGTCCAAGCGGCCCACCAACTCGCAGCTGCGAGACCAGCTGTGCGCCCTGGGCCTCGTCTAGGCCAGTTCCTCCGGCGCCACCCGCTCACGCGGGCGAACCCCAAGAACAGATTCGCCCGCCACGGCGGGCAGAGAGGAGTGCGCATGCACCCAATGCGTCAAATCGAGGAGATCAAGAGCGCCTTGCCAGGCGGAGAAGAGGGTGCGGCCGAGATCCGCGCCGCGGCACGCTCGTTGGAGGAGGCCGGCGTGGCGGCCGCCGAGACCCTCGCGGCGGTGGCCGAGGGGGAGTTCCCAGCCGCGCTGATCGTCGCATCCCGCGACTGTGATGGCCCCGAGAAGCGGGCCTGGCTCACCCTCGCCGCTGCGGGGCCTCGCCGTGCCCGCCAGGTGCTTGCCTGGCGCGCGAGTCAGCTGCTCGACTCCGCTGAGCTTGCCTCACTCGCGCTGCAGCGCCACCGGGTCCGCGCGCAGGAGCTTGCGCGCCTCGCGGGCGCCGCAGGGGATTCGGAGAGGGCCGCCTGGCGGCTTCTCGCCCACCTGAGCGGGTCTGAGCTGCGGGCGATGGTGCGGGCCCGCCCTGCGCTCACAGCCGCCTTCCGCCGTGCCCGCGCCGCCCGCGGTCGCGTCGCGCCGTCGGCGCTCTCGCCGGCTCTTGGCGTCGGTTAGCCCCCGAGGAAGGCCCGAGAAGAGAGGAGGTGGTCGCGATCGCGCTGAAGACGATCGGCGAGGCCGCGCGCTTCTTCCTGACCCGCCACTGGGTCAGGACTCGCATCGGCCCCTACGTCGTGACGACGAGCGAGGTGAGGCCGAGCGCCTATGAGACCAGCGTGACCTGGGGCGAGGACGGCCCCGAGGTCGAGCGCTTCGGCTCGGGGCTCGCCTTCGAGCCCGAGGGCGCCGCGGAGAACCACGAGGCGATCTGCGAGCGAGTCGAGGCGAGCGTCGGCCGGGTGAGAGCCCCGGTGCCGCACCCGCCCGCGGCCTGAGCGCAACCCATCGACGCCGCCCTGCACTCGGGGCTGCGTCGCATACCGAAAGGAACTGGACATGAACCCGAACCGAACACCGGGGGCCGCTGCGCCGCGCCCGGGGAGCACGCCTCGCGCCTGCCCGGATTGCCAGCGCCGCTCGCACCTGCTGGCACGCCTCGCCCCCTACATCGAAAAAGCCTGCTGCGCTGCTCCCGCGCCCGGCGTGCGTGAGCTCCTGACCCTCGACAACGAGGGGCTGTGCGCTGTTGTGGCGCCGCGACAGGGCGAGCAGCTGCTCGCCTGCGTCGAGTCCCTTGACGAGCCCGTCCTCGACGGGCTGCTGGAGGCCGCGCGGTGCTGGGCGGTCTGCCGCCACGAAGATGGCTTCCCGGAGGCCCTGCGCGAGGTCCCAGACGCCCCATGGGCGCTGATCGGCAGGGGGAACCCTGCGCACCTCGAGGGCCTCTCGCGAGAGAAGGCGGTGACGATCGCCGGTTCGAGGCGCGCCACCACCTACGGGCGCGAGGTCGCCCGCAGCCTCGGCCGCGATCTCGCCGAGGAGGGCATCGTCGTCCTCAGCGGCCTCGCCTTCGGCATCGACGCCTGCGCGCACCGGGGTGCGCTGGAAACCGGGCGGACCTTCGCCGTCTTGGGCAGCGGTGCCGATTTCGCCTACCCGGCGTCGCACCGCGCGCTGTGGCGACAGATCGGGGAGCGCGGCCTGGTCCTCTCCGAGTTGCCGCCCGGCACGGGCGCCTGGCGCTGGACCTTCCCGGCGCGCAACCGGATCCTTGCGGGCCTCGCGGGGATGACCTTCGTGGTCGAGGCCGCCGAGCGCTCAGGGTCGATGATCACCGCAGAGGCGGCGCGGCTCCTCGGCCGCAAGGTCGGCGCGGTGCCCGGCCCGGTGAACTCTCGCGCCTCCGCCGGCTCCAACGGCCTGCTCGCGCGCGGCGCGTATGTGGTGCGCGAGGCGCAGGATGTCCTCGACGCCCTTGCGGGCGTGGACGACCTGGGTGGGTTGGATCGTGAGGGCCCAAATGGATGAGTTCACGATGAGCGCCTTCGCGCTCTATCCGAGCGGGCGAAGTGGCGAGGCCTTCGCCAAGGTCTCCACGCACTCGCTCGTGGCGTGCTTCGGCGCGATGGCCGCCGAGGTCCACCGCTGGCTGCCCAGCGCCCTGGGCTGTGGCGAGGACGCCACGCCGCCGCGGGCGATCGAGCTGACGCTCGAGTGGAATGGCGCCGCGCCGCAGCCCTCACCGGTGCCGCCGGTCGCCCCGAGCGATCCCGCCCGTCAGGCTCCGCGTCCGGCGGGCCGCAGCGTGCGCTGCGTCGCGCGCCGGCGTCTGGCATGCCCGGCCGGCCCCGGCTTCGCGGCCCCGGCCACCCTTCGCGACGCGCTGGCCTGATGGACGGCACCTCGCGCCCCGAATCCATCGAATGGAGGTGAGATGGCTCAGGCAACTGAGGCGCCCCCGCTCGAGGGGGCAATCGAAGCGGCACCCGCTTCCTCGGAGGAGCGCAGCCTCGACCCCGACCAGGGGGCCGCGGTCCACGCTTCGCTGGAGCGCCCGCTGCTGGTCGTCGCTGGCCCGGGCGCGGGCAAGACCCGCGTCCTGACCCAGCGGATCATCCATTTGGTCAGGGGCGGCTCGGTCGCCCCGGCCGAGGTGGTAGCGATCACCTTCACCAACGCCGCCGCGACCGAGATGTCCGAGCGGGTCGAGGCCGAGCTCTCAGCCGAGCAGGCGGGGGTGAGGATCTCGACGATCCATGCGCTCGCTGCCCAGGTGGTTCGCCGCCACCCGGAGGTCGTCGGGCTCGATCCCCAGTTCTCGATCTTCGACTCCGACGACCAGCTGCAGCTGGCGCGCTCGGCCGTCGAGCGCGCCGAGCCCGGCGTCGACGCCCACGAGCTGGTGCGCCGGATCGGGACCGCCAAGGCCAACCTCGAGGACTCAGCGCTTTGGCTGGTCCGCGGCGAGGAGCGGCTGGCGCGGGCCTTCGACATCTACGAGACCGACCTGCGCGCTGCCAACGCGCTGGACTTCGAGGGCCTGGTGCGGGCCGCGGCGATCGTCCTCTCCGACGAGCGCCACGCCGCACCCTGGCGGGCGGGGGTCAAGGCCCTCCTCGTCGACGAGTTCCACGATGTCTCCGAGGCCCAGTTCGCGATGATCCGCCTGCTGGCGCCGAGCGGGGCCGGGCTGACGGTCGTCGCCGATGACGATCAGATCGTCTACGCCTTCCGCGGCGCGGACCCCGAGTTCACGGTCGACTTCGAGCGCTACTTCCCGAGCGCCGCCGAGGTCGTCCTGCGGCGCAACTACCGCTCCCACGGCGGCATCGTCGACTCCGCGCTGCGGCTGATCGCCCACAACGAGCAGCGTCGCCCCAAGGCCCTGGAAGCTGCCGACGGCGCCGGGCCCGACCCGATCTATGAGCACTACGACTCCGAGGAGGAGGAGGCCGAGGCGATCGCCGCCTGGGCCCAGAGCCACATCGAGGCCGGCGTCGAGCCGGGCCAGTTGGGGGTGTTGGTGCGGATGCGGGGCCTGCGGGTCCGCCAGGACCTGGAGATCGCCCTCGCCACCCGCGCCGTCCCTTACACCACGCTCGGCGAACGGGCGCTGTGGGCGCGCTCTGAGGTCCGCGACGTCCTCGCCTGGCTGACGCTGACCGTCAACCCGGCCAACTCGGCCGCCTTCGCCCGGGCTCTGGAATCGCGCCCGGGCCTGGGGCCGGCGACCGCCCGCACCTTGACCGAGGTCGCCAAGTCCCGGGGGTTCGGCTACGAGCAGGTCTGCCTGATGCCCTGGGAGGCGGGCATCGGCGAGAGCCGCGGCAAGGCGGCGATCGACTTCGGCGAGTCGATGGAGCAGATCCGCGAGATCGCCCGCAGCGGGCGGCGCGAGTTCAAGATGCTGGTCGGCGACATCATCGTCATCTCCGGCATCCCCGAGCAGCTGCGCCGCCGCGGGTGGGCGGGTGCCGGGCAGCTCGGCAGCGTCCGCGAGCTCTTCCGCGCGGCGCGCTCCTACCAGCAGCAGTGCGCGGTCGAGGGCCGCTCGCCGGCCCTGGCGGAGTTTCTGAGGGAGCTGACGCTGTATTCGACGGATACCCGGCGCACCATCTCCTCGCTGGCGCTCGGCACCGTGCACGCGGTCAAGGGCCTTGAGTTCGCCCACGTCTGGGTCGCCGGTCTCGACGAGGGGGTGATGCCCTCCACCCGCGCCCTGCAGGAGGGCCGCACTGAAGAGGAGCGCCGCCTCTGCTACGTGGCGCTGACCCGCGCCCGAGAGAGCCTCGTGCTGTCGAGTTGCGCGCGGCGCTGGGGCAAGCAGGTGAAGGCCTCGCGCTTCCTCACCGAGGCCGGCCTCTAGCCCGGGGTCCCGAGCGGGATCCGCCCACTCATCCAAGCAGCACCGGTGCCGCCGGTGCCGCCGAGCACTGGCGCGCCCACGGAGGCGCTGCGCCGGGAAGGAGATTCGATGTCTGCAATCGCAGAGGCCCCCTCGCGAAACGGGGATGGGCCCAAGCACGACGCCGTCCGCTACCGCGAGGCGGTCAAGGCGACGATGAAGAAGTACGAGGCCGGCCCCGACGGGGCCGGCCGTCGCGTAGCGCCTGAAGAGCACGAGGTCGACCAGTTCCTGTTCGAATGCCGGCTCTACGGCCTCGAGCCCCTGGCTGGGCAGATCTACGCCGTCTGGGAGAACGGGTCGATGCGGGCCGTCGCGACGATCGACGGCATGCGCCTGCTGGCCGAGCGCACCGGGCTCTACGAGGGCCAGAGCGACCCCGAATGGTGCGACGCCGAGGGCAACTGGACCGACTACTGGTCGGGCGGGGGTGTGCCAGCCGCCGCGCGGGTCCGCGTCCATCGCAAGGGAGCCAAGGTGCCGACCACCGGCACCGCGAATTGGGACGACTTCGCTCCCCAGGGCGAGGTCGGCGCCGATTCGCTGTGGGACAAGGAGAGCGGCAAGCCCGCCCACATGCTGAGCATCCGCGCCGAGACGCTTGCTCTGCGCAAGGCCTTCCCCGCCCAGCTCTCCGGCCTCTACACCGCCGAGGAGCTCGGGATCTCGCTGACCGCGATCGGCGGCGGCACGGAGCCGAGCAGCTCCGCTCCGCCCGTCGCAGGCGACGTGCCGCCGAGCCCTGTCGCTCCGCCGCCCGCGGCATCGGCTCCGCCTTCGCCCCTCCCTGTTTCGTCGCCGGGCACTCCGCCGACCACGTCCGAGGGCGAGGTGCCCGCAGTGCTCGTCGACGAGGCCGCCGAGCAGCCGAGCGGCCCGCCGGCGCGCCCGGCGGCCAAGCGCACCCTGGCCGACGCGCTTGAGAGCGGGGAGTACCGAAGGCTGCGTGGCGAATTGGCCGAGGCGCTCTTCGGCCAGCTCCCCGACCGCCTCACCGACGAGCAGAGCGAAGACCTCGCGGCGGTGCTGTGCGAAGCCGAGGGTGCCGGGATCACGCCGGTGGAGCTTGAGCGCAACTGCAAGGTCGCCTTGAGGGATGGCAAGGACAACCTCGAGGATCGCTCGCGGGCGCTCCGCGAGTGGATCGCCGAGCGTCGGCGGAAAGCCGAGGCCGAACACACCGAGCACGCCGGCTCTGGGGCCGACGAGCGCAAATGAGGGTCTCTTCCGGCGAGGAGGTGGAGCGCCACGTCGTCGAAGTGACGGCGGAGGGCTTTCAGATCCTCGACACACAGACCGACGCGCTTCGGGCCGATGTCTGGGGTTCGCGGGAAGCGGCCCAAGAGGCATGTGACGAGCTCAACGGACATGTACCGGCATCGGGGAGGCGGTCGGGTTGAGTGCGCTCGCGACATCGACGCCCAAACCCCCTACCGACCCGCTGGCCGTGCCGGCACAGTTGCCGGCACGCCGCTACGGGCGGCGGCTGCGACTGCAGTCGCTATCTCCGGCGAGCATCCGAGCCTTCGAGAAGTGCCCGGAGGCGTTTCGCAGGCGGTACCTGCTGGGCGAGAAGGCGTCGCCGAACCTCGCGATGACGCTCGGCTCGGTGGTCGGCGACACGCTCGCCCACTACTTTGCCGGGCGGATCGCGGGGCGAGCGCCCGCAGCGGCGGAGCTCGACGACCTGGCGCAGGAGCTCTTCGCCGCGAAGATCGGCGAAACGGAGCTTGGCGCCGAGGACGATCCGGAGCTCGGCAAGGCTCAGTGTCGCTCGGCGGTTGCCGACTACCTGGTCGAGATCGCTCCCTCGGTGGAGCCGGTCTCGGTCGAGCGCCGCGCCAGCTTCCGCTTCAACGAGGAGCAGGAGTGGCGCTTCGTCTGCTATTTCGACCTCGAGTGCGCTCGGCTTCTTGCCGACCTCAAATTCGGCCGCTCCACCGTCAAGGAGGAGCGCGCCTCCCGTGATCTCCAAGCGACCGCGCAGGCGTTCATGCGCTGGGCGGAGGGAAACCCAGCCGAGTTCGTCTTTCACGCCGCGACGCTCGAGCGCCCCGAGGAGGGTCCGCGCTGGCAGGTCGTGCCGGCGCCGCGCAGCGCCGCTCAGCTGCTCGGCTTCCAGCGCCGCGTTGCCCGCGTGGCCCGCCTGATCGCTCACCTCGACGCCACCGAGCCCGGCGAGTGGCCGCTCTCGGCGGACTTCGGTTGGTGGTGCGCGCCGCGCGTCGGCACGGACGGCTGCCCGCACTGGGAGCGCTGCCCGGTTGGCGCCGCTTCGGCGGAGTCGGCGAGAGCATCCGTTGGGGAGGCGACACCGTGAGCCCGGCAGCGCTGGAGCCCGGGTGCCCCGGCGGCGCCTTGAGCTCGAAGACGCCCGGCGCCGAAAGTACCGAGTGGGAGTGCTTCGACGGGATCTTCGGCTTCACCGAAGTCAGGGAGCTGCGCTCAGGTGTGCTCGATGCCGACGCCGAGCACGTCTTCACCAGCGGCCACTGCCACTCCTTCGCGGAAGCGCTCCGACATCTCATCGGCGCGGAGTTGATCTATGCCTTCAACCTCTCCGCCGAGGGCTGCGAGGAACCCGAGGCGGAGGGGCATGTGCTGGTGCGGGTCGCGGGGCGCTACCTCGACGCCCGCGGTTGGGTCGACGAATTCCTCGGGGCCGCGGAAGGCAGCCGTGCCTTCGAGTCCGAGTGGGATCGGGTTACAGAGATCGCCCCGCGTGGCTGGCTCGCCAACAGCAGCGGTTGGCTCGAGCCGCGTGTCGCCGATGCCCTGCCCTTCGCGGCGGCGCTCCTGGAGCGCTTGCAGATACCGATCGACGCCCGCCCTGAAGCCGCTCGGGGTGGGGAGGAGGTGTGTGGATGTACTGGTTCGTGATCTATACCGCGCGCTTGCGCACGAGGGCGCGGGTGAAGGCCCCGCACGTCGGCCCGCCCGACAGCGGTAGCTGGTTCAAGTGCCCAGCTCCCGTTGTCGAGCCCGGGAACCCCCTCGCCCGCTACACGACGGTCCTCGCCGAACGTGGCTGGCGGGAGCTCTGCGAGGAGCTCGGGCTCGACCTCGAGCGGGCCTGTCGCGAAGGGAGCCGCTGTCAGGTCTGTGAGGCCGGGTCGCTGCCGGCGATCGCGGTCGAGTTGACCGCCCGACCGAGGAGGAAGGGCGAGGCCACCGACCTCGAGGCCGGCCTCTGCGTGGCGCCGCTCCCTGAGAGCGACGCCGAGCGCGAGCGAGCCCGCTCGCTCTTCGCCGAGGTGGCCTTTAACGTCGGCGGCTCGGACGCGGAGCTGCGCTGCCCGGACTGCGCCAGTCCCGAGCTGCGCTGGCTCGGTGGGTCCGACCCATCCGAGCAGATGTGCTGCGGCAACTGCGGTGCACGCCTGGCGCGCGAGGCGGCCTTCCTGTGCCTCGGCGATTGCGAGGAGATCCTCGCCGCCGCGCCTTCACCCGCGCTCGTCGCCACCGTGGCGGCATCTGTTCACCAGCTCCGTGCTCTTAGGCGCCTGCACGGCCCTCACCGAGAAGGAGGAGCGACATGAGCGAGACGGCAACCGCTTCGGCGGCGAGCTTGCCCGGCGCGCTGGCAGCGCTGGCGCCGGCGCTGCGCGGTCGGGCGATTGGCGAGCGTCGTCGCGAGCAGCGCGCCCGCGAAGCGGCCGCGGCGCAGCGCGAGCTGGCCGCGCGCTTCGGCGGCGCCCGCCCCCAACGCGAGGCGCCGCTCGGCTTCCGCTTTGCCCTGGGGGGAGCCGAACGCTCCGCACTCGGGCCCGCGGCGCTGCTGTCGCGCTGCGTCCTGGTCCGCCCCTACGTGCGCGAGGTCTTCGCGCTCGGGATCGTCGCCCGCGAGGGCACCTGGCGTGGCGAGCGGAGCTTCCAGGTGCCGGGCACCGACGCCCGCGCCATACAGGCGGTCCTCGACCTGATCCCGCCCGAGATCCCCTATACCCAAGGTGCCTGGGCGGCCCAGAACCGTCGTGCCTCGACCCGGCACACGAAGCTCCAGGCGGAGTTTTGCAAGCTCAGCTGCGCTGCTCCGCGTATCGTGGTGCGTGAGCACGACGAGGAGGAGGGCCAGCTGACGCAGATGGCGGTCCTCCTGCGCGCCAACTCCAGCCAGGGACTCTTCGGGCGCATCCTGACCCGCCCGGTCGGCTGGCTCGCCGAGGAGAGCCCCGCCCACGCCTGGCCGGCGGAGACGCTCCGCCCACCCGAAGCGCTGCTCGCCCATGAGGCGCTCGAGCTCGCCCACCAGATGAGTGAGGCCGAGGTCGAGGTCGACGATCCGGAAGGGATCCTCGAGCCGCTGGAGGCGCTCGCCCGCGAGCACCTGGTGGCCCGCCGGGTCCCGGGCCTGCCGGGTCTCGCCGAAGTCGTGCACGGCCAGCCGAGCGGCTGGCCGCTCGGCTCGGCGCGAGAGGTGAGCGCCGAGGAGGCAAAGCGCGAGGTCAACGTCGCCCGGAAAGGGGGCGCCAAGGTTGTCCTCGATCCCGAAGTCGCCGATGTGCTGGCGATGGCGGCGGCGCGGCCTGCCCTCGACGGCGACCTGCTGCCGCCCCAGCGCGGGGCGGTTGCTCGCCACCGGGCGACCGAGGTCGGGATCCTCAACTTCTCCAAAGTCGGCACCGGCAAGACGGCGATGACCCTGATCGCCGCCCGCGGCAAGGCCGCCGAGCTCGAGGCCTACCGGATGTGCGTGGCGCTGCCCCGCTACATGCGCTCCGAATGGGTCGAAGAGCAGATCCCGAAGTTCTGGCCGGGGGTCGCCGTGCACGTCGCCGAGGATCGGCGGATCGCCGCCGGGCTGATCGGCTTCGATCGCGAGCTCGGCCTCGAGCCGGGGATCCTGATCGCGACCTTCGAGCAGGTCCGCACCGCGGTCGAGGACCTGCGCGTACTCACCTACGACGACCTCGTCGTCGAGGAGGCCGACGAAGCGCTCGCCAACCCCGGCACGCAGCTCGCCCGGGCGCTCTGGCGCCTGCGCGAGCGGGCCAAGGTCGCGGTCCTGATGACGGGGACGCCGCGGGGCAAGTCAAACGACGAATACGACGCCCTGGAGGCCTTCGCCCGCAACGACCGCGAGGCGCTTCGGGCCAAGCCGCTCTCGAGCCGCTACGCGACCTTCGACGAGGTCTCCCAGCGGCGCCTGCGCCGGGCGATGGGCCCGACGATGGTCCGGCTCACCCGCGAGGACATGAAGGACCACATGCCCGAGCTCGACGAGCCGGAGTTCAAGATCATCGACCCGACGCTCGCCGAGCTGGCGCTGCTCGACGCCGCCGAGGAGCGGATCGCCTCGCTTTTCGGGACGCTGCGCGAGCAGGTCGAGCGGGCCGCCGCCCTGGCACCCGATGACTCAGAGCTGGCGGTACTGCGAAAGCGCATGGCCTCCACCCGGGGCCTCTTGCTCTCGGCGACCGAGGTGGCGCTGCTCGCCGCCTCAGACGCCGAGGCGCTGCGGGCCTCCAAGGCGGTCGCTGCTGCGCTCCTCGAGTCCGAAGGGCTGATCGACGCGGTGGTGAGGACGGGCCCCAGCAAGCGGGCCTGGATCGCGGGGACCGCGGCCGCGGCCGCGGCCGACGGGGAGAAGACGCTGCTCTTCGCCGAGTCGGTCGAGCTGTTGCGGCTGCTCTCGCGCGAGCTCGCCGAGACCCACGGGGTGGAGGCGCCGCTCTTCATCGGCGGCATGGGGGAGCGCGAGGCGGCTCGCCTCAAGCGCTCCTTCCGGCTCGGCGAGTTCCCGGTGATGCTGATGAGCCCGATCGGCAGGCGGGGCCACAACCTGCCGGCCTCCCTGGTGGGCCACTACGACCTGCCCTGGACGCCGCGGCCCTTCGAGCAGCGGATCGGGCGGGCGACGCGGACCGGCTCCGAGTACGACTCGGTCGGGGTCCTGCTCGCCCTCCTCAACTACCCCTGTGAGCTGCACCGCGCGGGCATCCTGATCCCCCGCGCGGCCGAGGTAGACGGCGTCCTCAACCGCGGCGAAGACGCCAGCGCCGCCCCCGGCGAGGGCGGCTCGGAGGAGTTCGCCCGCCAGTTCGCCGGCCTCGCCACCGAGCTCGCCGACCGCGAGGGGGCCTCGACCAAGATGAAGGTCGCAGCGCAGATCTTCGCCGCGCGGCGCGATGCCGCCCCGCTGGCCGCCTGAGCGCGGCCCCACCTACGGCGCCCGGCCAAGACGCTGGGCGCAGACCGAGCGCGGGGCGCCCGCCAGTGGCGCGCCGCGACCCACAGCTCTCAGAGAGGAGCACGATTTGGCTACTGCAACCGCAACCCCGCCGGCCGGCGGGGTCGAGCGCCTGCGCGAGATCGCCGCCGAGGCGGCCGGCGTCGACATCGACGCCACCACCCTGGAGGGCTCCGAGGAGGAGTCCTCGGGCAGGCGCACCGTGACGCTCGCCGATGGCCGCGCCTACCTGGTGCGCCGCATCGCCGGCATGGACGACGTCGAGTTCATCCGCATGGCGATCGAGGCGGGCTTCAACGTCTGCCTCTACGGCCCGCCGGGAACCGGCAAGACGACGCTCGTCGAGGCCGCCCTCGGCGAGGGCCGGGTGATCACCCAGGAGTTCTCCGAGGGCACCCAGGTCGAGGACATCACCGGCAGCTTCTTCCCTGCCCCCGAGAAGGGCTGGGAGTGGGGCGACGGCTCGTTGACCCGCGCCCTTCGCGAGGGCAAGCTCTGGTTCGGGGACGACATCACCCAGGGCGACCCCAGGGTGCAGAGCCGCGTCTTCCCGGCGCTTGACTCGCGCCGCCAGCTGACTCTCAACGAGTGTGGCGGCGAGGTCGTCGGAGCGCAGGAGGGCTTCGGCGCGATCATCGCCTACAACCCCAACCTGCCGGGCACGACGTTCTCCGAAGCGCTCGCCTCGCGCTGCGCGATCCACGTCTACGTCGGCTTCGACGCCGCCACCGCGCGGCGCCTCGGCGTCCCGCTCGACGCCGTCTCCGCGGCCGAGAAGCTGAACCGCGAGTTCGAGGCCTCCGACCCGCTCGTCGGCATCGCCCCGGCCGAGGCGGGACCCGCGACTTGGGCCCCGCAGCTGCGCGAGCTCTTGGCCTTCAAGGCGGTCGCGGAGGTCTTCGACCCGCTGACCGCGGCCCGCAACCTGCTCGGGCTCTGCCCCGAGGAGTCGCGGGGGGCGATGAGCGAGGCGCTTCAGGCTCACGTCACCGGCGGCGTCGCGCTCGACCCCCTGCGGGTCGAATAGCGATGGGCTGGAAGGAGGCGTTCTGGCGGCTGCCCGCCGAACGCGTCCAGCCCTCGGCCTTGCCCGGCGGCTGGGGCCGCGCGAGCGCCGCGCTGACCAAGGCGGCGCTTGGGATCGTCGGCGGGGTTCTCGTCAAGTGCTACCCGAAGGCCTCAGAGCCAGTCGCCGGGCTGGTCAATCGGGTGACGAACGTGATCCTGATCGACGGCGAGCTGCTCGGCTGCGCGCCCGAGGAGATCCCTGCCGAACCGGACGGCGATGAGCTGAAGGCGCTGGTCGTCGTCCTCGGCGTCCTCGATCACGAGTGTGGGCACGTCAAGCACACCCCGACGCCACGGGCGATGCAGGACATCCCCGAAGAGCTGCTCGAACGCGCCAAGTGGCTCGAGGAGGGGCGCATGGAGGCGCGGCTGATCGAAGGCGTGCCCCGAGTCGCGCGCTACCTGCGCGCGGCGATCACGAAGATCCTCCTCGAGCACCGCCCCGAAGACCCCTTGGCGCCGATGAGCCGCGCCCGGGCGGTGAAGGGCGCCGTGCTGGTCTGCTCGCGCGTGCCCGCCGGCACCCTGCGCGCGGCCGATGTCGTCGACAGCGAAGCGCGCTTCGCCGCCGTCCTCGGCGAAGAAGACTTGGAGACGGTCAAGGAGATCGTCGCCGAGGTCTGCGCCGCACCCGACTCTGAAGCGGTCGCGGCGCTGACCGAGGGCGCCCGGCGCCTGGCCGAGCTCGCCCCGACCGAGGAGGAGGAATGCGGCGAAGGCGGAGCGGGCGAGGGCTCAGACGGCGGCGACGGCGAGGCAGGCGCCGGGGCCCCGAGCTGGGAGGAGGCGAGCGGACCCCTCGCCGCCGCGGAGCGCAGCGCCCGCGCCGAGGCCGTCGAGCTCGACCCCCGCGAAGGCGGCGTCGACCCCGAGCTGCGCGAGCTCGCCCGCGAGATCGCCGAGGGAGGAGCGGCCGCCGCCAAGCGGCTCGCGCTCTTCGGCGGCGGGCACGGCTTCGGACTCGGGCCGGGGATCCCCGAGACCGGTGGGCGCCCGCCGGTCGCGATCGAGCGGACCGCCGCCCGGCGCCTCGCCCACGCCCTGCAGGAGGCGCGCTCCAAGCGCCTGATCCGCGAGGGCCGGGTCAACCCGCCCGGGCGCTTCTCCGGCCGCGGTGCGATGCGCCAGGCCTCAGAGCTCGAGCGGGGGGCGCCCGTCCGCGGCCTCGCCTTCGCCACCAAGCGCACCGTGCTCGCCGAGCTCTGGCAGCCGGTGGTCGGGATCGCGGTCGACGTCTCGGGCTCGATGAGGGCCTTCGAGGGGCCGATCGCCTCGGTCGCCTGGGTGGTGCACTCGGCCGTCGAGCAGGTCGGCGGCCGCGCCGCCGTCTCGCTCTTCGGCGATGAGGCCAAGCTGCTCTGCCGTCCCGGCCATCGCCTCGGCGAAGTGCCGGAGGTCTCGGCGGTCGGCGGCTCAGAGGACGTCGGCGAGGGGATCGAATTGCTGCGCGCGGTGCTGCCGCTCTCAGACCGCCGCCGCCCGCGCCTGCTGTTCCTCATCGGCGACGGCTGCTGGATGTCTGCGCCATGGGCGGAGGCGGGCGAGCGAAACATCGCCGAGCTGCGAGCGAGCGACTGCGGCGTCGTTGCGATCGGGATCGGCTCCGAGCCCCAGCGCCACGGGGAGAGCTCCCGTGTCGCCGTCGGCGAGCCCCTGGAGATCGCCGCGGTCATCGGCAGCGCTGCGGTCGAGGCGCTCGGTGCCCGCTGAGCGAGCAAGGCGGCGCCCCGCGCCGCGACTACGAACTGGAAGGAGGTGGCGATGAGCACCGCCACTGTCATGGAGAGGCCCCCGGACCACATCGAGGGACAGGAGCAGATAGAGGCCGGCATGGGGGAGCGCGAGCGCCCGCTGCGCTATCTGCCAGTCGAGCAGATCAGGCCCGGCGCCAACCCGCGCCGCAACGCCTCAGAGCCGGCGCTGGCGACGCTTACGACCTCGACCGAGCGGATGGGGACCCTGCAGACGGTCCTCGTCCGCGAACTCGGCGAGGAGGACTTCGAGCTGATCGCCGGCGAACGGCGCTGGCTGGCGGCCCGGCGCGCCGGGCGCCCGCGGGTGCCCTCGATGGTGCTCGGGGCCGACGAGGAGGTCGACGAGCCGACCCGGCTGGCGATGGCCTTCGCCGAGAACGCGCTGCGCGAGAAGCTCACCCCGCTCGAGGAGGCGATGCTGTTGGCGGGCCTGATCTCGCGCTTCGGCTTCAGCCTCGAGGGCGCGGCCGAGCACCTCGGGATGACCCATGAGCTGGCCGGGGCCCGCATGGCCCTGCTTGAGCTCCCCGAGCGGGTGCGCGAGCGCCTCGCCGCCGGGGAGCTGACCCTGCGAAACGCGGCCACCCTGGCGCCGATCGCGGCGAAGGCGCCTGGCGTCGCCGAGGCGCTCGCCGAGCGGATCGCCAGTGGCGCCCAGAGTCAGAGTGCCCTCGACAGCGACCCTGCCGCGGCCCTGCGCCGCCTCGCCGATGAGGAGCGGGCGACCGAGCGGGCCTTCCTGATCCCCTTCGGGCCCCACGACACCGTCAACCTCGACGAGGTCACCGCGCGGATCGGCGCCGCGGCCGCCGAGGGCCTCGTCGCCGAGATCCAGGTGCCCGACGTCGAGGAGGCGCTGAAGGCGATCGACGGCTCGTTGGCCTCGGTCCCTGCCGCACTGCGGACCGCTCACGTCAGCGAGTCAGACGCTGACCGGGCTCGCGCCTTCGAGGCGCTGATCGAGTATCGAGAGGGCGCCTACCGGCGCTCCGGCGTTCTCGTCGACGCCGCCTTCGCCGCCGACTGGGCGCGGGGCGCCGCCGCCGAGCTGGCCGAGGGCGGCGGCGAGATCGAGGGCGGCGGCGAGCCGGTCGAGATGCCAGCCGAACGCGAGGACCCCAAAGCCGCCCGGGAACGCCGCAAGGCCGAAGCCCTGCGCGGCAAGTCCGCGAACTCCCACTTGGACCGCGAGCTGACCAACCGCTTCGACTACCAGAGCGAGGTCTCACTCGACCAGGCGCGGGTGATCGCGGTGCTCTTCCTCGAGTTCTTCGGCCGCGAGATCGCCGCCGGGCACCGGGTGGTGCGCGAGGCCTGGCTCAAACGCGACTTCCGGCCGAGCCGCGGCGGCTCGCGGATGGTCGAGGAATACCCCTCGGTTGACGAGATCACCGGCCTGCTGGAGGCCGAGTGGCGCAAGGCGAGCACCGGTTCCGCCCTGATCGGGCGGATCTTCGCCGCCTGTGTCTCGGCGATCTTCGCTGACCAGAGCGTGCTCGGCGCTGCCGCGAAGCCGAACCTCGAACTCCCCTACACCCTCGGTCGCGAGGAGCAGCTGCAGGGCCTGGCGCCGGCGGCGCTCTGGCGGGAGGCCGAGGCCTGCCTCGGCGAAGAACGCGCTGCCGAGCTGGCGCCGCTGTTCACGGCGCCCGAGGCAAGCGCCGAGCCGGCGCGCGACCGGCTTGCCCGCAGCGAGGACCTCTCCGGCGAAGCGCTCGAGCTGATGCCCGGGGACGCCGAGGAAGGGCCGGCTCGCGAGGAGGCGGTGCCGGCGGTGGGCGGGCGAGATGACTGAGGCCTCAGCCGAAGGGGCCTGCATCGTCTGCGGGCACCAGACCCCCGACAAATCCCACGGCGGGGGATTTCGCGGCGCCCGCCGCTACTGGCACTGGCGCTGCGCCGACGGCGAGGAGTGCGCGGTGAGGCGTAACGCCGGTAAACGGCGGCCGCAGCCCGAGGCCGAGGTCCGCGCCGTGTGGCAGGCGCGGCATCCCGGGGGCCGCGGAGAAGGGGCGAGGCGATGAAGCTGGCACCGATAAAGGCCCGCGACATCGTCCTGGCCGACGTGCGGGGCGATCGCTTCTACGGCCTGGTCGCCGAGCCGGTGGCGATGAACGAGGTCCTGCGCCGGCGGGCGCTGACGGTCAGCTCCCTGACCGGGCGCCCGATCCCGACGCGCTTTCTGAGCGCCACCCAGGTGGTGGCCCACTACCGGCGCGCCGCTGGTTCGCGCGACTGAGCGGCCCCCGGCCCCGATCCGCGAGGGCTCGGCCCAGGCGCCGCGTCCTCCCACACCCCTACGAGAGGAGAGCTTCATGCGATACGACCAACTGCCCGCGGGCCCGCCCCGCGGCGCACTACCTCGCCGCAGATGAGCGAGCCCTTCATCGCGGCCCAGCGCGTCGCCGAGGCCGCCG
The DNA here is from genome assembly GCA_036379955.1 of Solirubrobacterales bacterium. Classification (GTDB taxonomy): domain Bacteria; phylum Actinomycetota; class Thermoleophilia; order Solirubrobacterales; family 70-9; genus VRUE01. The sequence goes on from DASVFR010000007.1 coordinate 40,584, forward strand.
ATCGCGCCTGGCACGGCGCCGGCGCCGGCGCCGACGAGGGGGTATGCGTCGGCGTCATCGCCGCGCTTGCCCTGCTCGGCCAGGCGGACCCGCAGGGCCCTGACCCCCGCGAGCAGATCCTCGAGCTGGGCGACGAGGAGATCGCCCAGCTCCTCAACGAGGTCTGGTGCCTGTTCACGATCACCCGACCCGAGCTCGCGATGCGCTGCGGGCCCTTCGGCGAGTGGCTGAACGCAGAGCCGCTCGATCGCCACCTCCTCGCCGGCGCCGGCGCGGTCGCCCGCACCGCGGTCAAATCCGGCCTGCTCGAGCTGACGCTCGACCTCGAGGTCTCCCGCCAGGTCGACCTCCTCGGCGTCGTCTACACGACGATGCGAAGCCCCAGCGCCAAGGCGGCGCGCGGCGAGTTCTACACACCACCGGAGCTCGCCGAGGTGATGGCGCGCATCTCGTTCTCCAGGGCCCGAGCCGGATCGTCGATCTGCGATCCGACGGCTGGCACCGGTGGCCTGCTGCGGGCTGCCGCCCAGACGCTGCGCGCCGAGGGAAAGGACCCTCGCGAGTTCCGCTGGTACGGATGCGACATCTCGCCGGTCGCGGTTGCCGCTCTGGCCGTGAACGTCCACATCTGGGGCCTCGGGTGCCAAGTCGTGATCGGTTGCGCGGACACGCTCGCCGAGCACTGGGAGGTGCGGGCGCTCCGCGAACAGCGCGAAGCGGTCGAGGCTCAGCGATCGAGGGCAAGGGCCGCAGTCCTGTTCACGGCGATGGGATTGCACGGGGCTGGAGGCGAGGTGCGATGAGGGCGCCGCAGCGGCGATCGCCAGAGCGTTCGGCTCGTGTCACCGCGCGGCGCGAGGACCCGATGCGGCGCCGACGTCTGCTCGATCTGGTGCGAGCCGAGCTCGCACGCAGCAACCCGCACAGCCGGCGGACCCCGCGTTTCGGCGCCCGAGCGAAAGGCCGGGCCGTAGCCGGCGTCCAGCAGAAAGGAGTTAAGAAGCGATGAGTGAGAAAGCGCTCGCCGAGTGCGAGCGGACCGACGTTGACTACCGCATTCAGGTCGCCTACCGTGTACCGGTCGAGGTGATCGTCGACCTTCGGCGCGGGACTGTCGATCGCGTCGTCGTGATCGACGAGGGCGGAGTCCTTGACCAAGAGGCAGGGGTGCGCCAGGAGAGCACCCTTCATCCCGTGTCCCTCGACGAGGCCAGGCGCGCGACCGAGATCGCCGAGGCCGGCAATTGGCCGGTCTGGGAGCACGGCTTCTGATGGGCGAGCGGTTTCGCCTCAAAGAGGAGCCCGGAGCGCTGCGACCCAGATTGGAGACGAGCTTCGCCTGTCTCGACGAATTCTCGGGCGCGGACGACTTGCACCGCGTACTTGATCGACTGCGCGAGGCGGACGTTCTCGAGTGTCCTACGGGCCTTGAGATCGTCATCTACCCGAGCTCGGCCGAAGACAACGATGTGGCACTGATCACGGTCCTTTCAACCGCCAATCCACAGGCGCATGTCGTCGCCGCTTCGGAGGAGCTCCGCAAGCTGGCAACTCGGGAGCTGTGGGGAAGCCCGAATCTGCCCACGCTCACCTTGGAGATCGTCGAGAACACGATCGAGCTCGCAAGCGGAGCGATCGCCGCAGTGCGTGGGATTGAAGCCCGCGACGTCGCCCGCCAAGTCGCGGCCCCTGCCCGGTGCCCGTGCTGCGGCGCCGAGAATCAAATACGTCTTGAGTACCGCTATGACGTGGTTGGACTCGCCCGCGACAGCAGTCCCGTGTTGGCCGAGGGATGCGAGCTGACCGACATCTTCTGCCTTGCCTGCGGCGAGGAGGTCAGCGACATCGAAGGCCCGAAGGGGCTCGTTTTCGCCAGCGGCGGAGGCGAGTGCCCGCCCTCAACTTCCAGATCGAAGGAGCGTCGATGAGAGAGATGAGACGAAGGGCCGCGCTGGTGCGCGAGCTCTGGACGGCAAGCAAGGGCCGCCGCCGCGCCGTAGCCCTCTACCGGAGCTACGGCGACGATCAACCTCTGGCAGTCGGCCCACTTCGCTCGATGGGTCTGTGCGCGGCACGCGTTGGCAAGGGCCGGGTCCCCTGGTCAGATGTCGGGCGGGTCGAGTCCTGGCCGGACGCGCGCTGCCAGAACTGCCTGCGTGAGCACGCCGCGATAGACGCGTGCTTCGTCGGCGTGCTCGCGGGGGTTCTCGTCGACCGTGGCACATTCCAAGCGACGCCGGAGCTGCTGGCGCGGGTGCACGTCGATGAGATGTGGGACCTTTACGGTGGTCCCGCGGCCGACTGGCTCGAAGAGCACCTGAGCTGGCTGGAGGCGAACGAGCGCGAAGCGCGACATGAGGGCTGTCGTCCTGCGCAGACCCCGGAGGGGTCTCCCGTGGTCACGGCCGAGGATGCCTTGGATCAAATTGCCGCACGCATCAACGAACCTGGCGAAACCCAAGGTCCAGACTTCCTTGAATTCGTATCCCAACTCCTGCCCCGAACCGGCCGGGAGGTGGTCGACTCCGACGTGTAGTGGAGCGCACTGCGCGCAGCTCGGGCGTAATCGCGGTGGCCGGCAGGGGGCGGAGTCACGCTCCCTGCCGGTTCGGCGATTGTGTGAGATCGACCTGTCCCTTTTTTTGCCCAAAACCGGCCAGCCGGCCCTCGCGGAGAGGCGCTAGAACCAGGAAGCAATGCCGCTCTTGCAGCCACGTTCTTCTGGCCTCTATCGCTGTGGACTGGGGTAATCCCGTATATCGAGCATCAAAGCCGCTCGCCGTGCTCGGACGCCGATCGCCACACCGACGGGGCCGACCAGTGCGATCGATCTCGCGATCGACGCGGCGAAGATGATGTCGACACGGTCTGAACCTTCTTCATCTTCTTGTGTCCAAGATGCACGCGAGGGACTGCGAGCGGGCTCTGGATCGTTTCGTAGAGTCTCTTATCGGCCAGTAGTACCTCGGATATCTCCTTGGCATGGGGGATGGAGGGTCAGTGCCTTGAGATTGGAGCCTGGATGGTCTTCGGACATTGCACGATTTATGCCCAGGATCGTCTCCTCCCGGCTGAATGGGACACGAGATGACCCGCGTGGCCCAAACCCACGGGAATCCGCCCGGAAACAGCCGTAACCCCGGCCTCAAGACCGTCTACAATCCCTCCTGGAGGTAGCCCGAAATTCCGCATGGCAATGCGATTTTCACGACGTATATCCGGCTGGCGTTTGCCGTCCAGAGACTCGCCTGAAAATCGTGGTGTCGTGGGTTCGATTCCCACCCTCGCCATCGCTTTATCCCTGCAAATCAGCCAGTTTTTGATGGCCAAACGCCTTGGGCGAACACATCGTTTGGGCTACGAATAGCCCGTTCATAGCCCAATCAAGCGGCTCAAGGGCCTTCAAATGACTTTTCGACTGATGAGAGGGAGCCGGGGCAGCGTTAAAATTTCGCTCTAGGGAGCTAAATATCCGCCGGCTCGGCTTCGACCGGACCAGTCGAATAAGGGAGCACAACGAGCCGGAATCGTGGTGTCTTGAATTCGATAAAGCGACACCACTAGGTGTATAGTGATGCTATGAGTCGAACTCAAGTCTACCTTGGCGAAGACGAGCTGGAGCTCCTAGAGCGTGCCTCGCAAGAGACGGGAGCATCGCGCTCCGAGCTGGTCCGCCGCGCGGTGCGTGCCACCTTCGGTCGACAAGGCAAGGATGAGAGGCTCAGCGGGCTCAGGGCGAGTGCCGGCTCGTGGCGGGGACGCCTGAGCACCGGGGCCGAGTACGTTGACGCCATGCGCGGCGGCGACCTCAACGAGCGCTTGATTCGTCTCGGCGTCAAGTGAAGCTGCTCGACACGAGCGTCGCGATCGACCATCTCCGCGGCTTGCCGTCGGCGGTCGACCTGCTCAGTGGCCTGATCGAAGCCGAGGATGTTCTTCTCGCAAGCGAGGTCGTCCGCTTCGAGCTCTTGGCCGGTGTCCGCAAAGACGAGGTGGAGATGCTCGAGCAATTCTTCTCAGCACTGTCGTGGGTACCTGTCGGGGAGGAGGTGTCGCGTGCTGCTGGCGCGCTCGCCCAACGCCACCGCCGCGCCCACAGCGGCATAGACGATGCCGACTACCTCATCGCCGCCACTGCACTTCTGCTTGAGGCTGACCTACTCACCACGAACGTGCGTCACTTTCCGATGCTTACTGGACTCGAGCCGGCCTATTGAGGTTGCTTCAGCGTTACGCGAATGCAAAAGCCAAGTCCTGCCGATGCAGGGGCGGGGTTGAAGCCTTGACGGACCCCGCCCCAGTGCCCCTCGGCTTGCTGGAGCAGATGTGCAGCTGGTAGCGGCCAGGTATGTGCGGAGATCGGAGGACCCCGGGCGGGGTGGGAACTGGGTGACACGGCGCGACAGTCTGGGTACCGGGCGCGGAGGCGCTTCTAGTCTTCCTCGTCTCCGTCTTCTCTCTTCTCGCGATCCAGCTTCTCCATCGCGAGGATGATGCTTTCGTCGTTTCCGGCGATCAGCTCTTCCAGACGCTGCCAGATGGCCGCGATCTCAGGGTCCTCGTCAAGCAGCTCCTCCAGCGCAGCTTGGCGCTCTTCCTCTGGGGCCTCAAGGGACGTGCGCTCGGTCACGGCTTCGGCGATCTTGTTGGCGAGGTCGATTTCCTCGCGGACCAGCTCAAAGCGCGGACCTCTGCGGGCGGTGAACTTCGCCTCGGGATCGAAGGGTGGCCGGACCTGTCCCTCGAGCACCGAGGACATGCTCTCGGCATCGAGCGCGGCTTCTTTTCGGGTACGCCTGGAGTCTCCGATAGCGCCGCGACTCTAGAGCACGGGGTGGACCGCAGCGTGGACGTTCAGTGGGGCGTTGGAGGCTGCTGAGACGTGTAGGGGGTGAGAGAGAAAACATCGTCCTCTCGCGAACAAATGAAGCTACCGATGGGAAATTGGACGAGCTATCAGGCTCAGGCGGGGCGCTCCCGGGACCGGGAGCTGGTGCGCTTCGTCGGGCGTCACGGCATCGTCGCGATGCACCACGTCATGGAGGAGATGGCCGTGGGCCGCACAGCCGCTTATCGGCGGGTCGCGGCCTGCGCGCAGGTCGGGCTGATCGAGCGCCTGCATCCGCTGCGCGATGAGCCGAGCGTGCTTCGCGCCACCCGCGCGGGTCTTCGCTACGCGGGCCTTGGGCTTCCGCTCGCCAAGGCTTCGCCGGCATCGATCAACCCTAATGGCCACCAAACCAACGAACCAACTAAGGCAGATTTACGACGTTCGCGGCGGTGCGATCGACATCAAGATCGTCACCGAATCAGGTCTTTCTGTTGAGGAGATAGAAGCCTTCGAGGGCGTTATCGAAGTGGTTGAAAGATATGTCGACGCCTGTCCTCCCGAGCCCGCAGAGGTGCGGGCTGAGCGGTTGGCGGCTCAAGCCAGAGCTGAGGAGTTCCAAGGTTGAGGGCTGCCCGAGAGAGGCCGACACGGCTCAAATTTCATGTGCAGTTAGGACAGTTCATGCTAACCTGGCCTATCGAGGGCCACGGATGATGAAGACGATCCACATCGATCCCGCTGAGGGGGATGCCGAGAAGCAGCTCTCGACGATCAAGGATGCGATCGAGGGGCTGCTCGACTCCGACAAGACGATCACGGTGACGGTTGCCGACGAGGATTCGACGCTTTCTCCCCAGCAGGCAGCGGATCGGCTTGGCTTCTCTCGTCAGCATGTGCGTCGTTTGATCGAGGCCGGCGAGCTGGAGGCACAGCAGCTGCCCAACTCCACTCATTGGAAGATCCCGCTGAGGGCTGTCTTGGCCTTCGAAGAGCGGCGCGCGGCGGCAGAAGAGCGCGCTGACCAGCACTCCCGCTCACTCGACGAGCTTGGCGCTCCGGCTGAGTGAGCGCTCCGCGCGCCGTCCTCGACGCGGACGTCATCTTCTCGCGGTTCTGCATGAGCTGATGGGCCGACTTGCCGCTGGCGCGAGGCTCTTCGATCTGGTTTGGAGCGAGGAGCTGCTGGACGAGGCTAAGTCCTCGCTGATGAAGCGAAAGGGCCTCAGCGCCGACGCCGCCCAGGCTTGGGTCGGCCATATGCGTCGCGAGTTTTCCAATGGCGGCGTGGATCTCGCAGGTGTTCCGGGGGGTCTCGACCTCGCCTCGATGACGCGCGATCCCGGCGATGTTCACGTTTGCTCTTTGGCGATCGTCGGCTCCGCGGACTTGCTCTTCACATTCGACCGTGGCTATCTAAAAGAGCCGCTAAGGGAACACGGCGTCGAAGTTCCTGACATCGACCGCTTCCTCATTGCGCAATGTGAGGAGCAGCCTCAGGCCATGGCTCGGATCGTTGAAGCGCAGGCCGATGTCTGGAGTGGTGGTCGACCGCTCGAGGAGCTGCTGCTTGCCTCGAGCGAGCCAACGTCCCCGGATTCGCGTCGGCACTTCGTTCGTTGCTCGACGTATCGGGTTGACCGCCTGAGCGCTCAAAGCGCCACCGCCCCTGTTTGGGGCGCATCATATATCTGATTTGATGTATGCTCAAAATATGGAGGACGCTAGAAAATCGCCTCGCTGCGGGCTCTTGGTCCGCGCAGCGCGCCGTCGCCACAAGCTCGACCAGGCAGAGCTCGCTCGGCGCCTTGGCACCAGCCAGGCGGCGATCTCGCGAATAGAGCGCGATCTCGTCTCTCCTTCGATCGAGACCCTGAACAGGATCATGGAGGCGATGGGCGAGACGATGGTCGTCTCGACGACGCCGTTGAACGAGGCGGCTCCCGGCGCCGGGAACGTGGCGATCTCTGAGCTGCGCGCCGACTACGAGCAGCTCACGCCGGGCGAGCGCCTGGGGCAGGCGGCCGAGCTCAGCCGGGTCGCCACCGAGCTGGCGATGGGAGCGGAGACTTAATGGCGCGGGGATCCGGCGGAAGCGATCGACGCTCGGCGCCGACTCCTCGTCGCCCGCTCGAGGTCGATGAGCTGCTGGCGCTCATCGATGCCCACGAGGTCGAATACGTGATCATCGGCGGGTTTGCGGTTGCGGCACATGGCCACCCCCGAGCGACCAAGGACGTCGATATCTGCCCTAATCCCAAGCAGGCGAATCTCCGTCGACTTGCGGCTGCCCTCGAGGAGCTCGAGGCAACCCCGATCGACCTCGACGAGTTCAAAGGCGAGTTCGATCTGCGCCCCGCCTACGAGGGCCTGCAGCAGGGTGGCAACTGGACCCTGATGACCAAGCATGGCCGCCTCGACGTGATGCAGACCTTCAGCTTCGAGGGGACCGATGAGGAGCTTGGCGGCTACGCCGATATCGCCGGCCACGCGGTCTCCCGAGACTTCTACGGTAAGCCTCGCCGGTTCTGTGGGTATGAGGATCTGCTGGCGATGAAGCGCGCCGCCAATCGAGACCAGGACCGGATCGACGTCAACAGCCTGAAGCAGGCTCGACGGGAACTCTGACTGGAAGCGGGCTCGAGCCCCTACCGTGGCCCGTCGAAGTGCCGGCTCGCGGCATCGACCGCGCTGTCGTAGCCGCCACCCACTCGGAGTACTCCCATTGCGAGGGCCAGTGGCCATCGGGCAGGCCGGGCTGGGTGCCGACCGCGTGGTGGTGACTGCCCGCCACCTGCTGCGGTCCGCCGTCGAACCAGAAGCGGCATGCGGCGCGGACCGCGGCAAGTCAGTTGTAGGTTGATGCACGGAGGCGGATTTCCGCAGCAGATAGGGGGATCGATGAGTTGCGCGCGGTGTGGCCTCAATAGCACGGGCGCGCTTCATCCGCACCTGCGCTGAGCGCGCAAGTATCGTCGAGCGCTTCATGCGGGAGATCATCGAGTTCTGGCGGGCGGTGGAGATGTTCAGCCCGCCGGCGATCCCACAGGCCCGCCCGGCGCAGCGGGTGTTCGACATCGCTCCCGGCGAGCCGCTGCCCTGGCATCCCGAGCACCCGGTTCAAGCCACGCGGCTGACCAAGGGTCAGGCGTGGAGGCACACCGTCTACGTCGGCCTCTACCCGCGGGAAGCGGTCTTCTCAGCGCTGAAGGACGTCTTTCCTCCCGCACCCGACAGCTACGAGGAGCGTCCCTCGGGCCAGAGCGCCCTGCTGGGTTTCGCGGTAACGGAGAAAGGCATCCTGCTCGAGGGATCCGCGGTGCTATCGGCCTGCGCCTGGGCGACGGCGCGAGCGCTCGATCCGGGACCGTCGGCCGCCGCCTGGCTCGACGGCTTCGCCGACATCGAACGCGGCTTTGCCTCAGGCTTGGAGGAAACGCTTCTCGGCAGGACCGAAGAGCAACGCGAGCCGGTCGTCCTCGACTGGGGCATCCTCACCGAATGCCGGGAGGGCGCGATCGCGGCTTTGGGCGTGGAGCACGTGCTGCCCATCTCCGGGGTCCGGGTCAGTAGCGAAATCGTTGCGCGGCGGAGCGCCGGCACGGTCGAGCACGACTTCCTCAACAGCTTCATCGCCGACGACCTGGCCCACGTCGCCGCCGCTGCGGGCGCGGGTGACGTGGGTGCCGCACTTCGCGATTACCTGCGTCCCACCGCCAAGCTCGACCTCGACGGTCGCATCGATGTGCGGACCCGCCTCGACGAGGTCCGCCGCGCCACCGAACCCGAGCGGCTGCCCCTCGGACGCTGGCCGGCGGGCCCGGAGCGGTCGTTGGCTTTGGGCCAGCAGCTCGCCGTCGATGAGGCGATCGCGATGCCCCGCGCCGGCGGCAATCTGTTCGCTGTCAACGGACCGCCCGGTACCGGCAAGACGACGATGCTGCGCGACCTGGTCGCTGCGTTGGTCACCGAACGGGCGGAGCGGCTGGCGGCGCTGGTCGACCCTGCAGATGCGTTCCTCGACGACCCCGATCGTTGGGAGACGACTCCCTATCGGCGCGTGATCCATCGGCTGCGGCCCGAGCTGACCGGGTTCGAGCTGGTCCTGGCGTCCAGCAACAACGGGGCGGTCGAGAACGTCACGCTCGAGATCCCGTCGAGCGAGGCTGTCGACGGCCACTGGCGCGAGCGGGCGGAGGGCATCGACTACTTCCCGGCCCTGGCCGAGCGGGCGATGAGTGCTGGCCGGTCCTCGGGAGGCGCCTGGGCGCTGGTCGCCGCGCGGCTCGGCAACAGCAAGAACCGCAAGGACTTCGTCAACGCGGTCTGGTGGACCGAACGACGCAAGGAGGGCGACGAACGTCCGCCGCCGCCCCCGGGTCTGCGCGACCTCCTCGCCAACTGGGAGGACAACCCTGAGGGACCGTCTTGGGCTGAGGCCGTGGGGATGTTCAAGCGAGTGCGCGATCGGGTGAGGGCGATCCGGGAGGACCGCCTCCAGGTCCCCACGGCACTCGACCGGGTTGCCACGCTGGTGTCGGAGCTCGAGGGGGCCCGCGCCGCGGAGCGGGAAGCGGGCAAGAGGATCGAGGCCTCGCGACCCCGGCACGACGAGCTTGTATCCCTGCAGCGCACGCGCGAGGACGAGCGGCGCCGCCGAATCGAGGCTCGCGAGGAAGAGCTGCGCCGGCGCCCCTCGGTGATCAGGTTCCGGGCACGGGCCGCCTGGCGCGAGCGCGACGAGGAGCTCTCCGCCGCGATCGCCGCGCTCGACACGACTCTGGACGAGATCGGCGAGGAGCTGCGGATGCTGGAGGGTGAGGCGCGGGCACAGGTCGAAGCAGCCGCCGCGCTCGTCGCTGGCGAGAAGGAGCTTGACGAGGCCCGCCAGGTCCTCACGCGCTACCGGGAGCGGGCCGGGGCACTGCTGCCCGACGACGATTGGCTGGCAGACCGCACGGCGCGTGAGCGGCAGGCGCCGTGGACCGACACAGAGTGGAACGAATCCCGCACCGAGCTGTTCCTGGCGGCGCTTGACCTCCACAGGGCATTCCTTGTCCACGCCGCAAAGCCGATGCGCCAAACCCTCGACGGCGCGATGGACATCCTCTCCGGCAGGGCTCCGGCGGACCTCTCCGCGGATGGGGCGCGAGCCGCCTGGCAGGCGCTCTTCCTGCTCGTCCCTGTGGCCTCGACGACCTTCGCCTCCGTCGGGCGCCTGTTCGGACGACTCGGCCGCGAGGCGCTCGGCTGGTTGGCGGTCGACGAGGCCGGCCAGGCCACGCCGCAGAGCGCGGTCGGAGCGCTGTGGCGCTGCCAGCGGGCGGTGATCGTCGGCGACCCCCAGCAGCTGGAGCCGATCACGACGGTCCCATTCAGGGCCGAGCAGGCGATCCGAGAGCACTACGGCGTCGAGGAAGAGTGGCTGACCGGCCGTACCTCGGTACAGGGCGTCGCCGATCGCCTCAACCGCTTCGGCACGACGCTGTCGGGGGCAGAGCGCCCGCTCTGGGTCGGTGCGCCCCTGACCGTCCATCGCCGCTGCGACGAGCCGATGTTCGGCCTCTCCAACCAGATCGCCTACGACGGGCTGATGATCGAGGCCACCGACCCGGCGCTCGGCCGGGACTTCGCCACCCGCCACCCGACCCTTCCACAGAGCAAGTGGATCGATGTCAGCTCAGACGCCTCGCAAGGAAACTGGATCCCCGCCGAGGGCGAGGAGGTCGACCAGATCCTCGCCCATCTCGACGAGATCGACTTCGACCTCACGCAGGTGATGGCGATCGGCCCCTTCCGCGACGTCGCCCGCCAGCTCGAGCAGCGCCGCTGGCGACACCGCGGGTTGCGCGCGGGAACGATCCACACCGCCCAGGGCAAGGAGGCCGACATCGTGATCCTCGTGCTCGGCTCAGAACCCGCCCGCGAGGGAGCCCGGGCCTGGGCGGCGAGCAAACCGAATCTGCTGAACGTCGCGGTCAGCCGGGCGCGGAGGCGGCTGTATGTGATCGGCGACCGGGAGGCGTGGCGGCGTCAGCGGTATTTCGACTTGCTGGCGGATCGGCTGCCGCATGATCGCCAACGCACTTGACCGTGGGTTCGATTCCCACCCTCGCCATTCTTCGACTCCTGGGATGACTAGGGAAGCGGCGGGATCGGTCCCGCTTCGGCGAGCTTGTCGACGATCGCGTTGAGGTCGGCGTCGTGGGTTGTGATCAGCTGTTTGGCAGCCGCAGGGAGGGTGACATCGAGGACCTGACTGCTTGCATTGTCCATGGTCACTTCCGAGGGGAGGTCGACCTGGAGGCGAAAGTAGCGTGGGCCGTGGCCGATGGCCGCCGAGCCAGGGGGTTCGTCGCCTGGAGCGTGGTTGAGGAGCATGTGCGTCCAGTAGTCGGCGCCGTCAGCCGAGCCGTTGAGCATCGCGCTGATCAGCGGCGGTTCTTCGCCGAGCACGGCCCAGCGGATCTTGCCCCAGCCGCTGATGTCGCTCTGCCTGTAGCCCGGGACGTAGCGGCCGGTGCCGAGGGAGACCATGAAGAGGTCCTGGGGCGTGAGTTCCGCCGGCGGGTCTTTTGCCCGCCCGAGCGCTTCGGCGATCGCCGCGATGGAGGGATCGTCGGCGAAGACGCCACCGTCGACGAGGGCTCGGGGTTCCGCTTCCCCTCCCACTTTGACCCCGTGTGAGGGGAAGTACGTCGGCGCCGCCGAGGTCGCCAGGCCCGCGTCGACGATCGGGTAGTCACGAGAGGGATCTTTGAGCGCCTGCCAGCGCGTGAAGAAGAAGGGCTCGCGTTTGGTCATGTCGTACGCGGTCACCAGGAGGTCTCGCGTCGCCTGCGAAAGCCGGCTGGGCCCGAGCCGTTCTTCCAGCGACGATTGCAGGCCCCCGGCCCCGTAGATGGGCCCGAAGATGCCGATCGGGTTGAAGATGGTCCCGAAGTGGCTGCGTTTGAAGATTTTCGGCCCGTCCACGGTGTAGAGGTCGGGGAGTTTGGTTGCGGGGGGTCCTCCCGGAGCGGTCAGCGCGAGGGAGATCAGGCCCCCGGTGGACGTTCCGGCGAAGAGGTGGAAGTAGTCGGACAGCCGCGCGGGTGCTTTCACGCGCACCGCAAGTCGTTTCTCCAGCTCGGCAAGCACTTCGGCCGGGATCAGCCCGCGGACGCCGCCCCCGTCGACGCTGAGGATCCGGAGGGGTTCGCTCATCGAACAAGGAACCTAGAGCAGTTGAGGGGCTGCAGTCAACGTTTTGCGGCAAGAGCGACCGACTTGCACCGCCGCCGAGGCCCATACCATCGCTCACGATGCTGATCGAAGGCCGCAAGCTCGACGATCTTGCCGCGCCCCTTCACGACCTGCTGCGGGTCGGGCGCGAGGCCCGACCCGAGGAGACGGCGATGGTCTCCGCCGAGCGCTCGGTCTCCTGGCGCGAGCTGGAGGAGCGCAGCTCAGGGCTCGCCCGCGCCTACCTCGACCTCGGCCTCGAGCGCGGCGACCGGGTCGCATCGTTGATGCCGAACCGGATCGCGCTGGTCGTCCACTACCTCGCCTGCTTCAAGGCCGGCCTCGTGGTCACGCCGCTCAACTACCGCTACACGCACCGTGAGATCGACCACGCGCTCACGGTCAGCGGAGCCAAGGCACTGCTCGCCCACGGCGAGCGCGGTGAGGACCTCGCTGCCAGCGAGCTGGTCGCCAAGCTGCCCCTGGGCACGATCTCCTACGACGAGGCCGGGTTCGAGGCTGGCCATCGCTTCGAGGACCTGGTTGAGACCGCCCCCGGCGAGGAGACCCTGCCCGCCTCTGAGCTTGCCGATCCCGCCGCGATCTTCTTCACCTCCGGCAGCACCGGTCCCGCCAAGGGGGTCACCCACTCGCACGAGACGCTGCGCTGGATGATGGCCAGTGCGATCGCCGCCTTCGAGCTCACCGAGGAGGATGCCTTCCTGCCCGGCTCCTCGATGTCCCACATCGGCTCCTTCCTCTGGGCGCTCAGCGCCCTCTCGGTCGGCGCCCGCGTGATCGTCGCCCGCACCTTCGACGCGCACGAGATGCTGCCGTTGCTGCGCGAGCACCAGCCGACCGTGCTGGCGATGATCCCCGCGGCGCTGGCGGCGCTGATCCGCGACCACGACGTCAGCCACGACGACTTCGCCTCGCTGCGCGTCTGCCGCGCCGGCGCCGACAGCGTCTCGACCGAGCTGCTGAGTGAGTTCGCCGCCCTCGCCGGCTTTCCGATCGACGAGGGCTACGGGATGACCGAGGTCGGCATCGCCACGCTCAACCCGCCCGCCGGCCCGATCAAGCAGGGCTCGATCGGCCCCCCGGTCGGCGGCTTCGCGATCTCGTTGCGCGATGAGGATGGCGCCCAGGTCGAAGAGCCCGAAACCGTCGGCCGCGTCTGGATCAGGACCCGCAGTCGCATGGTCGGCTACTGGGAGGCGCCCGAGGCGACCGCTGAGATCCTCCGCGAGGGCTGGCTCGATTCCGGCGACCTCGCCCGCGCCGACGAGGACGGCTACCTCTGGTTCTTCGGCCGCAAGAAGCAGGTGATCGTCCACGACGGCTCCAACATCAGCCCGCTCGAGGTCGAGGGGGCGCTGGTCGACCACCCCGCCGTCGACTTGGCCGGCGTCGTCGGCGTCCATGACGCGGTCCACGGCGAGAACGTGCGCGCCTACGTCACCATGCGTCCGGAGGCCGAGTGTCCCTCCAGCGCCGACCTGATCGTCCACTGCCGCGAGCAGGTGGGCTACAAGGCGCCCGAGGAGGTCGTCGTCCTCGACGAGATGCCGCTCAACCCGACCGGCAAGATCGACCGCGTCGGCCTCAAGAGGATGGCCGAGGAGCACCTGCACCCGCACGGGTTGGACTGAGGCCCCCCCGAAGGCCTACGCCGGCGCGCCCCCGAACCGTCGCCGCAGTCGCGCGTGGCGATGGCGGAAGAACCAGGCGATGACGGAACGCAGGGGCCGGCCCGGCAGCCCGAGTCGCGGTTCCCAGTGCACCCGGTCCGTGACCGTGCAGCCGCCCTCGCCGTCCGGCTCGACCGTGCGCTCGTGTTCCCAGAGGCGCTGGCTCAGCATCGTCGAGCGCTCGAGGAAGCCGCGGCCCGGCTCCAGCCGCACCAGCACCAAGTCGTCGTAGTCGAAGGGGAGGAGGCCGAAGAGGAGGATCCAGCTACGCCCGATCCGCTCGCCGAGGACGACGCTCTCGAGGTCGAGGCTCTCCACTCCCGCCGGGATCGTCATCCGCAGCCAGGGCCGCAACTCGTCGTTGATGCCCGCCGGAGTGGTTACCCGCGCCCAGACCTCGTCCGGGTCCGCATCGAGGCACGAGGTGACGACGATCTCGGTCACGGCGCCGTTGGGGCCAGATAGCCCTCGGGCTCCTCGACGACGGTGTTGACCAGCTCGCCGATCCGCTCGATCTCGACCCGCACGGTCTGGCCGATGTGGAGGATGTTCTCGCGCACCGGCTTGCGGCCGAGCCCGACGCCGGCGGGTGTGCCGGTCGCAATCACGTCGCCGGGCTCCAGCGTGAAGGCTTCGGAGAGGTGGGAGACCTGCTGGAAGCAGTCGAAGACCATCTCGGCGGTGCTCGCGTCCTGGCGCAGGTCGTCGTCGACCCAGCAGCGGATGCGCAGGTCCTGCGGATCGCCCACCTCCTCGGGCGTCACCAGCCAGGGCCCGAGCGGGCCGTGCGTGTCGAAGGACTTGCCCAGCGTCATCGTCCGCGCCCGTCCCTGCCAGTCGCGCACGCTGAGGTCGTTGGCGCAGGTGTAGCCGGCGATCGCCTCGTGCGCGCGCTCGACCGGGACGTGGCGGCAGCGCTTGCCGATCACGACCGCCAGCTCCGCCTCGTAGTCGAGGAAGGTCGAGACCCTCGGCATGTGCACGTCGGCGCCGGGCCCGACCACGCAGGTCACCTGCTTGTTGAAGAAGACCGGCACCTCCGGCGCCTCCATTCCCATCTCGGCGATGTGGTCGGCGTAGTTGAGCGCGGTCGCCAGGTACTTGCGTGGCACGGCCGGCGCCAGCAGCCGCGCGCCGGCAGCCGGTAGCCGCGGCGCGTCCGCGGCGAGCCCCTCCAGCCCGCTCCGCCCGAGGACGTCGAGCGCCAGCGCCGGTTCCTGCGGAGCGTCGATCCCGGAGAGGTCGACGACCTCGTCGCCGTCGACGAGCCCCAAGGCTGGAACGCCGGCCTCGGTCTCGAATCGGCAGATCTTCATCGGCCGCGGACTCTGGCAGATTCGCTGACTTCGTCTTTCGTTCCGCATAACGGAACGAAGTGCGAAGTCAGCGATGGGTGGTGCCCGCTTAGACTGGGCTGCCCCGGAGTTACCCAGCCGACTGGAGGATGCAATGAGCCCCGACCTCGATGCCTACCGCGAGCAGAGCCTGCAGACCTGGGGCGAGATGGCCCGCGGCTGGGAGGAGCACAACGAGTGGATGACCGACTCGACGAGCGCAGTCAACGAGTGGATCGTCGCTCGGGCCGCTCCCCAGGCGGGACAGACGATCCTCGACGTCGCCGCCGGCCCGGGCGACCTCGGCTTCAGGGTCGCCGAGCAGGTTGGTCCGGAGGGCACGGTGCTCTCGACCGACTTCGCCCCCGAGATGGTCGAGGCGGCGCGGCGCATCGCGGCCTCGCGCGGCCTCGGCAACGTCGAGTTCAAGGTGCTCAACGCCGAGCGCATGGACCTCGACGACGACAGCGTCGACGGGGTCGTCTGCCGCTGGGGCTACATGCTTATGGCCGATCCGGCCGCGGCGCTGCGCGAGACCAGGCGCGTGCTGCGCGACGGCGGGCCCCTGGCCCTCGCCGTGTGGGCGGCTCCCGATCGCAACCCGTGGGCGGCGCTGCCGGCGATGACGCTGGTCCAGCTCGGTCACGTGCCGCCGCCCGAGCCGGGGGCGCCGGGGATCTTCGCGATGGCCGATCCGGAGCTGATTCGTTCGCTGGTAGCCGGGGCCGGCTTCGTCGAGCCCGAGATCGAGGAGATCGCCTTCGAGTTTCTCTATGACGACTTCGACGAGGTTTGGGCGGTTCTAATCGAGATTGCCGGGCCGATCGCCCGCGTGCTCAACTCGCTCCCGGACGACGAGCGCCAGGCGGCGCGCGACGCGATCGAAGCGGCCGTCGCACCCTTCCGCGCCGAGGACGGCTCCTACTCGATGCCCGCGCTCTGCTGGGGCGCGGTCGCCCGCTGACCTCAGTCGTCGAGCTCGGCGATCAGCTCGGCGACCCGGCGCTCGATCTCGTCGCGGGTGGCGCGGACCTCGTCCAGCGGGCGTCCCTTGGGGTCCTCGAGCTCCCAGTCGAGGTAGCGGGTGCCGGGCACGTGGGGACACTCGTCGCCGCAGCCCATCGTCACCACCAGGTCGGCCCACTCGGCGTCCTCGGCGGTGAGCTTGTGCGGAACGCGCTTCGAGAGGTCGATGCCGAGCTCGTCCATGACCTCGACCACCTCGGAGTGCACCCGCTCGCCCGGCGTCGTCCCAGCCGAGCGCGCCTGGTGGCGACCGGCTGCCTCGCGCGAGAAGAGCGCCGCGCTCATCTGCGAGCGCCCGGCGTTGTGCAGGCAGACGAAAAGGACCCGTGCCATCAGCCCATTTCCTCCGCCGACGGGACGATTTCCGCTGACATAGAGCGGTTTTCGGCCCGTCGGCCCGGAGTTGGGGTGCCGCGGACGAGCTGGTAGGTGAGGGCGCCTAGGGCGGCGCCGGCGATCGGGGCGACTATGTAGATCCAGAGGTCGTGGGTTTCGCCGGAGAGGAGGGCGGGACCGATCGAGCGGGCCGGGTTCATCGAGGCGCCGGTGATCGGGCCGCCGAAGAGGGCGTCGAGCCCGACGGCGCCGCCGATCGCGATCGCCGCCCCGGTGCCGACCGCGCGCGTGTCGGTGGCGACGGCCATGATCGTGAACATCAGGAAGGCGGTCATCGTGGCCTCGTAGACGAGTGCGCTGCCGCTGCCGACGCTGGGCAGCGTCGTGCCCAGATTCGCTGGTGCGCTCGGCCAGACCGCGAGCAGCAATGCGGCCGCGGCGATCGCGCCGAGCAGCTGGGCGGTGACGTAGGCGAACGTCTCGCGGCGCGGGAAGTGACGGGTGAGGGCGAATGCCAGGGTCACCGCCGGGTTGAGGTGCGCGCCCGAGAGGTGGCCGGTCGCGTAGACCATCGCCATGATCACCAGGCCGAAGACGAGCGAGACGCCGACCGCGCCTAGCGTCCCGGGGTGCACCGCGTCGGTGACGATCGCCCCGCAGCCGGCGAAGACGAGGGCGAAGGCGCCGAAGGCCTCGGCGGCGGCGCGGCGGAGCAGGTCGGGGCGTTCATCCATCGCTCAGCAGCAGGCGACTGGTTCGCCGTCGGGATCGGACGCGACCGCGACCCGCGCCGGCACCGAGAACACCTCGCGCACCGCGTCAAGCGCTCCCGGCACCAGGCTGAAGTAGCTGTAGGTGCCGCGCGACTCGCGCTCGACCACGCCGGCATCGACCAGCTGCTTGAGGTGGTGGCTGACCGTGCCCTGGGAGAGCCCGAGCAGCGGCTGCACCTCGCAGACGCAGACCGGCTCGCCGCCCGCCCGCAGCAGCAGGTTGACGATCCGCAGCCGGTGCCGGTCGGCCAGCGCCTTCAGCACCCGCTCCAGCTCGCCGGCCCGCTCCTCGTCCAGTGAAGATCCGGCCAGCGGCGTGCAGCACTCGATAACGGGCAACTCGGTCACGCGAGGAGCGTAGCAATCTTCATCGATATTTATCGATGAATGATCCGGGCGGGGCGTCTGGGGTCCCTCCCTCAGGCCGCTTCGCGGGGGTTCTGGAGAGGTGGCCCCAGAGGGCGCTACCCCGCGTCCCGAAGCGCCCGAGAGACTTGCTCGACCGTGATGACTCCGGAGAGCTTCCCCTCCGCGTCCACGGCCATCAGTGCGCCGAAGCGGCGCAGCGCGGCGCTGGAGAGGAGGGAGTCGAGCGGCGCGTCGTCGCGGATCTGGAAGGTGCCGTCGTCGGCCTCGAGCAGGTCGCCGATGTGCGAGGTGGCGCGGGAGGTCTCGGGAATCTCGTCGGCTTTGTCTTTGATGACGAGGCCGCGGAAGCGGTACGCCGCGTCGACGACCGGGAACCAGGGCCAGCGGTAGCGGAGGAAGTACTCGTCGAGGGCCTGCTCGACGCTGAGCTCGTCGGGGATCGCGACCGGTTCGCGATCCATCACGTCGGCGACCGAGAGGCTGCTGATCCGTCCCGAGATCGCCGTCTGCATCGAGGCGGCGCGGGCGGAACTGTTGATCACGAGGCCGATCAGAGCCAGCCAGATGCCGCCGAAGGCGTTGCCGTTGGCGATCAGGAGCAGCCCGCCGCCGATGAAGAGGTAGGCGAAGACGCGGCCGAGGTTGGCGGCGAAGCGCGTCGCCGAGCCGCGGTCCCCGGTCCGCCACCAGGCGATCGCGCGCACGATCCGACCGCCGTCCATCGGGAATGCCGGCAGCAGGTTGAAGACGAGGACGAGGGCGTTGATCGAGGCGAGCCAGCCGATCATCGCCAGCGCCCCGGAGACGCCGGAGTTGGCCTCGATCAGGACCGCGCGCCGGAACTCCTCGGCGCCGACGGCGCCGACGCCGATCGCGGTGAGGACGAAGACGACGGCGAACGTCACCAGCGGCCCGGCGGCGGCGACCTTGAACTCGGTGCCCGGCCCGTCGGACTCGCGGTCCATGCGCGCCATGCCGCCGAAGATCCAGAGCTGGATGCTGGAGATGCCGATGCCGTTGCGCATCGCGACGAAGGCGTGGCCGAGCTCGTGCAGGACGATCGAGCCGAAGAAGCCAGCGGCGCTGAGCACCGCGAGTCCGAAGGCTTCGCTGGAGGTGCTGCTCTGTCCGAGCACGTCGCCGTAGAAGCGCGAGAGCCAGAAGATCACCAGGAACAGCACCAGGAACCAAGACCAGTCGACCGCGATCCGGATGCCCCGGACGTGGAAGAGCGTTATCGGACTACCTCCGAGCATTAGGTCAATGGTAGGCGTCCGACCGTGCGGAGCGCCTGGGGTCACCTCGCCAGGCCGCTTCGCGGGAGTTCCTGGCGAGGTGACCCCAGGCGCCTCGTCAGCCTTGAGGGGAATGCCGTTCGATGATGCGGCCGAAGTCGGTGCCCGCCGGCAGGGTGCCGAAGGCGTGGCCCCAGTCGCCGGAGAGGCGGGAGGCGCAGAAGGCGTCGGCGACGGCCTCGTCGCCGTAGCGGACGAGGAGCGAGGCCTGCAGGGCGATCGCCATCCTCTCGACGATGCGGCGGGCTCGGGTCTGGATCGTCTCGACGTCGCCGGGGATCTCGTCGCGCAGCGCGCTGACGTAGGCGTCGAGCTTCGGTTCGGCGCCGGCCCCCTCCAGCACCTCGCCGAAGAAGGCCTCGACCGAGGCCGGGCTCTTGACCATCCCACGCAGGACGTCGAGGCACTGGACGTTGCCCGAGCCCTCCCAGATCGAGGCCAGCGGCGCCTCGCGGTAGAGCCGCGGCAGCCCGGACTCCTCGACGTAGCCGTTGCCGCCGAGGCACTCCAGGCACTCGACCGCGTGTGAGGGCGCCCGCTTGCACATCCAGTACTTGAGCACGGCGTTGGCGAGGCGGCGGAACTCGTGCGCCTCCTCGTCGCCGTCGGCGACCTCGTCGTAGGAGCGCGCCAGGCGCATCGCGGCGACCGTCGCCGCCTCCGACTCGACGCAGAGGTCGGCGAGCACGTTGCGCATCAGCGGCTGCTCCACGAGCTCCTTGCCGAAGGCAGCCCGGTGCGCGGTGTGGTTGAGCGCCTGCACGACGCCCGCCCGGTAGCCGGTGGCGGTGCCGATCACGCAGTCGAGCCGGGTGTGGTTGACCATCTCGATGATCGTCGGCACGCCGCGCCCCTCCTCGCCGACCATGCGCGCCCAGGCGCCGCGGAACTCGACCTCGCTGGAGGCGTTGGAGTGGTTGCCGAGCTTGTCCTTGAGCCGCTGCAGGTGGAATGCGTTGCGCTCGCCGTCGGGCGTCCAGCGCGGCATCAGGAAGCAGGAGATCCCCGACTCGGTCTGGGCGAGGACGAGGAAGGCGTCGCACATGGGCGCCGAGCAGAACCACTTGTGGCCGACCAGCTCGTACTCGGCCCCCGGCCCGCCGCCGTTCAGCGGCGTCGCCGTCGTCGTGTTGGCGCGCACGTCCGAGCCGCCCTGCTTCTCGGTCATCGCCATCCCGCACAGCGCCCCGCTCTTGCGCTCGGCCGGCAACGAGCGCTCGTCGTAGTCGAGCGAGAGGAAGCGCTCCTCCCACTCGGCCGCTAGCTCCGGCTGTTTGCGCAACGCCGGGATCGCCGAGTAGGTCATCGAGAGCGGGCAACCGACGCCGCTCTCGGCCTGCATCAGCAGCATGAACATCGCCGCGCGGGCGACGTGGGCGCCGGGGCCCGGCTCACGCCAGGGCGAGGCGTGCAGCCCGTGCGAGACGCCGATCCGCATCAGCTCGTGCCAGGAGTCGTCGAACTCGACCTCGTCGATCCGGTTGCCGTAGCGGTCGTGGGTCTTGAGAACCGGCTTGCGCTCGTTCGCCTCGGCTCCCCAGCGCAGCGTCTGGCGCGAACCGCAGATCGCGCCCAGCTCCTGCGCCTGACCCTCGGCCCACTCGGCCCCCTCGCGACGCAGCGCCTCCTTCAGCGGCGCGTCGGCGTCGAAGGGGTTGTAGTCCTCCAGCGGCTGCGCCTGGTTGAAGACCTCGTGGGTCGGTCCCGCGACGGTGCGATCGATGGTCGCCACGCCGTCATTCTCGCAGGAGCCGGGCGTCGTGTCAGCCGGCGGCGCCCTCGGGCTGGGGGTCGGGCCTGATCACCACGGTGTCGGCGACCTCGAGGATCTCGTCGGCGGGCATCTCGACCCTACCGGCGTGCTCGCGCACGGCCTCCTCGTCGCGCGCCTGGTAGATGCAGACGGTGCCGAGCGTGCCGCCGGGCTCGGCGATCACGTAGCTGCGGATCCAGGCGATGTCGTCGGGGAAATCGTCCTCGGCGACCTGCTTCGAGCGGGCCGCGGTGGCCTCGAGCTCCTCGGCGGACTGCCAGGCGCGTTCGCGGCGGATCACATAGGTCTTCATCGCTCCTCCTCCTCTCGGGCGGCTCTCGCCGCCCAACGGTTACCGACTGAAAGTTAGCCTGCGCCGGTAGCATCGCCCGCCGCGTGTCCAAGATCTCCGTCAAGAACCCGATCGTCGAGCTCGACGGCGACGAGATGACCCGGATCATCTGGGCCTTCATCAAAGAGCAGTTGATCCTGCCCTACCTCGACCTCGACCTCGACTACTTCGACCTCGGGATCGAGAGCCGCGACGCGAGCGAAGACCGGATCACGGTCGAAGCGGCGGAAGCGATCAAGCGGCACGGGGTGGGGGTCAAGTGCGCGACGATCACCCCCGACGAGGCCCGCGTCGAGGAGTTCGGCCTGAAGGAGATGTACCGCTCGCCAAACGGGACGATCCGCAACATCCTCGGCGGCGTCATCTTCCGCGAGCCGATCGTCATCTCCAACATTCCGCGATTGGTCCCCGGCTGGACGAAGCCGATCGTGATCGGTCGCCACGCCTTCGGCGATCAGTACCGCGCGACAGACACCCTGATCCCCGGCGAGGGGACGCTGACCCTCACCTACACGCCGAAGGACGGCTCCGAACCGATGGAGCTGGAGGTGTACGACTTCGCCGGATCGGGAATCGCGATGGCGATGTACAACCTCGACGACTCGATCCGCGACTTCGCCCGCGCCTCGATGCGCTACGGCCTCGACCGCGGCTTCCCCGTCTACCTCTCGACCAAGAACACGATCCTCAAGCGCTACGACGGCCGCTTCAAGGACCTCTTCGCCGAGGTCTACGAGAGCGAGTTCAAGTCCGACTTCGAGGCCGCCGGCCTCATCTACGAACACCGGCTGATCGACGACATGGTCGCCGCGGCGCTGAAGTGGGAGGGCGGCTACGTGTGGGCCTGCAAGAACTACGACGGCGACGTGCAGTCCGACACCGTCGCTCAAGGCTTCGGCTCGCTCGGCCTGATGACCAGCGTGCTGATGAGCCCCGACGGCAAGACCGTCGAGGCCGAGGCGGCGCACGGCACCGTCACCCGCCACTACCGCCAACACCAGCAAGGGAAGCCGACCTCGACCAACCCGATCGCCTCGATCTTCGCCTGGACCCGCGCCCTGGCCGCTCGCGGGCGCCTCGACGACACCCCCGAGGTCTCGCGCTTCGCCGAGACCTTGGAGCGCGTCTGCGTGGAGACCGTGGAAAGCGGTCGGATGACCAAAGACCTCGCGCTCCTGGTCGGGCCCGACCAGGAGCACCAGACGACCCAGGAGTTCCTCGCCTCGATCGACGAGGCCCTCAAAGCAAAGGAGATTCTGTGAGCACCCCCGTGAAAGTCACCGTCACCGGCGCCGCCGGGCAGATCGGCTACGCGCTCCTCTTCCGCATCGCCAGCGGCCAGATGCTCGGCCCCGACACCCCGGTCGAGCTCAGCCTGCTGGAGATCCCGGACGCGGTGAAGGCCGCCGAGGGCACGGCGATGGAGCTCGACGACTGCGCCTTCCCGCTGCTGCGCAAGATCGACATCTTCGACGAGCCAAACGCGGCCTTCGAGGGCTGCAACGTGGGCCTGCTGGTCGGAGCGCGCCCACGCGGTCCCGGCATGGAGCGCTCAGACCTGCTCGAGGCCAACGGTGGCATCTTCAAGCCGCAGGGCGAGGCGATCGCCGCCGGCGCCGCCGGCGACGTTCGGGTGCTGGTGGTCGGCAACCCGGCCAACACCAACTGCCTGATCGCGATGTCCAATGCCGACGGGGTTCCGCGCGAGCGCTTCACGGCGATGATGCGGCTCGACCACAACCGGGCGATCGCCCAGGTTGCGAACAAGCTGGGGAAGGAGATCTCCGACGTCACCGACATGACGATCTGGGGCAACCACTCGACGACCCAGTACCCGGATCTCGTCAACGCGAAGGTGAACGGTCAGAGCGCCTGGGACGCGGTCGACGACGAGACTTGGATCGCCGACGAGTTCATACCAAGGGTGGCCAAGCGGGGGGCGGCGATCATCGAGGCACGCGGCGCCTCGAGCGCGGCTTCGGCGGCCAACGCCGCGATCGACCACGTGCACGACTGGGTGCTCGGCACCCCGGAGGGCGACTGGGTCTCGATGGGCGTGCCCACCGACGGCTCCTACGGCGTCGAAGAGGGCATCGTCGCCGGCCTCCCCTGCCACTGCAGCGGCGGTGAGTGGTCTGTGGTGGAGGGGCTCGACGTTCCCGAGTTCTCCCGCGCGCGCATCGACGCCAGCGCGGCTGAGTTGCGCGAGGAGCGCGACGCGGTCGCCGGCCTCGGGCTGGTCTAGGTCTAGGGCAAAGAAAAGCCGGCCCCGCTACGGGGCCGGCTCCTTGCCATACAGAGGTCCGCTAGGCGGGGTGGTACTCCCGGCCCTTCTTCTTGACCCGACCCTCTTTCTCGAGTTCGCCCAGAACCCGGTAGAGGTAATTGGGTTTGATTTTCATCTGTTTGGCGATCTCCGAGGCGCTGATCCCAGGGTTTGCCGTCACCAGGGATACCGCCTGATCGGCGCGGGTGCCGCCGCGGCGCCGCCGTTTGCGTTTGCCGGCTGCGGCTGCTTTCGGCGGGCGACCGGGACCGCGACCGCTCCCCTTGGGGCGGCCGGGACGACGGGTGACGGTGCCACCAAGCTCTTGAAGCGCTCGCTCGAGGCGCTTGCGCTCCTCGTCCAGCTCGGCGAGCCTTTTCTTGACCAGGTCGAGAGCCTCGTCGAGTACGTTGGAACTGGGCATTTTCTTCCTTTCATCCCGCGAAGCTTTAGCTCGGGGGTCGTCAGTCTCCACAGTGTCGCATAGTCACAGTGACGGTGACTATTCCTCTAGTCAAATCTTGAGATGTCACTCTGGCCATTTGGTCAAGCATGCATTGCTTTTCAAAGTGTCATGCGGCACGTTCGACCTCCCCAGGGAGGGATCGCCAGCCAGAAGACGTTGGTCGATCGGTCCGCTGTGTCAAATCGGCGGTACCGAAGAAATGACACACCGAGTTGATGCTCCAGGTGACGTGGTTCGTCAGGAGTGGCGCTTGCGAGGCAGCGTGCGGAAGACGACGTCCCAGATTGGCGAGGAGACGCCAAAACCGTAGCGGTGGTCCTGGAAGTGGTGGCGCATGTGCTGTTCGCGCAACCGCTTGCCGAACTCGGATTTGGGCACGAAGTGGTGCACGTAGTAGTGCGTGTAGTCGTAGCCGAGGTAGCCGAGGATGAAGCCGCCGAACAGCGGGTAAGCGGCCGGGGTGCCGAAGATCAGGGTAAAAGCGAAGAAGAAGAGCGCTGCGAGCGGGATCGCCACCGCCGGAGGCATCACCAAGCGCAGCTTGTCGTTGGGATGGTCGTGGTGGACGCCGTGGATGATGAAGTGCATCTGGCGGCCGAAGGCGTTATCGGGTTGCCAGTGAAAGACGAGGCGGTGCAACCAGTACTCGGTCAGCGTCCAGATCCCAACTCCGCCGAGGCTGAGCAAGACGAGCTGCCAGATCGCGTAGCCGTGGTTGGCTCCCAGCCACTCCATCGCGATCACCACCGGGACGAAGACGATCGCCGGGATCGCCGGGTGCACCCGGGAGAAGAAGTTGAGGAAGTCGCTCTCGAACAGCTGGGGGGAGGCCGCCAGCTTCTCGGTCCGGCTCTGGGAGTCCATCGGCAAGGCCCATGGTAGCGACGCTGGGGTGCGGCTTTTGCGCAAGACGCGGGGAAGCTGTGACGAGACTGTGTCAAAGATGTGGCGCTTTGCGGAATCGGGCGTCGCGAAAGCGTGACGGCCGTGGCAACATCGCACCCGTGCCGCGCAAGCCGAAACCGCCGACCTGCGACGACTGCTACTTCCACAAGAACATGCTCTGCGCGCTGGAGCTCGACGGCCCCTGCGCGACCTTTCGGCCCAACCGCCCCGAGGGGCTGGTGCCGCCGAAGCAGCCCGTGCTGCTGATGCGGCCCCCGAGGTGGGCCTCGCAGGCGCAGACGGCGTAGCGCAGCGGGGTGGCTATGTTTCAGGGCCATGCCGAAACAGGATCTCTACGCGTGGGCGCGGACCACGTACGTCAGTCGGCGCAGCAGAGGCTTTAGCCCCAACGTCGACGTCTACTACAGCGGCGACCCGCAGATGGCGGTGGTCGAGGTCGAGCTCGCCGGGGTCAAGCTCGAGGAGGTCGGCATCGAGATCTCCGGCAGGCAGCTGGCAATCATGGGCGAGCGGCAGGTACAGGAGACCGAAGGGCGGGTCTTCCAGCAGATCGAGATCCCCTCGGGCCCGTTCCGGCGCATCGTCGAGTTGCAGGTAGACGTCGACGCCGAGCGGGCTAACGCGACCTACGAGGACGGCGTGCTGCGGATCGAGCTGCCGCTTCGCGACCCGGCCGAGACGACGCGGCGCGTGCCGATCGGGAGGAATTAGCGGATGGAGGGCAGTCCCGTCCTCGAGGTGGTCGAGTCGCCGCTCGATGCCGAGGACGCGATCCGCGCCAACGAGCCGCTGCCCGACGCGCTGCCGGTCCTGCCCCTGCGCGAGACGGTCACCTTTCCCGAGACCCTGACGCCGCTGGCAGTCGGTCAGGAGCGCTCGATCAAGCTGGTCAACGACGTCCTCGGAGCCAACCGGATGCTGGTCATGGTCGCCGCCCGCGACCCCGAGCAGGAGGAGCCCGGCCCCGCCGATCTCTACGAGGTCGGCGTCGTCGGCGTCGTTGCCCGCATGCTCAAGGTCCCTGACGGCAGCCTGCGCATCCTCGTCCAGGGCACCCAGCGGGTCCAGCTCGGTCCCTACGTCGCCGAGGAGCCCTACCTCGTCGCCCGGATCGCGGAGCTGCCGGACGAGGTCGAGGAAGGCCCCGAGCTCGAGGCGCTAACCCGCAACGTGCAGCGCACCTTCTCGGAGATCATCGAGCAGATCCCCTACCTGCCGGAGGAGCTGCAGATGGCGGTCGCCAACCTCGACGACCCCGCGGCGCTCGCCCACCTGATCGCCGGCGCCCTGCGCATCTCGACCGAGGAGAAGCAGGAGCTGCTCGAAGAGGTCGGCGTCGTCGCTCGCCTGCGGCACCTCTCCCAGGTCCTCGCCCGCGAGCTCGAGGTGGTCCAGCTCGGCACGCAGATCCAGTCCCAGGTGCAGTCGGAGATCGACAAAGGCCAGCGCGAGTTCTTCCTGCGCCAGCAGCTTAAAGCGATCCAGGACGAGCTCGGGGAGGGCGACGAGCAGCAGGCCGAAGTCAACGAACTGCGCGAGAAGATCGAGGAGGCGAAGCTGCCCGAGCGCGCCCAGAAAGCTGCCGACCGCGAGCTCTCCCGTTTGGAGAAGCTGCCGCCGGCGGCAGCCGAGCACGGCGTGATTCGCACCTACCTCGAGTGGCTGACCGAGCTGCCCTGGTCGGCGGAGACCGAGGACAACCTCGACATCGCTCACGCTCGCGAGGTGCTCGACGCCGACCACTACGACCTCGAGAAGGTCAAGGACCGGATTCTCGAGTACCTCGCCGTGCGCAAGCTGAAACCGGACTCGCCCGGCCCGATCCTCTGCTTCGTCGGCCCTCCCGGGGTCGGCAAGACCAGCCTCGGCCGCTCGATCGCGCGGGCGCTGGGCCGGGAGTTCGAGCGGATCTCGGTCGGCGGCGTGCGCGACGAGGCCGAGATCCGCGGCCACCGCCGCACCTACATCGGCGCGATGCCCGGCACCATCGTCCGCGCTCTGCGCGACGCCGGCTCGCGCAACCCCGTCTTCATGATCGACGAGATCGACAAGATGGGCTCGGACTTCCGCGGCGATCCGGCCTCGGCGATGCTCGAGGTGCTCGACCCGGCCCAGAACGACTCCTTCCGCGACCACTACCTCGACCTCGAGTTCGACCTCTCCGAGGTGCTCTTCATCGCCACCGCCAACGTGCTCGACACCATCCCCGGGCCGCTGCAGGACCGGATGGAGACGATCGAGCTGGCCGGCTACACGCTGGAGGAGAAGCGCCAAATCGCCCGCAAGTACCTGGTGCCGCGCCAGATCGACGCCAACGGGCTGAAGCCTTCGCAGATCGAGTTCGCCGACCCTGCCTTGGCCGCGATCGTCGAGGAGTACACGCGTGAGGCCGGGGTCCGCAACCTCGAGCGGCAGATCGGCACGATCTGCCGCAAAGTCGCGCGCGAGGTCGCCGAGGGCAAGGGCAACGGCAAGGTCAAGATCTCGGCCAAGCGCGCCCGCGAGCTGCTCGGCCGGCGGCGCGTCTTCGCCGAGCAGCGGCGGCGGACCAAGGACCCCGGCGTCGCGACCGGCCTCGCCTGGACCCCGACCGGCGGCGACGTGCTCTTCATCGAGGCGACCTCGATGCCCGGCTCGGGCAAGCTGACGATCACCGGCCAGCTCGGCGACGTGATGAGGGAGTCGGCGCAGGCGGCGCTCTCCTACGTGCGCGGGCACTGGCGCGACCTGGCGCCGCGACTGGAAGAGGACTGGTTCGCCAATCACGACATCCACATCCACGTCCCCGCCGGCGCCGTTCCCAAGGACGGGCCCTCGGCCGGGGTGGCGATGACCGTGGCGCTCGCCTCCCTGATCAGCGGCCGGCCGGTGCGCAACGACGTGGCGATGACGGGCGAGGTGACGCTCACCGGCCAGGTGCTGCCGATTGGAGGTCTCAAGGAGAAGTCGCTCGCCGCTCAGCGAGCGGGAATCAAACGCGTCCTCGTCCCCGAGCGCAACGAGGGCGACGTCGGCGAGATTCCAGAGCGCGAGCGCAGCGAGCTCGAGTTCGTCTACGTCGACGAGGTCTCGAAGGCGATCGAGGCCGCTTTGGCCAAGTAGGGCATGGAGGCCGCCGGCGCGCTGGACAGGCGCGGACTGTCGCCGTACCTCGAGGCGGTGCAGGAGTGGGTCTCCTCGCGCTCGCGCGCCTTCTGGATCGTCGCCGGCCTGACCGTGGTGGCGGCGGCACTGCGCTTCGCCACGCTCGGGACCCAGAGCTACCACCACGACGAGGTGATCACGGCCAGCCGCCTCCTGCGCGGCAGCTTTGGGCACGCGATGGACGCCGTCGGGTTCAGCGAGTCGGCGCCGCCGCTCTACTACGTGCTCGCCTGGCTCTGGGTTCAGCTGATGGGCAACGGCGAGGTCGGCTTGCGCTCGCTCTCCGCCCTGGCCGGGGTCGCCACCGTGCCGGTCGCCTACCTGATCGGCACGGAGCTACGCGACCGCGCGGCCGGCATCGCCGCCGCGGCCCTGGTCGCCGTCAACCCGATGCTCCTCTGGTACTCGCAGGAGGCGCGCGCCTACGCGCTCCTGGTCCTGCTCACCTCGATCTCTTTCCTCTACTTCGTCCGCGCCCTACGGGACGTGCCGTCAGTTGAACACCCATATGGTGGCGTAACTCACGGCACGTCCTTTAGGCGAAGGGCTGTTGTGCTTTGGGGGGTCTTCTCGGGGCTGGCGCTGGCGACGCACTACTTCGCCTTCTTCCCCCTCGCCGCCGAGGCGGTGTGGCTGTTGCGCCGGCACGGCCGGGCGGCCGTGCGCGGGGTCGCCATCGTCATCGCATTCGGCCTTGCGCTGGCGCCCCTCGTCGCCCACCAGATGTCCTATGCGCACGCCGAATGGATCTCGAACTTCTCGCTCGGGCATCGTCTTTGGGAGGCGGGAGTCACCTTCATGGTGGGTGAGACGGGCGACGTGATCGCCCAGCCCGAGCACCCGCTGTTCGCCCTGGCGCCGGCCTTGCTCGCGATCGGCGCGCCGGTCCTGGTCATGCGCCGCGGGGACGGCGGCGACCGCCGCGCAGCCGGCATCCCGCTCGCGATCGCCGTGGCGACGGTGGCCGCCCCGCTCGCGATCGCCCTCGTGGATCCAGGCGAGGACTTCGTCCTCGCCCGCAACCTCATGCCCGCCCTCGTGCCGCTGCTGGTCGCGGTGGGCGTGGGCTGCACCCTGCCGGCGGCGCGGCGGACGGGAGCCCTGCTTGGCGCCGCGCTCGTTGTCTACTCGCTCGGCTTCTCGGTCTGGGCGAGCGTCTCGCCGGCCCTGCAGCGACCCGACTGGGACGCGATCGCCGCCGAGCTCGGCGAACCGGCGGCGCCGCGGGCGATGGTCACCTGGACGATCGGGGCGGCGCCCCTGCGCTACTACCTCTCGACCGGCGCGTACCAGCCGCGACCCTCCGAAGGATTCGCCTGGTGGGTGGGTGAGGTCGACTTCATCTCCAGGGGGGAGGCGCCCCCTCCGCCCGCTCGCCTCCTCGGTCCGGGTTTTCGCCAGGCCGCGTACGAGCAGGTCGGCCGCTTCTGGGTACGGCGTTACGTGTGGAACGCGTCCGGCTTGGGGTATCTACGGCTCGAGGCCGTGAGCCGGGCCTCGCTCGGCTTCCGCAGTAACCGAGTACTGCTGGACGGAATCGGCCCCGAATGAACCCATCGGGACGATCGGAGCTATTCTGATCGTCCCGGAGAACCCAGCGAGGAGAAGGCATGAGCAAGACACGGACCAGCCAGGCGGCCGACCTCTACTCGACGGCGCGCGACAACCCCTACGTGCAGCGCCTGATCGAGGACGAAGAGCTGCGCGACAGCATCAAAAAGGCTTTCCAGGCGGCTCGTGGCGCCTACGGACGCGCGACCAGCAACGGCAGCGCCGTCAAGGCGGTCACCAGCGACAAGAAGGTCCAGCGGGATCTGCGCGTCGCGGCCGAGAACCTGCGCGATGCCTCAGAAGCTCTGCGGACGCCGAAGAAGCGCAAGAAGAGCAAGCTCGGCCGCCTCGTTCTCTTCGCACTGGTCGGTGCTGGCCTCGCGCTGATCTTCAGCGAAGACGCTCGCAAGTCCGTCCTCGACGCGCTCTTCGGGGCCGAGGAGGAGTTCGAGTACACCAGCACCACATCCATCAACGGCGCCTGATTACGCCCCAGGGTGGGCTTCCCGCCCACCCCTCCACATAGACTTACTCCATGGAGGCTGCTACCAAGCCACGCGAGCTGAGCGGTGAGAAGGCTCAGCGCATCGTCGACGCGATGCGGGTCAGCGTCGCCAAGCGGGGTGCCGCCGGCTCGACCTTCGAGCACGTCGCTGGCGAGGCGGGCGTCAGCCGCGGTCTGCTCCACTACTACTTCGGGACCAAGGAGCGGCTGCTGGTCGAGGTCGTGCGGCGTGACGCCGAGATTCGGGTCGCGCGGCTCGACGAACCCCTGGCCAAAGCCGAGACGGTCGACGACGTCCTCGACGTCCTCGTCGCCAGCCTCACCGACCTGATCGACAACGAACCCGGCTTCTTCCTCCTCCTCTACGAGCTCTTCAGCGCCGGCCGGCGCAACCCCGAGATCCAGCACGAGGTGGGCCAGCTCTTCGAGCGCACCCGCTCGCACGTCGCCGAGGTGCTCGAAGCCAAGCAGCGCGAGGGCGTTCTCAAGCTCCGCTTCGACGCCGAGGCGATCGTCTCCTACCTCTTCGCCCTCGGCGACGGCTTCGCCCTGCAAGCCCTGTCGGACCCGAGCCGCGACAGCAGCGGCGCCCTCGCCGCCGGCACCGCCTCGGCGCGCTACCTGCTCGTCGGCGAGTAGTCACGAGCCCCATCTGGGCGCCTCTCTACAGAGAAGGGATAGGCGTGAGCGTCCTCACGCCTATCCCATGTATGTAGAGGCTCAGGACGGCCGTGATGGCTGATTCAGCTAGGCGTCCAGGAAGGGGGCAAGGGGCGGGATGACTCGATCTCGGATGAGGTCGTCTATCGCGCAAAGCTGCTCGACAATCGCCCAGCCTTCGGGCCCCTCTCTCAGCGCTACCGTGAAGGTCGCATTTGCCTTGGCTTCATTCTTGCCCTTGCGCCCCCTCTTGTGGACGCAGCGGAAGCGGCAGAGCACGTCGTCGTGCTCTACCCGGTCGGGCGGTTCAAAGGAGAACGTCTGGAGACGGGCATTGTCCCCGCAATCGACCTCGATGGATTGACTCATGGCAATGGAGAGGGCCAGCTCTCGGTGCTTGTCGATGCGGTCGAGGTCGTGGAGCAGGGCCAAAAGCTCCCAATCCCCTCCGTTGTATGGCTGCATCGCTTCGATGAGGGGTCTCACCGCTGGGTCCGCGTATTGGATTTTCGCGAGGCCGGTGCCATACGCAGGCTTCCCCTTTTTGGTCATTCGGTCGAAGTCGTCGGGATTGCTGATAATCGGAAATTCGATGCTCTTGGCCTCGCTCTCCGAGAGCGTCTCCATGCAGTTGATCGCAAGCTGGTAGGCAATGTGGTCCAGCGCGGCTCGCATGTTGTGAACGCAATCCCCGATCAGCAGCGACAGGTCCACCGGGGGCTGCTTGACGATCAATGCCCGCACGACATGCTCACTGGCTTGAGGATCGAACTTGCGAATGGCGCGGCAGTTGCTTTTGACCCACCGCTTGATTGCCTTGTCCAGGCAGTCTCGATGTGCTTTCCCACGGTCGAGCTTCAGCAAATATCCGGGTAATAACGGCGGGATATCGCGGACCCTATCGACGGGCCGGTGGGGAATGGCCTGTCAAGGTACTTGACAAGATGGCGTCCGATCCGTCAAGTAGCTTTACACTATGCCGCCAGCGAACCGCCACAAACCGCGTCGGGCCAAGACCTCGACCTCCGACTACTCGGTCACTGAGTTCCTGCGGGAGTTCCCGACGACGAGGCTTGCCTGAATCACCTGTGGCGGACCCGCCACTCCCCGGATGGCGAGCATGCCTACTACCCGCGCTGCGATGCCGAGAAGGTCTTCAAGCGCTACGCGACCAAGCAACAGCGCCAGTCGTGGACCTGCACGGCCTGCGGGCACCACGTCCATCCCGCGGCCGGAACGATCTTCCATCGCTCCTCGACCTCTCTGCGCCTCTGGTTCCACGCGATGTACCTGATGACAAGCACTCGTTGCGGCATCTCTGCCAAGCAGCTAGAGCGGGAGCTTGGCGTCCATTACAAGACCGCCTGGCGCATGTTCAACAAGATCCGAAATGAGCTTATGGCCGAGGACGAAGCTCGCGCGCAGCCGCTGAAAGGCAACGTCGAGATAGACGAGA
The DNA here is from genome assembly GCA_036379955.1 of Solirubrobacterales bacterium. Taxonomy (GTDB): domain Bacteria; phylum Actinomycetota; class Thermoleophilia; order Solirubrobacterales; family 70-9; genus VRUE01. The sequence continues at coordinate 72,519 of DASVFR010000007.1, forward strand.
CCTCCTGGGGAGGCAAGGCGCGCAAACGGATGACCTACTCGGAGGCCGCGAGGTTCCGCGAAGCCAAGCCAACCGTCCTCGGCATGGTCGAACGCGGCGGGCGGGTCCGCGTACGCGTGATCGAGGCCCGCCGAGGCGAGCCGCTTAGTGGAGCCGTGCGAGCCAACGTCAACCCGGACTCCTTCATCTTCACGGACGACTGGCGTCCCTATAAAGCGGTCGGCCGGGAATTCGCAGGCCACCGGATCATCAACCACTCCTCTGGCTCCTACGTCGTCGGAGAGATCCACACGAACACGATCGAGGGCTTCTTCGGCAACCTGAAGACCGGGATGCGCGGTGCCTACAAGGTCGTCTCGGAGAAGTGGCTCCAGTCCTACCTGGACGAGTACGCCTGGCGCTACAACGAACGCCATCGCGACGGTCGCTCCATGTTCCATTCCCTGCTCAACGAGGCGGCAAGGCGATGAGCGAGGCGACGATCCTGCGCGGCATCCGCAGCGCCGCCAAGCGGCGCGAGAAGGCCGACGCCGCCAAACGAGAGGCGACCGCCGATCTACGCCGCTACTGCGAGCAAGCCCGCGAGGCCGGCGTCTCGATCACGAAGATCGCTTCTGAGGCCGGTCTTTCCCGCCAGGGCGTTTACGATCTGCTGGCGGAGCGACCTTAGCCAGGTTGGCGTCAAACTCGCCTTTGGTCGGGACGGGGATCTCAAGGCCCTTGGCGGTCTTCTGTTTGGGTTTGCGCTTCTCGGGCATTGACAATTGGCTTTGACAGGGATATGTCCGACCCACTTGGTGGAGTAGCGTCTCAGTGACCGTCTGTCGTGGCCAGCGGTTCGTCAAACTAGCGCCCGGTCGGTATCTGCCTTTTCGTGGGTGCTTGCGGGTCACGCATTGCAGGGTTGACCCGAGTCTCTATGCCGATTACGTTAGCCTATCCTCTTGGAGGTTCTCTTTCCTCGCAATTTGCGGGCCTTATGGATAGCGATGCCTAATTCCAATGCAGACAGACTAGACGCGGCAGTAGCCGAGTTGGTGGAGCACGGGCACGATGCCCTCCCAGAAGGTCCTTCATCTCCCCTGGGCGGCGAGGCCCGTCCGAACCTGCTGCACACCCGCCCAGAGGAAGAAACAAGACGGCTCGCCGAGCGCGGCCAGGCCATTGTCGACAAGCGAATCTCAGCCCGAAGCGTTCAAGCTGGATAGCCTCCAGCGCCCGGACGAGCCATTGACTGAGGGGGACCGCGACAGTCGCGAGCCGCATTCGGCGCTATATCCAGACGCCCTCGAGAATCTCTCCAACATCTTTGGAACGCACCTAGCCGATGTCCTTGTGCGGCATCGGAAGGTCGAGACGCTGACTGGCGAGAAGAATGTCATCGGACGACAAAACCTCGTCGAGGCGCTAGCCCATCTGGGCACTCTTTTCGCACGCGCCGAGGAACTGGATCGGGACAAGCAGCTCGAACAGGTCGCGTTCTTGGGGGATCACCTTCGCCGGGTCATGATGGAGTCATTTGAGGTTGAGGTCTACGCCACAATCGGTGCTCATTGGAACGAAGACGACCCTAAGAGCATTGGACGGCGCTATGACGCTGTGGCAGCCCCTCTGATCAAGCGAGGCAAGCTCCTGGGCGTTATTACGCCGGAAGAAGTACAAGCTCGCTTTGACGGACTGTCAGACGACATTGTCCAGGCACGCAGGGCGAAGATTGCGGACGGAGACTGGTCGATTTGGACAGATGCGGCCGATAGCCTCGAAGCAGCGGCGGCAGAGATGAGGAAACTCAAGCGTGAGATGGGTGCCGCCGTTGATGCCGCAACATCGAGGCATTTCAACCGCCGATTGATGATCGGAGGCGCAGTGCTCAGCGTTGTCCTTGGTGCTGCCCTAACGCTTGGTATCCAGGCGTTTGGGATTGGATAGCTGCTCGGCTCTGAGTCCCTGGACGGCAGCTATTTGGCTCGCTTCCTGTGGGAACCGGAATCTCCCGAAGACCGTCTCCCAGGCATCCACTCCAGCCCCTCCAGAAGCTCCCCAGGGCGGACTCCGAGGGAGCCTGCGAGCTTGAGCAGGGTTGTCCACCCGAGGCACGCGCTCCCCGCGCTCCAGGAGTCCGATGGCCGTCCTGTGCAGCCCGGCTCGCCACGCAAGCTCCTCTTGGCTGATCCCGATCCGATTGCGGTGAGCCACGATGTTCGCGCCGACGCGCTTGGCGACGTTCACGACAGCTCCAGCCAGTCGAAGTGCCGAGCCGCCAAGGTCGGCAGCACGAAGTCTCCCTCGCACCAGACGAGGCCCGCCACGTCCAGGCAGCGAACGGCTCGGCTGATCTCTTTGCCCTTGCCGCTGTCGATGGCGTAGCGCAACTCTTCGCGGGTCAGCTGCGTCGGGAACTCGTAGAGCAGGAGCGCCAGCACAGCGCGCTGCATCGGTTTGTCCTCGCGCTCGTCGAACGAGGGCGGGCTAATGTTGGCCTGCATGGGAAGTACCCCTTCCTGTGCCGGGCCGGGGGCCGTTCCAGCGGTGCCCCGGCCGCTTGGTTCTTGACGGGCGGGGAAGCTAGGGGCGGAAGAGGCTGGAAATCGCCTCTACATAGAAGCGATAGGCGTGAGCGTCCTCACAGACGCGAGGGGCTGATTGCGAAAACCTGGCCAGACAGCCAATGCACGACTTCATGGTCAAGCTCGCCGGATTCCTGGGGCGCCGCAGGCGCTGGGTCCTCGCGGGCTGGATCGCGGTGGTCGCGGTGGCGCTGCCGCTTGCTTCGCACCAGACCGATCACCTCACCGGGGGTGGGTTCGACGTGCCCGGGAGTCAGTCGAAGGCGGTGAGCGACTCGCTGCAGAGCGAATATGCAGACGAGACCGGTGGGATCACGGTGATGCTGAGGGCGGGCGATGGTGCCAGCGCGGCGGCCCGAGCCGCCGCGGTCGACCGTGTCCGGCGCGCGGTGTCGGGCATCGACGAATTGACGCTGAGCCCCGCTGTCGCGCGGCGCGGCGAGCTTGCCTTGCGGCGCACCGGCACGGCCCTGCTTCCCCTGCACAGCGAACAGTCGGCCGATCGCCAGACCGATTCGGCGGCGATCCTGCGCGAAGACCTCGACCCCGGCACGGCTACCACCGGCGTGACCACCTACCTCGCCGGCCAGCCCACGGTGTGGGCCGGCATGCAGGAACTCTCGAAGGAAGACCTTGCCAAAGCGGAGGCGGGGGGCTTCCCGATCGTCGCGATCATCCTCCTCGTCGTCTTTGGGTCCCTCGCCGCGGCGGTCCTGCCGCTGGCGCTGGGCTTCGTCAGCGTGATCGTCACCGGTGCGCTCATCTACTTCCTCTCCCTCGAGATGAGCACCTCGGTCTTCGTCACCAACATGGCCTCGATGATCGGGATCGGGGTCGCGATCGACTACTCGCTCTTCATCCTCGCGCGCTACCGGGAGGAGCGGGCCGCCGGGCGCGATCACGACGCGGCGCGCTCCGAGGCGCTCGCCACCTCCGGCCTGGCCGTGACCTTCTCCGGCCTGGCCGTGATCGTCTCGCTCGCCGGCCTCTGGATGGTCGACAACCAGGCCCTGCGCTCGATGGCGCTGGGAGCGATGACCGTGGTCGCCGTCTCGATCCTGACCGCGACGACGCTGCTCCCGGCCCTGATCTCGATGCTCGGCGATCGCGTGATGCCGGGCGGGGTGGTGGCACGCGTCCTGTCCTTTGTTCGTCGGCCCTTCCAAGGTAGGACCGCTGCCCCCGGACGCGGAAGCGGGGGCCTGTCCATATCTGATTCTTCAGGCCCCCGCGAGAGCAGAGGAGGCGGCGGCGATTTCTGGGTCAGGTGGACCTCGAACGTGATGGCGCACCCCTGGGTCGCGGTGATCGGGGTCTCGGCTGTGCTGCTGACGCTCGCCGCGCCCCTGCTCTCGGTGCAGACCGGCACTGATGCGCTCGGCCAGTTCCCCAAGGACAGCGACGTGCGAATCGGCAACGAATCCGTGGCGAGGCAGCTGGGAGGCGCGGCCGATCCGATCCAGCTCGTCGCCTCCTTCGACGGCTCGGTCGAACGCCGGGATCGCGCGGCCGTCATCGCCTTCTCTCGAACGCTTGCGGAAACCCCGGGGATCGCGACCGTCGCTCCGTTCCTCTTCGCTCGCGACAGTGCCTTGATCCAGGCGACGCCGAGCACCTCGAGCGAGTCCGACGCGACGCGCGCCCTGGTCGGGCGGCTGCGCGACTCGGTCGTGCCGGCCGCGCCGCTGAGCCGCATCGCCACCGTCGACGTCGGCGGCGAGACCGCGCGAAGCGACGACGCTCGGGCGCAGGTCAGCGGCTCGATGTGGAAGATCGTCCTCTTCGTCCTCGCGCTCAGCTTCGTCGTCCTGGCCATCATGCTGCGCTCGCTGCTTTTGCCGCTGAAGGCGGTGCTGATGAACCTGCTCTCGATCGGCGCGGCGCTTGGTGTCCTCGTCGCGATCTTCCAGTGGGGCTGGTTCGACAGCTTCTTCGGCTTCGAAAGCCTCGGCGCGCTCGACACGATCAACGTGCCGCTGATCTTCGCGATCGTCTTCGGCCTCTCGATGGACTACGAGGTCTTCCTCATGTCGCGGATGCGCGAGCGCTACCTCCGTCACGGCGACAACGAGCGCGCGGTCGCCGAGGGCCTGGCGACGAGCGCCCGCACGATCTCCTCCGCGGCGCTGATCATGACCTCGGTCTTCGCCGTCTTCGTCCTTACCGGCGTGCCATCGATCAAGGAGCTGGGCATGGGCTGCGCGGTGGCGATTGCGCTCGACGCGACCCTGGTGCGGCTGATCCTGGTCCCGGCCGCGATGAAGCTGCTCGGCGATTGGAACTGGTGGATGCCGGCCTGGCTCGACCGCGCCCTGCCCGACCTCAGCTTCGAGGCCGGCGCCCGCGAGCCGGAGCCCGAACCGACCTGAGCGCCCCCTCGCGGGTAGGCTGCCCGCGATGAGCGACGACATCGCGTTCGCGGGAGCCGCGCGGCAGGCGGAGATGATCAGGGCGGGGGAGATCTCGCCGACCGAGCTGGTGCGGCTCTACCTCGACCGGATCGCCCGCCTCGACCCCCAGCTGAACGCTTTCCGCAAGGTCTTCGCCGAGAAGGCGCTGCTCGAAGCCCAGCAGGCAGAGGCGCGTCTGAAGGCCGGCGAGGAGCGGCCGTTGCTGGGCGTGCCGATCGCGATCAAGGACGAAGTCGCGGTGGCGGGCGAGGTGACCACGTTCGGCACCGACGCGTTCGACCAGCCGGCGAAGGAGGACTGCGAGATGGTGCGGCGCCTGCGCGAGGCGGGCGCAATTCTCATCGGTCTCACCCTTCTGCCCGAGATGGCGATCTGTGGCTTCACCGAGTCGGCGACGTACGGCGTCACCCGCAACCCCTGGGACCCGCAGCGCAGCCCGGCCGGCTCGAGTGGCGGCTCGGGAGCGGCGGTCGCCGCGGGAATGGTCCCGATCGCCTCGGCTGGCGACGGCGGCGGCTCGATCCGGCTGCCCGCCTCCTCCTGCGGGCTCTTCGGCCTGAAGCCGACGCGCGGACGGATCCCGCTCGACCCGCTCGAGGAGGGCTGGAACGGCCTCGCCGTGCTCGGCTGCGTCAGCCGCACCGTCGAGGACACGGCGCTCTGGCTGGACGTCACCTCGGGTGGTTCCAAGGAGCCCGGTGCTCCTCCACCTCCGGAGCGGCCCTTCGTCGAGTCGACGAAGACGACGCCTGGCAAGCTGCGCGTCGCCTATTCGACCCTGGCGCCGCGAGCGGCGGCGCCGCCCACCGTCGACGAGGTGGTCAAGATCGCCGTCTCCGACGCGGCTGAGCTGCTGCGCTCGCTCGGCCATGACGTCACCCAGCGCGACCCGGACTGGGGCGGGATCGGCAACAACATCACGCCTCGCTTCTTGCGCGGGGTATCTGACACGGTCGACGAGGTTCCCCACCCCGAGCGTCTCGAAAGCCGCACACGGGGCTTCGGCCGTCTCGGTGGCCTGCTCCCCGACGCGCTCTACGAGCGCGCCTTGCGTGGCCGCGAGATCGACGCCGCCCGCGTCAACGCGATCTTCGACTCCTTCGACGTGCTCGTCACGCCGGTGATGGGCGGCACGGCGATCCCTATTCGCCGCTGGGAGGGTAAGGGGGCCCTGCGCACCGTGATCGGGATGAGCCGCTTCTACCCCTACTGTGTCCCCTGGAACCACCTCGGCAATCCGGCGATGTCGATTCCCATGGGCATCGCCGCCGACGGGCTTCCGCTCGCGATCCAGGCGATCGGTCGCCACGGCTCCGAGGCCACGCTCATATCACTTGCCGCCCAGATCGAGGCGGAGCGGCCGTGGGTGCAGGAGCGTCCGCGACTCTCGTAGCTCCCCAGGGGCTGTGCTCGAAGAAAACGCCCGCCGCGGAGGCCGCGGCGGGCGTTTCATTACAGATGGTTCCGACTGCTATTCGCTTGCTTTGATCGCTGCTGGGTCGGCGAGCTGGAGTTTGCCTTCCAGGAGCGCCGAGTTGGTGCCGGCCGGGGACGGCAGGCCGACGAGCGAGTTGACGAACGGGTCGATGAAGAACGAGAACAGTCCTCCGCACCCGTTGGCGCCCGGCGCCGCGAACGAGTTGTTCACGAGTTTGCCTCCGCTCAGGGTGATGATCGTTTCGGCTTCGTTGACCGACGGCGTCCCGGCGCTTCCCGTGATGGGTTTGTTCGGCGGGGGCGGGGACGTTTCACCGGTGGTGAAGTCAATCACGACCGGTTTGGAATTCGAGCCGATGTAGCAGTTGCTGCCGAGGAACGAGTTGCTCAGCTTGATCTTCGTCGGCAGCGAGAGGGCGGTGCCTTCTTCGCCGATCAGATTGCCGACGTTGATGTCGATATTTGACGCCGAACCGGCCAATTCGACCGTCGCCGTGACGCCGGTGAGACCTTTGTTGATCGTTTCGTTGAACAGGTCCTGGAGGAATTTCGGCCACCATTTCGGCGCTTCGACTCCGAGGAGCCCACCGGGCACGGTCTGCGGAGTTTTCGAAAGCGTTTCACCGTTCTCCGCGCCGACGAAGTCGAGTTCGCCTTCAGCATTTGGTTCGAGCCCGCCTTGGAGAATGACCGGATTTTTCAGCGGAACGGTTTTTACCCCGACCTGGAAGAAGCCGCCGTTCGATTCCGAGAAGGTGCAGAACGCAAGTGCGGGATGGCTCAGCGGACACTCGGCGAACTGTTTGTATTCCCCCGTCGGATGATGTGAAGAGGCGAGGGCCTGCGACGCGGAAAGCAGCATCGCGGCAGCCACCGCTGCGACTATGGAAAGCCGTCTCATTGCTGGTCCTTTCGGTTTTGGGTTTGCGGCGGGCGACGTCGGGCACGACGTGCAGCCACTTTCCCTGGCCGGGGACCCCCATCCCCTCCCGTAGCGACGGCCTCTACCAGCCGTTTCCCGCCACGCCATTGGACTGCGAAGGAGGAATGTCTAGCAAAAAAATTAAATCAATGCAATTAGCTAGCTTGGAAACACTCGTCGCATCCGCACCAACTCGCGCAGCGAGCCCTTTGGGCGGATGCGACGAGTGAGCATCATCATCAGCGGGTTCGCGTCCGGCTTGCCGGTCGCGACGAAGTCAGACCAGCTCGTCTCGAGGACGACGTTGGGGCTGGGGGCTTCGCCGGCCTCGGCGTGGGTCGAGCCGTTGTCGATCACCAGGTGCCAGGGCTCGGCGTCGCTGAAGCGCCATTGGTAGACGAGGCGCGAGCCGTTCGCCGCCTTCGGGTTGACGACCCGCTCGATCACGTCGAAATAGAGGCGCTGTAGCTCGGGCGAGCTCTGCGGAATGCTCTCGGGCGGGCCGAGAATGCCAGCCTCCATCAGCTTCACCTGACGCTCGGCGACTTCGCGCTCGTCGGCCTCGGGATCGAAGGGGAAGACGCCGGGCGGCATCTCCTCGACCGGGTAGCCGATCGTGCGCCAGCGCTGGCGGATCAGCTTGAGGCCGAAGGCGAAGATGTCCTCGAGCGAGAAGCCGTAGCACTCGGTGTACTCGCGGTCCATGTTCGGCGGGTAGAAGACGGCGGGGCCGTAGGGCAGCACTTCGCGCAGCAGCTCGACCACCGCAGCGCGGCACTCCTGGTAGCCGGGCGCGCCCTCGCGCAGCAGCTCGGAGAGGACCTTGACGCCGAAGCCGATGTGGCGCTGCTCGTCGCGCGAGACGTTGGCGATGCCCTCGCTGAAGCCGGGCATCGTCTCCTGGGAAGCGAAGAAGTCCTCGATGAAGTGCTGGCCGGGCTGGGCGAGCGAGCCCTCGACGATCAGGTGGTAGAGGGTGATCGCCTGCGCGTACTTGGGCAGCGAGCGATCCTTGCGCAGCTCCTCGGCCATCAGGTCGAGGCGGTCGAAGATGCCGCGGTAGCCCCAGTTGAGCTGCGGCAGGGTGGAGGCGAGGGTTTGCTGGAGGTTGTCTCCCCCGACGCCGATCACCTCTTTGAAGAAGCGGTGGAAGAAGACCGAGTGGCGGACCTCGTCGACCTGCTGGGTGGCGAGGAAGTAGGACTGCTCCTCGGTCGGGGCAGCGGTGACGTAGGGGGCGAGGGTGTCGGCGACCCGATCCTCGCCGTAGAAGAACATCGAGTAGATCCACATCGCCGAGCGTCTCTGGATCTCGCTGAGCCCGTCCCAGCCCGCCCTGTCGCCGGAGAAGTCGATGTCGTAGGCGCTCCAGTTGCCCTGCTCCCAGCGGTGGTACAGGTCCTCGTAGGTGACGTTGTCCATCAGGCTCTGCGACGCGACGCTCATCTCGCTCCTTCGGTTGACGCTCCCGCTGCGGCGGCTGCCCGGAGGAGGTTAGCGGTACGCTGGCTGACCAGCCAGTCGAGGCGGAGTGATCTCGTCACACAGTCGCCGGCGGCTCGATCTCGCGCTTGAGGATCTTGCCGGTCGGGCCCTTGGGCAACTCGTCGACGAACCAGACGACCCGGGGGTACTTGTAGGCGGCGATCCGCTCCTTGACGTAGGCGCTGACCTCTTTGGGGGGGAGCTCCTCGCCCTCGTGAAGGACGACCGCGGCGCCGATCTCCTCGCCCCACTCGTCGTGGGGAACGCCGATCACCGCCGCTTCGCGGATCTTCGGGTGCTCGAAGAGCACCTCCTCGACCTCGCGCGGGTAGACGTTGTAGCCGCCGCGGATGATCAGGTCCTTCTTGCGGTCGACGATGTAGAAGTAGCCCTCCTCGTCGGTGTGGGCCATGTCGCCGCTGTGGAACCAGCCGCCGCGCATCGCCTCCGCGGTCGCGTCGGGGCGCTGCCAGTAGCCCTTCATGACGTTGTGGCCGCGGATCACGATCTCGCCGACCTCGCCCCGGGCGACCTCCTCGTCGTTCTCGTCGACCACCTTCATCTCCACCCCCTCGATCGGGGTGCCGATCGAGCCGGCCTTGCGCTCTTTGTCCGGGTGGTTGGAGCAGGCGACCGGCGAGGTCTCCGAGAGGCCGTAGCCCTCCATCACCTTCGCCCCGAACGCCTCTTCGAATCCGCGCAGGACCTCGACCGGCATCGAGGCGCCGCCGGTGATGCAGATGCGCAGCGCGGAGGTGTCGAAGCTCTCGCGCTCGGGGTGGTGCAGCAGCGCTCCGTACATCGTCGGCACCCCGTAGAAGTGGGTGACGCCGTCGCGCTGCATCGTCGTCAGCGCCTCGCCCGGGTCGAATTTGGGCACCAGGGTGAGGCAGGCCCCGACCTTCAGCGAGGCGTTCATCGCCACCGTCTGGCCGAAGGAGTGAAAGAGCGGTAGGGCGCCGAGGACGACGTCTCCCTGGGAGATCTCGGAGGTGGTGCGGCTGGAGACGTCGGCGTTGCGAAAGAGGTTCAAGTGGGTGAGCTCGGCGCCCTTCGGCTTGCCGGTGGTTCCCGAGGTGTAGAGGATCACAGCGGTGTCGTCCTCGGCGGTATCGGCGAGGCCGGAGGCCGGCTCCAGCTCGGCCAGGGTCGCGGCGAAGGCGGCCGGCTCGACCTCGACCAGCTCGGCACCGGCGTCGGCGGCCCCCGCTCGCGCCTCCTCGGCGAACCCGTGCCAGGCGAGCAGCAGCTTCGCGCCCGAGTCCTCCAGGTAGAAGGCGATCTCGCGCCGCTTGAGCAGCACGTTCATCGGCACGACGACGCCGCCGGCGCGCAGCGCGCCGTAGTAGGCGACGGGGAACTCGGGGACGTTGGGCAGCATCACGCCGACCCGGTCGCCGGGCTGAAAGCCCCTCTCGCGCAGCAGCGTCGCCAGGCGGGCGCTGCGCTCGTCGAGCTCGCCGTAGCCGAGCTCGACGTCCCCCAAGCGGATCGCCGGAGCGCCGGGCTCTTGCCCGGCGCTCTCGGTCAGCAGCGACGCGAGGTTGAGGCTCATCGCCCCTACGGCTTGAGGATGTGGTGAACCGGGAACTCCTTGATCTCGGGCGGGTTCGGCGGCGCCTGGTCGCCGAGGCTGCCGATCGCGGGGCCCAGCCGCTCCTGCTGGAAGCGGTCGAAGTGGGCGCGCGACTCCCAGAAGTCGATGACGCCCCAGCCGCCCTCGATCGGTCCGCCCGCGTGGAAGATCATGCCCTCCGGCGGATTCACGTCCGCTTCCACCGCGGCGTGGACCGCGTCGTACTGCTCCTGCGTGCCGCCCTCGAACTTCAGGCGCAAGCCAATCGCCATCATTTCCTCCTAGCTCGAATTGCGAAACCCGGGCGAGGATAGCGGTGGATACCCTGCGGCGATGGACGATCTCGGCGCGCCGATCTCCTACATGGTGCTGGAGCGGGGAGTCACCGTGTTCTCCAGCGATGGCGAGCGGCTCGGAAGCGTGGTCCGGGTGCAGCGCGACGTCGCCACGGACATCTTCGACGGGATCGTCTTCTCGATGCGGGAGGGAATCGCCAGGCATCGTTTCGTCGACGCCCCCGAGGTCGGCGAGATCTACGAACGCGGGGTGATCCTCCGCATCGACGCCGCTGCGGCCGCCGAGCTGCCCGTCCCGCGTCGCTTCGCGTAGGATCGCGCCCGTGAAGCGGCTTGCGCTCATCGTCCTTGCTTGCCTCGCCCTGCTGGCTGCTGCCGGCTGTGGCGGCGGCAGCGACGACTCTTCGAGCGAATCGACCGCCTCCACGAGCGAATCCGGTTCCGGCGAATCGACCACGGCGAAGAAGGCCAAGCCGGGTGCCAAGAAGACGAAGCCGAAGGTGACGGTTCCAAGCGGGCCACCGCCGAAGAAGCTCGAAGTCATCGAAATCGAAGAAGGCACCGGGCCCGAAGCAAAGAAAGGCGACGCGGTCAGCGTCCAGTACGTCGGCGTTGGCTACGAAAGCGAAGAAGAATTCGACTCCTCCTGGAGCCGCAACGAACCGTTCTCCTTCCAGCTCGGCGCCGGCATGGTGATCCCGGGCTGGGACCAGGGTGTCGAAGGGATGAAGGTCGGCGGCCGGCGCGAGCTGATCATCCCGCCCGAACTCGCCTACGGCGAAGCAGGCTCGCCGCCGGCGATCGGCCCCAACGAAACGCTGATCTTCGTCATCGACCTGCTCGCGGTCGAATAGAGGCGGGGCCCGGCCCGCCGCCATGGACTTCCGGCTCAGCGGCGCGACCTTCAGACGGGGCGAGGCCGGCTACGAGGAGGCCAGGCGGGAGACGGTCTGGAACGCGCGCACGCCGTCCCGCTACCCGGATCTGATCTTCCAGGCCGAGAGCGAGGAGGACCTGGTCGTGGCGGTCCGCTTCGCCCGCGCCGAGGGCATGAGGATTGGCGTGCGCTCGGGGGGTCACAGCTGGGCGGGCAACCACGTCCGCGACGGCGGGATGCTGATTGACGCCTCGCGCCTGAGCTCGGTCTCGATCGACGCGGCCACGAAGACGGCGGTCGTCGGTCCCGGCGCCCGCGGCAACGAGGTGCTCGCCGCCCTGGCCGAGCGCGACCTCTTCTTCCCCGCGGGGCACTGCCCCGGCGTGGCGCTCGGCGGCTACGTGCTGCAGGGCGGCTTCGGCTGGAACGGGCGCGTGCACGGCCCGGCCTGCATGAGCGTCGAGGCGATCGATGTCGTCACCGCCGCCGGCGAGCTGGTCCGCGCCGATGCCGAGAGCCATCCCGACCTCTTCTGGGCCGCACGCGGTTCGGGCCCCGGCTTCTTCGGCGCCGTCGCTCGCTTCCACCTGCGCCTCTACCCGCGCCCGCGGCACGTCGCCAACGGCGTCTTCCTCTACCCGATCGAGTGCCTCGAGGAGGTCTTCCGCTGGGCGCACGAGATCGGTCCGCGGGTGCCGCGGGCGATGGAGCTGATGGTGGTGATCCATCGTGACCTCCAGGGGGAGCTGGAGATCGCGGTGACCGGGCCGGTGCTGGTCGACACGCCAGAGGAGGCGGCCGAGGCGCTGGCGCTGCTCGAGACCTGCCCGGCGCGCGAGCGGGCGAAGGGGGCGGCGCCGAACGCCGAGGTCCAGCTCGCCGACCTCTACGCGGCCGTGCACCACTCCTACCCCGACGAGCACCGTTACTCGGCCGACAACATGTGGACGCACGCGCCGGTCGAGGAGTTGCTGCCCGGCCTGCGGCGGATCGCAGAGACGATGCCGGCGGCGCCCTCGCACATGCTCTGGATGAACTGGGGCCCGAGTCCCGCCCGGCCGGAGATGGCCTACAGCGTCGAGGACGACACCTACATCGCCCTCTACGGCGTCTGGCAGGACGCCGCCGAAGACGAGGCCAACGTCGCTTGGGCGACGGAGCGGATGCGGGAGATGGAGCACCTCGCCAGCGGCATCCAGCTCGCCGACGAGAACCTCGGCAACCGCCCGGCCCGCTTCGTCAGCGAGGAGAGGATGGCGCGGCTCGACGAGGTGCGGGCGGCCTATGACCCCGACGGTCTCTTCCATCCCTGGATGGGCCGGCTCTGAGGCGGCGATGGGCGACCCGAGGCTCAAGTCCTACCTCTCGCGGCCACTGAGCCCGCCCGATCCTGCCGTGCTCGCCGCGATCGAGGCGGGGCCGGTCGATCCGGTGCGGACCGTGTCTCGCGCGGAGGTCGATCGCCTGCTCGATCCGGAGCCGCTGCCGGTGGAGACCGGCTGGTGCTTCCGCCCCGACGGGATCGGCTACGTCGCGGTGCGCACGGCGAGCCGGGGGTGAGCGCGGAGATGGTCGAGTGGTGGTTCGACTGGCATCCGCATGACGCCGACCGCTACCGGGCATGGCATCCGCTGGCCCACGTCGACAACTCGGTCGAGTCGCCGGCCTCGCGCGGAGCGAAGGCGCACTGGGGCGCCCTGCACCACCCGGTCGAGGACGTCGGCACGGGCGTCGTCCACGCCCGGATCGCCTTCGAACCGCCGAGCGCGATCGGGTTCTCGACCGACGCGCTCAACGACCCCCGGGTGGCGACGATCGTCTGCGGCCACGTCGGCGACGACAGGCTCCGCCTGCGCCACTCGGTCATGGCGCACGTCTTCCTCGCCGCGGACGAGGGGGTCGCGCTCCGCAGCCACTTCTGGCTCGGTGCCGCGATACGCCCCTATCTGCCGGCGCCGCTGGGCGCGTCGCTCGGCCGGGCGATGGACAACCGGCTCGTGCGGCGCCTCTCGCTTCCCCGCGACCTGCCGCGGGCGCTCGCCACGCATTGCGCCGAGGAGTACGCGAACTTGGGCACGCTCCTGCCGGAGCTCTACGAGCGCTTCGGGTGACGCCGTGCCCACCGCTTCGATCTTCGCCGAGCGCTTCGCCTCGCAGGGGTTGTCGGGGCGGCCCGCGCGCGATCCGGCGGCGGTCGCCGAGCGGCTGCTCGCGGTTCAGGGCCAGGACTCGCGCGGGGCGCGGCTGGCGGTGCGGGCACGTAGCGAGGGGCTGGGCGCCAGCGACGTCGATCGGGCGCTCGACGGGCGCGAGCTGCTGATCACCTGGCTCAACCGCGGCACCCTGCACCTGGTGCGGGCCGAGGACTACCCCTGGCTGCAGGCGCTGACCACGCCGCCGCTGTTCACCTCGTGCAAACGCCGCCTGAGCCAGGAGGGGGTCGCGCCGGAGATGGGCGAGCGGGCCGTGGCGACGATCGAGCGGGCGCTGGCGGAGGAGGGACCGCTGACGCGACGCCAGCTGCGCGAGCGGCTGGACGCGGTCGGTGTGCCGACCCAGGGACAAGCCCTGATCCATCTCCTCTTTCTCTCGGCCGTGCGCGGAGTCACCGTGCGGGGTCCGATGGCGGGCAAGGAACACGCCTACGTCCTCGTCCGCGACTGGCTGGGGGGGCCGAAGCCGGTCGACCGCGACGTCGCCCTCGCCGAGCTTGCCCGCCGCTACCTGGTTGGCCACGCGCCAGCCAACGACCGCGACCTGGCCAAATGGGCGGGCTTGCCGCTGCGCGACGCTCGCGCCGGTCTGAGCGCGATCGCCTCCGAGCTGGTCGAGCGAGAAGACGGTCTCGTCCACCTCGCCAAGCACCCGCCCGTCGCCGAGGTCCCTGGCCCGCGCCTGCTCGGCGCCTTCGATCCCGTTCTGCTCGGCTGGACCTCGCGCGAACGGATCCTCGGCCCTCACACCCACCTGGTGACGATGAACGGCATCTTCAGGCCTTTCGCGCTGGTCAAGGGCCGCGCCGCCGCCAACTGGAAGCTCGAGCGCGGCCGGGTCTCGATCGAGCCGCTCGGCCGCGTCTCGAAGGCGGCGACGGCCGCGCTGGAGGCGGACGCCGCCGACGTCGAACGGTTCATCGCTGGCTGAGCGGTTCTGAATCGGCAAGGAAGGCCTCCAGCGGCGTTCCGTCGCCGCCGACGAGCAGCTTTCGAGCCCGTCCGTGGGCAGCGTCGAACGCCGCCATTCCCGGCAGGCCGTCGCGGGTGCGGCCACTCTTGACCTCGAGCGCGATCAGGTCGGGACCGCGCTCGATCACGTAGTCGACCTCCCTACCGCGGTCGCGCCAGTAGAGCACCTCGGTCCGGGGATCGCGGGTGGCGAGTAGGTGCGCGCCGACGGCAGTCTCGACCAGGCGACCCCAGTGCTGAGACTCTCCGCGGGCCTCGGAATACGTGCGTCCTGACGTAGCCGAGACCAAGCCGGTGTCGAGTGCCAGCAGCTTCGGCGTCGAGCGCCGCCGCCGGACTTTGCCCGTCGAGTACTTCTCAATCCCGACGGCAAGCCCGGCCGCGCCGAGCAGGTCGAGATAGTGAGCGAGGGTGGTCGTGTTGCCGGCGTCCTGCAGCTGGCCGGTCAGCTTCTGGTAGGAGACGATCTGTCCCGAGTAGTCGCAAACCAGGCGGAACAGGCCGCGCAGCAGGGCCGGCTTGTCGACCCTGGTTAGCAGCAGCAAGTCTCGCGACACCGTCGTCTCCACTATCGAATCGAGCAGGAAGGAGACCCAGCGGGCCTCGTCTTCGATCAGCGTTGCCGCCCCCGGATAGCCGCCGAAGTAGACGAACTCGTCGAAGCTGAGGCCGAAGGCGTCGCGCATCTCGCCGAAGGACCAGTGCGGTGCCCGGATCAGCTCGAAGCGCCCGGTCAGGCTCTCGCTCAGGCCGTGCTGCACGAGCAGGGCGGCTGATCCGAGTAGCACGACGCGGAGAGGGAGATCGGCCGCCCGATCCTCGTCCCAGAGACGCTTCACCGCCTCCGCCCAGCCGGTCACCTTCTGGATCTCGTCGATCGCCAGTATCGCTGCGCCGTTGCGAGCGCGAGCCAGCTGCCGCCCGTGCTCCCACTGTGCCTCCAGCCAGGCGGTGTCACGCAGCGTCGGGTCGTCAGCGCTCGCGTAGTGGCTGGGAGCGTCGATCTCGGCCAATACCTGCTTGACCAACGTCGTCTTGCCGACCTGTCGAGGGCCGCTCACGACCTGGATCCGGGTTGCGTCCTCAGCGAGTCGCGAGGCCAGCAGACTGAATGCGGCCCTTCGGAATGTCCGCGAATCACTCATTCTATTGAGTGATTTTACTCATCTCATTGAGTATTTTGTCGGCGGCCCTGAAACTTGGCATCACAGAGCCAGATGCGAAAGGATGGGGTCCCGCACACGCAGACCAGCAGAGGAGAAGAACATGGGACGCCCGGTGGTCCATTTTGAGGTGGTTGGCAAGGACGGTCCGAAGCTGCAGAGCTACTACGCCGAGCTCTTCGAGTGGGACGTCAACGCCGAGAACGAGATGAAATACGGCTTGGTCGACCGCGAGGCCAGCAGCAACGGCGAAGGTATCGGCCTCGGCGGCGGCATCGGCCAGGGCCCCGAGGGCTACGAGGGTCACGTCACCTTCTACGTCGAAGTCCCCAGCGTCGAGGACGCCCTCGCCAAGGCCGAGTCCCTCGGTGGCACCCGCGTCATGGGCCCCGAGACGATCATGGGCCGCATGGTCCTCGGCCAGCTCAAGGACCCCGAGGGCAACGTGATCGGCCTGATCGAGGGCGCTTCTTAGGTCAGTCCAGCTTCGGGCTCTGCCAGGGCTGGGCCAGCCGGGCCGCCAGGTCGTCGGCGAGGCCGGCGATCGGGACTCTCGTCTGTTCCAGGGAGTCCCGATCGCGCAGCGTCACCGTGTCGTCTTCCATCGTCTGGCCGTCGACGGTGATGCCCCAGGGGGTGCCGATCTCGTCCTGGCGACGGTAGCGCTTGCCGATCGAGCCGCCCTCGTCGAACTCGGCCGGCAGGCGGGTGCGAAGCTCGTTGAAGATCTCGCGAGCCTTCTCCGGCATTCCCTCCTTGGAGACGAGTGGGAGGACGGCGACCTTGACCGGGGCCAGCTTCGGGTGCAGGCGCAGGACGGTGCGCTGGCGTCCCTCCACTTCCTCGACCTCGTAGGAGTCGACGAGGAAGGCAAGCGTCGCCCGATCGGCGCCGGCCGCCGGCTCGATCACGTGCGGCACGTAGCGCTCCTTGGTCTGCTGGTCGAAGTACTCGAGCTTCTCGCCGCTGAACTTGGCGTGCTGGGTGAGGTCGAAGTTGCCGCGGTTGGCGATTCCCTCCAGCTCCGACCAGCCGATCGGGAAGAGGTACTCGACGTCGCTGGTCCCCGAGGAATAGTGGGAGAGCTCGTCGGCGTCGTGCGGGCGCACGCGCAGGAGCTCGGGCCGGATGCCGAGCTCCACGTACCAGCGCTCGCGGAGCTCGATCCACTCGCGGTACCAGCGCTCGGCCTCGGCCGGCGGCACGAAGAACTCCATCTCCATCTGCTCGAACTCGCGCGTGCGGAAGATGAAGTTGCCGGGCGTGATCTCGTTGCGGAAGGACTTGCCGATCTGGGCGATGCCGAAGGGCGGCTTCTTGCGCGCGAACGCCATCACGTTCTTGAAGTTGATGAAGATGCCCTGCGCCGTCTCCGGCCGCAGGTAGACCTCCGAGCCCTCGCCCGCCACCGGACCGATGTGGGTCTCGAACATCAGGTTGAACTGGCGCGGCTCGGAGAGCTCGCCCCCGCACTCCGGGCAGCGCAGCTCGGCGCTCGGGTCGCCGCCCTCGGCTTCGATCGCCTCGCGCAGGTGGTCCTCGCGCCAGCGCCTCTTGCACTTGCCGAGGCACTGGACGAGCGGGTCGGTGAAGCCTTCCAGGTGGCCCGAGGCCTCCCAGACCCGCGGGTGCTGGAGAATCGCCGAGTCGAGCGCGACGATGTCGTCGCGCTCCTGCAGCATCGCGCGCCACCACTCGGCCTTGACGTTGTTCTTCAACAGCACGCCGTAGTGGCCGTAGTCGTAGGTCGAGCCGAGCCCGCCGTAGATCTCCGAGGAGGGGAAGACGAAGCCGCGCCGCTTGCAGAGCGCGACGATCTCCTCCATCGAGACCTCGGTGGCGGGCGTCCCTCCCTCGGCGGTTGCCATGCCGGAACCGTATCGGCTGCGATAATCGCCCAGCTTCATGCCCATTTACGAGTACAAGTGCGAGAACGGCCACGTCTTCGACGTGATCCAGAAGATGAGCGACGAGCCGCTCAGCGAGTGCCAGGAGTGCGGCGCTCCAGCGGAGCGCGTCCTGCACCCGGTTGCGGTCCACTTCAAGGGCTCGGGCTTCTACAACACCGACTACGGCAAGAAGAAGAAGGGCGGAGCCAACGGCGGCTCCGGTGGCGAGGGTTCGGGCGAGTCGAAGGGCTCGGAGTCCAAGTCCAGCGACTCGAAGCCGAAGAGCGACTCCAAGCCCAAGGCGTCTACCGCCAGCGACTGATCGATTGACCCCCCTATAGGGTGGTCAAAGCATCAGCCGATCACGGGGGAGAGGGATGAGAGCGGAGCAGTCGCTGCACGGTGAGCCGGCCCGGTTCGAGCGCGGCTTCCAGCGGGTCGGCGAGGAGACCTGGGCCTGGCTGCAACCCAATGGCGCGCTCGGCGAGTCCAACGCCGGCCTGATCGCCTCTGGCGGGCACGCCCTGCTCGTCGACACGCTGTGGGACCTGGCGCTGACGCGGCGGATGCTGGACGAGGTGCGGGGACTGGTCGACGCCGACCCCGAGATCCTCTTCAACACGCACTCCGACGGCGACCACGTCTGGGGCAACCAGCTGCTCGCCGGAGCGCGGATCGTCTCGACCGCCAAGGCGCGCGAGCTGATGACGCTCGACACTCCGCGCGAGCTTCGCCGGCTGAAGCGGCTCGGCCAGGTCGTGCGGCCGCTCGGCCGCGAGTTCGCGCCTTTCGATTGGACCGGGGTCGAGCTGACTCTGCCCGACGAGACCTTCGAGGGCGAGCTGAGCGTCGAGGTCGGCGATCGCCGCGTCGAGCTGGTCGAGGTCGGGCCGGCGCACACGGCCGGCGACGCGATCGCCTGGGCCCCCGACGTCTCGGTCTGCTTCGCCGCGGACATTCTCTTCATCGGCTGCACGCCGATCACCTGGGCGGGCCCCCTCGCCGGCTGGCTGGCCGCGATCGACCGCATCTCCTCGCTGGGTGCTACCACCTTCGTGCCCGGACACGGCCCCGTCTGCGACCAAGCCGCCGTCGACCTCCTCCGTCAATACCTCGAGTGGGCGCAGATCGAGGGCGGTGCTCTCCTCGACCGCGGCGTCTCCCCAGCCAAGGCGGCCCGCGACCTCCTCTTCAGCAGCGAGTTCGCCTCGCTCCCTTGGGCTGCCTGGAACGACCCCGCCCGCCTGGTCATCACCCTCAGCACCGAGAACTACCGCCGCAACGGCGGGCAGGGACACCTCACTGGCTTCGGCCGCACCAAGGCGATCATGCGGATGAAACGCCTCGAGGAAAAGCTTTAGGAAGAGGAACCCCGGCCCTCCGCTACCCGTCGATCAACCGATGAACCGCCCGCCGGCGGGTCGACTCCGGCACTTCGACGCTGCCTTCCGGGCCATCGAGGCTGCATTCGTCCTTGGGCTTCGCGCAGAGCACGTCGGTCTTGCCGCTGCCACCGATCGCGGCGGCGAGCACCAGCTGCGGCATTGTGAAGAAGCCCATGTCGCTGACGAACGCTTTCGGGGCGTCCCAGCCGATGATCGGGCCCTTGACGAAGTTGTAGGGGAGGCGCAGGGGGTCGGTAAGGCGGTCCTTGATCCCGTTGATCACCTGCTGCTGGGCCTGGGCGCGGTCGAAGTCGTTGTAGCCGAGGGTGTAGTAGCTCTTGCCGGGACCGGGGCATTCGCTCGGCTCGCGTGTGCGCGCGTAGGCAAGCGCCTTTTCTCCGTTCAGCGTGCTCTCTCCCTTGGGCAGGCGGATCGTGACGCCGCCCTGGCCCCCGCCGGCGCCGCCCGCGATGTCGGCGCAGAGCTTGTGCTTGAGGTTCACCTTGACGCCGCCGACCGCGTCGATCAGGTCTTCGAAGCCGGTGAAGTCGACGATCGCTACGTGATCGATCGGCGTGTCGAGGAAGCCTTCGACCGCTTCGATCTGGGCCTTGGCGCCACCGTAGGCGTAGGCGGCGTTGATTTTCTGCGGGCTCTGGCCGGGGATTTCGGCGTAGGAGTCGCGCGGGATCGAGAGCTTGCGGAAGGCGCCGCCGCCGGCGCGGATCAGCACCAGCGTGTCGGCGCGGAATTCGCCCACCGAGCAGGGGTCGTGCGGGGCGTCGCCGTGCGCCTGCTGTTCGAAGCACTCCTGTGACGGAGCCGCGCCGGGTTCGTTGGTGTCGGGAGGGCGCGCGTCGGTGCCGATCACGAGGATCGTCTGTGCGCTCGGCAGCAGCAGCGGGTTGCCGTGCAGGGCGTCCCGCGCTTCGCCGGAGAGCTTGAACGACTGCAGCTGCGCCGAGACGGCGAAGGCGAGGAAGCTGAGCAGGATCCAGCCCAGCGCCGCGATCCCGACCCACTTGAGCATCCGCTTGCCGGTCCAGCGCCGTGGCGCGCGCGGCGGCGCGGCCGGCCCCTCCGGCTCGCCCGGCTTCGAACGACGCCAGGGCCGCTTCGGGCTCGGCACGCTGGGCGCCCGCTCCCGCAGGGACGAAAGGTCCGGTGATCGCAGCCGCGAGAAAAGGCCTTTACGCGATCGGTAGACCTTGTACTCGGGCTGCCCGGAGGGCTGCTGCTCACCGTTCTCGGGCATGAAAGGGGTAGAAATCATGCCGATGCCCGCGGTCGCCCGACTTCTCCCCCCTCGCGAGGCGTTGCGTTGAGCGCGGGAGAGGTCGTCGGGGTGGACCTGGGGGGCACGAAGATGCTGCTCGGCGTCCTCGACGGCGACTCGAACGTGCTCTGGGAGAGCCGCGAGTCCTCGACCGGCCAGACCGAAGACGAGCTCGTCGAGCTACTCGTCCGCGAGATCGAGGAGGCGAGGGAAAAACGCTCGGGCGTCGAGGCGGTAGGCCTCGGCATTCCGGCGACGATCCGCCACGACGACGGCGTGGCGGTCTCCGCGGTCAATCTGCCACTCGAGAACCTGCCCGTCCGCGACCTGGTCGGCGAGCGCACCGGCCTGCCGGTCTTCGTCGACAACGACGCCAACATGGCCGCCCTCGCCGAGAGCCTCTACGGGGCGGCGAAGGGGGCGCGGTACGCGGTGATGCTGACGATCGGCACCGGGATCGGCGGCGGGCTGATCCTCGACGGCGAGGTCTACCGCGGTGCCACCGGCGCCGGCGCCGAGCTCGGCCACACGGTGATCGAGATCGAGGGCCCCAATTGCCAGGGCAACTGCCCCGGGCGGGGCTGCGTCGAGGCGTTTGCCTCGGGGACGGCGCTCGGCCGGGAAGGGTGGGAGGCGGCCAAACGCGAGCCCGACTCGGCGCTAGGCAGGATGCTCGACGCCGGGAGAGAGGTCGACGGCAGGGCGGTGACCGAGGCGGCTCTTTCCGGGGATGCGACCGCGCGCGGCGTCTTCGACCTGATCGGCTCGCGCCTCGGCGTCGCCCTGACCAGCTTCGCCAACGTATTCGAGCCAGAGGTCTTCGTGATCGGCGGCGGCGTGGTCGATGGCATGGGCACCGTTCACGACTTGCTGCTCGAACCGGCGCGGCGCGAGCTGGCAAAGCGGGCGCTGCCGCCGATGCAGGAGATTCCGGTGGTCCCCGCCAAGCTGGGCAACATGGCCGGCATGATCGGCGCCGCGGCGCTCGCCCGGATCGAGCTCGAGCGGGAGAGAGGCTGATGCCGGGAGAGCTGATCGTCTGCCCGACCCCGATCGGCAACCTCGATGACGTCAGCCCCCGCGTCCGCGACGCGCTCGTCGCCGCCGACTGGATCGCTTGCGAGGACACGCGCCGCACCGGCGGGCTGCTCGACAAGCTTGGCATCCGGCCGGCGCCGCCGCTGGTCTCCAACCACGAGGGCAACGAAGCCGCTCGCGCGACCGAGCTGGCGCAGCGGATCGAGCGGGGAGACGTCGTCGTCCTCGTCTCCGACGCCGGCATGCCGGCGATCTCGGACCCGGGCTACCGCCTGATCCGGCGCTGCATCGAACGCAGCCTCGACGTCACCGTGCTGCCGGGGCCCTCGGTGATCCCCGTGGCGCTGGTCGCCTCCGGTCTGCCGACCGACCGCTGGCGCTTCGAGGGCTTCCTGCCCAAGCGCTCCGGCGAGATGGAGCGCGTGCTGCGCTCGGCCGAGACCGTCATCGCCTTCGAGTCGCCGCGTCGCATAGGCGACTCGCTCGCGGCCCTGGCGGCGATCGCCCCCGACCGTCCCGCCGCCGTCTGCCGTGAGCTGACCAAGATGCACGAGGAGGTCGCCCGCGGCTCCCTCGCCGAGCTGGCGCGCCGCTTCCGCGGCGACGTCAAGGGCGAGATCGTGCTCGTGATCGCCCCCGCCGCAGACGAGGACCACGACCGCGACGTCGGCTTCGCCGTCGACGCCCTCCGCCACCTGGTCCAGTCCGGCGCCCGCCCGCGCGCCGCCGCCAGCGTCGTCGCCGCCCTCACCGGCACCCGCGCCAACGACCTATACCGTGCGCTGACCGGGAGAGAGCCCAGGCAATGAGCTACTACGTCACCACGGCGATAACGAAATTGTTTAGAGACACAAGTTCAGCCGCGCAGCTGGCGTAACCTAGAGAGAGGCAATGTCAGATATCGCGAAAGAAATCGAGTTGGTCTTCGAGCCCCAGGACGAGGGGGGCTTCCATGTCTACGCCCCCGATCTGCCGGGTCTCCACACCCAAGGCGATGACTTTGACGACGCGATGGCAAACGCCAACGAGGCTGTGGCCCTCTATGTCGAGGGCCTGCGCGAAGACGGCGACTCGCTCGATACCGGCGTGATTCGCCGCACAATTCCACTACCGGCGTGAGCCCGCGCCAGCCGGTCGTCTCGGGCGAGCGCCTGGTCAAAGCGCTGCGCAAGGACGGCTGGGAGGTTGTCCGCCAACGCGGCAGCCATGTGCGACTGAAGAAGGCGGGACGCAGGCACGCGCTCGTCGTCCCACTGCACAGGGAGATCCGCCGTGGCACCCTTGCCGGCATCCTGCGCGATGCCGACCTCAGTGCTGACGACCTACGGCGCTTGCTCTAGGGGTAGAGGGCGCAAGTAGGGCGCAAGCAAAAGATCGTCGTCTGCACGGCAAGCGCTATGGCCGTTGCGAGGGCGAAGGCGGCGGCGGTCGTTAGCGCGGGCAGGGCGACTGCGAGCACAAAGCAGAAAATGGCGAAGCCGTAGAAGCCAATGAGGAAGTTGCGTAGCAGGACAACGACCTGGGCGACGCCGCCGTGGGCATGTGTGAAGACGGCAAGGACGCTGGTGATGATCGGGAACGGCGCCAGCAGACCGCTGAGATGGGGGCCGAGAGCACCGGAAACGGCGGTCAGAGCGAGTACCAGTCCGAGTGCAGACAGGGCGCGGACGGGGAGGTCCCACCAAGGCGGCGAGGTGGCGGCCGGCGCCGACGAGGGTGTGGAGGGAAGCAGCCTCAGGCCAAGCGCGAAGCATGCTGCAACCAGGATCAGCGACAGCGCAGGTGGCGGCAGGATCAGGTTTAGGGCGGCGACACCTAGCAGGAACGCCGCCCAGCCGCAGAGCACGCTCGGGACTGGTCCGGCCGCCGCCGCGACACGGCCGTAGACGACCACAAAGGCGGTCAGGGCAGCAAGCCCGAGAAGGGAGCCGGCAGCGGCGTCGGCACCGAAGCTAGGGCCGTGGAGGAGCGTGACGACCAGCAGAATTGGACCGGCGACGACGGGTAGTCCGCCAAGTACACCGGCGACGGCCATCCCCCAGCGGCGACCGACCAGGGAGACGGCGACCACGCAAAGTGGGGCAAGGAGGAGCTTCGCTGCCAGCAGCGTCACTGCGGCAGGCTCGCAGATCGACGCCATACCCAATCATGCCGTCAGGGATTTGGACGTTCGCCGCCTGCGCGACGCAGGGAATCGCTAGCGTCCGCAATCGGAATGGGCCCGAATAGATATTTCATAACCACCCCGATCTACTACGTCAACGCCGAGCCGCACCTCGGGCACGCCTATTCGACCCTGGCCGCCGACGTGCTCGCCCGGCACATGCGCCAGCGCGGCGAGGACGTCTTCTTCCTGACGGGCACCGACGAGCACGGGGAGCCGATCGAGACGGCCGCCGAGCGCGAGGGGATCTCGCCGCAGGAGCTGGCCGACCGCAATGCCGAGAAGTTCCGCCAGATGATGCCGATCATCGACGCGACCAACGACTTCTTCATCCGCACTTCGGACTCCCGGCACAAGGAACGGGTCGCCGAGATCATGCAACGCGTCTACGACAACGGCTGGGTGACGAAGGGCACCTACGAGGGCTGGTACTGCCCGCGCTGTGCGGACTTCAAGACCGAGCGCGAGCTTGGACCCGGTCAGACCTGTGCGATCCACGAGATCCCGCTCGAACGGGTCAAGGAGGAGAACTGGTTCTTCCGCCTCTCCGCCTTCCAGGCCCAGCTCGAAGGGCTCTACGAGGAACGGCCGGACTTCGTCGTTCCGGAGTTCCGCCGCAACGAGGCGGTCTCCTTCATCAAGGGCGGCTTGGAGGACGTCTCGCTCTCGCGGCCGACGCTGAAGTGGGGTCTGCGGCTGCCCTGGGACCCCGAGCAGCGCATGTACGTCTGGTTCGACGCGCTGCTCAACTACGTCACCGCGCTCGGCTTCGCCCGCGAGGGCGAGGACCTGACCGAGCGCTACTGGCCCGCGTCGCTGCACGTGCTGGGCAAGGACATCCTCAAGTTCCACGCGGTGATCTGGCCGGCGCTGCTCTGGGCCGCCGACCTGCAGCCGCCGCAGCGGATGACGATCCACGGCTATCTGCTGATGGGCGAGAAGAAGATGTCGAAGAGCCTCGGCAACGTGCTCGACCCCTTCGAGGTGATCGAGCGCTTCGGCGCCGACGCGCTGCGCTTCTACTGCTTCCGCGAGGTCAGCTTCGGCCAGGACGGATCGATCTCCACGGCCGGCTTCGAGGCCCGCTACGAGACCGAGCTGGCCAACGACTTCGGCAACCTCGCCAGCCGCGTGCTGGCGATGGTCGAGCGCTACCGCAATGGCGTCGTGCCGTCGGCCCAGGTCGACGCGGTGCTCGCCGAGGACTTCGAGGGCGCCGCCGGCCGCTTCAGCGAGCTGCTCGACCGCGCCGAGCTGAGCCAGGCGCTTGAGGAGGCCTGGAAGCTGGTACGCCGCCTCAACCGCTACGTCGAGGAGACGCGGCCCTGGGACCTGGCCAAGGACGAGGCCGATCCCGAGCGCCTCGACGAGGTCCTCTACAACCTGGTCGAGGGCTTGCGAGCGACGACCCTTTTGCTGTGTCCCTACCTCCCGCGGACCAGCGAGCAGCTGCTCGCGGCGCTCGGCGAAGAGTCCCGGGCTCTCGCCGAGCTCGGCTCGCGCCCTGGCGGCCAGACGGTCGAGCGGGTCTCGCCGCTCTTCCCGAAGATCGATACATAGCCCACGAACTGCGCGTTGCAGGACGAATGGTCCTGCAAGAGGGGCCGATCCTCATTTAGAGATTTGTTGAGTATTCGTACTCCTCAAATTACATACCTATTTTTGGGTAATACCTCCCTCGATCAAACGCCGGTCCGCGTTGCGAGGCGGCCCGGCAAGCAGAAAGGTGACCGTCATGGAAAACAGAGCAGTACCCCAAGACTCAGTGCGCGGCCTGCGTTTCGGGTCGCTCGTGCTCCTCGCATCGCTCCTCGTCGTTGCTTGCTTCTGCGGCACGGCCTCGGCCAAACGCCTGTCGCTGGTCGGCAGCGACGGCAAGATCCACGCCTGCTACCGCGTCAAGGGCAAGCCGAAGGGAATGGTCCGCGTGGTACGTGGCGGCGCCTACCGCTGCCGGCGCGGAGAGCGCCGCATGGCGTGGCCGGTCGCGGTCGTCGCGGGGGCACCCGGCGCGCCCGGTGCGAAGGGCGATCCCGGTGCGGCCGGCGCGCCTGGCGCGGGTTCTGACGACGCGGTGCTGAAAACCCAGATCACGGAATTGACGGCCAGGGTTGGGGCGCTCGAAGGGGTGCTGGCGGGGATCACCAACGAAGACCTGACCGGCATGCTGGCGACGCTGGAAGGGTTGAGCAACGAAGACCTGACCAATGCGGTCAATGCCGTGCCCGCCGTGGAATCGCTCTGCGAAAACAGCGAAGAGCTGAACGAACAAGTCAACCTCGTCGCCGAAGCGGTCGAAGGCCTCGGCCTCAACGGCACGCTGAAAACGCTCGGTGGCCTACTCCTGATCCCGCCGCTGCCGGAAGCGCTCGAACCCTTCAGCTGCTGAGCGGTCGCGTCCCGGCCTGTCGCTTCCGGTGCGCCTTATCTCCCTATAGCGGGCATAAGGCGCACCGGAAGGAGTCGGGCGGGGATAGGGTGGAGTCGTGATCGATTCCCACACCCACCTCTTCCTCTGCGAGCGTCCCGAGGACGAGCTCGTCGCTGCAGCGACCGAGGCGGGGGTGGTGCGGATGCTCAACGTCGGCCTCGACGCAGAGACGAACGCAAAGGCGATCGCCGCCGCCGCGCGCCACGAGAGCGTCTTCGCCGCCGTCGGCTGCCATCCCACCGAAGCGGCCGGCTTCGACGACGCCCGCGCCGCCGAGATCGCCCGCCTCGCTGCCGAGAGCGAGAAGGTGCGGGCGATCGGCGAGACGGGGATCGACTACTACCGCGAGACGGCGAGCCGCGCCGACCAGCGGCGCGCCTTCGAAGCGCAGATCGAGATCGCCGCCGAGCGCGGACTGCCGATCGTGATCCACGCCCGCGACCCCGACGGCGAGACCGGCGCCGTCGACGACGTCTTCTCGATTCTCGATGCCCGCGGCGACGGTGTCGCCGTCATCCTCCATTGCTTCCTCGCCCCCTGGCGGGTGCAGGACGCGATCGACCGCGGCTGGTACTGCTCCTTCTCGGGCGTCGTCACCTTCCCCAGCGCCGGTGAGCTGCGCGAGGCGGCGGCGAAGCTGCCGGACGAGCTGGTCCTGGTCGAGACCGACGCCCCCTACCTGGCGCCGCAGCCGGTGCGCGGCAAGCCCAACGAGCCGGTCCACGTCGTCGCCACGGCGGAGGTCGTTGCCGAGGTCCGCGGCGTCCCCTACGAGGAGCTGGAGCGGACGGTCGAAGCCAACGCGCGGACATTGTTCGACTGGTAGCCGGGGTGGTCCGGCTCGGCCAGAACTTCCTCGCCGATCCCAACCTGCTCGACGCGATCGTGCGCGACGCCGGGCTGGCGGAAGACGACGTCGTGCTCGAGGTCGGGGTCGGGGAAGGGGTGCTGACCGAGCGGCTGGCGGTCGCGGCCGCACACGTGCACGCGATCGAGATCGACCGGCGCCTGGAGCCGGCGCTGACCTCGATCGTGGCCCTCCCCAACGTCAGCCTGCACTGGGGCGACGCGATGGAAGCCGACCTGACCGCGCTCGTCCCAGCGCCGACCGCGATGGTCGCCAACCTTCCCTACGCGGTGGCGACGCCGGTGATCGTGCGCACGGTGGTCGAGTTGCCCTCGCTGCGACGCTGGACGGTGATGGTGCAGCGCGAGATCGCCGACCGCCTGCGCGCCGCCCCCGGCACTCGCGCCTACGCCGCCCCGAGCGCGACGGTCCAGCTCGCCTGCGAGGCGCGGCTGGTGCGCACGGTCGACCCCGCCGTCTTTCGCCCGCGCCCGCGGGTCGAGTCGGCGATCCTTGGCCTGCGCCGCACCGGCCCGGTGCCCGACGAGCCGACGCGCGAGCTGATCCGCGCCGCCTTCGCCCACCGCCGCAAGTCGCTTGCCCGCTCGCTCGAGCACGTCCGGCCCGGCTCGCTTGTCGCGACGCGGACCGCCCTCGAGGCGCTGGGCCTGCCCGCCGACGCCCGCGCCGAGGCGCTCGCTCCCGAGGATTTCGCCGCGCTATCGGCGAAGCTCCGCGAAGGCGCCTGAGCCTCGCCCGCCCATGCAGACGATCCTCGCCCCCGCCAAGCTCAACCTCTGCCTCTACTTGGGGGAGTCCCGCGAGGACGGCCTGCACGAGCTCTGCTCGCTATTCGAGCCGCTCGGGCTCGCCGACCGGATCGAGGTGAGCGAGGCCGAGCACGACGAGGTCCTCTGCCCCAGGGTCGAGGGCGAGAACCTGGCGACTCGTGCCCTCGCGGCCCTGCGCGCGGCGGGCTGGGAGCGCCCGCCGCTGCGGATCGAGATCGAGAAGCGGATCCCGGTCGCCGCCGGCCTCGGCGGCGGCAGCGCCGACGCCGCCGCGGTGCTGCGCCTGGCGGCGGGCGAGGTCGCCGAGCTGGAGGAGATCGCCGCCGGGCTCGGTGCCGACGTCCCCTCGCAGCTGACGCCCGCCCTGGCCCTCGTGCGCGGCGCGGGCGAGCGGGTCGAGCGGCTCCCCGAGCCGGCTCCGCACGCCGTCGTCCTCCTCCCCGACGGCGGTGGTCTGAGCACCGCCGAGGTCTTCGCCGAGGCCGACCGGCTGGCTCTCGGGCGCCCGGCGGAGGAGCTCGACGAGCTGGCCGGGAGGCTGCGCGCCGCGGCCGACGCCGGCACCTCGCCGCTCGACTACCCCGAGCTGCTCGTCAACGACCTCGAGCCCGCCGCGATCTCGCTGCGGCCGCGGATCGGCGAGGCGCTCGAGCTGCTGCGCGGGGCGGGCGCCTCGAAGGCGCTGCTCACGGGCTCCGGCCCGACCGCGTTCGGCCTCTTTGCCGACCTTGGCGCGGCCCGCGAGGCGGCCGAGCGTCTCGACCGCGACGACGCGATCGTCTGCGAGGCAGGGGCGGCGGAGGTGTGGGGATGAAGCTGCCTGGGGAGGGAGGAGGCAACCGCAAACGGCTGCTGATCGCGGCCGTCGTGGCGGCGGTCGCCGTCGGCTACTACTTCATCGGGCGCGAGATCGGTCACGTCGACCTGCAGGCCCTGCTCGAAGACGTCTCCGAAACGCTCGGTGCCTGGACCTACCTGCTGGTCGGCCTCTTCGCCTTCGCCGAGACCGGGGCCTTCGTCGGCCTCGTCGTCCCCGGCGAGACCGTGATGCTGCTCGGCGGCGCCGTCGCCGGCCAGGGCGCTATCGACATCTACCTGCTGATCGGGATCGCCTGGTTCGCCGCCTGGCTCGGCGACACGACCAGCTTCTTCATCGGTCGCCGGCTTGGCCGCGAGTTCGTGCTCAGGCACGGGCCGCGGGTCGGCATCGGCCACGAGCGCTTCGAAAAGGTCGAGGCCTATTTCGACCGGCACGGCGGCAAGACGATCTTCATCGGCCGCTTCGTCAGCCTGGTGCGCGCCTTCGCGCCCTTCATCGCCGGCAGCTCGGGAATGCGCTACCGCGCCTTCGTCCCCTACAGCATCCTCGGCACCGGGCTCTGGGCGAGCGCCCACATCCTGGTCGGCTACTTCTTCTCGCGCAGCATCGAGAGCGCCGCCAAGTACGCGGGCCGCGGAGCCTTCCTGCTGGCGAGCACGATCGTCGCCGTCGTGGTGGTCGTCGTGGTAGTCAGGCGCCTGAGGGTGGAGGAGAACCGGCGCGCGATCGTCGCCTGGCTGGATCGGCACGCCGCGACCCGCTGGCTGGTCGATCTCGCCCGTCGCTTCCGGCCGCAGCTGCTCTTCCTCTGGGGGCGGGTCACCCCGGGGGGTACCTTCGGGCTCGAGTTCACCTCACTGATGGCGATCCTCGCCGTCTCCGGCTTCGTCCTCGTCGGCTACACGGTCGTGATCGGCGGCAACCCGGGGCCGACGCCGGGCGACACGACCGCGATCGAAATCGCCGAACGGCTCGACGCCGGCTGGCTCGTCGACTTCGCCAAGCTCTTCACCCACCTCGGCTCGTTCGCGGTCGTCGGCCCGCTCGCCTTCGTCTGCGCGGCGCTGCTCGCCGCCCGCCGTCGCTGGGCCGAGCTCTGGGTCCTGGTCGCGGGCATGACGCTGATCTACCTCGGCGTGCACGAGCTCAAGGCGATCGTCGACCGGCCGCGGCCCGACGGCGGCCTGGTCGACGTCTCGGGCTCCTCCTTCCCCAGTGCCCATGCCGCCTACTCGACCTTCTACGTCTGGCTGGCGGTGACGATCGTGATGCGGCTGCGGCCGGGGATGGCGCGCGGCGCGCTCGTGATATCGGTCGGGATCGCGTTGACGGCCCTGATCGGCCTCTCCCGCGTCTACCTCAGCGTCCACTACCTGAGCGACGTCAGCGCCGGCTGGGCGCTGGGCGCCGCCTCCTTCTCGCTCTGCGCGGCCGTCGCCCTCGTCATCGTCACCGTGCGTCAGAATGGCCTTGATGGGCGGCCCCCCGATCCTGCTGGCGTTGGAGAAGATCGAAGATGAGTACCTGCTGTTCGGCGTGGCCGGGCTGATCGCGCTCGCCACCTTCGTCGTCCTCATCCTCGTGCCCGCCGTCGGTGCCTACGGGAGGCTGTGGGAGAAGGCCGCCGCCGGCGTGCTCTCGGTCTTCGTCTTCGCCGCCCTGGTGCTGGTCGGCGTCGTCGCCGGGCTCCTCGTCGTCTACTACTACAACGACATCTCCCAGCTGCTCGGCGCCTCTTAACGGCGACGCTGGGGATAATGGGCCGATGCCAGCGGCCTCGAAAGGTCAGAAAAAGCCTGCAAAGAAGGAGAGCGCCGGCACGCTTGACGCGCTCTCCGAAACGGTCGAGTCGGGCGCCGGCCTGCCCGCTGTGGCGCGGGCGGCAGCGCGGGTTCTGGGCGCAAGCGTTGCCCTGATCGACCGCTCCAGCGCCGTCCTCGCGGTCGCTGGCGCCTCTCCCGACCAGGAGCGCAAGCTGCTTGCCGGAGGGGAGGGCGTGACGCGGGTCGAACTGCGCGTCGCCGACGCGGCGGTCGGCGAGTTGCGCTATCGCGCCGCCGCCCCGCCCGAGCCGGCGATCGCCCGCATGGTGACGACGCTGCTGGCGCTGGAGCTGGAGCGCTCGCGCTCGCCGGAGTGGGAGAGCGAGGAGGTGGCCGGCGCCTTCGTCGTCGCCGTGCTCGCCCGCGAGGTGACCGACCGACGCGACATCGAAGCCCGCGCGGCCGACCTCGGCGCCGACCTCGGCAAGGGGGCCGGCGTCCTGATCCTCCACGCGGCGCCGCGCTCGGCGCAGACGGGCGAGTGGCGCGCCCGCGTGCTGACCCTGACGCAGCGGGCGCTGCGCTCGCTCGCGCCCGGAGCGTTGGCAAGCTCCAGCGGCGAGGAGGCGGCCGAGATTGCCGCCATCGTTCCCGCCGAGGACGACGCCCGCGTCGAGCGCGCCGCGGCCGGCCTGGCGCGCGAGCTCGAGGACGGCCTCGGCGGCTTTCACCTGACGACCGGGTACAGCCGCCACGCCGCGGACCCCGTCGATCTCTACCGGGCCGGAAACGAGGCTCGCCTCGCGGTCAACGTCGGCGAGGCGGAAGGCCGCGCCCTGCTGGCTTTCGAGGAGACCGGCTCCTACCGGCTGCTGCTGCCGGCGATGAGCGAGGACCCGCGCGAGTTGGAGCGCTTCTACGCGGAGACGATCGCGCCCCTTGCCGCCTACGACGAGCAGTACGAGACGGAGCTGGTGGCGACGGTCGAGGCCTTCCTCGACAACGACGGCAACGTCGCCGCCACCGCCAAGCAGCTCTTCACGCACCGCCACACGATCCGCTACCGGCTCGAGCGCGTGAAGGAGCTCTGCGGCCACGACGTTTCCGCCACCGAGGGCCGCGAGAAGCTCGGCCTAGGCCTGAAAACGATGCGCGTGCTCGGCATCGCTTCGCCCCGCGGCCCGGCGCAGGAGCCGGGGTCGGAGGCGGGCAAGGTGCCGCGTTCGGCGGAGGAGTAGTTCCGGGGGAAGGACTCGAACCCTCTCTTCCAAGACCAAAACTTGGCGTGCTGGCCGATTACACCACCCCGGATCGGTCTCCGAGACTAGCGCCGCGGAATCGAGTGATGGATTCACCACCCTATGGGTGGGTCAATCGATCACTGACGCCCGATTGCGTCCGGGGGGTCGCCTAGGGTCGTTTCATGGAGATGAGCGCAGCGCGGATGGACCCGGAGGTTCGCGAGGGGCTGCGGCGGGCCTGGAAGGAGCTGATGACGATCGGCGTGCTCGCGATCGTGCTCGGCGTCGTGGCGATCGTCGTGCCTGCGGTGGCGGCGGTCGGCACCGCGATCTTCATCGGCATCATCCTGATCGTCGCCGGCATGTTCCTCACCGCGGCGGCATTCATGGCGCCCTCGATCGGCAGCCTGATCGTGCGCCTGCTCTGGGCGCTGCTGACCGTGGTCGTCGGCGTCTGGCTGCTGGCCGAACCGCACAAGGGCGCGGTCAGTCTCACCCTCCTGCTCGGCATCTACTTCCTGCTGATGGGCGTCACCCGGATCGCCGTCGCGATCGCCGGTCGGGGCCGCGAAGGCGCGGGCATCCTCGGCCTCAGCGGCGTCGCCGGCCTCCTGATCGGCATCCTCGTCCTCGCCAAGTTCCCCAGCAGCGCCGACTGGGCGATCGGCCTCCTAGTCGGCATCGACCTGATCTTCGCCGGCTGGATGCTGACTTCCGTCGCCATGGTCGGCAAAGAGCTGGCTAAGGCTGACTGAGGGCGTTACCGCGCGCGGGTCCTGGCGTGGGGTGGGGTGTCCGGCTCCGCGCTGGGTTTTTCGCCTGGAGAGTCTCCGATTCGCTTGAAGGTCAGTTGGGCGAAAAACGGACGCCGCGCTGCGCCGGACACCCCACCCCCACGCCACCCGCGCGAGATGCGCTCAGAACAAGCCCGAAAAAAGCTATTGAGCCCGAGACGAGCGCATGCGCTCCAACATGTCGGCTCAAGCTAGCTCCAAGGAATCTCGGCCGATCGCGTCTGATCAAGCTCAACCGAAAGCGCCTCCTCCCGCGGGTGGCGCCGTAGGGGGAACCGCCCTGAGGAAGCTTTAGCTACCGGAAGGGCGGTGGGCCCCTGCGGCGACAGGACCCGCGGGCTGGGTGCTGTACGCCCAGCAAGCGGAAGGGTGCCCCTCCCTCTCCCAACCCCACTACGATCAACCCGTGGAGTCTCCCCTTGTGCTCGTAATGGCGGCGGGCGAGGGCACGCGAATGCGCTCGTCGACGCCGAAGATGCTTCATCCGGTCTGCGGCCGCCCGATGGTCGCCTGGCCGATCGCCGCTGCTCGCGAGGCCGGGGCGGGGCGCGTGGCGGCGATCGTTTCGCCGAACCAGGACGTCGTCGCGGGCCTGTCGGAGGACGTCGAGACCGTCGTCCAGCCCGAGCCCGACGGCACCGGCGGGGCGGTGCGCGCGGCGCTGCCGCTGATCGAAGGGGCCGAGACGGTGCTCGTCCTTTCAGGCGACGTGCCGCTGATCTCGGCCGAGACTATCTCGGGATTGCTCGCCGCCCACGAGTCCTCGGGCGCTGCGGCGACGATGCTGACGATCGAGCTCGAGGACCCGGCGTCCTACGGCCGCGTCGTCCGCGACGCGTCGGGCGAGGTCGAGCGAGTGGTCGAGGCGAAGACCGCTGGCGACGCGACCTCCGAGCAGCTCGCGATTCGCGAGATCAACGCCGGTACCTACGTCTTCGCTGCCGAGCAGTTGACCGCGGCCCTCGCCGGGCTCTCCAACGACAACGCCCAGGGCGAGTACTACCTCCCCGACGTGCTGCCGGCGCTGCGCGCCGCCGGCCACTCGGTCGCCGCCCACCTCACCGACGACCTCGCCGTGACGATGGGCGTCAACGACCGCGTCGACCTCGCCGCGGTCGAGGTCGAGGGGCGCCGTCGCATCCTTGAGCGTCACATGCTCGCCGGCGTGACCGTTGTCGACCCGGCCTCGACCTGGATCGACGCCGACGTCGAGATCGCCGCCGACGCCCGGATCGAGCCCGGCACGAGCCTGCGCGGCCGTACCGCCATCGGCTCCGGCTGCACGGTCGGACCGCTCAGCACCCTGACCGACACGATCCTCGGCTCGGACGTCTCCGTCCCCCACTCCTTCCTGGTCGAGTGCGAAGTCGCCGACGGGGCCGCGGTCGGCCCCTTCGCCCGCCTGCGCCCGGGAGCAAAGCTCGAGGCCGGCGCCAAGGTCGGCGGGTTCGTCGAGATCAAGAACTCGCGGATCGGCGAGGGCGCCAAGGTGCCCCACCTCGCCTACGTCGGCGACGCTGAGGTCGGCGCCGGCAGCAACCTCGGCGCGGGCACGATCACCGCCAACTACGACGGTTTCCGCAAGAACCGGACAACGATCGGCGCCAACGTCCGCGTCGGCGTTGACACGATGCTGATCGCGCCTGTACAAGTCGGCGACGGGGCCTACACTGGCGCCGGAGCGGTGATCAAGAGCGACGTCCCCGAGGGCGCGCTCGCGGTCAGCGAGAACGAGCAGAGGAACATCGAGGGCTTCGCCGACCGCAAGGCGGCGCAGATGAAAGAGGAGCGACGTTGAGCACGATCGAGGAGCGTCCGCAGGCGGCGGTCGCGAGCGCCATCACCCACGACTACTCGAAGCGGCTGATGGTCTTCGGCGGGCGCAGCTCGATGGAGCTGGCGGCCAAGGTCGCCGGCAAGCTCGAAGTCGACCTCGGCCAGGCGACGCTGAAGACCTTCGCCGACGGCGAGGTCTACTGCCGCTACGAGGAGTCGATCCGCGGTGCCGACGTCTTCCTCGTCCAGTCGACTTGCGCCAACGAGCAGGAAGGGATGACCCCGAACGACGCGCTGATGGAGCTGCTGGTGATGATCGACGCCGCCCAGGGCGCCTCCGCCCACCGGATCATCGCCGTCCTCCCCTGGTACGGCTACGCGCGCCAGGACAAGAAGTCGGCGCCGCGCGAGCCGATCTCGGCCCGCATCGTCGCCAAGTGCCTGGAGGGGGTCGGAGTCGACCGCGTCCTCACCATGGACCTTCACGCCGGGCAGGTGCAGGGGTTCTTCCACGTGCCGGTCGATCACATGACGGCGATGCCGATGCTGACCCAGTGGTTCGCCGACCAGTACCCGGCCGAGGACCTGGTCATCGTCTCCCCGGACGCCGGTCGGGTGAAGACGGCCCGCAACTTCGCCCGCCGCATCGGCACTCACTGGGCGGTAATGGAGAAGGAGCGCCCCGCCCAGGCGGTCGCCGAGATCGGTTACGTCGTCGGCGACGTCAAGGGCAAGACCGCGGTCCTCGTCGACGACATGATCGCCACCGCGGGCACGCTCTGCGCCGCCGCTCAGGCCGTGCTCGACGAAGGCGCCGCGCGAGTGATCGCCTGCGCCACCCACGGCGTCTTCTCCGGGTCGGCCTATGAACGGCTCGCCGGCTCCGCGATCGAGCAGATCGTCGTCACCGACACGATCCCCCTGCGCCCGGACCCGCCCGACAGCATCACCGTGCTCTCGACGGCGGGGACCTTCGCCGACTCGATCCGTCGTATCTTCACCGACGACTCGGTCTCCGAGATCTTCGCCGGCGAGAATCAGCTCTTCTGATGCCCGACGGTCTGCGGCTGGTCGGCCACAAGGGCGCCGACCTGATCGCTCCCGGTAACACGATCGAGAGCTTCCACGCCGCGGTCGAGGCGGGGGTCGACACGATCGAGCTCGACACGATCTGGCTGCGCGATGCGCACCTGCCACTGGAGGAGCGAGCCCCCCTGGTGGTTGCCCACGACTGGCACGACGCCGAGCGCCGCACCCCGCTGGCCCTGACCGAGGCGCTCGATACTTTCCTCGAGCCGCCGCTCGACCGGGTTGAGATCGACGTCGACATCAAGCTGCCCGGCCGCGAGGAGGAGATCGTCACGGCCCTGCGCGAGCGCGACCTGATCGAGCGGGCGATGGTCTCGACCATGGAGCTGTACTCGCTCGGCCGCATCCTCGAGCTGGAGCCGAAGCTGCGCCGCGGCTGGACCTATCCCAAGGTGACCAAGGACTGGACCTCGAAGCGCTGGGCGAAGGCGCCGACGCTCGCGGCCCTGGTGGCGATGCGCCAGCGCCTGCCCGGCCTTGCCGCCGAGAGGCTGCCCAAGCTCGGCG
Source organism: Solirubrobacterales bacterium (assembly GCA_036379955.1). Taxonomy (GTDB): domain Bacteria; phylum Actinomycetota; class Thermoleophilia; order Solirubrobacterales; family 70-9; genus VRUE01. Next base: position 108,249 of record DASVFR010000007.1, read on the forward strand.
TCGCGTCGATGTGGGTCTACCACCCCCTAGTCAGCCGCCGCCTGGCCCGCATCGCCGAGCTCGCCGGAGTCGAGCTGATCGCCTGGACCGTCGACGACCTCTCCCGCATGCGCAAGCTCGCCGCCGCCGGCGTCCACGGCCTGGTGAGCAACGACCCCCGCCTCTTCGCCAAGCTGAGCGAGACCCAGCAGGTCTCTCCTTAGCCAGGCCTTCACCAACCCTGCTCCGTTCCGGTGCGCCTTTTGTGGTTATGGCCCGTAAAAGGCGCACCGGAAGCAGGAGTTAGGTCTGTTTCAGCATGCGGGCGATGCGATTGACGACGGCGTTCGGTTCGTCGCGCACCTGTGCCCAAGTGATGCGGGCCGTACGGAAGCCCGCGGCGACGAGATGTTGATCGCGCCAGCGGTCGCGCTGGAACGCGACTGAGGTCCCGTGAGTTTCCTCGCCGTCCGTTTCGATCGCCAGACGCTCTTTCTCCCAGAGCAAATCCCACCTCGAGCGTTCGCCCTCCGATGCTGAGTTTGATGTTGGTCCGCGGTGCTGGCAGCCCTTCCTCAATGAGTCGAGGGAGGAGGCGGGCCTCGAGACGACTGCGTAGCAGCGGTCTTGGCTCCGCCGTGCTTCTCCAGGGGATGAGGATCGTCCGTAGTCGAGGAGCGCCGAGCCTGCGTCCGCGCGTGAGGATCCGATCGATCTCCTCGATGTCGAGTAGGCGCATGATCGCCGCCTGCTCGACCAGCCTGCGGAGTCGTCCCCAGCCCGATTCGCCGGCCATGTCGACGATCGTGCGAGAGATCGTGGTGCACCGGATCCCATCCCGGATCCCGATCTCGTCTGGAAGAGGCAGGCGTACCCGATGCCAGCGGATTCCGTCGATCTTCCGTCCCGACCAGTCCGGTGGAATGACGTGGACGGTCGGGAGCCGCTTGTCCCACAGGCCGAGAAGCTCAGCCGCACTCCCGTGCGAGAGCACAGTGCCGTCATCGCAGGCCTGTATGGCAGCGAGCATGCGTCCCCTCCTATTTATCGTGCGATGCCCCACGGCGAAGGCACCGCGGAAGACCTGCTGTAGATATCCAGACGCCATGCGGTCGCTGATCGCATCGTCGCTCAATCCCAGAGCACGCAGTTGTGCTCGTGAAATCACGCCATGCTGCCGCGATGCCGCCTGGGCAACGAGGTGATTCGTGTTTCCGGTGCGCCTTTTACGGTCGATAACCACATAAGGCGCACCGGAGCCGAACTCGCCCCCCTAAGTGGGGCTGGCGTTTGAGTTAGACGGTGCCCGGGGTCGCCGTCGGTGGGGCGTTGCGGCCGCCGCGGGGCTTGACCGCAGACTCGAACTCCTCGGCCGTGAAGCCGCCGACGGCCTCGCCGTCGAGGGCGTAGCGGTAGAGGGCGACGCCGAAGATGTTGCTCAGCGCGCTGGAGACGAGCATCGAGATCGCCAGGCCGATTACGCCGATCACCAGCAGCAGGGCGCCGGCGAAGCTGGTCGAGGCCCAGATCAGGAAGCCGGCGAAGATCAGCAACGCCGAGGGCAGGACGCCGAAGAGGAAGACGGCGCCGCCGATCGCGATGTTGCCGGTCACCTGCTGACCCCAGCGCGACCTGAACAGGCCGGCGGAGCGCTTCAGGGTCTGGAACGGCCCGGCGCCCTCGATAGCGATCACCGGCACCGCGAGGAAGGAGATCAGCGACCAGCCCACCGCCAGCACCCGGCCGAAGATCTGGCCGAGCGTTCCCTGGCTCTCGATCGCGTTGAGCACGATGCCGATCACGGTCGATACCGCGGCCCAGCCGGCGATCTGCGAGAAGCGCTCGCGCGAGACCGCGAGCCCGTCGCCCACCCCGGCATCCTGCCCGCGGAAGATCATGTCGGCGGCTGCCGCCAGGCCGACGCTGAAGTAGGTGCCGATCACGGCGAGCAGGTAGAAGCCGATCACCGCGACCGCGCCGCCCACGGCCGGCTGGTCGCTCTCGATCAGGAAGAGCCCCGGCCCAACCACGACGAGCGCGCAGACGATCGTCGCCACCCCGCCGTAAAGCGGGAACCGCAGCAGCTGCGGGTTTTCCCGAAGGAGTCCCCAGCTCTTCTTGGTCAGATCCCAACCGCGGCGAATCCGGCTCATGCTCCGTCTCCTTCCAGTGCCCTCTCGGCAATCGGCGTCTGCACGACGCCTCTTCCCTCGAAGTACTCCCACTCCTCCTCGCCCAGCTCGGTCGCCGGCGGGTCGGCGTAGATCCACTCGCGCATGATCCGGTGCCAGTTGCGCTTCGCCCGCAGCTGGCCGAGCACGGCGACGACCCCGATTTCCATCCGCCGCCCCATCAGCTCGTCGGCCGGCAGGGACTCGCGCCGCATCAGGTCGTAGTACTCCGAGCGCGGATCGTTGGTCGACTCGATGATCTTCATCACGCGGCGGGCGCTGATCTCGATCTCGCGGTCCTCGATGAACCAGCCGCTGACCGCCATCGTGTGCTCCAGCAGGCGTTCGGCGTCGAGCTTCGAGGGGTTCTTGACGAAGCCGAGGTCGTGGAAGGCCCGGCGAAGCAGCTCGGGGTCTTCGTGGAAGGCGGCGTCGATCGCGCGCTGCTCGAGCAGAATCTGCTCGCGGTCGAGCTTCTTCGTCATCCCGAAGTCGAGGAAGGCGACGCGGCCGTCCCCCATCAGGATGTAGTTGCCGGGGTGGGGGTCGGCGTTGAAGTGCTGCAGGTGGTAGATCGAGCCGAAGCTGCCGCGGAAGACGATCTCGCCGAAGCGGCTGCGCTCCTCGTCCGGCAGCTCCTTCACCTGCTCGAACCCCACCCCCTCGACCAGCTCGGTGACCAGCACCCGCCGCCGCGAGAGCCGCGTCACCACTTCGGGCACGTAGATGAACGGGTGATCGCGGTAGGCGCGGGCGAAGCTGCGCTGGTTCTGCGCCTCGTACTCGTAGTCGAGCTCCTCCATCACCCGCTCGCGCAGCTCCGCGGCGATCGCCTTGGCGTCGAGGCCCGGCGCCAGCGCCCGGGCGAGGCGGACGATCGTGCCCGCGTTGCGCAGGTCGGCGTCGAGCGCCTCGGCGATTCCCGGGTACTGGATCTTGACCGCGACCGCGCGCCCGTCGAGCAGCTCCGCCCGGTGCACCTGGCCGATCGAGGCGGCGGCGAAGGCCTCTTGCTCGAACTCGGCGAACATCTCGGCCAGCGGCTCGCCGTCGTACTCCTCGATAAGCACCTTCTCGACCTTCTCCCAGGGCATCGCCGGGGCGTCGGTGCGCAGCTTCGCCAGCTGCTCCTGGTAGATCTCGCGGTACTCATCGGGGATGAATTCCGTGTCGATGAAGGAGGCGAACTGGCCGAGCTTCATCGCCGCGCCCTTCATCTGGCCGAGCGCGCCCACCATCTTCATCGCCGTCTCGACGTGGCGCCGCTCGAGCCGCTCGCGGGCCTCGTCCTCGGAGCGGGCAACGTTGGTCGCCTTCGTCCCGGCGTAGCGCGCGCCCTGCATGCCGACGATCGAGCCCAGCTTCGCGGACCGGCGTATACGCCCCTTGGGGATCTTGGAGTCCTCGGCCACGTGGAAAGGTTCCCACAGCCTGGCGCGCTGCGATCTCGCGTGGTTCTCTATCCTCTCCCGTCCGCATGGCGCAAACCCGCGAAAAGCTCAAGGCCGCACCGCGCACCGATTTCGGCTCGAGGACCTCACGCCGCCTGCGGCGCGAGGGCCTGGTTCCCGGCGTCGTCTACAGCGGCGCCGAGGCGCGTCCCTTCCAGGCCCCCGAACGCGACATCCGCGGAGTCCTCGCCGAGGGCGCGGCGCTCTTCGACCTCGAGATCGAGGGCGCCAAAGCCGTCCCGGTCGTGGTCAAGGAGCAGCAGCACCACCCTGTGCGCGGCAGCCTCCAGCACATCGACCTGCAGGAGGTGCGCCTCGATGAGGCGATCCAGGCCGAGGTCACGATCGAGCTGGAGGGGGCCGACTCCGCTCCCGGCGTCAAGGGCGGCGGCGTGCTCGAGCACGTCACTCGCGAGGTCACCGTCGAAGCGCTTCCGACCGACATCCCCGACCGCATCGTCGCCGACGTCTCGGCGATGGAGGTCAACGACACTCTGCAAGCCTCGGCGCTGGCGGTGCCGGACGGCGTCACCCTCGTCGCCGACGAGCCCGACGAGATCACGATCGCGACCCTCTCGCCACCACGCGTCGAAGAAGTGGCCGAGCCCACCGTCGAGGAGGAAGCCGAGCTGGTCGGCGAGGAGGGCGAGGCGCCCGCCGCCGAGGAGGGCGGCGAGGGCGAGGGCGAGTCGGGCGACTCCGGGGAGTAGGCCCTGTCCATCTTTCGCCGCCGCCGCGAGGAGCAGGGCGAGGGCGAGCAGCGCGGCGACCGCATCCTCGTCGTCGGCCTCGGCAACCCGGGCAAGCGCTACGAGGGGACCCGCCACAACGTCGGCTTCGAGGTCGGGGCCGAGCTCTCGCGACGCTGGGACCTGCCGCGCGCGAAGGGCAAGTTCGGCGGCCTGCTCGCCGAAGGCCGGGCCGGGCCGGGCCGGGCGCGGGTGGCGATCCTCCTGCCGCAGACCCAGATGAACGTCTCCGGCGACTCGGCCGGGCCGGCGCGCGGTGCGCTCAGGGCGCCGCTCGACCGCGTGATCGTCCTCCACGACGAGATCGACCTGCCCTTCGGCGAGGTCCGCGTCCGCCTCGGCGGCGGCCTCGCCGGCCACAACGGGCTGAAGAGCCTCAAGCGCGGCTTTGGCGACGCCGAGTTCTGGCGGGTGCGGATCGGCGTTGGCAGGCCCGACTCGACTGACCCGGACGTCGTCGCCTCCTACGTGCTGGGGCGCTTTCGCGAGCCGCGCGCCGAGGTCGAGGCCCTGATCGCAGGCGCTGCCGACGAGGCCGAGCGCCTGGTCGAGCAGCTAGGTTCCACGCCCGATGAGTGAGCGGACCAGCTACGAGGTGACCGAGGGCGGCGTCGCCATCCTCCGCCTCACCCGGCCCGAGGCGCGCAACGCGATCGACACCCGGATGCTGCTCGAGATGCTCGAGCGCCTCGCCGTCGCGCGTGACGACGACGCCGTCCGGGTGCTGGCGATCAGCTCTTCGGACCACATGGGCCTCTCGGCCGGAGCCGACGTCAAGGAGGACCTGGACGATGAGGGGAAGGTCCGCCGCATGCGGCTCTTCGCCGACCTCTACGACGCGGTCGTCGCCTTCCCCAAGCCGACTGTCGCCGCCTGCCACGGCGACGTGGTCGGCGGCGGAGCGGAGGTCGCCGTCGCCTGCGACCTGCGCGTCGGCGGCTCGAACCTGCGCATGCGCTTCCCGGGCGCCGCGCTGGGCGTGCCCGTCGGCCCGGCCCGCCTGGTCAGCCTCTGCGGTCTGGCCGCCGCCAAGTACCTGCTGCTCACCTCGCGCACGGTCGGCGCCGACGAGGCGCTCCGCCTCGGCCTCGTCAACCGGATCGCGCCCGCCGCCGCGACCGAGGACGCGGCGCTCGAGCTGGCCGCCGAGGTCGCGGCCCACCCGCCCGAGGCCGTCGCCCGTCTCAAGTCGATGCTGCACGAGTGGGACGACGTGGTTGGCCGCTCCGCCCAGGAGGGCGAGGGCCAGGTCGAGTGGCAGCGCTCCGGGCCGGGTCTGCCCTCGGCCCGCCCCTAGACAGTTTGGCCAATCGATCTTGCGCAACCGCCGCGGCGCCGGATAGGGTCGCCGCTGTCCGTCGTCTCGTCTCCGGAGGGTTGCCTTGAAGAAGCTCGCCTTGCTCCTGTTCGCCATCGGCTGCCTAATGGCCGTGCCCTGCGCCGCCTCGGCCGCCACCTACACGGTGGACAGCACCGGCGACCAGGTCGACAAAAACCTCGGCGACGAAGAATGCGAAACGGCGGCCGGCACCTGCACGCTGCGGGCTGCCCTCGAAGAGTCGAACGAATCGACCGGCATCGCCGACGCGATCGGCTTCGAAAGCGCCGAATTCAAAGGCCAGCTCGCCGACACGCTCGAACCCGCCAGCCTCCTGCCGACGATCGAAGACCAGGTCAGCATCGAAGGCGGCGTCTGCACGACTCAGGCTGGCCAGCAGGGCCCGTGCGTCGGCATCCAGGCGACGAGCCTCGGCTACGGGCTCAGCGTCGAAGACGTGGAAGGGGTTCTGATCGAAGGGGTCGCCGTCACCGGGGCGACGACCGGGATCCGGGCGATCAACGAAGCCGAGGAACTGACCGTGCGCGGCTCCTGGGTGGGGGAGAAGCTGGATGGCACCAATGGCACCGGCACCAACACCGGCATCTGGCTCGATCCCGGCTCCGACGAAGCGACGATTGGTGGCACCGAAGCGAGCCAGCGCAACGTGATCGTCAACAGCTCATTCGAGGGCCTCGACGTCGAAGGGGCCAGCGAAGCGGTCGTCCAGGGCAACTATTTCGGCGTCAAGTCGGACGGCAAAACCCAGGCCGCCAACGGCAAGGACATCGAGATCACGGACACGGTCGCCTTCGAAGCGATCGAAAACGAAGTCGGGGCGACCGTCGCCTCCGGCGCAGTGCCCTGCGACGGCGGTTGCAACGTGATCTCCGGGGCGACCTTCGCCGGCATCGACCTGCAGGGCAACGGCGGCAACGAGAAACCCGCCACCGGTCCGACGACGATCCACGGCAACTACGTCGGGCTCAGCGCCGACGGCACCGAAACGGTCGCCAACGGCAGCTATGGGGTCCTCGCGGGGCACGCCGACAACGTCACCGTCGGTGGATTCCCGCTGGGCGATGCGAACTACTTTGCCGGGAGCAGCGAAGCAATCGCCACCGAAGAGGGCGAAAGCTTCATCGCCCGTGGAAACAGCTTCGGGGTCGGACCCAGCGGGGCCGAACTGACGAAGCCGGGCAAGGCGGTCTTCGCCCTCGACCAGGGAGTCGCCGTGCCCCCGAACATCGAACAGAACCTCATCTTCGCCGGCAGCATCGGAATCGAACAACGGGGCGGGGTGGGGCGCCTGACCGGCAACGAAGTCATCGGCGGCTCGATCGGGATCTATGCGAAGGGCGAACCCGGCGGCGGTTTGATCGCCAGCAACTTCATCGAGGCGGCGAGCGAAAACGGGGTCCTCGTCGAAGGCCCCGACAACGAAGTCCGCGCCAACGCGGTGCTGGAAAGCGGCAAAGCCGGCATCAAGGTCAAGAACCCCCCCGGCATTGCGATGACCGGGGGCCTGATCGGCGGCAGCACCGGCGAAAAGGAAAACGTGATCGAAGGCAGCGGAGGCCCGGCGATCGAAATCCTCGAAGAAGCTCTCGAACCGGGGAGCTTCACCGAAATCGCCCACAACCGCGGCAGCGCCAACAAAGGCCTCTTCATCGACCTCGTGAACGGAGCGAACGAAGGGATCCTGCCGCCCACGATCGGCGCCGCCAAACTGGGCGGCGCGAGCGGCAGCGGGGCCGAACCGGGTGCGACGATCCGGGTCTTCCGCAAGAAATCCGCCGAAGCGGGCGAGCTCCAGTCCTTCCTCGGCGAAGCCGAAGCCGAGGGCAGCGGCGACTGGAGCGTCACCTACGAAGCGGCGATCCCGGGTGAAACGCGGATCGCGGCGACGCAGACCAGCGTCGCAGGGGGAACCTCCGAGCTGGCCTTCGCGACGACAGAAGCCGAACCCAAAAAAGAAGGTGGGGGCGGAAGCGGCGGCGGCAACGGTGGGGGCGGCGGACGGCCGGTCTGTCCTCCTAGCGGCGGCGGTGGGTGCGAAAACCCACCCATGCTTCAGACCACGATCAAGAAGGGCCCAAAGGCGAAGACCCACTCGACCACGGCCAAGTTCAAGTTCGTCTCGAACCTGTCTGGGTCGACGTTCGAATGCAAGCTCGACAAGGGCAAGTTCAAGCCCTGCAAGTCGCCGAAGACCTACAAGAAGCTGAAGCCCGGCAAGCACGCCTTCAAGGTGCGGGCGAAGAAGGGCGGCGTCACCGACCCGACGCCCGCAGTGCGCAAGTTCAAGGTGCTGAGCTGAGTCAGCCCAAAGCGCGGTGCAACGTTTTGTTGCTCTCGGAGAGGGACAAAACGTTGCACCGCGTTAACGGGCGCTAGCCGCCACTTCCCCGACGCCGGCGGCCACGGCCATGATCGAGACCTGGGGGTTGACCCCCGGGCAGCTGGGTAGGACCGAGCCGTCGGCGACCCAGACCCCGTCGACGCCGCGCAGGCGGCCATCGGGGTCGACCGGGTGGCGGGCCGGGTCCGAGCCGGCGGCGGCGGTGCCGCTGGGGTGGAAGCCGGCGAGTCGCAGGCGGCGCACGTCGAGCCGCTCGATCGCGGCCTCGATCTCCGGCTCCGAGCGCACCGTCGGAGCGCCGCCGCCGAGTTCGACGTCGCTCGCCCCGGCCGCCAGCATCACCCGTACCATCGCGGCGACCGCCCGCGCCAGCCGGCGCTCGTCGGGCTTCGCCAATCGGTAGGCGACGATCGGGCCGCGGGCGCCGAAGACCCGCCCCGAGGGCGCGTCGGCGATCATCGCTCCCAGCGTCGCCGTGTTGGCGGCACGATCGAGCCGGTTCAGAAGGTGAGTGCCGTAACCGGGCGCCGAGACCGCGCCCATCCCCGGTGGCGTCGAGGTAGCCTCGAGCAAGATCCCCTCGCGCTCGTGCAGCTCTTCGATGCCGACGCTCTGCATCACGCCCCGCCAGGGGGTTACCTCCTCCTCGAAGCTCGCGGTGATCCCGATCGCCGGGTGGATAGAGAGGTTGCGGCCGAGGCGCGGGTGGCGACCGAGGCCGCTGCGCCGCAATAGCGGAGGAGTCGGGATCGCGCCCGCGGCGACGACGACCAGCGGGGCCGAGATCCGCACCTCGCTGCCATCGGGCCGCCGTCCGGCGATGCCCGCGGCCCGGCCGCCCTCGACCAGGACCTCGCGTACGTGCAGGCCGGAGACGATCCGCGCACCCGCCGCGCAGGCCTGCGGCAGGGCATTGAGGTGGACGCCGTTCTTGGCGTTGTTCGGGCAGCCGATCGCGCACTGGCAGGCGCCGCGGCAGCCCGGTGCGTTGCGCCGCAGCGGAGCCGCCTCCCAGCCGAGCGCTTCGGCCCCGCGCAGCGAGAGCTCGCCGTTGCGCCCCAGCACCTCCATCGGCGCCGGCGCCACTCCGATCGTCGCTTCGACGTCGGCGACGCGGGGTCCGAGCAGCTCCGGTTCGGCGTGCGCCAGCCCGTGGTCCTCGTACCAGGACCGCGCCACCGGGGCTGGGGGTCGGTAGCAGGTGCCCGAGTTGATCACGGTGGTGCCGCCGACGGCGCGACCGAGCGGTAGCGCGATCGGGGGGTAACCGAGCGCCATCGTCGTGCCGCCGTCGCGGTAGATCGAGGCGAAGCGGTCGAGGGGATGGGAGCTCCTGATCCGGTCGACGGTCCAGCGCTCGCCCTCCTCGACGACCACGGTCTCCTGTCCCGCCCGGGCCAGCGCTCGCGCGGCGAAGGCGCCGCCCGCCCCCGAGCCGATCACGATCGCGTCGCAGCTCGTCCGGGTCGGCCACTCCTCGACCGGCGTCAGATCGAGGGCCCCATCGGGGTTGGAGGGCTCGTGTCGCGAGCCGATCGCAGCGATCTCGCCGGCGAAGGCGTCGGCCCCGTGGGCGAGCATGACGATCGACTTGACCGTGTCAAGCGCCGCCGAGCCCCCGAGCCGGGCGAGCTCGGCCAGCAGCTCTTCCCTTCGCGGTGCTGGCAGCGAGCTCAGCCGTCGCCCGCTGCGCGCGAGCGAGAAGGCCTCGATCCCGACCAGCGCCGCCCCGAGCCCCGCCCGCGAGATCGTCGGCATGCGGTCGACCATCCGCCGGGCGACGCTCGCCACCCTCTCCGGATCGGGTCCCCCTGCCTCAGGCGGCAGGACCGCCGCCGCCACGTCTCCCAGCGCGGACATTGCAGCGCATACTAGGTTGTTACCCAATGGCTTCGGCTCGCGCTCCGGCCGCGAGTTTCATGCTCGCCTCGGGTATCGCTCCCCTTGACGAAAACGCTCCGAAAATCCTCCAGCAAAGTTTTCGGTATTGACAAGGTCCTGTTGCCCAAATAGACATTCCCGACAACAAGGTGGGGGGAGAGCAGTGGTGCAGTCGCGCGGTGGGGGGTCGTCGGCGGGTCGGATGCGTTGGCTCGTCGTCTTTGCCCTGATCCTTCTCGCCGCGATGGCGACGCCGGTGCTCGCCGACGAACCGATTGAAGGCCCCGATTTCTCCCAGATCGAACAGGAAGAGCTCGAACGCGCCGAATGGCTGCAGGGCCCTGAAGCCGCTCAGCAGCGCGAAGAATCTCGCACTGCCTACACCTCTCTCACGGCCAACGAGTCTCAAGACCTCCTTCTCCAAGCCTTTCCGACACAGCTCAAAGCCCTGAACGCCGACCCGGCGCGCGTCCTCAGCGAGCTCGAAGTGGAAGAACCGCTCGGGACTTTCGGGGCGCTCGTTGCTCCTGAAGAAGGTCAAGCCGGAGAAGGCAAAGAAGAAACGGAAGGCGAAAGCGAAGAAGAAGCTGAAGGCGAAGAAGAAGTCGAAATCGTCGAAAGCGAAGAAGGCGCTGGCGAAATCGTCGAATCTTCGGTTCCGGTCGAGAGCGACCTGGGTGGTGGGGGAGAACAACCCGTTGACCTTACGCTCGAGCAGGCCGGGGAAGGCTATGAGCCCGAAAACCCGCTGACCGAAGTCTCGTTCCCTGGCTCCACCGAAGGGGCGATTCACCTTACGGACGGACTCGAAGTCGAGATGGCCGCCAGCAACGATCGCGAAGCTGAATACCTCGGTGAGATGAATCTCTTCTATCCCGCTACCGAGACTACGACGGACACGCTAGTCGCTCCTCTTGCCGGCGGAGTCGAGATCTTCGAGCAGTTGCGCTCTCCGGACAGTCCCGAGCAGTTCCGCTTCAACATGGGCCTACCGGCGGAAGCGACGCTCCAAGGGCGAGAAGACGGAGGGGCCGAGGTCCTAGTCGGTGCCGAAGAAGTCATCGCCGAAGTCCCCCCGCCCTCCGCGGTCGACGCCCAAGGGGTGCCGGTGTCGGTGGCGATGAGCGTCGAAGAAGGCTCCCTCGTGCTCAACGTGGCCCATCGCTCCATGGATGTCGCCTATCCGATTCTGGTCGATCCCACCATCCAGGAAGAAGAAGCCCAGCACATCAAAGTCGAGTCGCCATCGTTTGGCTCAGGGGACTGGCACTCGATCTCAAGCGCCGAATACGGCCTCAACAACGGAGGGTCGTTCCTCGAAGCAAGGGCTAATAACAACCATACGTTTGCGGCGAATACCAATGGCAAGTGGAGCTACACCGCTCCCGGTGAAACCGCCTTCATCCAGCAGGCCGCCTTCAGCGGCGTCGACTTTCACGGCTGCCAGCGCCAGCCCCATGGTTACCTCGCCCTCTACAACCCAAGTGCCGGCTGGTACGCCGGCAACCTTCAATTTTACGTGGAAAACGGCAGCGGAGGTGTCAAAAGCGGCAGCTACTCGATTGTCGGCGGCTACGGCTACCGCGATGCGCTGATTGGGATCGGCACCGCCGAAAAATCGGTGAAAACGACATGCGTCGCCGAACTCAAGGTCCACGGCGCGACGATGACCGAGGCCGACCCCGAGAACCCGACGATCGACTCGGTGAGCGGCATCCCCTCCAGCGGCGCCTGGTTCGACCCGGCGAAAGTAGGCAACGCGACGATCGTCGCAACCGATCCCGGCTTCGGCATTCGGAACATCTCGATGTTCGACGGGCAGGTGACGACGAAGCTTTCGCAGCAGCCCTGCACCGGGGTGTCGGGGAACCGCTGCCAGCGACAGGTCAGCTGGCAGAGTTTCCCGCCCTACTTCGAAGGCGAACAGACCCTCAAAGTCACCGCCGAAGACCCGCTTGCCAAGACGACGACTTGGTCCTTGCCTACCAAAGTCGACATGCATCTACCCGAGGTCGATCTCGGTGGCCAGTTTGCCTATGCCACGGATGAAGCAGGCCTGAAAGGCGAGCAGAACGAAGCGAGCGAAAACAAGCTCTCCCTGCCCACCTACAACCTTCATATCGAAGCGACCGACGGCAACCCAAGCGGCACGTCGAGGGAATTTCAGTCTGGCGTCAAGAACATCGAAATCCTCCTCGACGGCAAACCTCAGGAAGTGCCCTGGGAACCCCAGCCATGCACGAAAACCGTCGAAAGCGGGCCTCCCGGTCACCTTCGCGTCCATACTGTGGCCTCCGCCAACTGCTCGATGACTGAGGACTACCAGGTGAGCCTGGTCGGACTCGCGGCGGACAAACACAAGCTGGCGGTCCGCGTCACCGACCAGGTCGGTCACGCCAGAGCACGCCCAATCGAATTCGAATACATCCCCGCCACCGGGATGAGCGACGAATACGTGATGCAGCACTTCCCGCTGCCCGACGGCAAAGAAGGGCAATCCGAAGAAGAAGCCGGTCGCCCCGAACTCGCCGTCAACGTGATGAACGGCAACGTCGTCTACCACCAGCGCGACGTCGAAGTCTCCGGCCCCAACGTCGACCTCGACCTCGATCGCTACTACAACTCCCAGCTGCCCGCGGAGGAAAGCAGCGAATGGGGCGAAGGTTGGACGCTGGCCCAGACCCCGAAGCTCGAAGTCGAAACAGCTCCGAAAGAAGAAAAAGACGACAAGGCCGCGATCCGCCAGCGCGGCGGCCTGATCGAACGCGCCGTCACCCTGCCGAACGACCTGGGCGCCCACCACTTCGATTCGCGGCTACAGGCCGTCGTAACCAAGCAAGACAGCGGCCGCTACACCCTCACAGACGCCAGCGGCCACACCGACAACACCTATGCCTTCAACGACGCCGGCAAGGCGACCGAGCTAAAGACATCGGGCTTTGCCAAGGTCGAATACGACTACCAAGACGGCGACCTCTCCGAGGTCGCCGTCCACGACCCGACCATCTTCAGCGGCACACTCGAAGAAGGCCCGCAGAAACCCAGCGAATTCGAAGCTCCCGCCTACGTCGATTCCTTCGGCGGAGAGACCTCGGGCCCGGGAAGGCTCTCGAGCCCCAACGCCGTCGCGATCGACCCCGATGGCCACCTCTGGGTTGCCGACGCCGGCCACCGGCGTGTACAGGAGTTCGATTCCAGCGGGGCCTTTGTCAACGAGTTCGGTGTCGCGGGACCCGAAAACGGCCAGTTCATCGAACCGCGCGCGGTAGCCGTCGACCCAAACGGGATGATCTGGGTGGCCGACAAGAACATGAGCTGGATCCAGAAGTTCAACCCCGAAGGAAAATTCCTCGACGCTTTCGGTGGCTACGGCACCGCCAACGGCAAGTTCACCGCCCTGGAGGGCATCGCGTTCGACTCCGAAGGCCACCTCTGGACGCTCGACGGCGGCAAAACCAAACCCCGGGTGCAGGAGTTCAGCTCTACCGGCACCTACATCCGCCAGTTCGGCAGCGCGGGAACCGCAGACGGCCAGTTCAAAGAACCGCAGGGCATGGCAATCGACCCCGAAGGCCACATCTGGGTCGCCGATACCGGCAACAGCCGCATCCAGGAGTTTGGCTCCACAGGCACTTTCATCCGCAAGTTCGGCTCCGTGGGCTCGGGCAACGGCCAGCTCAACGCGCCGACCGCGCTCTCGCTCGACGCTGAAGGAAACGTCTGGGTGACCGACACCAAGAACAACCGCATCGTGCAGTTCAGTGGCGAAGGCGCCTACCTGAGCCAGTTCGGCACCGCCGGTGCCAACGACGGCCAATTCTCCGAACCGCGCGGCATCGCCATCGACGCCAGCGGCGACGCCTGGATTGCCGACACCGCCAACAACCGCGTGCAGGAGATCGCCGCTGGAGAATTCCTCCGCACCTTCGGCGGTGAGAGCTCTGCAGGCGGCAACCTCTCCTCGCCCTACGGGGTGACCGCGGATTCCAAAGGCAACGTCTGGGTCGCCGACACGGCCCACAACCGCATCCAGGAGTTCAGCTCCACGGGCCAGTTCATCCTGCAGTTCGGGGCCAAAGGCTCGACCGCGGGCCTCTTCTCCGAACCGCATGACGTCGCCGTCGACGCCGAAGGGCACGTCTGGGTCGCCGACACCGGCAACTCCCGCGTCCAGGAGTTCGACTCCAAAGGGAGCTTCATTCGCCAGCTCGGCTCGACCAAAGGCTGCGCCAACGGCAACTTCAACGAAGTCTGGGGCGTTGTCGTCGATTCCGCCGGGCACCTATGGACGGTCGACTCCGCCACGACCTGCTCCCGCGTGCAGGAGTTCAGCTCCGCCGGCACCTTCATCCGCAAGTTCGGCACTTACGGCACCGCCTACAACCAGTTCCTTCGTCCCAGGGGAATCGCCGCGGACCCAAGCGGCAACGTCTGGGTTGCCGACACCGGCAACAACCGCCTCGCCGAGTACACCGGTGAAGGGAAATTCGTCCGCGCGGTGGGATCGCTCGGATCGGGCAACGGCCAGTTCAGATATCCCGCAGCGCTTGCTGCGGACCCCGAAGGCAACATCTGGGTCGCCGATGCCGAAAACAACCGAATCGAGGAGCTGGGCTCGGAAGGGGGATACCTGGCCCAGTTCGGGACCCCGGGCAACGAAGACGGCCAGCTCGACTATCCCAACGGCATCGACATCGACGCCAAAGGCAACATCTGGATCGCCGATACCAGCAACGACCGCATCCAGGAGATCGCCGCCACCGAATTCGTCCGCAAGTTCGGTGGCGAGAACTCGGGCATCGGCCAGCTCTTGAGCCCCTACGACCTAGCGACTGACTCAGAGGGCAACGTCTGGATCGCCGACTCCGTGCACTACCGACTGCAGGAGTTCGACCCTCATGGCGAGCCGTTGCGCCAGGTGAGCACCTTCGGCGAAGGGATCTATTCGGCTCCAGTTGGCGTCGGGACCGACGCCAACGACGACCTCTGGGTTGCCGAAGGGCAGGGCCGGGTGCTGGAGCTAGGACCCAAAGGGAGCGTCGTCCGCCGCTTTGGCTCCAGTGGCACCGAAAACGGCCAGTTCAGCTCCCTTCAGGACGTGGCCGCAGATCCCGACGGCCACGTCTGGACGATCGAGCGCGATCCGCCGCGCGTGCAGGAGTTCACCGCCGAAGGGAAATTCCTCAGCTCCTTCGGGGTCAAAGGCACCGAATCCGGCCAGCTCTACGAACCGACCGCGATCGCTACCGATTCGCAGGGCAACGTCTGGATCGCCGATACCGCCAACAACCGCATCGAGGAGTTCACGCCCGCCGGCAAATACCTGCGCAAGTTCGGCAGTTTCGGCTTCACCAGCGGGCACTTCTACTCTCCCGAAGGGCTGAGCATCGATGCCAAAGACAACGTCTGGGTTGCCGATACGTACAACCACCGTGTCCAGATCTTCAACTCGGTGGGGACCTACCTGGGCCAGTTCGGGACGCCGGGCAACAACTACGGCCAGCTCGCCCACCCTCGAGGCGTCGCAACCGATGCCGAGGGCCACGTCTGGGTCGCCGACAGGGACAACGACCGCGCTCAGAAGTGGCAGATTCCCCAGTATGTCTTCGCGCATGACGCCGTCTATGACTCCTCTCTCGCCACCGAAGGAAGCGCGGCCGGTGAGTTGCAGCATCCAGGCGACGTCGCCGTCGACCCTGCGGGGAACCTCTGGGTTGCTGACACCAAAAACAACCGCATCGAGCAGTTCGACGCGCAAGGCGAATTCGTCCAGACCTTCGGCTACAAGGTCAACAAGACCAAGGTCGAAGCAAAAGGAAGCGAAGCTGAAACCAACGTCTGCACGGCGAGCTCAGACGACGAATGCCAAGCCGGCGTCCCCGGCTTGGCAGGAGGGCGGATGCGTCTGCCCTCTGCCTTGGCGCTCGACGCCGAGGGGAACGTCTGGGTGGTCGATACCGGCAACAGTCGCATCATGGAGTTCAGCGACGCAGGCGAATATCTCGCGCAGGTGGGCACTGAAGGCCAAGCCGAAGGGGAGCTCGCAATGCCCGAAGGCATCGCGATTGACTCGCACGGAGACCTCTGGGTCTCAGACACCTATCAGGGTCGGGTCCAAGTCTTCGATCGGAGCGGGGACCTCATCAAGATCGTCGGCTCGCATGGCGAGCTGAGCGAACCGGTGGGGATCGACGTCGGCCCCACCGGCCACGTCTGGGTCGCCGATTGGCAGCGCGACCGCGTGGTGGAGTTCGATCGCGACGGCAACTACGTTCGGGCGTTCGGCTCCTCAGGGTCTGCCAACGGCCAGTTCGGGCACCCCGACGGTCTTGCCGTCGACGAGCGCGGGGAGATCTGGGTGGCCGACGAAAACAATCACGTCCAAGCATTTACCGAAAAGGGCGAATTCATCGCCCAGTTCGGCGTCAAAGGCACCGGCGACGGACAGTTCAAGCTCGAATATCCAATTGGCATCGCAACCGACTCAAAGGGCAACCTCTGGGCCACCGACTCCAAGAACGACCGAATTCAGCATTGGGGCGTCTTCAACGACGTGCCAGCCAACGAAGCCGGCATCGGCGAAGACGCTCCCGAAATTCAGGTCGAAGAGTCTCAGGAAGGGCTTGTGGAAGGCGTCGAAGGGGATGAGGCAGGCGAGATCTCCTACGAGCACGAAGGGGACCTGCTCAGCGCGGTCGAAGGGCCCGAAGGGGGAACCGACTACGAGTATGTCGAGGTGGGGGACGTCGAACTGCTGAGCAAAGTGACCCTGCCCAATGGCAACTGGGCAGAAGTGTCCTATGACTCCCTGGGCCGCGCCGAAGCGGTGAGCGTCTCGATCGCCGGCAAAACGAAAACCACTCACTTCGGGTACTCCGACGTGCCTCGCAGAACCGTTGTCGAGCCCGAGGGCGAGCCGCCCGTTACTTACGACATCGGCCCCGACGGGTCGGTGCTGAAGTGGTCGGATGCGGTCGAACCGCCAGAAATCGAAGCGTTGAGCGGCACCCTCTATTACGAACGTGGCGAAGTCCACCCTGAGCCGATCGGCGCCGGCGACCAGAACCTCGATATCTCCGCCCACTCCTACTTCGGCATCGCCTCGATCCAGCTCGTCGCCAATGGCAATCAACTGGTTACCGAAAAGACATGCGAACAAAACTACGCTGAGCTAGGTACCGAGTGCGTTCACGAAGAAAAGGAATTCGTCACCGAGGCCGAAGACTGGGCGCCAGGCATCGCGCAGTTCGAAGTCATCGTCACCGACAGCCTCGGCCACAGCACGAGTCAGCGTTTCTGGGACAACATCCCCTACGTTCCGCCACCCGATCCCGAAGTCCCCGAACCGCCGCGCTTCAAAGACGTGCTCAAGTTCCGCGAAGAATTCGGCCTCGACTTGGACCTGAAAGGCAACGAACGCGCGATCAACGAACGGATCTTCAAGTTGATCGGCGACTGGCACGATCCGAGCACTTCGGAAGGGGAAGTGGCGCGAGCTTCATGGGGACGGTGGGGAGTGCCGCTGCGAGCAGTGGATGTGGCTGAGTTGGAATATCGAGAATGGTTTTACAATCTGGACGCGGAACGAATCGACCAGTGGGTCGAAGAAACCAAACCGAGCAGCTTTGCTGGCTACTACATCGATCACGCGGCAGGTGGGATTATGCATATAGGTTTCCTAGATAACCAAGCCGAACGGCTTGCGAACCTAGAGGCGTCGCTGTCGCTGGTGGCCGGAGAGAGGCTGCAGGTCTACCTGTCGGCACCGACAGCCTCCTACCTTTCGGTACGGGAGACTTCAGAGTCTCTTTCCAACATAATCAAAGCAAACGCTTCGCTGCGTGACATGATCGTCGATGTAGAAGAAGACGAAGCTGGAAAAGCCGTGAGGGTTAGAACGTCGAACGTGGCCCAGGTCGAAACCGTTTTGGACCAGCTATTTGGTTCGAGCGCTCCGATTAACGTCGAATACGACTCTGGCAATAGCAGTCTTCTATCGGGTCGATTTCGTAACAAAGGCAGAATGCGGGCAGGCGATGCACTATTTACTCAACGCTACACCGCTAATTACCCCCAGGTGCATCGCGGCAATTCTATGTGCACGGCTGGCTTCGGCGCCAAGGAAAAAGCCGACGAAGTAAGAAGCCAGCCAGTCTGGCGGCTTTTTGTTCTTACGGCTGGGCACTGCAATGGCGTGAACAGCGTATATGAAGATGTCGTATACAGATCAACCGATTCTGATTTGGGAAATGAAAGTAGCTGGACAGAACTGGGCAGGGTGACGCGCAATGCATTGCGCCATCTCGATCCGGTAAATACGGATGCAGAGGCGATTAGGGTTTTGGATGACGGAATCGTGCCTCAAGGGATATATGGTTGGAATGGAGAATTGATACCCACAGAGCAGGCCGGAACAGCCAGGGTAGGAGATACTCTCTGCTTTTCTGGCGCAACCTCACAAGTGCCTCATTGTGGACATATCGTCGGGCGTTCAGTGCATTCGACTGCGGGGCAGGATGGACACGCTCGAGGGGGATATTGGGTCAAGTTCGATCATCCGGCTCTTCATGGAGACAGTGGCGGGCCGGTGTGGATGCCAGGATCCAAGGACAAACCGAGGCGCTCGATAGGTCTAGTTACCGCTGATCGCTCTAATGGACGCGAAACCTTGATTGAGCCACTACTGCACCCACCCAACTTGGCGCCGGGCCAAGTTGTTGGAATTCTCAACAATCAATACCTTGCCCCATTGAGTCTTAAGCTTGGCGAATAGGCTTTAGCTTGGTCAGTAGAAATCGAAAAGGACAAATGGACTTCGGTCGGCTTAACAGAGGAGAAAAGATTGCAGCGGCTTCGGCGGGTCTGCTCCTGGCATCCATGTTTTTTCACTGGTTCGGGGTAAAGGCCACCAACACGTCGCACCTGCTTTTTGCCATCCAGAGTGTCGAATCAGGAAAGAGCGCATGGGATGCACTTGAGTGCACTCCAACTATCCTTCTAATTGCGGTTCTTGTCACCTTCACCGTGACAGCATTGCGTCTCGTAAATGTGATTACTGGCTGTCATGTTGGTGCCCACGTAGTCGTGGTGATTTTCGGGGTCGCTTCAGTTGCGTTGATTTTCTATCGAATTGTCGATCCCCCAGTTTTTTATGTCGAACCGACTATCACTTACGAGGGTACGGTACAGCTACCAATATGCCTCGCACTGCTAGCCGCGGGGGGCATCACTGCGGGATCTGGTGTTGCGATTTGGGAACGAGCCTTCCGGCTATCGAATAAGTAGCGATAGCTATTGGGTCAATATTATGGGCCACGAATGGGCGGCGCAGAAAAGCGTTGCACGATGCGTTAGGTCTGGAGAGCGGCATCCAGTAATGATTGAGCGCCAGGGTTACAGGGTTTATGGTCGTTGGGGTTTATCGCACGAGGATCTGGTCCTCGATCGAGGGCACGACTTGGCGAGGCTTTGGCTAGCGCTAGCTGCTCATCGCGCCCGCGCGGCTACGAGGCCCAGCTGGTCGCGTCGAGCACGGTCGCGCCGGCGAAGCGTTCGGGGTCGGCGAGGACGCGGTCCGCGGTCTCGTCGCAGCGGGCGACCCGGAGACCCCTCTCGCGCGCGGCGGCGATCCGGTCGAGCAGGGCATCGAGATTCCCCGTGCCGAGCCAGTCGAGCATGAAGGGATGGAGGACGATCGCGAGGAAGCCGCCGTGCGCGGCGAGCCGGTCGATCTCCGTCTCGAGCGAGGCGACGAAGGCCGCCGGCTCGACCGGATCGGACGAGCCGGTCATTTGCTCGCGCGCGCCGGCGAGCGCCGGCAGCACGCAGCTGGCGTCGAGGTGGCGCCACTCGAAGGGCAGCAGCGCGAGGCCGTCCTCGATCCCGGCGCCCGCCCCCGCCGGCGAGCAGTAGCGCAGGCCCGCCTCGCGCAGGACGCCGACCCCGCCAGGGCCCAGCCGCCCGCCCGGCGGTCGCAAACCGGCGATCTCGACCCCGATCCGCGCGAAGGCGTCGACACCTCGTGCCAGGTTCTCGGCCTGCCCGGCGACGCTCAGCTCGTCCCATTGCTCGTGGCGCCAGGCGTGGTAGGCCACCTCGTGGCCGCGGGCGTCGATCTCGCGCAACAGGTCTGGATATAGCTCGGCGTTCATGCCCTCGACGAAGAAGGTCGCGGCGATCTCGCGCTGGTCGAGCCGCTCGAGCAGCGCCGGGACGACCTCGGTCGCGGTCGGGTGCTCGCCCAGTACGGCGTCCGCCGGCAACGCCTCCATCTCCAGCTCCGCGGCCTCGCCGAGGTTGTCGAACGTAAGCGCAACGGTGCCGACGGGCCTATTTACGCTCTTATACAGCGCTTTTCGGCCCATCGGCCTATTCGCGCAGCGCCGGGCTCCAGCGCTCGGGCTCGAGCTCGGCCTGCTCGCGGGCCCACTCGAAGTGGTGCTTTGCCGAGGCGAGCAGGATTGGGAAGTTGAGGAGGCCGAAGATCGCGAAGCGCCGCGCTCCGGGCCGGTTGGCGGCGGGGAGGCTGAGCGCGCTGCAGGCCAGCCAGAACCAGAGGACCGCGTTGTAGGCGGGAAGCTGGTCCTCGCTCAAGCCCTCGGCTTCGTCGAGCATCGGCAGCCCGCCGTGCAGCGACCAGGGCCAGGCCTTGAAGTGGACGGCGACGCCGGCGACGCCGATCCCGGCGCTGAAGGCCGAGATCCGCCGCGCCCACTCGCCCTCGCGCAGCGCCGCGCCGAGCGCCAGCGGGAAGTAGGCGCTCCACATCGCGACTGCGCCGCGGCGGCCGAGGAAGGGCTCGAAGACGAGGCCGACCCCGGCCCGCGTCTCGAAGGCGTTGTGGGCGAGCAGGCCCAGTGCCGAGCCGGCGGCGAGCAGCTTCCTCACGGCCGCCCTCCGATCCGGTTGGAGACCGTGCCGATCCCGTCGATCTCGAGCTCGACCGTTTGCCCGGGCCGGATCCAGCGGTCGAGCTCCAGGCCGCAGCAGCCAGGCATCGTCCCGGTGGAGAAGAGGTCGCCCGGCTCCAGTCGCTCTCCCGCGCCGGCGGTCGCGATCAGCGCGGCGACGTCATGTACCGGGTTTGCCGTCGCGCCCTCGCACCAGACCTCGCCGTCGACTCGCACCCGGCCGGTCGCCGCGGTCCAGTCGGCCAGCTCGTCGGCGCTGAGCACGTCGGGGCCGAGCGAGTTGGCGAACGTCTTGCACTTGACCGCGGGGCCGAAGACGCCGTGGCGGGCCTCCTCGGCCTGCACGTCGCGGGCGCTCCAGTCGTTGAGCACGAGCCAGCCGCCGATCGCCGCGCGCGCCTGCTCTGGGCTCGGGTCGGGCCCCAGCGGCCTGGCGAGGACGAAGGCGAGCTCCAGCTCGAAGTCGAGGTATTCGGTGTGCGAAGGCCAAGGCATCTCCTCGCCGTCGGCCAGCATCGCGGCGTGGTTGCCCATGTAGAAGGCCGGGGTCTCGTAGAAGCGCTTGTTGGGGGTGAAGGGCGGGAAGGTGCGGCCGGTGAGGCGCTCGAAGCCGGCGGCAACGCGCCGTACCGGCGACGGGAAGAAGCGCTTGACGAGCATTCGCGCGGAGCCCTCGTAATGTGAGGGCCAGAGGCTGAAGGCCCGCATCGAGCGCGGCGCGAAGGGGAGGCCGGCTTCGGATGGGTCGACGACGGTTACGTCCTCGGCGTCGATTGCGCGCTGCGCCTCTGCCTCTCCGCCGTCGAGCCACTCGAGCAGGTGGCGCTCGCCGGGCAAAAGCACCCAGCGTCCACGCTCGAGATCCTCGCCGATGACTCCCTTGGGTGTGCTTCGCAGCTTCAGGCCGGCTGCGATTATGGCGGGTCCCGCCCGATGAGCCTGCGTCCGCTGATCGACCTCGCCCACGAGAACGAGCGCCTCCACGCGCTCAGCGGCCGCGTGCGCGAAGCCGCTGCCGCCTCCGGTGGCGAGGCGATCGAGGTCCCCGCCTCGACGATGCTGCGGCCGCTGCTGCTCGCGGCGTTGCTCGACGACGACCGCGGCCTCGCCGGCCGCCCGACCCTGCTGGTCGCCGCCGACGACCGCACGGCCCGCGACCTCGCCGCCGACCTGCGCGCCTACCTGGCGCCACGCCGCGTCCGCCTCTACCCCTCGCGCGGCACCGGCTTCGCCTCGCACGTGAGCCCGCCGCCGCACCTGGTCGGGCTGCGGATCGATGCGATCGACGCCCTGACGGAGGAAGAGGACGCGGTCGTCGTCGCCAGCGCCACCGCCCTCGCCGAGGCGGTGCCGGACGCCTCGCTGCGCCCCGCCGGGTTTGCGATCTCCGGCGGGGAGGAGATCGACCTCGCGGGGGTGGTGCGCGACCTCGCGGCCGCCGGCTACGAGCGCGTCGAGCAGGTCGAGGAGCGCGGCCAGTTCGCGGTCCGCGGCGGCATCCTCGACGTCTACGGCGCAACCGTCGACCGCGCCGTGCGCATCGAGCTCTTCGGCGACGAGGTCGAGTCGATGCGCTGGTTCTCGACCTTCACCCAGCGCTCGCTGGGCGACGCCGAGCGAGTCGAGCTGGCCCCGGCCGCCGAGCTCGACGCCGAGCACCGCGAGCTTGCCGAGCTGGCGGCGATGGAGGCCGAGGAGGAGGGCCGCGAGGCGCCGAGCCTGGCCGAGGTCCTGCCGCTCGAGCATTTCGGGGCGCCGCTCGACCTCGTCCCCGACGCCGCCGCGGTCGTCCTCGCCGCCGCCGAGGAGATCGAGCCGGCGCTGCGCGACCACTGGGAGGACGCGACGACCGCGATGCACGACGAGGACGCCCGCCGCCTCTACGTCGACGTCGCCGCGCCCCTGGCTGAGCGCGCCGCCCTCACCTTCCGCACCGCCGGCGACGACGAGGAGGACGCCTTCCGCGCCGCCCGTGCCGAGTCGCCGGCGCGCAGCGTCAAGGAGGCCGAGGCGGAGCTGGAGAAGCAGATCCGCTCCGGCTACCGCACGGTCGTCGCCTTCGACGACCGCGGCGAGGCCGAACGCGCCCGCTACGGCCTCGACCGGCTCGATGCGACCCTGCTCGACGGCGGCCTCCTCTCGCCCGACCCCGGTCTCACCTTCGCCGAGGCGCGTTTGCGCGAGGGCTTCGTCAGCCCCGAGCTGCGCCTCGCCGTCTACCCTTTCCGCCGCCTCGTCCACCGCCGGCGCCGCGCCGAAGCGCGCGCGCCCGGCGCCGCTCGCGG
This sequence comes from Solirubrobacterales bacterium, assembly GCA_036379955.1. GTDB lineage: Bacteria > Actinomycetota > Thermoleophilia > Solirubrobacterales > 70-9 > VRUE01. The sequence goes on from DASVFR010000007.1 coordinate 131,355, forward strand.
CCGCCTCGCCTTCAGCGACCTGCGCGTCGGCGACCACGTCGTTCACGAGGACCACGGCGTCGCCCGCTTCGCCGGCTTCGAGACGCGCGAGGTCGGCGGCGTCACCCGCGACTACCTCTACCTCGAATACAAGGGCGAGGATCGCGTCTACGTCCCCGTCGACCAGCTCGCCAAGCTGAGCCGCTACGTCGGCGCCGGCGGCGATCCGACCCTCTCAGCGCTGGGCGGCAAACGCTGGCAGAACATGAAGGCGCGGGCGCGCAGGGCCGCCGGCGCCCTCGCCGGCGAGCTGCTCAACCTGTACGCAGAGCGGCGGACCCGCAAGGGCCACGCCTTCGCCGCCGACGGCGAGTGGCAGATGACGATGGAGGCCGCCTTCCCTTACCGGGAGACCGCCGACCAGGTCGAAGCGATCGAGGCGGTCAAGGGGGACATGGAGGCCGAGCAGCCGATGGACCGCCTGGTCTGCGGCGACGTCGGCTTCGGCAAGACCGAGGTCGCCCTGCGCGCTGCGGTCAAGGCCGCCGCCGACGGCAAGCAGGCGATGATCCTGGTGCCGACGACGATCCTCGCCCAGCAGCACCTCGGCACCTTCCGCGAGCGGCTCGCCGACCTGCCCTTCGTCGTCGAGGGCGTCTCGCGCCTGCGCAAGCCGGCCGAGGTGAAAGCCGTCCTCGCCGACTTCGAGGCGGGCAAGGTCGACGTCCTGATCGGCACCCACCGCCTGCTCTCACGCGACGTGCGCGCCAAGGACCTCGGCCTCGTCATCGTCGACGAGGAGCAGCGCTTCGGCGTCAAGCAGAAGGAGCTGCTGCGCCAGCTGAAGCTAAAGGTCGACGTCCTGGCGCTCTCGGCGACGCCGATCCCGCGCACCCTGCAGATGAGCCTCGCCGGCCTGCGCGACATTTCGACGATCGAGACGCCGCCCGAGGGACGCCGTCCGGTCCGCACCTACGTCGGCCCCTACGACGAAGATCTGGTCGCCAAGGCGATCGTCCGCGAGCTGGAGCGCGAAGGCCAGGCGTTCTTCCTCCACAACAGAATCGACTCGCTGCCCGAGACGACCGAGCGGCTGCGCGGCCTCGTCCCCAAGGCCCGCTTCATGGAAGCGCACGGCCAGATGGACGAGTCGCAGCTGGAGGAGGCGATGCTCGGCTTCCTGCGCGGCGAGGCCGACGTCCTGGTGACGACGACGATCATCGAGTCCGGCCTCGACATCCCCAGCGCCAACACGCTGATCGCCGAGCGCGCCGACCAGCTGGGGCTTGCCCAGGCGTACCAGATCCGTGGCCGGGTCGGGCGCTCGCGCGAGCGCGCGTTCGCCTATCTGCTCTACCCCTCGGCGGAGGCGCTGAGCGAGGAGGCCGCGGCGCGCCTGGGAACGCTCGCCGACCACACCGAGCTTGGCTCCGGCTTCAAGATCGCAATGCGCGACCTCGACATTCGCGGCGCCGGCGATCTGCTCGGCGAGGAACAGTCGGGCCACGTCGCGGCGGTCGGCTTCGAGCTCTACTGCCAGATGATCGACGAGGCGGTCGGCGCGGCACGCGAGTCCGACGACGAGGCGGGAGGCATCGAGGCGCCCGAGCCGGTTCGCTTCGACGTCCCCGTCGACGCCTATCTGCCCGCCGCCTTCATTCCCTTCGAGGCCGCCAAGATCGACGTCCATCGGCGCATAGCTGCAGCCCGGGAGCCCGGTGAGCTGCGCGCAATCCGCGACGAGCTGAGCGACCGCTTCGGCCCGCCGCCGCCCGAGGTCGAGAACCTGCTGGCGCTGCAGCGCGCTCGCATCGAGCTGGGCCGGGCCGGCGCCCGCAGCGTCGAGTTCCGCGGCGGCCGGCTCAGCGTCACCGGCGTGGAGCTCGACTCCGACGGGGCGGCCGCGTTGGCCGAGAGCGTCGAGGGTGCGGTCTACGCGTGGCGCGAGCAGACGGCGGCCGTTCGCGTTCCCGACGAGCCCGAGGCCCGGCTGGCCGCGGTGCTGGCGATGGCCGGGGGAATCGGCGCGGCGAAGCGCGTCGCGCAGGCGGAGGCCGGGGTCGCGACCTGATCGTCTCGACGCGAGGGTCGACCGCTCCGGCTTTTGAACTATGCTGCGCGGTCTGTGGCTTCCAAAAAGCGGCAGAGGAGAGAGGCAGGGCTGACGCGCCTTGCCCTGCTTGGCTTCGGCGCCCTGTTCGCCGTGCTCTTCATCGCGGTCGCGATCGCAGAGGGGATCGGCGATCCCAGCATTCCGTCGGACGCGGTCGCGGTCGTGGAAGAAGCCCCCGAGGGCATCGGCACGGTGACCGAAAAAGAATTCCAGCACGGGATCGTGCAGGCGGCCGCGTCCTCCGGGATCAAACCGGTGCCGAAACCCGGCGACGAACAGTACGAAGGCCTGAAGGAAACCGCTCTCGGCGAAATGCTCCAGTCGATCTGGCTCCAGGGTCAGGCCGCCGAAATGGGAATCGAAGTCACGCCCAAGGAAGTCAATGCCGAACTGGAAAAAATCAAGGAACAGTCCTTCGAATCGTCGGAAAAGAAGTTCCAGGAATTCCTCAAGGAATCGCACTTCACGCAGGCGGACGTAATCAACCGCGTGAAGCTCCAGGTGCTGAGCAACGAGATCCAGGAACAGATCCGCAACGAAACGTCGCCCCCGACGAGCGGCGAAATCCAGGAGTACTACGAAGCGGCCAAGGCCAGCCAGTTCACGACGCCGGAAAGCCGCGACATCCGACTCGTCGTCAACAAGGACAAGTCCAAGGTCGAAGAAGCCAAAGCCGCGCTCGAAAAGGACGACTCGGTCGAAAGCTGGGAAAAGGTCGCGAAGAAATACTCGAGCGACCCGGCCACCAAGAACAAGGGCGGGCTGCAGTCCGCCATCACCGAAGGCGGCGTCTCCGAACCGCTCGATGCCGAAGTGTTCGCGGCGGAGCAGGGCGAACTGACGGGCCCCCTTAAAGAAAGCCGAGGGTTCGTGATCTTCGAAGTGGCGAAGATCGCGCCGGCCAAAGTCCAGGAACTGGAAACGGTCAAATCGCAGATCGGCAGCCAGCTCGAAGAACAGGCCTCGCAGCAGAGCTTCTCCCGCTTCGTGCGCAACTGGGAAAGCCTCTGGCGCTCGCGCACCTTCTGCAGCGAGGATGTCGCGATTCAGCGCTGCGCCAACTTCCCGGAAAGCGGTCGACCGGCGGAAGCCAACCCCGCCTGTTACGAAGCCAACCCCAAAGAAGCGCCGGAAGCCTGCCCGGCCCTGATCACCCAGGTCAAACCGGCGCTGCCGGGCTCGGTGAGCGTGCTTGAACCCCAGGGCAAACAGCTTCCCCAGCGACCGCGGCCGGCCGGCGGCGAAGAAGCCGCTGCCGCTCCCGAAGGGCTCGGGCTGCCGCCCGGGGTCGAAGGCGCCCCCGAAGGCAAATAGCGCCGCCCGCGCGGCTAGACTGCCGCCTCCGTGAGCGGCATCGCCTCCATACACGCCCGCCAGATCCTCGATTCGAGGGGCAATCCGACGGTTGAGGTCGAAGTCGGGCTCGAGTCTGGCGCCCGCGGCCTGGCGGCCGTTCCCTCGGGAGCCTCGACCGGGGAGTTCGAGGCGGTCGAGCTGCGCGACGGGGGCGATTCCTGGGCCGGCAAGGGGGTCTCCGCCGCGGTTGCCAACGTCAACGGAGAGATCGCTGCCACCCTGACCGGCTTCGACGCGAGCGATCAAGCCGGCCTCGACGCGAGGATGATCGAGCTCGACGGCACGCCGAACAAGGGCCGGCTCGGCGCCAACGCGATCCTCGGAGTGTCCCTGGCGGCGGCGAAGGCGGCGGCGATGCTGGAAGGGGAGGCGCTGTTCCGCTACCTGGCCCGGCTCTACGGCGCCGCCGAGCCCGTGCTGCTGCCGGTGCCGATGATGAACGTGCTCAACGGCGGCGCCCACGCGGACAACTCGGTGGACTTCCAGGAGTTCATGGTCGTGCCGGCCGGCGCCTCCAGCTTCTCGGAGTGCCTGCGGGTCGGCACCGAGGTCTTCCACGCGCTGAAGAAGAGCCTCGCCGCCGCGGGCCACTCGACGGCGGTCGGCGACGAGGGAGGTTTCGCGCCCAACCTCGAGTCGAACGAGGCGGCCTTGCAGGCCGTTCTGGCCGGGGTCGAGGCGGCCGGCTACGAGCCCGGCGCCGACGTCTTCATTGCCCTCGACCCGGCCGCCAGCGAGGTCTACGAGAACGGCGCCTACGTGCTCGAGCACGAGGGGCGTTCCCTCTCGCCGGCGGAGATGGCCTCCTACTGGGAGGACGCCTGCGCGCGCTACCCGATCCTCTCGATCGAGGACGGCATGGACGAGGAGGACTGGGATGGCTGGAAGCTGCTGACCGAGAAGCTGGGGGAGAGGGTGCAGCTGGTCGGCGACGATCTCTTCGTCACCAACCCCGAGCGCCTGCGACGGGGAATCGAGCTCGGGGTGGGCAACTCGATCCTGGTCAAGGTCAATCAGATCGGCACCCTGAGCGAGACCCTGGAGGCGATCCGGATCGCTGCCGAGGCCGGCTACACGGCCGTGATCTCGCATCGCTCCGGCGAGACCGAGGACACGACGATCGCCGACCTCGCGGTGGCGACGGGCGCGGGCCAGATCAAGACCGGCGCTCCCTCGCGCTCGGATCGCGTCGCCAAGTACAACCGGCTGTTGCGGATCGAGGAGGAACTGGGTGGAGCGGCCGAGTTCCCCGGACTGCAAGCGTTCCACCAACGCTCCCCATAGAGTCGCCCGCGATGAAGGAATGCGCGTCCCGACCGCGTAGGAGCGGAAATGGCAGCGCGTGCCCAGGCGGCGAGACGGCCGGCAGCTCCCCGTCGACGTCCTGCCCGGCGCAGACCCGGTGCCCGGCGCGGCGCCAGTCGCATCCACTGGGACCGCGTCGGTCGCATCGCCCTCACCCTGGTCCTCTTCTTCGTCCTCTACTCCTACCTCAATCCGGCGATCGACTTCGTCAAGACCTATACGGCGACGACCGCCGCCAAAGCCAAGTTGCACGAGGTGCAGCGCGAAAACACGCGCCTGCACTGGCGCCTCCAGCACGCCGACGACCCCGTCTACCTCGATGCCAAGGCCCGCGCCCAGGGCATGGTCGCGCCAGGCGAGACGCCCTACGTCGTCCACGGCCTCTGACATCCCCGAAAACTGCTTCCGGTGCGCTTTATGTGGCCTTATAACCGCATAAAGCGCACCGGAACGAGAGGAAGCCATGGTTAGCGCGGGGACCTACATCCTCGGGGTCCTGGCGCTTGTCGCGGTCGGGCTCTCGGTTGGGTTCAGTGCGTACCGGCTACGGCGGAGGCTGCTGCCGGCCTGGGACGGGGCGTCGGCGCGGTTGGTCGAGGTGGTCGTTGCGGTTGCTCTCCTGATCTGGATTGGGGAGGTCCTCGGGACGCTTGGGGTCTTCTACGCCTGGGCGTTCGTCATCGCAGCGGTCGGCCTGGCGGCGGCTTCGAGCACCCTGCCGGCGGGTCCTGTCGCTGCAGGGGACCCACCGCCCCTTCCGGTCGCTAAAGCGTCCTCAGGGGCGGTTCCCCCTACAGCGCCACCCGCCGGAGGGGGGTCTTGGCTTGCCTGGGTCGTGACCGTTGGGGTGATCGCCTTGGTCGTCGCGCACTGGGGTCTCACGACGAAGGACGCCCTGGACAGAGGGATCTTCAATTTCGACTCGCTCTGGTACCACATGCCCTTCGCGGTCGACATGGTCCAGAGCCACTCGACCACGGGACTTCACTACCCCGAGACCGTCTTCACCAACTGGTTCTACCCGCAAAATTCGGAGCTTCTCCACTCCATCGGCATCCTGCTCACGCAGCGCGACATGCTGTCGCTCTTCCTGAACTTCGGCTTTTTGGGGCTAGCTTTCCTGGCTGCATGGTGCATCGGTCGTCCGTACAGCCGAGGTCACCTGACCGTCGTTGCGGCAGCCATCCTCCTCGAGTGCCACACGCTCGTCGTTCGAGAGCCTGGAGCGGCCAAGAACGACCTTGTCGCCGCCGCTTTGCTTCTAGCTGCGGCCGCGATCCTGGTTACTGCTTATGCACGTCACCCGCAGGCTGTTGCGTCTTCGGCTCTGACCTGGCCCATCGCCGCCGCTGGCCTCGCGGTCGGGCTTGCGGTTGGCACCAAGTCGACGGCCGTCGCGATGGCCTTTGCCCTTACCGTCGCCGTAATCGCCTTGGCGCCCGTTGGCCGTCGCTGGGCCGCGGCGGGCTGGTGGCTCGTCCCCGCCTTCCTCGGCGGCGGCTACTGGTTCGTGCGCAACCTGATCGTCGCCGGCAACCCGTTGCCCCAGGCGACGAGCATCGGGCCGATCTCGCTGCCGCACCCGGAGCGACTCCAAGAAGGGCGACCCGATTTCAGCATCGTCCATTACGCCACGGATACCGGCGTCTGGCGCGAGTACTTCGTTCCGGGACTTCATCAAGCCTTCGGGGTCCTGTGGCCTCTGACGATCGCGCTGGCGGTTGCAGGCGGCGTGCTTGTCCTGATCCGTGGCGACCGAGTTCTGCGCTGGATGGCCGCCGTGGCCCTCTTCAGCCTCCTCGCCTACCTCTTCACCCCGCTGAGCGCCGCCGGCGCCGAGGGGGCGCCCACCGGCTTCGGCATCAACATCCGTTACGCCGTCCCCGCCCTCCTCCTCGGCCTCACGCTGCTTCCCCTCGCCTTCAAGCGCCTGGACGGTTGGCGCGAATGGGCCCTGCTCGGCGCTCTTCTCGCCGTCTTGGTCGTCACCAACCGCGCCGACGCCGTCCTCCGCGACCCCTCCCGCCCCTTCGCCCTAGCTCTCGCGTTCCTCGTCGTGGTGCTGCCGGCCCTCATCCTGCTCTGGGGCTATCGCGCCGCTGGAAACAGGCGCCCGTCTCTGCTCATCGGCGGCTTCGGGGCCCTGATCCTGCTGATAGCCGCCCTCGGCTACCCCCTCCAGCGCCACTACCTGGAGAGCCGTTTCGACCGCACGTCCGAAATTCCCGGCATGCACCTCGACGCCGCTTACGCCTGGGCTCGCGACAAGCATGACTTTCGCATCGGCCTCGCCGGCACCGCCGCCGGCTTCCTCCAGTACGGCCTCTACGGAACGGACCTCTCCAACCGCGTCACGTACCTGGGCGAAAAGGGCCCCCACGGCGCCTACAACGCGATCCCGACCTGCGCCGCCTTCCGCGCCGCCGTCAACGCCGCCAACCTCGAATACCTGATCACCGCCCCCTTCCTCAACTTCCTCAACCCCGCCCACCCCATCTCATCCCCAGAGTCCCTCTGGCTCCGCAACGAGAAATCCGTATCTCCCATCCTAAAAAGCGGCCCCGTAACCATCTGGCGCATCGAAGGAAAGCTGGACCCCACATCCTGCGGCCCCGCAAACGCTCCCCTGCGCAAGATCCCGAATACGCCCGAAGCTGGCTAGGGACTGCCCCCATGGGGGTGGAACGTCTTAGCCCTTTGCCATGGGCGCGACCCGAGGCGTCAGCCCTCGCCCAAACCTCGGCAGGGCGCAAGTGGAACCCCATGGGGGCAGTCCCACTCCGCTTGAGACTTATTCGTCCGACTCGCCGTCTTCGGGCTCGGCGTCCTCGCCGGCCCGCCGGATCACGATCTGATCGGCCTCGATCCGCACCGTGACCTCCCGCTTGCCCACCCAGTGTTCGGCATAGACCGTGTTGTCGGCCACCGACGGATCCAGCCAGAGGCCGTAGCCATCGCTCTCACCGTGGTCGAAGCTCGCCTGCAGCTCTTTGCGACGCCCACGCCCGCCCCGACGACCGCGGCGCCGCCTGCGTCGGGGTTTCTCCTCGGCGTCCTCGTCGCCCTCGGGCTCGGCCTCCTCCTCGTCGGGCTCGGCCTCCTCGGCCGCGGCCGCGGCCTCGATCTCGGCCTCGATCTCGTCGCGAAGGTCGACTTCGCCCGAGGCGGCGTCGTCCTCGTCGGGGGTGAACCCGTGCTGCTTGCGGAACTCGCGCAGCTCCGAGGTGCTGACTTCGAGCTGGTGGGCGATCCAGGCGTCGGTCCGGCCCTGGCGCACCCAGGCGCGGATCTGGTTTAGCTGTGGCTTCAGCGAGCGTCTTGCCATCGGCGCGCGAGTCTATTCAACAGAGCCGGTTGGGCGCAGGGACCCGGGCTCAGGACATCAGGAAGGCGAGCGCCTCGAACATCGAGACGACCACGACGGCCACGGTCAGGGTCAGACAGACGGCGAGAACGCTGAATCGCACCTTGCCCTGCTGCTGGCTGCGGGTGATCCGTCGCGCTCGCGAGCGGTTGGCGGCTCGGCGCCGCAGCTGCTCGCGCCGATGACGCTCGAGTGTGGTCTCCTGCTCGAAGGCCAGCTCGAACTGGGAGATGCTTTGACGCATTCTCATAGGCGGGGCCCCCAAGGGGCCGCGGGGACCGTAGCAAAGCGGCACGAGACCTTGCAGGAGAAGGAAATGTGCGATCGGTCACGACGATTCAGGGAGCGCAAGCGCCCCACAGCCCTCTCCCGCGCCGCGCAGCGCCCAGCTCCAGGCGCTCGAAGAGCGGCGCGAAGCGGTCGTTGGGGGGGATCGTCAGCGTGCGGGCGAGGCCGCGCCGGACGAACGTCGCGTTGACGAAGCGCCGGCCCAGGTGGACGTAAGCGAGCAGCCTGCCGTAGACGTCGCGGCGCTCGACCCCGAAGACGAGCCTGACGCGCCTGCCTTCGAGAAGGCGGTGGTTGAAGGCCGACGCTCTCGGCCCGAAGCACTGCACCGGAGTGTCGGGCTTGACCGTCTCCGGCGTGTCGATCCCGATGTAGCGAACGTCCTCGGTTCGCCCGCCGAACCGTGCTTCGATCGTGTCGCCGTCGACGACCCGCGTAACGACGGCCATGGTCGACGCGGGCCCTTCGTCCTTCGCACCGCCCTCCCACGGCCGCAGGATGAGCAGAGTGACCGCAGCGAGCAAGATCAGGCTGCCGAGTCTTCCGCTTCCAATGGGTCCCACCCCGACTCAAGGCCGGGGCGGGCGATTGTCTCCCCCTAGGGCTAGGGAATGCGACGGACGCTCGAGAGCAGCGTCTCCTTTATCCGCGCGATTATCTCCAGCGCCTCGTTCCACTCGCGCTGCCAGACGTTGCGGCCGAAGATCACGCCCGAGCCGCCGGCTTCCATGATCTCGCGCGTGTGGCCGAGCACCGTTTCGTCGTCGACTCTGGAGCCGCCCGAGAGGACGACCAGCGAGCGGCCGGCCGACTCGACGCACTGGCGGATCGCCTCGGCCTGGTCGACTTCCATCTCGTTGTAGGGGGCGGGGGCGTCCTTGTCCTTCCCCGGGTCGATCTTCGGCATGTTGAGCTTGACCACGTCGGCGCCCATCTCCATCGCCATCCGCGCCGCGTAGTCGATCGCGTAGAAGGAGTTCTGACCGCCCTTGGCCTCGATCGCTTCCCCCCGCGGGTAAGACCAGACGATCAGCGGCATTCCGAAGCGATCGCAGTCTTCGCGTACGGTGCGCAGCTGGGCGAGGTCCTCGTCTTGACGCGGCGAGCCGACGTAGAGGGTGTAGCCGACTGCGTCGGCGCCGAGTCGAACGGCGTCCTCGACGCTGGCGTTGCAGGTAGAGAGGGCCTGCGCGGAGGAGGGGACGTCGGTCTTGCCGTTGACCTTGAGGATCAGCGGCACCTGGCCGGCGTAGTCGGGGTAGTACTTGCTCGCCATCCCGATCTGGCAGGCGAGGGCCGAGTAGCCGGCCTCCGCCGCGAGCCGGAACTGGTAGTCGGGGTCCTTGGAGGCCGGGTTGGGGAAGAAGTCGCGCGGACCGTGCTCGATTCCCTGGTCGATTGGCAGCAGCATCAGGGTGCCGTTGCCGGGACCGAACTCGAAGAGCAGGCGCCGCAGGCGCGCTCGTTTGCCGGGGGCCAGGGTGGCCAGCAGCGATTTCTGCTCGGTCAGGCTCTTCAACTCCACGCTTGATTCCTCCTCGATTCGACGGCTGTCGGGTGCTCTCCCCAGTATGTCATCGGCCGCGCTCGCAAGCGGTTTCCGGCGGCCGGTTATCCTCGAATCACCATGAGCGAGACTGAGCTCAGCGTCATCTGCAAGAACTGTGGGTCCGAGGTCAGTCCCTACGTGACCGAGTGCCCCTACTGCGGCGCGCGACTGCGCAAGCGAGCGCCGAAGCTCGAACGGCGCGGCGACGCCCTCGAGCCCCGCCCGCGGCGCTCCCGCCCGTCGCTGCCGCGCTTGCGGCTGGCTCGCGCGACCGACTCGCCCCGGCCCTTTCGGCCCTACGCGACGGCAACCATCGTTCTCGGCTCGGCGGTTCTCCTCCTGCTGCTGAAGGCGACCGGTTCGGAGATCAGCGGGTACGGCGGCTTGATCGTGCCGGGCTTCGATCAGTGGTGGCGCTTCCTCAGCGCGCCGTTCGCCTACGTCGACGTGGGTTATCTCTTCGTCGTCGCCGTGGGGCTGGCGATCTTCGCCACCGGCCTCGAGCGGCGCCTGGGCACCCCGGCAACCGGCCTGTTGCTGATCGCCTGCGGCTCGCTGGGCATGCTCGTCGCCAGCGGTATCGCCAACGCCCAGGGCGGCATCCACACGATCGCCGGCGGCAACGGGATGGCACTCGGCGCTCTGACCGCCTGGTTCGCGATCAGGCGCGGGGAGACCCATGGCGCCGTCGACGACGACTACGACATGATCGGGGTGATCGTCTGCGCCGCGGTGCTCCTTGCCCTGCCGGCCTTCGAGTCGAGCGCCGACCCCTTTGCCGGTCTGGTCGGTGCCGCGGTGGGTGGTCTAGCGGGCCTCGCGGCCTCAGCCCTCCATCGCGAATAGCAGGGCGCATAGGATCGGGCGGTGCCCGATGACCACGACCGGCTACTCGAGGCCGCGATCGAGCGTTTGCTCGACGCCGAGCGCTTTGCCGAGGCGGAGAGAGTCGTCGCCAGAGCCGCTCCGCAGTTGCAGAAGATTCTCGCCGCGGCCCTCGCCGAGGGTGGCTGGTTCAGCGAATCGCACGAGGCTGAGTCGCTGCGCGTGGCGACGGTTCCCGATCCCGAGGAGCGCGTCGCCGCGGTCCGCTCCCTTCTCGCAGAGGAGGCGAGGATGGGAATGATGGTTGGAGTCGCCGTCGGCTGGGCATTGCAAGAGGAGATGAGCAGGCAATCAGAGAGCGAAGGAGAGAGCTGAGATGGAGATCAAGTACCACGGCCATTCGTGCTTCGAGCTGAGCGAGGGAGACGCTTGCGTCCTCCTCGACCCTTTTCTCAAGCCAAATAACCCGGCAGCGGTGGCCACGGGGGACGAAGTCGAGCCGACGCACATCGCGATCTCTCACGGGCACGCCGATCACATGGCCGATGCGGTCCCGGTCGCAAAGCGCACCGGAGCTCATTGCGTCGCCGTCGTCGAGATTGCCAACTGGCTCGAAGAGCTAGGGGTGGCGAACGTCTCCGACCCGAACCTCGGCGGCACCGTGCGCTTCGATTGGGGATGGATCAAGCTCGTACCGGCCTGGCACACCAGCACCCTTCCCGGTTCGGCCGAGACGCCCTTCAGCCCGACCACGGGCACGGTGGTCGGCACCGCTGCCGGGCTGCTCGTCAACATCGGCGGCCACACCGTCTATCACGCGGGCGATACCTGCCTGTTCGGTGACATGCGGCTGATCGCCGAGCGCAACCCGATCGACGTCGCCCTACTCCCGATCGGCGGCCACTACACCATGGACCGCCATGACGCCGTCGTCGCAGCGGATTTCATCGGCGCCGGGACGGTGATCCCGATGCACTTCGAAACCTTCCCCCCGATCGAGACCGATGCGGCGGCCTTCAAAGCGGATGTAGAGGCGAAGACCTCCTCTACGGTCGTCGTCTTGGCTCCAGGCGAATCGCACTCGGTTGGAGGCTGAGCGGCGCCGGCCCTTGTCCGAGCCGGTTTAGGCCGCCGGCCCAGCTTGCTCGGATTCGGGCGTCGTCGAGGAGGTAGATGCCGGCGGGGGTGCCGGTGGCGCTGGCGCGGCTTCCGCCGCCGGAGGCGGGCTTTCGGCCGCCGGAGGCGGACTTTCTGCCGGTGGCGCCGCCGCTTCGGAGCCCGCGCCACCTACGGTGACGACTACCGTGCCACCTCCCGCGGGAGCCCCAGCTCCGGCGGACGGCGTCGAGTCTCCGATGTTGGTGGAGGAGTTGGAGTTGGCCTTCGCGTCGTCATCCCCCGTGGCCGACGGCTCAGTCGCGGCTTCGGGATCCGTCGGCTCCGAAGCCGGCGGCGGAACTTCGCTCGGCGCCGCTGCCTCCGGCGGGGGTGTGACGGCGATGGACGTAACCGGCTGTGGCTGCGGCGCCTTTGTGGCAACGGCGACGTGCGGCTGAACCGCTATCGCCGGCCCCCTGTGCATCGTCGAGGTGCGCGCAGTGCCGCTGGTGACCGGCGTCGGTTCGCTCTGCTGCTTGACCTCCACCGCGCCAGCCGTGATCACGGCTGCGGTGACGACGCCGGCGACGGCCTTCGTGCCGATGGCTCCGCCGAGGGCGCCGAGACCGCTGGCAGCGCCGCTGCCGCCCAGTGCGGCGGCACTCACGCCGCCGACCGCACCGGCCCCGGTCGCACCGGCCCCGGTCGCGGCGCCACCGGCACCCGCTCCCCCCAGGCCAAGCTTGGAGAGGATGAAGCCCTTCAGCGCCAGCAGCGGCCCGACCGGGGCGATCGCCGCCAGCACCTTGTCGTTGGAGCGCAGCTGAGAGCGGAACTCCGAGCATTCGTCGCAGTCGCGCACGTGGCGCCGCACCGGGCCCGTGAGCTTGCGCAGGCCCTCGCTGGCCTCGGCGAGGTCGACCCGCACCTCCCCACAGGTGAGCTGTCGTGCCTGGCTCGCCTCGGCGAGCGAGATCCGCGCCCTGACCAGAAGCGACTTGACCGAGGGCACGCTGGTCTCCATCGCCTGGGCGATCTCCTCATAGGACATCGCATCCATCTCACGCAGCAGCAGCGCCGTACGCTGGGTCTCGGGCAGCTTGCCGACGTCGGTCAGCAGCTGGCGGAACTCCTCGCGGTTGTGGACCTTCTCGGCCGTGGAGGAAGCCTCGACGGCGGGCACCATGTCCATCGATTCCTGCGCGTCGGCGGTCGGTTTGCGCAGGTGGTTGAGGCAGCGGTTGCGGGCGATGCGATAGAGCCACGGGCGCAAGTTGATCTCGCGCTCGTCGGCAAGCATCGCGCGGTAGGCGTTGACGAAGACCTCCTGCAGGACGTCCTCGGCGTCCTCGGTGGAGCCGAGCATCTGCCGGCAGAAGCCAAGGAGCCGGCCCTGGTAGCGGTCGACGATCGCCTCGAACGCGCCCGGGTTACCGGCGCGCGCCATGGCGATCAGGCGTTCGTCGCCTTGCAGCTTGAGAAGTGGGGAACGCCGGGCGAGAAGTCCGCGGCGACTGGCGTGGGTTAGAGCTGAGGCCTCCAAGCGATTCCTCCAGGGGACGGCCAGAGAAGGCGTTTGTCTGTCTAACTCATGGACACCGTAGCACCGGGGGAGTTGCGGTACCTCAGCAGTTTTTAGTGCCTTTTTATTGAAGGAAAGAGTGCCCGGGGCGGGACTCGAACCCGCAAGCCCCCCAGTGGGGCAACGCCTTTTAAGGGCGCCGCTTTTGCCAATTTCGCCACCCGGGCGTAGCCGATGGTAGCCGGGAGGGTTTGGCACGCGGGTTGGGGCGTTGTGAGGGACGTGCACCAGCCCGTGCGCAAAGCGCTCCGGGTGGCTACCACCTAAACGAGAATCGGCCGCCATCGCTGGCGGCCGATTCAAGTTTGGCCCCTCAGGACGGGCAGGGGTACGTTCTCAGGGACCAGTCTTATTCGGTGGATCCAGACGGCGGGAGGCGCCATTGTGCGGCAATCGTCTGAATCCTCTAACGGGTCTGTGGTGGTTGCCCCACCTCTTTCCCGATGTGTCGATTATCTGCCTGTCTATCCGATACGTCTAGTCGCTCTCGTTCTTGATACCCAAAACCCGAGAGGAAAGGCTACCAAATTTTATGGGTTCAACCGGCGATTTGAACCCTTTGGCGCGTGACGCGAGCGATTGCTGTCCACCTGGTCCCACGTATAAGTCCGAATTGAGAATACGGAGTTACTCGCATTCCAGAGCCGAAGCAGCCAATATCGCGGTGCCGTAGAGAATGTCGTGCTCGGAGACGGAGATGCCCTCCAGCCCGAAGGCGCGCATCGTCTCTACCAAAATGACCACTCCGGCGACGATATTTGACGCCCGATCGGGGTGCAGGCCGACGATTTCACGCCGTTTGGACAGAGGGGCGGAGGCCAACCGCGAAAGAAGCCGCTGGATCGTCGGCAGGGTAAGCGTATGCCCGTGTACTTGTCTCGGATCGTACGGCTCGAGGCCGAGTTCGATCGAGGCCAGCGAGGTCGGCGTCCCGGCGACGGCGACGCCAGCCTCTGCCACCGTGCCGGGCTGGCCGGCGACCGACTCTTCGAGTAGGCCCCGAACGTCCGCGGCCAGCGCCTCCAGCTCCAGCGTCGTCGGTGGGTCGGCGCTGATGTGGCGCTCGGTATGGCGGACGACTCCGGCCTGTAGGGATGCGTGGAAGGAGACCTCGGACCCGGCGCCGACCACCAGCTCGGTCGAGCCGCCACCGATGTCGACGACCAGGGTGGGCACGGCAGGCGGCTGCTCGGCCGTGGCTCCGGCATAAGTGAGGCGGGCCTCCTCCTCGCCGTCCAGCACCCGAGTCGAAAGGGCGAAGCGCTCACGTAGCTCGGCCGCGAAAGCCTCTCCATTGGCGGCATCGCGCACAGCGCTGGTCGCGATCGACTCGACTCGTTCGGCGCCGAGGTCGCCGCAGATCGCCACGTAATCGGCGATCGCGGCGCATGCCGCCTCGATCGCCTCGCTCGAGAGCTGGCCCGCGAGGTCGACGCCTCGCCCCAGCCGCGTCACGCGGCTTTGCCGTTCGATCTCTGCGACGCGGCTCGCGTTGACGTCAGCGACCAGGAGGCGGGTGGAGTTGGAGCCGATGTCGAGGACGGCGACCCGGTGGGAACCGCTTTTCATGCCGGCGGGCACTCTAGACAGGAGGGCGCCGGCAAGACGTCCTGCATCCGTCCAGGAACGCCATTGACTGGGCCGACGACGTTGCTAGCATGGCGCTACCGTCGCGGGGTGGAGCAGCCAGGTAGCTCGTCGGGCTCATAACCCGAAGGTCGCGGGTTCGAATCCCGCCCCCGCTATCAGGGACCAAGACACAAGCCGTTCCGGCGTGTTATCAGGGTGATGACACGGGGAGCGGTGCAGGGAGGGAAGTTTTGCGACATCTCATCGGTCGGGTAGCGCCGCACGATGGATCCGGGACCGCGGACGCGGTTCGAAATGCTCTGTCGTCAATAGGCTGCCGAGAGCACTCGGGCCGCCGCGAAGACCAATAAGAAGGAGAGACATGCTTTCGCTTTCGATCCCGCGCATTCGCCGCTTTACCCCCGCCGTTATCGCCGCGGTGGCAGCTTTGGCGCTTGCCGTCCCGGCCGTCGCCTCGGCGGCCGAATTCTCGCTGACGATCAACGTCGAACCAGGCGCGGAAGCGGGGGCGGTCGAATGCGAAGTAAACGGGGGCGGGGTCGAACCCTGCGAAGCCGAATACGAAGAAGGCGACGAAGTCAATCTCGTGCCGGAAGCCGAACCGGGCTACGAATTCATCGAATTCTCAGGCGACTGCGGTCCGATCGCCTGCGAACTGGAAATGAACGAAAATCACGAAGTGACGACGGTCTTCGAACTTACGGAAACCCCTGAATTCGCGCTCGAAATCGAAACCGGTGGCGAAGGCGAAGGCGAAGTACTTTGCGCGGTCGCCCCGCTCGGCCTACCGGAACTCTGCGAAGCCGAATACCCCGAAGGGACGCAGCTGACGCTCCTTGCCGAGCCCGAAATCGGCTCCCTCTTCGAAGAATGGGCTGGGGACTGCTCGGGTGCGGGATCCGAAACAGAATGCGAACTTGAAATGGACGGCGAAAAAGCAGTCGAAGCGATCTTTGGCCTCGAACCGACTGAATTTGCCCTCAACATCGAAGAAACCGGGGGTGGCGAAGGCACCGTGACATGCGAAGCCGAAGAAGGCTCCGGTCCCTGCCCGCCCGAATACCCGGTCGGCACGGTGGTCTACCTGACGGCCGAAGCTGAAACCGGCTCCGAATTCGTCGAATGGGAAGAAGGCTGCGACAGCGTCAGCGGCCCGAACGGTGAAGTATGCGAAGTCGAAATGAACGAAGAACGAGCCGTTGCGGTCGTCTTCGAACTCGAACTAGAAACTGGCGAATTCTCGCTCACGATCACCAAAGCCGGCAGCGGCAGCGGCGAAGTCGAATGCGAAGTCGATGGCGGGGAAGCCGAAACCTGCGAAGCGAAATATTTGGAAGGAACCGAAATCGCACTGGTGGCGACGGCAGATCCCGGCTCGACCTTCGCGGGCTTCAGCGGAGGGACCGGCTCGGCGGCCGGTTGCTCGACCTCGCCGTGCACCTTTACGATCGAAGCAAGCAGCAAAGTCAAAGCGACCTTCAACACCACGGCCTCCCCGCCGACCGTCACCTCGGTCTCGCCCAACAAAGGCACGACCGCAGGCGGAACCGTCGTCACGATCACCGGCACCAACCTGACCGGCGCCACGGCGGTCAAATTCGGCGCCACCGCAGCGACCGGCGTCGAAGTCAAATCGGCGACCGAAGTCAAAGCGACCAGCCCGGCGCACGCAGCCGGCGAAGTCGAC
>DASVFR010000008.1:0-16801 GCA_036379955.1 Solirubrobacterales bacterium
GACGCTGGTCGAGGCAGGGTCCGGGATCAGGCGCTGCACCCGCGGGAGACTAGTGACCGGCCTGCGGCCGGCTCAGGAGTAGTCGTGCCAGCCGGCGAACTCGCGGCCGGCGAAGCGCTGCAGCTCGGCGACGTCGGCGCCGAAGCGGCCGCGGATCGTCTCGAAGAGGTCGTCGGGAAGCGTCGGCTTCGGGGCGGGCGGCTTCTCGGGGTCGTGGACGACCCTCTCGACGATCCAGCGCATCGACTCGGGCAGGCGGTCGAAGTTGCGGTCGAAGGAGCGGAAGCCCGGCAGCTTGATCAGCCTCTCCATCAGCTGGTATTTGTCGCCCTGCTTGGCGCTTGACTTCTCCCACTCGCGGTCGAACTGCTCGGAGGTGAAGCCATCGTCGACGCCGGCGAAGCGGAAGGCCCTGCGCATCGTCTCTTCGCGTTCGGTCTGCAGCTCCTCCTGGGTGACGAGCTCGATCTGCTCGCGGTCGAAGAGCTCCAGGTAGGGCTGCAGCTGCATCCAGTACTTGGAGCGGTTCATGTAGGAGGAGTCGGGGTCGGAGAGGACTTCGACGAGGTCGCCGGTCTCATAGCCGGCGCCTGTTGCGTGCACCCAGTGCGAGAGGATGCGCTTGATCGGGTCGCGGACCATGTAGAGCAGACGGGCGTCGGGGCCCAAGCTGTCGCGGATCCGCGCCGGCACGCCCTCGAAGCGGGGCAGGTTGGTGTAGTGCGGGGAGGACTCGCCGCGCACCTTGAAGCGGTCGTCGAAGCGGCTCGCGTACCAATCGATGCCGAGGTCCCAGTTGAGCTCGGAGACGAAGAAGTTGAGCTCCTTCGGCTTCGACATGTGGATCTCGGGGTGCAGGCCGAGATAGTGGTGGATGCTGGTCGTGCCGCACTTCAGCCCGCCCACGATGATCAGGTTCGGCATCGCCGCGTGGCGCTTGCGACGGCGGCGCCAGCGGCTCTTGCGATCGGCCGTGTAGCGCTCGCGGGCGCGGGCGCACATCGCCTCGTCGGCGGGGTCGGACGCGAGCGCCCGTGAGGCTGGCATCTGCTGGGAGGCCTCAGACACGAGCGGGCTAGTGTAGCCGTGATGTCGACAGCCGACCTCGCATCGAGCTTCGAAGCGTTCTTCGACGCGACGACGTCGTTTTTCGAGCATCTCTCCGACGTTCACTGGACACCCTTCGCGATCGCGCTCGGCTTCCTGCTCGCGATGCAGCTCTGCCGCGCCTGGGCCTGGCGCAACGTGCTGCGCGCCGCCTACCCGGGGGTGCGGATCCAATTCCTGCAGCTGGCCGCGGCCTGCCTCGCGGGCGCCGGCATCAACGCGATCGTCCCCGCCCGGGCCGGCGACGTGACCAAGGTCTTCCTCGTCAAGCGCCAGATCCCCGGCTCCTCCTACCCGGCCGTGACCTCGTCTTTCCTCGTCCAGACGGTGTTCGACACGACCGCCGGGGTGCTCGTCCTCCTCTACGCGATCACGCAGGGGCTGCTGCCCGAGCCCCCGGACCTCCCGCACCTGCCCGCCTTCGAGATCTCCTTCTGGGCCGAGCATCCGCGCACGCTGCTGATCGTCACCGGCGTGCTGCTGCTGGCGCTGGCGATCGGCGTCTACTACCTCGGCCACCACGTGCGTCGCTTCTGGGAGCGCGTTCGCCAGGGGGTCATCATCCTGACCAGGCCTCGGCGCTACCTGCGCGAGGTGGCGGCCTGGCAGGGGGTGGGCTGGCTCTGCCGCTTCGCCGCCTTCTGGTTCTTCCTCGAGGCCTTCGGGATCGGCGGCTCGGTCGGCAGCGTGATGCTGGTGATGAGCGTGCAGGCGATCTCGACGATCGTGCCCTTCACTCCCGGAGGGGCCGGGGCCCAGCAGGCGCTCCTGGTCGCGACCCTCAATGGCCCCTCGCGCGCCGCCGTCCTCTCCTTCTCGGTCGGCACTCAGATCGCGATGGCCGCCTGGTCGGTCGTCCTCGGCTTCGCCGCGATCCTGCTCGTCTTCCGCACGACCGACTGGCGCGGCCTGATCAAACAGGCCCAGGACGATGCGGAGGAAGAGAAGAAGGCGACGGCCCCGGCGGGGGCGGGCTGACAGCGGGTGCAACGTCTTCTACATCCATTGCATGTAAAAGACGTTGCACCGGGGGACGGGAGCGTTAGACGTCAGGAGGTCAGGGGGTTGACCCAGCGCACGCCCTCGAAGCGCGAGAAGTCGTTGTCGCTGGAGCAGAGCTCGGCGCCGTGTTCGATCGCCAGCGCCGCAAGGTGGGCGTCCGTGGTCAGGTTGCCGGCCGTGCCGAGCGGTGTGAGAAGGTCGCGCAGGTGGCCAGAGTGCCGATCGCTTGGATGAACGACGACTGCCACCGGCGACTCGAGCCAGCTATCGACGAACTCGAAGGCTTGGTCGAGCGAAAGCGCGTTGCCGAAGGCGGCTGGATTGGTCGAGATCCGGACAAACCCAAGCAACGCCACCCAGGCGAAGCCCACCTCCTCGGTCCCTGAGAGCGTCTGCTCGAGCCAGGGCCTGGCCCGTGCATAGTGACGAGAGGACTCGTCTACGGAGTAGATCAGCAGGTTGACGTCGGGCAGCTTCACTTGCGCAGGGCCATCTTGCGCAGAATCTCTTCGTCCTCGAGTTCGCCGGCCAGCTGCAGGGCCTTGTCGAGGTTGACGCCAGGCCTGGCTCCCATTCGATGGGGAGGCGGAAGGCGGTAGGTCCCCGGCTTGGCCTCGCCACGCTCGAGCCCCCTGCGAACGCTCGAGTTGAGCGCCTCCTTGAAGGAGATCCCCCGCTTGCGGGTCTCCTCCTTCAGCTTGGCGGCGACGTCGGGGTCAAGGGTGACCGTCGTGCGCATGAGAGGCATCATAGCATCAAGGAAAGTGCTGCCATGATGCTTACTAGCTCGACCAGCCGGGGTAGCGGCCGTCGACGTGCCATTGCCAGGGCGGCTCTTCGCCGGGCGGGAAGTCGTAGTGGTCGCGGCCGGGGAGAGTCTCGAGCGGGACCAGGGCTGGGTCGTCCTTCAGCAGGATTGGAGTGTCCGCGGCGGCTTCGACCTGGGTCTGCCCGGCGCGGCGGACGATCCGCTCCCAGCCAAGGCCGGGACGGTAGAGCCAGTAGGTGAGCTCGACCCAGCCGAGCGAGCGGCGCAGGTCGCGGAGCGAGACGAAGGCGGTGGTGCGGCGGCCGGAAGCGGTCAGGTGCGGGCCGGTGGCGACGGCACAGCTCTCGCGCCGGCAGCGGCGGAAGTCGACCGGCGCGAGGGGGAGGCCGGAGGGGCCTGGCTTCGCGACCGGCAGCGGGGCCAGCGCGCGGGCCAGCCGGGCCAGCGGCCAGCCATAGGCGGGCACCAGTGGATGGTGGCGACAGGCTTCGGGGAGGCGCGGCGCGCAGGCGATCCGGCGGCCGATCGCGCCCGCCAGGCCGCGGCCGGCGTCGACTTCGCCTCCGGCGGCGATCGCCGCGATGGCCGTGATCAGGAGTAGGGCGACCAGGGCCACGAGGCCGGCTTGCTCGACGCTTGCTGCGCCCCGCTGCGTCTCGATCTCCCCGCGCACCCCGCCGACGCTAACCCGGCCCGGCGCACGCGGGGCGCGTCGAAGGTGACAAAACGATGCCGCCGTGCGCACTCTGCTTTCATGTGGCGAGTGGAGGGCAGCCCTTTCAATCTCTTCGGCGACCCCGACGAGTTCCGCGCTCGGATGGAGGAGCTCTCGGAGCAGATGCAGTCCTCCCAGCGCGTCGCCTGGGCCGACAACGCGATCAAGCTCGCGGTCGAGATGACCGTCGCCTCGATCGGCCGACTCGACCTCAGCGGCGAGCCCGACCATCAGGCGATGCAGGTAAGGGATGCGATCCGTGTCTTGTTCCCCGAGGCCGTGACCCTGGTTCGCGAGGCGCGCGAAGGCCTGTCCTGAGACGGCGGGGGCGGGTGCCACTCGCCCCGACAAGTCGTCGCGCTAGTTAGCGCGACGACTTTGAGTATCCGCCGGTTCGAGTGTCACCCCTCCGCCCGGTTCCAAGCAAGGTCCAGCGCGAATCGAGGCCGGCGACTGGAGCAAGCATCTGACCGGTCTGTAGCCTTATCGTCAAACTTGTGAAACTTCCTATGGAAAAGTCGAGCGCCAAGGCCGACGATCCCCGCCGTGGGCGTCAAATCTCGCAGGGGGGACATCAAGCGCGCGCTCGGCAAGAACCTGCGCGAGGCGCGCGAACGAGCGAAGCTGACCCAGGAGGTCGTAGGTCAGCGCAGCGGCGTCCACGCGACCGAGGTATCGAGAATCGAGGCAGGCAAGCGCGATCCGCGCATCGCCACCGTCGAGGCCCTGGCCGAAGCAGTGGGCGTTTCCGTGAGCGATCTGTTGAAGCGCTGACGACCGGGCCGGCCCCCGGTCCTATGCGAGCGGCCGAAGACCGACCCGTATCGCGGCGTGTGCCTACTTCAACTTCACGATGTTCAGAAGCGGCACGACTGCATCGACGGGCGCGATCTTCATCCCTCTCACCCCCCTCCCGCTCGTCGGCTCCCGGCCTCCGTGCCGGGGGTGAGAGAGGGATGGTAAGGAAATGATGAGCGCTGGGCTACTCATGAGCGCTGCTTCATCGGTGAGCGCTCACTACTGCTGGGCTAGGAGCTACCCCTTATGCTCAGAAATCTCGAAGAAAGCCGACAAAATTGATCGGAGGCATTGGCATTGAAACGCGCACCGTTGAAGCCTGGGCGGAGGCCGGTTGGGGAGCGGACCCGACTGCCGGAGGACTCGCCCGCTTTCGCCGTCGACTACTACATTCGGCTTTGGGTCGTGACGGCTCTTCATGAGAGGAATTTCAGCGCTGCGGACATCGCGGAGATAATCGACGGGGAGACGAATAACGTCGCCAACCACATTCGCGACCTCTACGAGGCCGGGTGCATCGAATTCGTGGGGTACGTGGGCGAGGGCAACTTCAAAAAAGCTGTCTACCGAGCGATCACGCGACCAGTCGTTACCGACGAGGAATACGAGGCAATGACCTTCGAGGAGCGACGAGAACTCAACGGGACCGCCCTCCAGTGGATCATGGCTGAGTGCCTAGCCTCCTTCCGCAGCGGGAAGATGAACGAAGACGAGGATCTTTGCCTGATCTCGGATGAACCCGATCTCGATGCGGAGGGGAAGACAGAACTTCGGGAACTCCTCACCGCCTGCTGGAGCGGTGAATCTCCAGATGTTCTAGAGGCCATCAAGGGCGTGCAGGAGATCGCGGTCAGAGCGACTAACCGCATGGCCAAGTCAAAAGAGACTGGCACGAAGGTCGTCGTCGTGTTGATGGCCTTTGAGCGCGGTCGCTCGAAGCTGACCGACAGGGAGCCGTTCCCGATCAGCAAAACGTGAGCGTTGGCCGAATCCGGGTTGCCAAACCCATACCCAACTGTAACTGTCCATTACTCCGATTAAGGCAGAGCGTAGGTACGCGCTCTATGGGAGTCGGCATTGTTTCCAGCGCCCCGGGCATTTCACAAAACAGTGGCCCTCTAGCCCGGGGCGCGGGAACACCGAGCGAATGGGAAGCGTCAGCAAACAGTCCCCGAACGACACCTCGCTCAAGCGGGCGGTTGGTCACCCTAAGCGCTTGGAAATGCTCGGCTACCTCGCCGCCGGGAGGAAAAAGGGCATGGAAGAGGATGAGCTGGCTGACGCGCTCGGTTTGACGCCTCCGCTGGTGAAATACCACTTGGGCGTTTTGCAGAGCGCCGATCTGGTCGCGCACGTTGAGGAGTCCGCTCGCGGCGCAGTGGATCGCTACATCGTCGCCGTGCCCTTGTAGGCATACCCTGGGAGGAACCCGTTGACGCAGATCGCGCCGGAGTCGAAGGATTTCCTGATCTCTCTGTTCACCGACTTGCGGAATGACCTGGACGAGCGGGAGCGGGGGGCGACCGAGAAGGCCGCCACCTACGACGCGCTCCTTCATGCGCTCGATTCGGGAAGCTTTCCTGATGATGATGGGCTGCGCGAATACGTCGTCGGGCTGGCGGAGGCCATCGACAAGGAGAACCGCTACGAGCAGACCGTGCTCGAACACCACGCCCTCGCCGAACTGCGCGATGCCCTCACCCGACCCGCATAGCCGCCAGGCGATCACCCGGCGGCGTGGACGTCTCTAAAGCAGCTCGACGTGCAGCACGACGGCGGAGCCTCGCCTCGCGGCGGCCGCGAGCAGCTCCAGGGGGAGGGCGGCGATGAGGGCTGGGATCGCAGCCACGATGCTGATGACGGCGTCGAGGCGGCGTTGCCAGGTGTGCGCGGCGGGGACGGACTCGGTGCGGCCGAGGGCCCCTAGGGCGACGTTGCGGCCGAAGGTGACGCCGTTGAGGATCGTCTGCCACATCAGCGCCACGCCACGCCCGGGTTCCCAGCGCGCCTTGGAGACGATCTGGTCGCGGTTGGCGACGAGGCGGCGTACCGACTCCGGCGTGAAGACGTAGCGGCTGCCTGGCTCCAGCCCGGCCCAGCCGGCGCCACCGATCCAGGCGGCGAAGGCGGCCCGGTTGGCGATCCGGATCGAGTCGCCGTCACGGGCACCGTCGAGCTTGGCGAGGGCGTCATTGGTGTCGCCGGCGCCCCCGATTGCGCCCAGGCCGCAGCTCTCGCAGCGCCTGACCGGGCCGGCGAGCCCGGGCTCGGCGTCGATCCAGCCGAAGAGCGGCTCGCCACAGGCCGGACAGGGCGGATTCTCGGGGCCGGCCCCCGCCTCGAGCGGCACGACCGGCGTCGGCTGCCCGCCGGCGGAGGTGGTTCGCCTAGCGCTCATGCCAGGTAGCGTACGCGGCGTGCAACTGAGCGAGATCATGACCGCTGGCGTAGTCACCGCCGCGCCCGAGGCGAGCGCGATCTCGGTCGCCCGGCAGATGCGCGACAACCGCGTCGGCTCGGTCGTGATCGTCGACCCGGCCGGCTCTCCGGTGGCGATGGTCACCGACCGCGACCTCGCCCTGCGCGTCTTCGCCGAGGGCGTCGAGCCCGAGACGGCGGTCGGCGAGCACGCCTCGCGGCCCCTGGTCTGCGGCGAGCCGGCGATGGAGCTCGAGGAGGCGGCGGCGCTGATGGTCCGCCACCGGGTGCGGCGCCTGCCGGTCGTCGAGGCGGATAGGCTCGCCGGCATCGTCACCCTCGACGACATCGCCGTGCGCACGGGCGACCTCGAGGTCGCCCAGAAGATGACCGCCGACGTCATCGAAGGCGCCCTGCCGCAGTTCTACTTTCGCGAGCGCGGCTGAGTGAGCGACCGGCAAAGGGCGCTGGCCTGGGAGGCGCGCTGGACTCTGCCGACGGCGATCGCGAGCTTCGCCGCCGTCGCGCTTGTGATCGCCTCTTTCGTCATCGGTGCTTCGCTGGGCGGAGACGGCGAAGCCGAGAGCCTGCGCGAAATACACGACAGCGGCGGCACCCTCATCCTCGCCAGCGCCGTGCAGGCGCTCGGGTTCGCGCTGCTCGTCTTCCCCTTCCTCTATCTCTTCCAGGCGGCGTTGCTGCGCAGCGATCGGATGCGCTCGCAGTTCCGGGCCCTGGTCGTGGCGGCGCCGCTAGCGCTCGCGATCGCCGCCGTTCTCAACGGCGTGTCGGCGAGCGACGCGGCCTCTGACTTCGTCGCCGGCAAGTCTCAGGCGACGCTCAGCGTGAGCGACGCCTCCGACGAATGCCGCTCCGAACGCAAGGACGACGCGGAGGCCTTCAGCAGCGAATTCGGCAAGGGCAAGGAAGCCCTCTCTCGCTGCGTCGAGAAAGAACGCGAAAACGACGCCGCGTCGCAAGCGATCGAAGACGCGTCACTGCGCGCGCCCGCGCAAATCCTCCAGCTCGCGGGGGTCCTGGCGCTCGCCTTTGCCTTCGTCTACTGCTCGCTCAACGCGATGCGAGTCGGCTTGCTGAGCAAATTCTGGGGCTCGCTCGGAATCGCCCTCGGCGTTGCCTCGGTGCTCGGCCTGTTTGAAATCGCCCTGCTCTGGTTCGCCTACTTCGGCCTGCTCGTGGCGGGCTGGGTGCCCGGCGGTCGCCCACCCGCCTGGGCCGCCGGCGAAGCCGTGCCCTGGCCCTCACCGGGAGAGCGGATGGCCGGGATCGAGGGCGGGGACGACGAGGACGACGAAGGCAAAGGCAGCGGCCCGGAGACCTGAGCCCCGTCGTTCCTAGCGAGCCTGTCCCGCTCCCGCTTTCTTGCGGTGGGTGCGGATCTCGCTGAGGATCCGCTCCAGACGCGGCTCGCGCGAACTGTCGACGAAGCGCATTGCCTCGGCGACCCCCGGGTGGATCGCGGCGATCCGCTCGTGCATCGCCTGGGCGACGGCGCGGTAGGTGGGGTGACCCTCGCGGCCGGAGCGCAGCTCGATCAGGTGCATCGCCTCGCGCGCGTTGAGGTCGAGCGTGTAGCGGATCCGGTAGGCGAGGCTGAGCGCGTAGGGCGCCTGCTCGCGCAGCCCGGCGGCCACGAGCCGCTCGTACTCGGCGCGTGAGATCTCCAGGGCGCGCTCGAACTCCTCGCCGGCGCCGGCCTCGCGTACCTCCTCGGGGATGCCGGCGCCGAGGTCGGGCCCGAGCCGCTGCCACTGGCAGGTCAGCATCCGGTGACGTTGCAGGTCGCGGAAGGCGCCGTAGTCGGAGACGATCTCGAAGCGGTAGCGCAGCGCCTCGAAACCGCGGCCGGGACGGTGACGGCGGTTGGCGCGCTCGCCGACCATCGCGCCGAGCAGCTCGGCGCGCTCTTCGCCGTCGAGGACGTCGATGCGGGCGAGGACCTCGGTCTCCGGAACCGCCGCCGACTCGAAGAGGCAGGCGGCGAGCAGGTCGTCTTCGCTGCCGTCGACGTGCAGCAGCTCGACCGACGGGACCGCCTCGCCGGCGCCGCGGCGATCGAGGCCGAGCCGGGAGACCCACTCCTCGGTGTGCTCGCGGCGCTGCTCCAGATAGGAGATCCACTCGCCGCCGCGGTCGGGGCGCTCGACCCGGGAGACGAAGCTCGGCATCACCTGCTTCAACTCGCGCAGGATCATGCCGCCGTACTCGCGCGCCTCGGGCAGGGGCGAGGCCATCAGCCGCAGCAGCAGCTGCTCGTAAGCCTGGCCGGAGGCGTAGATGCCGACGTGGCTGAGCGTCGCGGCGGGAAGGAGCCCGCGCAGCAGGTCGAGGGCCTTGGCCCGGATCGAGCGTCGCCAGGGGCCCTCGGGCTCGCCGTCGCCGCGCGGCCAGCGCTCGGCCGCCCACTCCTCCACCTGGACCAGCGAGCGCGAGTAGATCGCGAAGATCTCGTCCATCGCCGCGCCGAACTCGGGCCCGAGCTCCCCGTCGCGGTAGTAGCGGTAGCCGCCGCCGGCGTCCTCGGGCAGCAGCTTGTCGTAGGGGATGTAGCGGGTCGACTGCTCGAGATAGGCGGCGAGGCGGCCGCGCTGCAGCACCTTGGTCAGCACGTTGGAGACCCACTCGCAGGCGACGTGGGCGCCGCCGACCTGGGCGATCGAGTCGTCGCCGTAGCCGACGAAGACGCGCTCGTAGAGGCCGGCGGCACGCTCGCCCTCCTTCCCGTCGAAGGGCCGTGCTCCTTCTCCGGCCTCGGCCGCGAACTCCTCCAGGTAAAGGCGCCGCACCGTCCCCGAATACCGCGAATAGCGGGCAAAAAGCGCCCCCTTCATGGTCTCCGGCAGGTTGACCAGAGCGAACACGGGCCGGTCGAGGTTGGTGAAGTGAGGGACGAGCAGGGCTCGCTCCTCGGCGGTGAAGTCCTCGACCGGGTAGCGCACCGGCGCATCGTAGTCCCCTGTCCGGCGGGGCCAGGCCACGAAAATCCTCAAGAGCACCGCCGCTGACTTCTCCTTTTGTCGCCCTATTGGCGAAAAAAGACGAAGTCAGCGTTTGGGCGGGCGGGCCATCAGCTCGACCCGATGGCCGCCGGGGGCGATGACGACCGCTCGCAGCGCGCCCCAGTGCTCGCGCCGCCGTTCGACCTCGAAGTCGGCCTCGCGCAGTGCGGCGAAGACGCCGTCGAAGTCGGCGACGACCACCGCCGTGTGGCCGCGCGGCGGCACGGTCGGCGAGTCGATCGGCATCAGGTGGACCTGTGTCCCGTCGTGTTCCAGCCAGACGTACTCGCGCAGGGTCGGCGGCGGCTCGACCCGCTCGAAGCCGAGCAGCCGCCAGAGCTCGACCGAGCGCTCGATCTCCCCCGGCGCGACCTCGACCCCGACGTGTTGCAGCATCAGAACAACAGTGACAGCAGGGAAGCGCCGACCACGATCGCGGTCGACCAGGTGACCGCCTCGGCGGTGATCTCCATGTCGAGGCCGTAGGCGTGTGCGACGACGAGCGAGTTGAGGCCCGAGGGCATCGCCGAGAGCAGGCGGTAGGCGGCGGGCAGGTCGATCAGCGGGGCGGCGAGCAACATCAGCAGGGCCGGCACCACGGCCAGCCGGGTGACGAGGGCGAGCACCACCGGCCGCCTCAGCGGTGGCGGCATCGGCAGCTCGCCGTGCTCGGCGTTCTCGGCCAGGGTGGCGCCGACGGCGAAGAAGCCGATCGGCAGGATGGCGACGATCAGCGCCTGTGAAAGGTCGACGAGGGCGGTCGGGGCCAGTGCCTTCGGCGCGAGGATGCCGGCGATTGCGGCGTAGAGGGGCGGGTTGCGGGTGAAGAAGGCTCGCACGCGCTCGCCCGGGCTTTCACCGGCCTTAGTCCCGAAGGCGGCGCCGACCGCGAAGGCGCCGAGCAGCAGGCAGGGCCCGGTGACGAGCACGTCGTAGAGGACCGCGGTCGAGAGCTGGTCGCGGCCGAGCAGGGCCACGGTCAGCGGGTAGCCGAGGTAGCCCGTGTTGACGCTGAGCACGCAGCAGACGACGGCGCCGACCTGGAAGCGGGGCAGTCGCAGCACCCGGCTCGCCACCCACCAGGCGAGCAGCGCGCCCAGGCTCGAGGCGAGGATCCCCAGCGCCAGCCCGACCCCGTGGCCGACGTCGATCGAGCTGGCGGCGATGTTGAAGAAGATCACCGGCGGCAGCAGCACGTAGAGCAGCAGCGTCAGCGAGCGCCGGGCCGCCTCGGCGGCGCCGGCCGGCCAGCGCCGCTCGGCGCCGACCCCGATCGCGACCGCGACGACGATCGCGGCGGTTGTCAGGAGGACGCCGATGGCGGAATCTGCCTGACGTAGTTGGCGAAGCCGGGCACGGTGAACGCGACCTGTCCCCGGGCGGGACTGAAGATCAGCCCTTCGTCGATCAGGCGATCGCGCGTGGGCCCGATCGCGCTGTGGCCCCCCAGCGCGGCGGCAACCTCGCCGCTGCCGACCGGCCCGTCGCCCAGGTGCGCCATCTGGCGCATGTAGGAGCGGCCGCGGTCGCTCGCCCGTTCCCAGCGTCCGGCGTAGAGGTCGCTCTCGAGTTCGCCGCGACCAAGGGCCAAGGCCTTCTTCGCCTCGTCGACTTCGAGCGGAGACTCGCTTGCCACCTGCCAGGCGGCGTGGCCGTAGACCTGGATGAAATACGGGTATCCCTGGCACTCGGCGAGCAGCGGCTCGAGCGCCGCGAGCTGGAACTCGAGTCCGGGTTCGACCGAACGGGCCGGCTCGACCAAGGCCGCCGTCGCCGCTTCCACGGTCAGAGGGCCCAGCTCGCGGTAGCCGAAGAGGCGCTCCGCGTAGGTCTTGGCCGCAAGCAGCTGGCCGCGCAGAGGCGGTAGCCCGGCGGCAACCACGGCAAGCGGAAGCTCGCGCCTGCCGACGTCTTGCATCGCGGCACAGAGGGCAGCGAGGGCAGCGGGGTCGGCGAGCTGCAGCTCGTCGAGTAGGAAGAGCACGCCGGTCCCGCCTTCACGGGCCGTCACTCCCAGAGTGCGGAAGAGCTCGACCACGTCGGCCTCCAGCGCACCCTCGCTCGGCTCCGCGCCTTCGAGGTCGACGCTCACTTCCAGCCCGCTCGCCGCCTCCTGCACCCGTACGCGCCCGATCACCGCCGCCAGCCGGGTAAGGGCTTTTCGCACGACGCCCCTGTGCTCGAGCTGCCTCAAGATCACCCATGAGCGATCGGCGAGGGCCGCGCGAAAGTCGATGTCGGCCCGAGCCTCGATGTTTTGGGAGATCCAGCCCTGCTTCTCGGCGTTGTCTTCGGCGGCCCAGAGGAGCGCCGTCTTGCCCACGCCGCGAAGGCCGGTCAGGACGATGCTGCGTTCGCCGCGACCAGCCGCCAGTCTGCCGAGAAGGTTGGCGATGGCGTCGAGCTCCGCCTGACGGCCGGCGAGGATCGGCGGCGGAGTACCGGCCCCTGGCCTGAAGGGGTTGAGCAGCGGGTCCATTCGCTACTCGACCCTATCGAATACTAGGAGAAATAACTAGAATTGCTTAGGCTTTGTTAGGATCCGTACAGGGCCTCGATCTCGGCTTCGTACTTGCGTTCGATCGGGCGGCGCTTGAGCTTCAGCGTCGGGGTCAGCTCGTCGCCGCCGGGGAGCCACTCGCCGTCGATCACCTCGAAGCGCTTGATCTGCTCGACCCGCGAGAGGCGCGAGTTGCCCTCCTCGACCGCTTTGGCGATCTCCTCGGCGATCGCGGGATCGCCGGCGGAGGCGGCGCGGGCGGCGAGGGTTTCGGGGTCGAGGACGATCAGGGCGACGTTGTAGGGGCGGTTGTCGCCGATCGCGACGGCCTGGGCGATCAGGGTCGAGGCCGCCTTCAGCTTGGCCTCGATGTTGGCCGGCGACATGTTCTTGCCGCCGGCGTTGATGATCAGCTCCTTCTTGCGGTCGACGATGCGCAGATAGCCCTCCTCGTCGAATTCGCCGATGTCGCCGGTTCGCAGCCAGCCATCCTCGCTCAGCGCCTCGGCGGTCTTCTCGGGCATGTCGCGGTAGCCCTTCATCACCTGCGGGCCGCGCACCATCACCTCGCCGTCCTCGGCCAGCTTCACCTCGGTCCCCGGGATCGGCGGGCCGACCGTGCCGACGCGGACCTTGCCAGGCGGATTGAAGGTCGTGATCGCGCTCGTCTCCGACATCCCCCAGGTCTCGCAGATCTCGATCCCCATCCCGAGGAAGAACTTGAGCACCTCGGGCGGGGTCGGGGCGGCGCCGACGACGAAGGATTCGACCTGGTCGAGGCCGAGCATCCCGCGCAGCTTCGAGAAGACCCGCTCGTCGGCGCTCTCCCACTCGGTCTGCAGCTCCTCGGGCACGCCGCCGTCCATGTAGGCGTCGGCGTAGCGGCGGCCGACCTCCATCGCCTCTTCGACCGCGGCGCGTTTCTCGGCGTCCTGCTCGGCCGCCATCCCCGCCTCCAGCGCCGCCTTCAGCTTCTCCCAGATCCGCGGCACGCCGCCCCAGGCGGTCGGCTTGACCTCGATCGAGTAGGCGACCATCTCGCGCGGGTTGGGGCAGCAGTAGACCGTCGTGCCGTAGATCATCTGCGCGTAGAGCCCGGCCCAGCGGTCGGCGATGTGGGCGGTGGGCAGGAAGGAGATGCCGCGCCCGCCCGGCTCGACCGCCCGGATCCGGTCGACGGCGCGCCAGACGCCGAGCATGTTGGCGTGGGTGAGCTGCACGCCCTTGGGTGGGCCGGTCGTGCCCGAGGTGTAGATCAGGCAGAGCACGTCGTCGGGCCGCACGGCGCGCCAGGCGGCCTCGAAGTCGAAACCGGGGTCGCCCATCTCCTCCAGCTCGGCGACCGGGATCGTCCCCTCCGGCGCCTCGCCGTCGATTACGACCACGTGCTCGAGCGAGTCGACCTTGTCGCGGGCGGTGAGCACGGTGTCGAGGAAGGCCTGCTCGGTGACCAGCACCCGGTTGCCGGCGTTGGCGACCACGTACTCGACCTGCTCGGGGGAGGAGGTGTTGTAGACGGAGAAGCAGGTCGCGCCGAGGTGCATCGCCGCGCAATCGGTCAGGTGCAACGCCGGCCGGTTGACCAGCATGAACCCCACCGTGTCGCCCCGCTTCACCCCAAGCGCCGCGAGCCCGCCCGCCCGCTTCCTCACGGCCTCCGCGTAGTCATCCCACGACGCCTCGTAGTCCGTGTCCTTCAGCCGCAGCGCCGGCTTGCCCGCATACTCCTCCGCGGTCAGCTGAAACGCCTCGCACATCGTCGAGGCCGATAGCGCTTTCGGCCGCTCTCCCATGGAGGTGAACATACAGCGCGTCTCGCGCGGGTGGCATGGGGTTAGGGGTGTCCGGCGCAGCGCGGCGTCTCGTTTTTCGCCCGACAAACCTTCAAGCGAACCAGCAACTCACCAGGCGAAAAACCCAGCGCGGAGCCGGACACCCCTAACCCCATGACAGGACCCGCGCGCTACAGGCTGTACGTCTCACCGCCGCTCACCCGCTCGAAGCCGATCCACAGCGAGTTCATCGCGGTGGCGACGACCTGCTCGCGCGGTACCTCCGGATGGTCCGCCCACCAGATCGCGAGGCCCTGGAGGACGCCGCGCAGGACGACCCAGACCATTTCCAGCCCGGCGTCCGCCGGCGCGCCGATCAGCCTCTCGGCACCCGGCTCGTCTGCGAAGAGGGGCATGACCTCATCGCGGCTGGCGCCCGCGACCTCTTCGTGGATCGCTCGCACCTCCGGGTCGGCGACGCTCTCGCGGAAGAGCAGGCGCCCGGCGAACGGGTGCTCCTCGGCGTAGGCGAACCAGGCGTCGACCGCCCTGCCCATCCTCTCGCCCGCCGGCTCGGGGCCGGGGAGGTTGTCCCGCCAAACCTGGCGCAGCGCGGCGAAGTGACGCTCGAGCAGGTGCCGATACAGCTCGGCCTTGGAGGGGAAGTGGTCGTAGACGACCGGGGCGCTGACCCCGGCGCGACGGGCGATCTCGACGATCGAGCCGCCGCGGTAGCCGCGCTCGGCGAAGACCTCGCTGGCGCTCGCCTCGATCAGCTCTCGCCTCGTATCCGCGCTCAGGCGTTTGCGGGCCATGCCGCGGCAGCGTACCTAACGCTCATTAGGTAACCTTCATACCTACCTACTCATCGTTAGGTTAGGAGGCCACGATGATCGTCACGGTCCAGATCGCGGAAGTTCCCTTGGCTGAGGGCCTGAGGGCGCTGCGTCACCGGCCTCCGGTCGGAGGAACCCCCGGCTTGCGCTACGCGGAGACGGTCTTCGCGGCGCCGCTGGGCGGCGGACTCCTACCGAAGCCGAACCCGCGCACGGTCGCGACCATCGCCGCCTGGGACGACGACGAGCGTTTCGACGCGTTCCTCGCCTCCGACCCTCGCGCGGTTCCCTTCCGCGACGGCTGGCAGGTACGGATGGAGCCGCTGCGGGTCTTCGGAGAGTGGCCCGGGCTTCCCGGCCTCCCGAAGGACGAGTTGCCGGTAACCGACGAGGAGCCCGTGGTCGTGCTCACACTGGGGCGGCTGATGCCGTGGAGGCTGATCCCGTTCCTGCGCGCCGCGTTGCCGGCCGAAGAAGAGGCTCTCGCCGCGCCCGGCCTCCTTGCCTCGACCGGCTTCGGACGCCCGCCGCGACTCGTCTCCACCTTCTCGGTCTGGCGCAGCGCCGCCGAGATGCGGGATTACGCGAACAGACGCGAAGGCAGCCACCGGGCGGCCGTCGCGCGCGATCAGGCGCACCCCTTCCACCGGCACTCGGCCTTCATCCGCTTTCGACCCTATGCCTCGCAGGGCAGCTGGCAAGGCCGCGACCCGCTCGCGGGCCTTCTCCCGGCCTAGAAGAGCGCGGCGCCGGCGTGTTCGGCGAACTCGACCAGCGGCTGCGGGATGACGCCGAAGAAGATCGTCGCCGCGGCGGCGAGCAGGGCGGGGGCGACCAGGTACCAGCGCCGGCCGGCCCAGGGGTCGATCGGGTCGGCTTCGGGCGAGGCGCCGGCGATCGCGGGAGTCGCGACGGGCTCGCTGCCTGGCCGCATCCACATCGCGGCGACGACCCGCAGGTAGTAGGCGAGGGAGATCATCGTGCCGACGGCGATGAAGACCGCGAGCCAGGTGTAGTCGCCTTCGACCAGGGCCTCGATCAGGTAGAGCTTGCCGATGAAGCCCGCGGTCGCCGGCAGGCCGGCGAGGCCGAGCATCGAGATCGTCAGCGGCCAGGCGAGGTGCGGGCGGTCGGAGCCGAGGCCGCGCACGCTGTCGATGTGGTCGCCGTAGACGGTCTCGCGCTCGCGGGCGACGACGACGGCGAAGGCGGCGAGGTTCATGAAGGCGTAGGCGGCGAGGTAGAAGACGATCGCGTTGACGCCGGCCTCGCTGGCGACGACGAGGCCGCCGAGGATGTAGCCCGCCTGGGCGACGCCGGAGTAGCCGAGCAGGCGCTTGAGCGAGTCCTGGCCGAGGGCGCCGACGTTGCCGACGACGATCGAGATCGCGGCGAGCACCGCCAGCGCCGGCTGCCATTCGCTCGCCTGCGGCGCCAGGGCGACGTCGAAGAAGCGGACGAAGACGGCGAAGGCCGCCGCCTTGGTCGCCACCGCCATGAAGGCGGTGATCGGCGAGGGGGCGCCCTCGTAGACGTCGGGCGTCCACTGGTGGAAGGGGGCGATCGAGGTCTTGAAGGCGAGCCCGACTGCGGCCATGCCGATGCCGACGAGGACGAGCGGGTCGCCGAGCACGCCCTTCTGCGCGATCCCGTGAGCGATCCCGGAGAAGTCGGTCGAGCCCGAGCCGCCGTAGAGGAAGGCCATCCCGTAGAGCAGCGTCGCCGAGCCGATCGAGCCGACGATCAGGTACTTCAGCCCGGACTCGAGCGAGCCCTCGCGCCGCAGGTTGGTGGCGCAGAGGATGTAGAGCGGAATCGAGAGCGTCTCCAGGCCGACGAAGAAGGTGACGAGGTTGGTCGCCTG
>DASVFR010000009.1:0-59067 GCA_036379955.1 Solirubrobacterales bacterium
GACATTGACCACAGCGGGGTGGGGTCAATGTCGGATGCGCGGCTGGGATGGAGCTGACCCGGTACGCACTGCACGGGTTGACTAGGATTCGCCGCCCGCCCCTTCAACCACCCGCGGAGGAACCCAGTTGGCCGTTGACACGAGCGCAGTCGCGAAGTTGGACGTCGAGCCCGGCACGTTGCCGGAGGCGATGGCGGCCTGGGTCATCCGCCAGGAGCGCGAGGGCGAGCCGACCGATGCCTTCCAGCTAGAGCAGATCGAGGTTCCCGAGCCAGGGGCCTTCGAGGTGATTGTGAGGGTGATGGCCGCCGGCGTCAACTTCAACAACGTCTGGGCGGCGCTCGGCAAGCCGGTCTCGGTCTTCGGCTACGGCGACCACCCGGAGTTCGGTCACCACATCGGCGGTTCCGACGCCTCCGGCATCGTCTGGAAGGTCGGCGAGGGCGTCACCCGCTGGAAGCCGGGCGACGAGGTCGTCGTCCACTGCAATCAGGCCTCCTACGAGGACGTCGAGGTGCACGGGCTCGACCCGCTCGCCGCGCCGAGCCAGCGGATCTGGGGCTACGAGACGACCTGGGGCTCCTTCGCCCAGTTCACCAAGGTCCAGGCGCAGCAGCTCCTGCCCCGCCCCCAGAACCTTTCCTGGGTCGACTCCTCCGCCTACGGGCTCACCTACTTCACCGCCTACCGGATGCTGATCGACCAGTGCAAGCTGCAGCCCGGCCACAACGTCCTTATCTGGGGCGCGGCCGGCGGCCTCGGCGTCTTCGCCGTACAGCTCTGCAAGGCGGCCGGCGCCAACGCCGTCGGCGTCGTCTCCTCCGACGAGAAGGGCGACCTGGTCAAGCAGCTCGGCGCCGTCGACTACATCAACCGGGCCGAGTTCGGCGAGATGATGCGCACCGACGCCAACCTGGCAGATCGTGCCGCCGACGTGGAGCGCTTCAAGGCCTCGCGCGGGTTCGCCAAGCGGGTCAAGGAGATCCTCGGCGACGCCCCCGACATCGTCTTCGAGCACGTCGGCCGGGCGACCTTCCCGACCTCGGTCTTCACCGTCAAGCCGTTCGGCAAAGTCGTGATCTGCGGCGCCACTTCGGGCTACCAGCTCGACTTCGACGTGCGCTACCTGTGGATGAAGCAGAAGCAGATCATCGGCTCGCATTTCGCCAACGCCTACGAGTGCATGCGCGCCAACCAGCTGATGGCGGAGGGCAAGGTGCGGCCGGTGATCTGGCAGACGATGCCCTTCGACGGCGTCGCGCAAGCGCACCAGCTGCTGCACGAGAACAAGCACCTCGGCAAGATCTCGATCCTGGTCGGGGCCGAGTCCGAGGACGAGGGCAAGAA
Source organism: Solirubrobacterales bacterium (assembly GCA_036379955.1). GTDB lineage: Bacteria > Actinomycetota > Thermoleophilia > Solirubrobacterales > 70-9 > VRUE01. The sequence continues at coordinate 1,348 of DASVFR010000009.1, forward strand.
CGGGGACGGCCCGGGCGCGATCCGGGCCGAGGTGGGAGCCTAGGCATGGCTGAGGTCTGCGTACTCGACTGGCACGTCGCCCCGTTCCGGGCGGACCGCTTCCTCGACCTCTGGGAGCCGGCGGCGGCCAAGATGCCCGCCTACGGCGCCAAGAGCTGGTCTCTGACCCGCTCCAACGACGACCCGCTGGCGATTCGCCAGTCCTCGGTCTGGGAGAGTCGCTCGGACTTCGAGCGCTACTGGTTCTCAGAGGAGATCGAGAAGGCGCGCGCCGCCGTCATCGACCTCTACGACATCCCGATCCTCCCCGCCTGGCATACCCTGCTCGCCGCCGAGTAGACGGCGCCCGACCTCAGGCCCGCTCCAGCGGCGCCATCGTCAACCCGGCCGATTTGAGCTGCTGCCAGTAGTGCTCGGCCGGCTCCTGCGGGCCCGACCAGACAATCGCCATACCGTTGTTGTGGATCGTTTCCGCCAGCTCGTGGCCCTTCTCCAGGGTGACCCCGGGCAGGACCCGGGAGAGCGTCTGGGCGACGTGGTCGAAGGTGTTGTGGTCGTCGTTGCAGACGATCACTCGCCAGTCTCCGCCCAGGCCCGAACCCGGCCCCCCCGTCCGTGGCCTCTCCACCGTCGTCGTCGACATGAGGGGCAATTATGCGGAAAGTCCGTAAATCGGGCCGGATTGGGCAAGAACTTCCATGTTTCTCTCTTAAACAGTACTTAACTACTCAACTTAGTTATGGCTTAGACTGGCTCCAATTGGCCGAGCAACCAGTCCGGAGTCTCCGAGCATGCCCCGCCCCGTTTCGATCGACACACGCCTGGCAAAAGCCCTCTCGCGCTCCCTGCGCGCGGACGCCCTCGCCTTGATCGGGGAAGGCGTGAACAGCCCGAAGCTAATCGCCGCGAAGCTCGACCGCGACCTGCGCACCGTCGCCTACCACGTGCGCGTCCTGCGCAACCTGGGCTGCATCGAGTTGGTCGAAACCCACCCGCGGCGCGGCGCGACCGAACACGTCTACCGGCTGACCGAGCTGGCAAAAAGGCGGGGGGAAGACTAGACGCCGTTCCGAGCCGCTAGAACGGGCTCGGAACCCGAACGACCACGTCGTCGACGGTCGCCTGGGCGCCCTTAGCCGACTTGGCCGAGCCGACCGAGAAGCCCGAGGCGCGGCCGCTGAGTTCGCCCGCGCCGGGATCGGTGACGTCGGCGACCAGTTCACCGCCGACGTAGGCGAGGACGTGGCAGCTGCCCTTTTCGTCGCCTTCGGTGAGGTTGAAGGCCCGCAGGCGGAGGTCGTTGTCGCGTTCGACGCCTTCGATCGCGGCGACGTTCTTCGCGATGTGGAGGTATTCGACGTCGCCGCCGGCCAGGACCCTGCGCAGCTGAGCCTTGCGCTGGCGCGGGTAGACGGCCAGCTGGTAGCGGGCACCTTCGCCGGCCCGCAGATCGAGAGCCAGGTAGGCGCCCTGCTGAACCGGCTTGGGCGTCTTGCCGAGCAGGCGCTCGGTAGCGGCGATCTCGAGGTCGCGCCCGACCACGGGCGTGCGGTAGGTGCACTCCCTCGTCCCCTTGCCGATCGTGACGAGGAGGGCGCTGCCGGTGCCGCTGCGTCCGCAGCGCTCGCCCGAGAACTTGACGATCTGGCCCAGCTGGCCCTTGCTCGCCATGCCGTTGCGGTAGACGCCGACCAGGGCGGCGCCGGCCGCCGGGGCCAGTGCCAGCAACGCGGCCGCCAGGGCGGCGGCCGTGCCTATCCGCAGAACCTTCACAGTCCCGAGCCTAAACACAGCGCCACCGGAAAGATGCGGCCCCGGGGGCCGTGAACGACGGATTTCGGCGCGCGCCAAATAAGATTTGGAGGATGAGCGAGCACCGCCTCCCCGAGCGCGACCGCCCCTGGGTGATGCGCACCTACGCCGGCCACTCCGACGCCAAGCGCTCCAACGAGCTCTACCGCGGCAATCTGGCCAAGGGCCAGACCGGCCTCTCCGTCGCCTTCGACCTGCCGACCCAGACGGGCTATGACCCAGACCACGTCCTCGCCCGCGGCGAGGTCGGCAAGGTCGGCGTCTCGATCGCCAACAAGGGCGACATGCACCAGCTGCTCGACGGCATCCCACTCGACGAGATGAACACCTCGATGACGATCAACGCCACCGCCGCCTGGCTGCTCGGCCTCTACATCGCCGTCGCCGAGGAGAACGGGGTCGAGCGAGCCAAGCTCAAGGGCACGACCCAGAACGACATCATCAAGGAGTACCTCTCGCGCGGCACCTACGCCTTCCCGCCCGAGCCCTCGATGCGGCTGATCGCCGACATGGTCGCCTTCACCGTCAACGAGGTGCCGAGCTGGAACCCGACCAACATCTGCAGCTACCACCTGCAGGAGGCGGGCGCGACGCCGGTGCAGGAGATCGCCTACGCCCTCTCCACCGGGATCGCCGTCCTCGACGAGGTCAAGGCGCGCGGCCAGGTCGCCGACGCCGACTTCCCCAAGGTCTTCGGCCGCATCTCCTTCTTCGTCAACGCCGGCATCAGACTGATCGAGGAGATCGCCAAGCTGCGCGCGATGGGCCGGCTCTGGAACGAGATCGGCCGCGAGCGCTACGGCGTCGGCGACGAGAAGATGCTGCGCTTCCGCTACGGGGTGCAGGTCAACTCGCTTGGCCTAACCGAGGCCCAGCCCGAGAACAACATCCAGCGCATCGTGCTCGAGGCGCTGGCGGTGACCCTGAGCCGCGACGCGCGGGCGCGAGCGATCCAGCTGCCGGCCTGGAACGAGGCGATGGGCCTCCCCCGCCCCTGGGACCAGCAGTGGAGCCTGCGCATCCAGCAGGTGCTGGCCAACGAGACCGACCTGCTCGAGTACCCCGACCTCTTCGAGGGCTCGGTGGTGATGGACGGCCTGGTCGAGGAGCTGATCGAGGGCGCTCGGGCCGAGATGGCCGTGGTCACCGAGCACGGCGGCGCGGTCGCCGCCGTCCCCTACATGAAGGCCCGCCTGGTCGAGTCGCACCGCGAGCGCGTGGCGCGGATCGAGTCCGGCGAGCAGAAGGTAATCGGCCAGAACAGCTACACCGAGACCGAGGACTCGCCGCTGACGGCCGGCGCCGACGGCGGCATCCTCACCCCCGACCCCGAGGTCGAGCGCGAACGGGTCGAGGCACTGGAGAAGTGGAAGGTGGAGCGAGACGACGATGCGGTGCGGGCTGCGCTCGACGAGCTGGCAAAGGTCGCGGCCGACGACGGCCAAAACGTGATGCCGGCGACGATCGCCGCCGCCAAGGCCGGGGTGACGACCGGCGAGTGGGCGGAAGTGCTGCGCGAGGCCTTTGGCGCCTACCGGGGCCCGACCGGCGTCAGCGGCGCCGCCCCGGCAGCCGATCGCGAGCAGCTGGAGGCGATCCGCGCCAGGGTCGATGAGGTCTCAGAGCGGATCGGCCACCGGATCAAGATCCTGGTCGGCAAGCCGGGCCTCGACGGGCACTCCAACGGCTCCGAGCAGATCGCGCTGCGGGCGCGCGACGCCGGCATGGAGGTGATCTACCAGGGGATCAGGCTGACCCCCGAGGAGATCGCCGAGTCCGCCCTGCAGGAGGACGTCGACGTGGTCGGCCTCTCGATCCTCTCCGGCTCGCACCTGGAGCTGATCCCCGAGGTCGTCCGCCGCCTCCGCGACGAGGGTCTTGCAGCCCCGGTCGTCGCCGGCGGCATCATCCCCCCCGCCGACGCCGAGCGCCTGCGCGAGGCCGGCGTCGACGGCGTCTACACGCCCAAGGACTTCGACCTCAACAAGATCATGGGCGAGATCGTCGAGCTGGTCGGGGAGCGTTCGGGCGCCGGCGCGCCAACTTGATCGACCGGCTATGGCGCCGAGGCGCCTCGCACGCGACAATGGGGCGATGATGAACGAGCTCAACGGCGACCGCTCGGCCTGGCTGCGCTGCTACCGCTGCTGGTCGCGGAACCTCGAGATCCAGATCCACTACGACGCGATCCGGCGCGTCGACCCGGAATCGGGAGCGCTCGCCGAGGGCATCGACGAGATCCAGGAGGCGCTTGTGCAATGCGTCGACTGCATGCACGACCAACCCCATCTCGCCTTCCAGGACGACCAGGTCGTGCCGATCGAGGACCGCTGGGAACGGATGGTCGCCGGCACGCCGTGGGTCGCCTCCTGCACGGTCCGCGTCGACCAGGACCGGGTCGAGACCTGCGCCGGTCCCGAAGCCGCCGAGTTCCTCACCTACGGCGCCTTCGGCGACGCCGGCGTGCGCGAGTTCTTCACCCACGTCCGCTTCCACAAGCACGACGAGGAGCAGATCGTGGTCCACATGCTGGTCGAGCTCTACGCGCGCTCGGCCGAGGAGGCCGGCGAGGTGCTCGAGGACGCGGCCCAGGGCCCGCTCGAGATCACCTCCCTCGCCGAGGAGTCCCGGCCGCCGGCTCATGCCTCGGACGAAGCGCACTGAGCCGGGTGAGCGCCAATCCCAAAACGGTCACATAATAATTTTCGATTAACACCTCGGGCAGGCCGGCTGGTAGTTTTTTCTGCGTTTTGCGACTAAAGCGACGGGCCGCCGCTGTCGAAACAAGCGGTATATCCGCCTTGCGGTCGCGAAACCGCTGTGCTACATCCTTTGATGTGGCTCGATAACGGATTTTCCGCAAATTCCCTACCCGGTCCCCTAACTCGTCCCCTCATGACCCGAATCCTCTCCTCCCCTCCCTGGCTCGCTCTACTTTGGCTCGTTGCGGCATCGATCGCCGCGCTCGCCGGCGCGCCCGTCTGGGCCTTCGTCGTCGCCGGGGGGCTGCTCGTCGCGGTCCTGGCGCGGCGGGGCAAGCCGCCCGTGCCCTCGCGCCTCGAGCACATCCAGCGTCACCTCGAGTGGTGCCGTCGCCGCGGTGAGGCCGCCCATCTGCTCTGGGTGCACGCCCCCCGCCTCGACCGCGCCACCGCGACCGCCGCGCTCGACGCCTTCCGCGTCACCGACAACGTGGCGCTGCTGCACGAGGAGAGCGGCCACGAGGAGATCGTCGCCATGGTCGACGACTCCAATTTCGAAAGGGATGGCCTCGAGCGCCGATTGAGGGCGGAGGTCGGCGAAGGGGCCGGCTTCGGTTGGGCCGAGTTCCCCGAGGACGGCGTTACGCTCGAAGCCCTCTTCCGTCAGGCCCGCGCGGCCGCGGTGGCTTCGGCAACCCCCGTCGAGCCCGCGCCCACCGCTCAACCTTCTGCCTCGTTTCGACGATGGGGAAGCAGGGCCCCCGCCGGGGCGCCAGCTCGATCGCCGAACCAAGGATAGGAACCATGGACACTTCCGCACACGCAGCCTCGAAAAACGGGGGCTCCCCCAGCCACGTGCTCGTCACCGGGTGCGCAGGATTTCTCGGCAGTCAGCTCGCTGAGCGACTTCTCGCCGAAGGACACCGCGTCCTCGGCGTCGACTGCTTCGTCGACTTCTACCCCCGTGAGCTCAAGGCGCGCAACCTCGCCGAGCTCCTGGCGGACTCCGCCTTCGAGCTGCACGAGCGCGACGTCTCCAGCGACCCGCTCGACGACCTCGTCGAGCGCGTGGACGTCGTCTACCACCTCGCCGCCCAGGCGGGCGTGCGCGGCAGCTTCGGCGACGGCTTCGAGGTCTACCTGCGCAACAACGTGCGCGGGACGCAGCGCCTGCTCGAATCGGCCGTGCGGCATCCGGTCGATTCGATCGTCTACGCCTCCTCCTCGTCCGTCTACGGCAACGCGGAGTCCTACCCGACCGCGGAGACCGCCCATCGGACGCCCGTTTCTCCGTACGGGATGACCAAGTGCGCGACCGAGGATCTCGCCGGCGTCTACGGGCGAAACCACGGCCTGCACGTCGTCGGGCTGCGTTACTTCACCGTCTACGGCCCGCGGCAGCGACCGGACATGGCCTTCACGCGGTTCATCTCCGCCGGGCTGGCGGGCGAGCCGATCACCGTGCTCGGCGACGGGCTGCAGATCCGCGACTTCACCTACGTCGGCGACGTAGTCGACGCCACGATCCGTGCCGCCGAGCACGGGGAAGGCGGCGCCGTCTACAACGTCGGCGGCGGCACTCCCGTCGCGCTGATCGACGCGATCCACACGATCGAGGGGTTGATCGGCCACCCGATCGAGATCGAATACCAGCACCAAGCGCGTGGCGACGCGCGGCGCACCGGCGCCGACACGACCCGGGCGCGCGAGGAGCTGGGCTTCGCCCCCGCCGTCTCGCTCGAGGAGGGCCTCGGGCGCCAGGTCGAGTGGCTCACGCAGGGCAGCCGCGCCGCGGCCAGCGTCGCCTGATCCGCGCCTAGCTCCCCAACCCCCCTTGCCAGCTCTCGCGAGCTGGCTATCATGCGGGCGTCGGCAATGGATCGGGGGGAGCGATCCAAAAACCGGGTACAAAGGGGGGATGGGAAAGTGATCCATACGAGGACGGTCCGCAGGGCGGTGCTGCTCCTGTCTGTTCTGCTCGCCCTCGCCGCGACTGGAACCGCCCAGGCGGAAGTAGTCCCGAGGCTCGCGGACCTCGAGACGCGCACCACCTCACCGTTCGAATTCGACCAGGTGAGCAAGCGCTGCGCGACGAGCGTGGCCTCCCGCGATACCAGCCGCGCCTACGCCGGCGTCGCGTCGCTCAAGGTTCACACTGAGGCCGACCCCTCCTGCGAAAGCCCGTTCTCACGCGGGATCTTCTCGGCCAACGGCAGCCGCCACCTGGTCGAAGGCGACGACTTCTGGTTCGGCGCCGCGATCTACCTGCCGACGGGCTTCTATGCCTCCCACGACGGCTACACGGACCTGCTCCGGGTCGACTCCTACGTCTCCGACGACGGCGGCGACACTCCCTACGCCGACCGCGCCGAGATCAACTTCGCCAGTTGGAGCAACGACAGCCTCTATGTAGCGGCGGCCCGCGGCGGCACCAAGCGCACGCTGATCGGGCCGCTCTCTCCCAGCGTCCTGCCGGAAGGGAAGTGGAGCTGGGTCGAGGTGCACGTCAGGCTCCGCAGCTCCGGTGCGGCCCTCACGGAACTGAAGATCAACGGCGTCTCGCGGGGTTCCTCGACGACGGCGAACCTGTTCGCCGGTGCCGCGCCGTTCAACCGGCTCCGCTACGGCATCGTCTCGACTGAGGGGGACGGCTCCGGAAATCTGACCGCGTACTTCGATCGCGCCTCGATCAGCGCCACCGAACGCGGACCGTTCCAGCAGAGCCCGCCTCCTACCGAACAGCCCGCGCCCGAACCCAACCCGGCGCCCTCGCGGGTCAGCCTCTGGCGCCTCGACGAGCGCTCGAGCACGACCGCGGCCGACTCGACCGGCGCCGCTTCCGGCGTCTACGTCAACGGCCCGACCCTCGGCGCTCCAGCGATAGACAGCGGCAAGGTCGGCACCGCCGTCGCCTTCGACGGCCTCGACGACTACGTGGAAGTCGCGCCCAGACCCGCGCTCGACCTGAGCTCCGCCCTCACGGTCGAAGCCTGGTGCAAGGCGAACGCGTACGAAGGGTCGGTCGTCCAGCGCTACGGAGCGTATGAGCTGCGGCCCCAGCCCAACGGGAACCTGATCTGGCGACTCTGGATCGGCGGGACGGCGCGGTCGCTCACCGCCGGCATCGGCACGGTCTCAACCGGCCAGACCCACCACCTCGTCGGCACCTACGACGGCGCGACGATGAGGCTCTACCTCGACGGTGTCCAGGTCGCCTCCCAGCCGATGTCGGGCCCGGTCGAACACGATCCCTCCGAGGCCCTCTACATCGGCGCCAACGCCCACGCAAAGGACTACTTCGGCGGCGTCATCGACGACGTCTCGATCTACTCGACGGCGCTGAGCGCGGGGGAAGTGTTCGAACACTTCCGCTCGGGAACGCCGCTCAGCTAGAGACCGCGCTGCGCGCGCGGGCCGTCCCTTTCCCCGAATACGATCCGGCTCCCTTGCGGGTCGCGATGGTCATCCAAAGCTTCCTCCCCGTCCTCGGCGGCGCCCAGCGACAGGTCGACCTGCTCGGCCTGCCGCTCCAGCGCCGCGGGGTCGACCTCACGGTCCTCACGCGCCACCCACCGGGCACCCCCCGGCGCGAAGCCCGCTCGGGGCTCGCCGTGCGGCGCATGCCGGGGCCCGACAGCGGCGCGGTCGGCTCGATCGCCTACACCGCCGCCGGCGCCGCGGCGCTCGCCCGCCTGCGCCCCGACGTCGTCCACGTGCACGACCTCCTCTCCCCCTCGACGATCGCGCTGTTGAGCCGTCCAGCGGTGCGCGCCCCGATCGTGGCCAAGGTGCTCTCGACCGGGCCCGGCGGCGACCTCACCCGCCTGCTGACCAAGCCGCTCGGGCGCCGGCGCATGCGGGTGATGGCCAAGACCTTCTCGGCCTTCATCTGCCTCAGCGACGAGGTTCGCGCCGAGCTCAGCGCCCACGGCGTCCCCGGGGAGCGATTGCGGCGCATCCCCAACGGCGTCGACGCCGACGCATTCCGACCCCCGGCGCCGGGGGAGCGTGAGGCCGAGCGAGCGCGGCTCGGCATCGACCCCGCGGGGCCCCTCGCCCTCTACACGGGCCGTTTTGCCCCCGTCAAGCGCCTCGACCTGCTGATCGACGCGGCGGCCCGACTGCCCGACCTGCGCTTGGTCATGGTCGGCGAGGGCAGCGAGGAGGCGCGCCTGCGTGAGCTCGTCGCGAGCTGCGACCTGGGAGATCGTGTCCAGCTGCTGCCCCTGGTCGAGGACCCCGCCTCCCTCTACCGGGCGGCGGACGTCTACGTCTGCTCCTCCTCGACCGAGGGGATGTCGAACTCGGTGCTGGAGGCGATGGCCAGCGGCCTGCCGGTCGTCGCCGCGGGAGCGAGCGGGATGGCCGAGCTCGTCAGCCCGCGAACCGGCGCCCTGGTCGAGGACGTCGACGACGGCGCCGCGCTCGCCGCAGCGCTGGCGCAGACGACCGACGAGGCGGAGGGGGGCCGGAAGCTGGGCGCGGCGGCCCGCGACCTGGTCGTCGAGCGCTACTCGCTGGAGTCGGTTGCCGCCGCGCTGCGCGAGCTCTACGACGAAGTCCTCTCCGAGCGATGAGGGGCGACGCTGCGTGAGCGAGACCCTCGTCCTCTGCTACCACGCGGTCAGCGAGTCCTGGGAGAGCGAGCTGGCCGTCACCCCGGACGAGCTCGAGCGCCAGGTCGCGCTGCTGCTCCGCCGTGGCTACGAGCCGGTCCGCTTCCTCGACGCCGTCCTCGAACCCCGCGGCCGGCGCACGCTGGCGATCACCTTCGACGACGCCTACCGCTCGGTGCACCGCCTCGCAGCGCCGGTCCTGAAGCGCCTGGGGGCACCCGCCTCGGTCTACGCACCGAGCGACTGGATCGGGCGCGAGCAGCCGATGCGCTGGGCCGGCATCGAAGAGTGGCTGGGCGGGCCGCACGAGCCCGAGCTGGTGCCGATGTCCTGGCAGGAGCTCGGCGAGCTCGGCGAGCTCGGCTGGGAGGTCGGCTCCCATACCCGCACCCATCCGTACCTGACGCAGCTCGACGACGAGCGGCTCCGGGCCGAGCTGGAGGAGTCCCGCGCCGCCTGCGCCGAGGGCCTAGGACGCCCCTGCGAGACGATCGCCTATCCCTACGGCGACGTCGACGACCGCGTGGTCGCCGCCGCCGCCGCCGCCGGCTACCGGGCCGCCGGCGCCCTCCCCCACGCGCCGCACGCCGCCGAGACGCTGCGCTGGCCCCGCGTCGGCGTCTACAGGTGGGACGGGCCGAGTCGCTTCCGGCTCAAGGCCTCGCCGCTGGTGCGGCGCGTGCGCATGCTGCCGGTGCGCGGCGTCCTCGACCCGCTCGGCCGCATGGTGCGCAGGAAGGCCGCGCCGTAGATTGCGAGCCGCCGTCTACCTCGATCAGGCGTTCTGGCGCGAGGGCGAGGAGATCTACGCCGCGCGCTCCTTCGTCCTCTTCCTCGGCAAGCTGGCCGAGCACTTCGACGAGCTGACCGTCACCGCACGCCTCAGCCCCGAGCCGTCGAGCTCCCATTACCGCCTGCCGCCGCCCGCCCGCTTCGCGCCCCTGCCGCACTACGGCAGCGCCGCCCGGCCGACGTCCGTGGTCCGGGCCGCCCGCGAGTCGGCGGCCCGCTTCGCCGAGCTGCTCGAGCGAGTCGACGTGGTCTGGCTGCTCGGCCCTCACCCCTTCGCCTTGCTCTTCGCCCGCATGGCGGCACGCCGGGGAAAGCGGGTCGTGCTCGGCGTGCGCCAGGACCTGCCCCGCTACGTCGGCAACCGCCACCCGCGCAGGCCCGATCTGAAGCTCGTCGCCGAGAGCCTCGACCTCGCTTACCGGCGTCTCGCCCGCCGCCACCCCGTGGTCGTGGTTGGGCCCGACCTGGCAAGGAACTACCGGGGGGCGCGCGAGCTGCTGCAGATCTACGTCTCGCTGATCTCCACGGCCGACATCGACCCGGTCGAGAGCCGCGCCACTCGCGACTACGACGGGCCGGTGCGGATGCTCAGCGTCGGCCGCATCGACGCCGAGAAGAACCCCCTGATGCTGGCGGACGTGCTGGAGCGCCTCGAGCACCGCTTCGAGCTGACCGTCTGCGGCGACGGCCCCCTGGAGGCGGAGCTGGCGAGCCGGGTCGCCGATCGCGGACTGCAGGCTCGCGCCCGACTGCACGGCCACGTCCCGATGGGCGAGGAGCTGATGCGCCTCTATCGCGAGAGCGACCTCTTCCTCCACGTCTCCTGGACCGAGGGCGTGCCGCAGGTGCTGCTCGAGTCCTTCGCAGCAGCCCTGCCGGTCGTCGCGACCGCGGTCGGCGGAGTGTCGGAGGCGGCAGGAGAGGGAGCCCTTCTGATCCCTCCGGGAGACCCGGACGCGGCCGCGGAGGCGGTACGCCAGGTCGCCACCTCGCGCGAGCTGCGTGCCCGGCTGCTTTCGGCCGGGCACGCGATCGCTGAGAATCACACGATCGAGGCCGAGGCGAAGCGAGTCGCGTGCTTCCTGCGCAGAAGCTAAAACCCCCCGCCTAGGCGGGGGGCACAATCAATCGATTTGACGGTTGCGGTTGCTGAGTTAGCGCGACGTGCGCGTGCGACGCAGCGCTACGCCCGTGCCGAGCAGCACGACGCCGGCGCCGAGCATCAGGCCCAGCTCGAGGCCGGTGAAGGGCAGCACGCCCGTGCTGCTTGGCTCGCCGGTGCTGGCCACCGCCGCGGGAGCTCCGCTCGGTGAGCCGCTGTTACCGCCGCCTTCGTTCACGCCGGCAACGTTGGTGTATCCGTTGCTCGCGAAAGCCGAGGCGGGGACCGCCAAAGCCACGACCATCATCGCTATCAGTACGAATTTCCTCACTGGATACAGCCTCCGGCTATAGGGATTGAGATTACGAGATTGAAAGCATTATAAGCGAGAAAGCGGCCGGAAATGGGCCTTTTAACGAGTTGGACAAATAGATGAAGGCCTTTTGCTCTATTCGCCACTCTTGAAAACACGGTGCTGAATCACCCGTGGATCTGGAAAGTACCCCCCCTGGACCGCCTTAAACGAGTGGCGAACCACGGCTTCGCGAGGATTGCGCGCGCGGGCCACGCGCAGGCGATGGAGCGCCCGGGCGCGCGAATACGGCGCCGCGAGGAGGCCTAGCTGGAATTCCGGATACCAGGCCGAGGGATCGCGCTCCAAGGCCGATTCGAAGGCGCGGCGCGCAAGAGCTGGCCGTTCGAGTTCGATCGCAACGACGCCCAGGCGGACGTCGGGCGTCGCCGAGAGCGGATCGAGCTCGGCCGCCCGTTCGAGGTCGTCGATCGCCCCAGCCGGGTCGGCACGCCAGTTCGAGAAGCCGCGATCGGCGAGCCGGGCCGCGGTGAGCAGCGGCAGCGCAAGAACCGTTGCAACGGCGAGGACGGCAATCGCGGCAATCGGCAACGCACGACCGCTGCGCTCCGTGCCCGTCTCGCCGTCGGTGCGCAAGCCCGCGGCCGCACCGGCTAGGGCCAGGGCGGGGGCGGTCAGGACGGGGAACGTCCCGACCCAGTCGACCGAGCCGTGGGCCAGGGCGACCGCCAGCGGCAGCGAGGCGCCGACGACGGCCCAGCGCGCCGGCCCAGCGCGCCGGCCGGCCGAGCCGAGGGCTACGCAAAGCGCGACGACGAAGGCGACGAGCAGCAGGAAGCCCGGCGCGCCCAGTGTCGCCAGCGATTCCAGCCAGACGCTGTGCGCGTAGATCGTCGACTTCTCGCCTCGTCGTCGCTCCAGGTACGGAGCGATGAAGTTGCCGGCACCCGAGCCGGCCAGCGGGCGGTCGGCGAAGATCTGGGCCGAGACGCGCCAGTAGTCGTAGCGATTGGAGCCGAGGTCTCCCGTGAAGCGGGTCGATTCCGATTCGAGCTGGCCGTAGTCGGGCGTTTTGAAGCTTTCGACCCGGTCCGAGAGCCAGCCGCCGACATCGGCGCCCGAGGTCGCCAGGCCCACCGCGCCGAGCAGGACGGCCCCGGCCGCGAGCGCCGCCACTCCCCGCGAGGCGCGGCGCACCGTGCGCGGCGCGATCTCGGTGCGGGCGTCGAGCGCGGCATAGGCCGCGGCCACCGCGGCGAGCACGGCGACGCAGGTGAGCAGCGCCGCGACCGCCTCGCGCAGCGCGGCTTCGAGGTCGCCTCCGTCGACCGCCGTCGAGTGCACCGCGAGCAGCGGCCCGAGCGCAGCGCAGACCGCGAGCACGACCATGCCCGTCGGTATCAGCAGCCGCAGCCTGCCGGGCAGGGTCAGAAGGGCGAGAGCGAGGACGATCGCGAGGACGGCGAGACCGCCGCGGCTCTGGGTGAGGACGAGGGCGCCGAGCAGGGCGCCGGCTGTCCCCAGCGCCGCCGCCCGTAACGACACCGGCAGCTCGCGCCGCGATCCCAGCACCAGCGCGGGGAGCGCGCCGGCGACCAGCAGCGCCGCGCTCGCGTTCGGGTAGCCGGTCGGGCCGGCGAGGCGGCCGTCGACGAGCGAGGCCGGGTCGGCCAGCGCCCCGCCGAGCGCGGTGAGGGCGCCGCAGAGCGCAACCAACGGCGCGAGGGCGAGGCCCGCCGCGAGGGCTCTGCCGGTCGGGGACCAGATCAGCGGCAGCGCGAAGGAGCCGAGGAAGAGGATCTGGCGCGACGCGGTCACCTCCGCCGCGCCCCGGTCGGGGGCCCAGGTCAGCGAAAGGAGCGTCCAGGCGCTGAAAGCGACCAGTGCCGCCAGGGCCCAGGCGGCCGCTCGGCGCAAGGGCGGGCGCGGCGCGAACAGGTGCAGGGCAACGGCGGCGAGCGCCAGGTAGCCGATCCCCGCCAGGAAGACGGCCGGCGGGTAGCCGCCCTTCCACGAGGCCCACCAAAGCCAGAGCGGGACCGCCGCCAGCAGGCCGGCGCCGTCGAGCGCGAGCTCGCCGAGCGCCGCGAACCGGCTATCCCGGGCCACCGGGCTCCCCGACCGCTGACGGACGCGACTCCACGAGCTCGTCGTAGAGGTCGGCGTAGGCCGCGGCCGCGGCGCTCGCCGCGTAGCGCTCGCGGACCAGGTCGCGAGCCCTGGCGCCCATCGCTCGCCTGCCCTCCCCATCGCGCAGCACCCGCTCCAGGGCCTCGGCGAGACCTTCGGGCTCCGACGGCTCGACGAGCACCCCGTCGACGCCGTCGGCGATCACGCCCGGCACCCCGCCGACCCTGGTCGCGACGCAGGGAAGGCCGGCCTGCATCGCCTCGAGCAGGCTGAGCGGCAGGCCCTCGTGCCGCGACGGCAGGCAGAAGGCGTCGGCCGCGGCGAGCAGCGCGCCGACGTCCGAGCGGCTGCCGAGCAACGCGAACGATCCGGTCAGCCCGGCGCTCTCGATCCGCGCCCGCAGGGCGTCCTCCTCGGGGCCCGAGCCGGCAACGGCAACCCGCAGGCCGGGCAGGCGCTCGCGCAGCGCGGCCGCGGCGGCGACGAGGTCGTCGATGCCCTTCTCCGGCTGCAGCCTGGCGACGGCGAGGACGAGCAGCTCGACCCCTTCCCCGCCCACCTCGTGGCGGAGGGCGTCGCGATCGAACCCGTTCGCCGGCGGCTCGGCGGCGGGCACGTTGGAGATCACGCGCAGGCGCGAGGCCGGCAGGTGGAAAGCTGCCCGGTAGGCGTCGGCGACCTCGGCGGAGGGGGCGACTATGCGGCGCGAGAGCCAGGACGACCAGCCGTCGGCGAGGGCGCGCAGGCGGCTGTCCTCGGCAGTCGGCCCGGGAACGGTGTGGAGGGTCGTCACGTGTGGCCTGCGCGCCGGCGCGGCGACGGCCCGCGAGGCGACGTTCGCGGTCGAGAGATGGGAGTGGACGACGTCGGCGTGCGTGTCGCGCATGGCGCGACCCAATGCGAAGTAGAGCCGCGGGTCGTACAGCGGCCCCGAGGGCAACCAGCGCAGCTCGTCGGCGTGATCGCGCACGCGCTCGACCAGGCCCGGATCGGCGTCGTCGGAGTGCGGCACGCAGACGGCGTTCCAGGAGCGGCCCGAGCGCCTCAGCTCGCGGACCAGGGCGGCCAGCAAGGCCTCGGCGCCGCCGAGCCGCAGGGAGTCGATGACGTGGAGGACTCTCGGAGCGCCGCTCGCCACTGGCCGCGAAGTCTAGTTGCGCGCCTGGCGCCAGTCCCTCCTAAGCGATCCGTCCAGAACGGCGGCCGTTGCTTCCAGCCCACCGAGCGCGTGCCCGACATGGGGATCATGCTCGGCACAAAAGACTTCTCCGCCAAAGCCTCCTCCCTCCTCACCATCGCCTGCCTCGCCCTCGTCGCGGCGCTGGCTCTCCTCACGGCTCCGGCGGCCGGCGCCTCCGTCACCTCCCTCAGCGCGACGCTGGACGGCGGCAGCTTCTCCTCCTTCTCGCAGACCAACGCTCTCCACGGCAGCCTGAGCGTGGACAGCTCTCGCGTCTACACCGGCAGCTACGCCGCTCGCGCCACATATGACGGCAGCGGCGAAAACGGCTACACCCGCGGAATCTGGAACGTCGAATGGAAGGACGGCGACGACGTCTGGTTCGGCGCCGCCTACTACCTGCCGACCGGCTTCATCTCCAACATCCAGGGTCAGGTTGACCTCGTCCGCTGGGACAACTGGTCGACCAACCCGACCGATACCGACTGGGGCGGCGTCTCGATCTACGGCTCCGACCACCGCGCCCGCCTGCTGCGCTTTGGCGCCGGCCGGCCCAACGACACCCTGGTCGGTCCCTTCGACCTTCCAGAAGGTCGCTGGTTCACGCTCGAGGTCCATCAGCGTCGCTCGGCAACCAGCGGCAGCGCCCTCAGCGAGCTCTACCTCGACGGCAAGCTGGTCGGCAAGAGCACCGCCGCCAACACCTACGGCCGGGCCGCGACGCGGGTCCGCTACGGGATCGTCGCGATCGCCGCCGGCTCGCAGAAGAAGCCGCTCGAACTGAGCTTCGACGACGCCTTCGCCGGGAGCGCGAGTCACTTCGGCACCGGCACGACCCAGCCGGCCCCGGAACCGACGCCCACTCCGACCCCGGAACCGACCCCGACTCCGACGCCAGAACCAACCCCGACCCCCGCCCCCGAACCGACTCCGACTCCGGCCCCGGCACCGGCCCCTGAAACCTCACCCGAACCCGAATCGATCCCACCTCCGGCCAGCAAGGAAACCACGACCAAGAAGAAGCACGGCAACAACCAGCGTCGCGCGATCAGGCTGGCGCTGATTGGCTCCAGGTCGGGCGGACGCCGCGGCGTCCGCTGCCACGGCAGTCGGCATCATGGCCTCGATCCGATCGTGGCGCGGCGCTCCTGCCTCCACTGACGACTACCACGCCAACCCCACGCTCTGAAGCCCGCAATCGAAGGGCTTCTGCAATTCCGCGCCCAGAGCCGGAGTTCGACTCGATCATTCGTCCAGGTCAATTGACAGCGCTGCGGGCGGGCGCATCGCCGTCGATGCGGTGGGTGAGATGCGCTCACCACGCCTGCACAGACGTCTCACCCGGGCCCTCCTCTCAACGCTAGTGGCCCTTGCCGCGACGATTCCGGCCGCGGCGAGCGCCGACGTCTCCCCGCTGACAACGACGCTCGAGGGCGGCTTCGCCGACTTCTCGCAGACCAACGTCGAGACCGGCACGCTGAAGCTCTCCACCGATCGCGCCTACGACGGCACGACTTCCGCCTTTGCCGCTTACGACGGCGGGGGCGAAAACGGCTATTCGCGCGGGATCTGGAACGTCAACTGGCAAGACGGCGAAGACGTCTGGTTCGGCGCCGCCTACTACCTGCCCCCCGGCTTCATCTCCAACATCCAGGGCCAGGTCGACCTCGTCCGCTGGGACAACTGGCTCTCGCATCCGAACGACACCGACTGGGGCGGCGTCTCGATCTACGGCTCCGACCATCGCGCGCGCCTGTTGCGCTTCGGCGACGGCCGGGAGAACGACACCCTGGTCGGTCCCTTCGACCTGCCCGAGGGCCGCTGGTTCACGCTCGAGGTCCACGAGCATCTCTCCGCCGGGGCCGGGGCGCTCAGCGAGCTCTACCTCGACGGCGACCTGGTCGGGCGCTCGAGCAAGCCGAACACCTACGGCCGCCCGATCCAGCGCATCCGCTACGGGATCGTCGCGATCGCCGAAGACGCCCAGCGCAAGCCGCTCGACCTCTGGTTCGACCAGGCGAACGCCGGCCCCGAACCGGCCGCGCCGCTGGACGTCGCCGCGCGGCCCGCGACCCCCGGCCGCTTCGCTCGCGGCGCAACGGTCTCAGCCGGCCAGAGCTCGGTCGCGGTCGGCGCCGCCCAGGCTGTCGGCTAGGGATCTGGCGCGCGATAGGACGTGCCGTGAGTTAGCGGCCCCTATGGGTACTTAACTCACGGCACGTGATGCGTCAGAGAATCGAACTAGCTTTGGAGGGACCGATGAAGGCGCTCAAGGCATTCCGGCGAGGCTTCGTCGTCGTGGCTCTCGTAGCCGGAGCGGTCGCGGCTTCGCTCGCCTTCGGCGCCGAACCTGTCTGGAAGCCGCTGGCGCCGGCGCCACAGCCGCGCCAAGAGGTCACCTACGCGGCCCTCGACGGCCGCATCTACCTGGCCGCCGGCAACGCCCTCGAGCAGGATCGCTACGACCCGAGCGCCAACTCCTGGGCCAAAGCCGCGCCGCTGCCGTCGGGCTTCGCCGACCTCGACCACGTCGGCGCCGCTGCCGTCGACGGCAAGCTGATCTACGCGGGCGGGCTGGCCAAGTGGGAATACCCGTTCCCGGTCAGCGACGAGGTCGCGATCTACGACCCGGCCTCCGACTCCTTCGTGCCCGGGGCCGACATGCCCAGCCCACGCGCGGCCGGCGGCGTCGTCGCCTGGCACGGCAAGCTGATCTACGCCGGTGGGCTCGGCCCGGAAGGGTCGGTGGCGAGAGTGGACGCCTACGACCCGATGACCGCCGAATGGGCCCGCCTTGCCGACATGCCGCGCCCGCGCGATCACTTCCAGGCCGTGATCGCGGGGAACGAGCTCTACGCGATCGGCGGCCGGCGCACGTTCGAGAGCGGCGGCATCGAGATCGAAGACCTCGCGCCCGTCGACGAGCTCGAGCTGCCCGCCGACGACGCCGACCTGGCGAGCGCTGCGTGGAAGCCGGCCGTCACCTCGATTCCCACGCCGCGCGGCGGCCTCGGCGTCGCTGCGGTGGGTGCCTGCATCTTCGCGATCGGCGGCGAGCGCACGATCGGCGGCTCAGGGGCGGTGACGGGCGTGACCGAGTCATATGACACCGTCAGCGGCGCATGGCGAGAGCTGCCGCCGCTCGCGGTGCCACGCCACGGGATCCAGGCTGCGGTGGTCGGGCAGACGATCTACGTCGCCGGCGGTGGCACGAAATCCTTCGACTACGCGCCGACCGACGTCCAGGAAGCGCTCGACGTCAGCGCGACGGCGCCGTGCGTGGCGAGCGAGGGGGTGACGAGTCCCACTACTACGGCGACAACCCGTCCGATCCGGATAACCCACCTAGCGGTCAGGCCGCGCAAGGTCCAGTTGCACGACGCCCGCCACCGGCCCAACAAGGCGAAGATCGTCGTCGTCCTCTCGCGAGCCGGGTGGATCTCCCTGCGGGGACCCGGCCGCCTGCACATCTCCCGGCGCCTACGGGCCGGGCGCAACGTCCTGCCGCTGCCCGTCCACCCGCACGGCCGTGCCCTACCTCCCGGCCGTCACCACCTGCGGGCGAAGTCGCGAACCGGAAATCGCAGATCGACCTGGTTCCGGGTCGTTCGTTGAGCGCCCGCGGGCGTCAATAGCCTTCGACCGTGCCCACCGAGCCGCGCCGCGAGTCCCTCACCACCTGGTACCTGCCCGACCGCGAGACGTGGGCCGCCCGCTGCGAGATGCTCGACCGCGACTCGATGTCGCGGCGGGCGCTCTTCACCCGGCTGGTCCGCGGGGCGGCGGGGCGGCGGGCGCTGATCCTCGACGGCTCGGTCGGCCCGTCGGACCTCTACGTCGACCTGCTCGCCGCGATCGCGATCCGTCGCCGGCCGGCGACGGCGCGGACTCCGATCGTGATCGGCGAGTGCCAGTGGAAGCTCGGCGGCGCGCGTCTCGACCGCCTGACCACGCGCCTCGGCCTGCGAGCGCTCGACGGCCCGCGGGTCGCCTACTGCGTGCTGACCGAGTGGGAGCGCGAGCGCTTCGCCGCGACCTGGGGCGTCGACCCGGAGCGCGTCTTCGTCACGCCCTACTGCCACACGCTGAGCGACGCCGACCTGGCGGCGCCGACCTCGACCGATGGCCCGGTCTTCGCCGGCGGCAACTCGCTGCGCGACTACGGCCCGCTGGTCGCCGCGGCCGCCGAGGTCGACGCCCCGGTGACGCTGGCGACCGAACTCCTCGACGGCCCGTTGCCCGCCAACGTCACCGCCGGCCCGGTCCCCTACGAGCGCTTCTTCGAGCTGCTGCGCAATGCCCGCGCCGTCGTCGTCCCCCTCGCCAGCCGCAAGGACCGCACCGCCGGCCAGCAGACCTACCTCAACGCAATGGCCCTCGGCAAGCCGACGATCGTCACCGACAGCCCCGGCGTGCGCGAGTACGTAGAGGACGGCCGCACCGGGCTAGTCGTCCCCCCCGACGACGCAAACGCCCTGCGGGACGCGCTGGACTGGGTACTCGACCCCGCCAACGCCGACGCGGTCGCACGGATGTCCGCCGCGGCCCGCGAAACCGCCCGCACGACCTTCTCTCCAGAGAGCTACGCGCAGTCGCTGCTCGCGGTCGCCGACGCGGTCGCCTGAACGCTGACAGAAATTATGTCCGGAAATGACGTACACTTGTGTACGGTGAATCCGTTCAAATACCAGGGTCCAGTTGACCCCAGCCATCTGATCGACCGTCGCTCCGAGCTCGACGATCTGCAACTAGCCGCGGCCGACCGAATCGCCATTCGCCTCGCGGCACCCCGCCGCTTTGGCAAGAGCAGCCTGCTGGACGCCCACATCGTCGCGATGCGAGAGGCAGGCCATCGAGCGGTCCGCGTCGACTTCTCGAAGGTCGCGACGCTTGGCGACGTGGCGGCGCGCGTCGCGGGCGCCTTCAGCGACCTTCCCAACGATCCCGGACGCAGCGTTCGCCGCTGGGCGGCGCGTCTCGAGGTCGGCGCCTCGTTCGCCGGGGTCGGAGTCAGCGCATCTGCACGACCGTCGCGCCCAGCGGCCGACGAGGCACGTGCCGCGCTCCTCGAGCTGCTCGACGTGCCGCGCGCGCTGCATGAGAGAGACGGGGAGTTCACGGTCGTCTGCTTCGACGAGTTCCAGGAGATCCTGGTCGCCGACGACGCGACCGACGGCTTGATGCGCTCCGTGATCCAGCATCATGGCGATGCCGCGTCCTATGTCTTCGCGGGAAGCCAGCCGTCGCTTATGCAGGCGCTCTTCTCCCAGCACGAGCGGCCCTTCTACGGCCAGGCTCGCCCGCTCGAGCTTCCCGCTCTTCCTGTTGCTGAGGCTGCCCATGACATCGAGGCCCTACTGATAGACGGAGGACTCGATCCCGCCGGCGCCGTCGACGAACTTCTCGCCTACACGGGGGGACATCCGCAGCGCACGATCCTGCTCGCCCATCACCTCTACAACCTGCTCGAGCAGGCGAACCATCAGGACCCGGCGCCGGCAGCGCTCGAGCTGGCACTCGCCGAAACCCGAGACGCACACCAGGCGCTGTGGGACAGCCTGGGCAGGAACGAGCGCCTGGTCCTGCTCGCGGTCGGCGATGGCCAAGCACCCACAGGCAGCGTTGTCGCAAGCGAGCACCGCGTTGCTCGCTCCACGCTGCAAGAGACGCTCAAACGACTGCTCGCCGACGAACGCCATCTCAAACGCGATGCCGACGACAAGCCCTACCTGCTCGATCCCCTGTTCGCCGAGTGGCTCAGGCGTCGTTAGGCCAGCTACGCCAGCACCGGCAGCTCGTCTGGACTCTCGACAACCCGGTCGACGCAGGTGCGGAACCAGAGCTCGAGGTTGACCATCGCCCAGAGCTGGTCGGCGCGGTCGCGGCCTTCGCGGTGCTCGCCGATCAGGTCGCGGACGGCGTCGGGGCGGAAGATGCCGCGGGCGGTGGCGGCGGGGTCGAGCAGGACCTCCTCCGGCAGGGAGCGCATCTCCTCGCGCAGCCAGCCGTCCAGCGGCACAGCGAAGCCCTGCTTGGGGCGGTCGAGGATGCCGTCCGGCAGCCAATCGCGGACGGCTTCGCGCAGCAGGATCTTGCCCTCGGTGCCGCGCAGCTTGCGGCGCACCGGCATCGTCGCCGCCAGCTCCATCAGGCGGTGGTCGAGCAGGGGCGAGCGGACCTCCAGCGAGTTGGCCATGCTGGTCACGTCGACCTTGGCGAGCAGGTCGTCGGCAAGGTAGGTGTCGAGGTCGACTGCCATCAGGCGGTCGACGGCGGCGAGCCCGGCGCGCCCGTCCCAGGCCCGCCCGACGTGGGCCAGCGGGTCGGCCTCGCCGAGGCTGGCCCGGAACTCGGACGTGTAGAGGCGGTCGCGGTCGGCGTCGCGGAAGTAGCGGAAGAGGTCGGCGTAGCGGCGCGCCGGCGGCATCGCCAGCCGCGCGGCGAGGCGCGCCGCGCGCGGCAGCTGCGAGCGGCCTTCGGTGCCGCCGGCGACCTTGGCCGCGGCGCTCGCCAGGGCGCGCCGCAGCGCCGGCGGCAGCGCGTCGGCCGGCCGCGTGCGGGCGAGCTGCCAGTAACGCCTGTAGCCGGCGAAGGACTCGTCTCCCCCGTCGCCGTTGAGGGCGACGGTGACGTGGCGGCGGGTCAGCTCGGAGAGCTGGAAGGTCGGCAGCGCCGCCGGATCGGCGAAGGGCTCGCCGAAGTGCCAGGCGATGCGCGGCAGCAGCGCCGCGCTCGGCGGCCCGACCGCGAGCTCGGTGTGCTCGGTGCCGTAGCGCTCGGCGACGGCGCGAGCGTGCGGCGACTCGTCGACCTCGGTGCCGGGGAAGGCGACCGAGAACGTCCGCACCGGCTCGGTCGAGGTCATCGCCATCGCCGCGACGACGACGCTCGAGTCGACGCCGCCGGAGAGGAAGGCGCCCAGCGGCACGTCGCTCATCAGTCGCGCCCGGGTCGCGTCGAGAATCGCCTCGCGCAGGCGCTCTTCGGCCTCGGCGACCGGCATCCCGTCCTTGGGCTCGTACTCGAGCGACCAGTAGCGCTCCAGGCGCGGCTCCTCGCCGGGGCGCCAGAGCAGCCGCGTCGCCGGCGGCAGCTTGGCGAGGGCACGGAAGGCGCAGAGGTCATGGGGCACGTACTGGTTGACGAGGAAGGCGTCGAGCGCGCGGTGGTCGAGGCCGCGCGGCACCGCGGGGTCGAGCAGGATCGAGCGCGGCTCGGAGGCGAAGAGCAGGGCGTCGCCGGCGCGGGCGTAGAAGAGCGGCTTCTTGCCGACCCGGTCGCGGGCCAGCAGCAGGCGCCGCTCGCGCTCGTCCCAGAGCGCGAAGGCGAACATGCCGGCGAGACGGGTGACGCACTCGGGGCCGTGCTCCTCGTAGAGGTGGACGATCGTCTCGCCGTCGCTGTGGCCGCGGAAGGAGTGGCCGCGCCGCTCCAGCTCGGCGCGCAGCTCGAGGTGGTTGTAGATCTCACCGTTGAAGACGGCGACCACCTGCCCGTCCTCGGAGTACAGGGGCTGGTCCCCGGTCACTAGGTCGATGATCGCCAGGCGGCGCATGCCGAGCGCCACCGGCCCCTCGACGTGGATGCCCTCGCCGTCGGGTCCGCGGTGGCGGATCGCGTCGCACATCCGCCCGATCAGCTCGGGCGGCACCGACTCGCCGGCGGTGACCTTGCCCGCGATCCCGCACATCAGTCGACCTGGTCCCAGACCACCGACTGGCGCCGGCGCAGGCCGCGGACGACGCCGACGGCAACCGCCGCGTTGCCGAGCGTGAACTGGCCGAGGCTGCGACAGAGCTTGCCGAGGCGGCCGGGCGGCGCGACGCCGGCCGCCGCCAGGGCGCCGGCGCCGTAGGCGCCGAGCTGAGCGACCGCCGCCGCCCGGTAGAAGGGCCGGCCGGCGAGGCCGAGCGAGGCGAGCAGGCTGAGGAGCAACAGGAAGGGAAGGGCCAGCCGCCCCAGCTTGTGGGAGACGATCCGCATCGCGAAGCCGACGGGCAGCCCGCGCAGCTCGCCGGCGGCCATCACGCGCCCGGCCCCCATCCGCGAGCGGCGCGCGACCTCGCCCCGCGCCGAGGGCGGCGGCTCCTCGGAGGCGGCGAGCGGCTCGTAGACGACGCGGCCGCCGGCCCGCACAAGCGTGCAGAGCAGCCAGAAGTCGTCGTTGACGATCCCGTCGGGAAAGCGCGGCAGGCGCTCGCGGCGCACGGCCATGAACTCGCCCGACATCGCGGCGACGCTGCCGCTGCGGCTCTCGGCGACGCGGATCATGTCCTCGTAACGGTCGTAAGCGCTTCCAGTCTCCCCGCGGCGCCCTCCCACCCCCCAAATCGATGGGTCGGCAAAGTGGCGCGTGGCGGCGCGCAGCGAGCCAGGCGCGAGCAGGTTGTTGGCGTCGGTCATCACCACGACCTCGCCCGTCGCCCGCTCGAACGCCCGGTTGAGGCCCGCCGCCTTGCCGCCGCGCTCGCCGGAAAAGAGAACCGTCGCAGCCGGCCAGGCCTCTTGGGCGAGGCGGGCCAGCTCACGATCGCCGTCGATCGGAACGAGCACCTCGATCGACTCCGGCGGGTAGTCGAGCTCCGCCAGCGCCCGCAGCTTGGCCGGCAGCGTCTCGCGCTCGCGGTACCCCGGCACGACGATCGAGACGGTCGGCGGCTCGTCCTCGGCGCTGCGCCAGGGTCGCGGCGGCAGCGCCCGCAGGGCAAGCGGGTAGCCGACGAGGACCCAGCCCGCGCCCGCCGTCGAGGCCCAGAAGAGCCAGGCGAGCGCGCTCACGCGGTCTCCGCCGGCCGCTCCTCGGCCGTGCCGGCGGCAAGGTCGGTGGCGTAGGCCATGGCGAGGCCGGCGAGCATGAAGAGCAGGCGCAACTGGCTGCCGTGCAGGAAGAGGCTGCCGACCATGTAGGTGGCGATCGAAAGCATCATGGCGCGCCCCAGCATCGTGCGCCAGATCCCGCGCGAGAGCACGTAGGAGAGGACGAGGAGGGCGGCCAGCGCCCAGGCGATCAGGCCGACGATCCCCTGCTCGGCGACGATTTCGAGGTAGAGGCTGTGCGGCTCGCGCGTCGAGCGGGGGTCCTCGCCGATGTTGCGGCTGTAGTCGCGGTAGAGGGTCGTGTACTGATGGGGACCGACCCCGACGATCGGGTAGTCGCCGAACATCGCCAGCGCGATCAGGTTCTCGGTCTCGCGGCCGCTCACCGTGCGGCTGGACGAGCTTTCGGCCTGGCTGGCGAAGAAGGGGACGATGATCAGGGCGACGACGACGGTCGCCACCGCAGCGAGTCGCAGCTGGCGGCTCTTGGTCGTCGCGCCGAAGGCGACCAGGGCGAAGAGCATCGCGATCGCCCCCCCGCGCGAGCCGGCGGCGAAGATCGCGCCGGCGATCGCGATCAGGGTGGCGAAGCCGAGCCAGCGCTTCCAGCCACCGCGCGAAGCGACGAAGAGCGCCAGCGGCGCGAGCGCGGCCATCGAGAGGGCGAAGAAGTTGGGCTCGCCAAACGGGCCGCCGGCGCGCGGCGCTTCCGGTTCGATCGCGGTGACGACGTCGGTGACGACCGGGAAGAGGCCGCTGGGCCCGATCAGGATCGAGCTGATGCCGCCGATGCCGAGGATCAGGCCGGCGACGACGAGTGCCGTGACCACCCGCTCGGCGTTGCCCTGGCCGTAGACGCAGAGGCCGACGATGAAGAGGAAGAGCAGCTCGCGCAGGTCGGAGACCGGCAGGCTGGACCCCTCCGGGCTGAGCGCCGCCGAGACGACGAGCGGGACGGCGAGCAGCCCCATGATCAGGAGGATGTTCCCCGCCAGCCGCGGCCGCTGCAGCGCGCGCCAGGCGGCGAAGGCGAGCAGCAGCAGGCCCCCGACTTCCACCGGCGAGGGCAGGCCGCCGAAGATATGGCCC
The DNA here is from genome assembly GCA_036379955.1 of Solirubrobacterales bacterium. Taxonomy (GTDB): domain Bacteria; phylum Actinomycetota; class Thermoleophilia; order Solirubrobacterales; family 70-9; genus VRUE01. Next base: position 25,901 of record DASVFR010000009.1, read on the forward strand.
GGAAGCGCTGCCCAGGTGAGCCCGACGAAGGCCGGCACGATCCAGCGCGGCTGCCAGAGCAGGAAGGCCGCGAACGCCGCGGCGCCGAGCAAGAGGGGCAGCAGGGCCGGTTCGCGGAAGACGAGCCCGAGCGCGATCAGCGCGCCGAGGGTCCCGACCAGGATCGCACCGAGGGCGACCAGCGCGTCTGAGGCGGCGCTGAGAGCGGGGTCGCGATCGGCCCCCAGCGCTCCGGGCGAGCGGCCCGAGGCGCTCACTTCTCAGACGGCGTCGGCTCGGCTCGGAACAGGGTGCTCTGGACCGGGCGGCGCGGTCCGACCCGGCGCAGGATGACGGCGACGCCGATCGCGGCGAAGATCGCGAGCAGCACGGTGGCGAGCAGCAGGACTCCGGTGCCGGGACCGGCGAGCGACGGTTCGGAGGGCTTCTCGAGGATCTGCAGGGCGAAGAGGTCGTCGAGCGAAGACTGACGCGCCTTGGTCGCGGCGATGACCGATTCCAGGGCGGGCACGACGTCTTCTTCTTCGCCCGTGGCGATGATCCTGATCGCCCGCGTGTTGGGAACGGCGCGGACCGTGATCGAGACGCCCTTCGCCTGTGCCTTGGCCGTCGTGTCGTCGGAGGCCATCAGCTCGACGTAGGTCCCCTGCGTACCCGAGCGTTCGAACGATTCGAGCAGCGTCGTGATCTCGCCGGTTTCCGTCACGGTCGGCGAGAGGACAACGGTGGCGACGCTTTCGTAGTCGCGGCTACGGGTGGCCGTGAAGGCGATGCCGATCAGCAGCACCAGGATCCCGGTGATCAGCGCCGTCAGCCTGATCCTGCGCTCGTTCACGCCACGCCCGTCCGCTTGAAGATCGCGCGCGCCGTCGCGAAGATGATGCCTACATCGCGCCAGAAGGAGGGGTGGCGGAAGAAGCCGATCTCCAGCCGGCAGCGTTCCTCGAAGTCCATCGAGTCGCGGCCCTCGACCTGCCAGGGACCGGTGATCCCGGGACGGAAGTCGAGCCGGCCGGTCTGCCAGATGTCGTAGGTGCTGGCGGCGAAGCTGGTCGGCCGCGGCCCGACGATCGACATGTCGCCCTTCAGCACGTTGAGGAACTGGGGCAGCTCATCGAGGCTGGTCTTGCGCAGGAAGCGCCCGATCCGGGTTACCCGCGGGTCGTTCGCCATGCGGAAGTCCGGCCACGGGACTTCGCTCCGATCGCGCAGCTGCTCCTTCAGTTCCTCGGCGTTGGAGACCATCGTGCGGTACTTCAACAGATTGAACCTACGTCCTCCAAGGCCGGTGCGCGACTGCCTGAAGAAGACCGGCCCGGAACGGTCGTCCAGCTTGACCCAGAGCGCGACGATCAGCATCGGGATGCCGGCCACGAGCAACGCGGTCGCGGAGAAGGCGATGTCGAAGAGCCGCTTGCAGAACCAATAGGCTGGCCCGGCGTCGGGATGCAGCGCATCGGCCGCGGCCCGCACGGCTGGTGCGTCCGCCTCGGCTTGCGTCCGCGTCCCGGTCTGCATCCGATGTCCCAAGATAGCTCGTCGAAATCTCGTCGCCACCGTAGGGTTCAGTTCGGCCGGTAGATGCCGACACTTGAGCGATGAGCGAACCTCTTCCACGCACGTGAGCGCGTCCAGCTGGGGCCAATCGACCCGCCACGGCCTGCTCTGGGCCGGGGTCAGCCTGCTCGGCAACAAGGCGGTCAACTTCGTCTCGGTGATGGTCCTCGCCCGGCTTCTGACGCCGGACGAGTTCGGCGTCGTAGCGGCGGTTGTCATCTTCCTCAGCTTCATTGAACTCGGCAGCGACCTGGGGATGAAGGCGACGGTCGTCTATGAGCAGGAGCAAGGGGTTACGGAGCGCGTCCAGTCTGCGTTCACGGTCAACCTGATCATCGCCGCCGGGCTCACCGTGCTCGGCGTCCTCTGCGCGCCGCTCGTCGCCCAGTTCTTCAACGTCGCCGATCAGGCAGACCTCTTCAGGGTGGGCGCGCTCTGCCTGCTCTTCGTCGGCCTCGGCAACATCCACGACGCGCTGCTCGTGCGCGAGATGGACTTCAAGCGCCGCATGGCCCCCCAGCTCGCGCAGGCCGCCGTTCGCGCCGGCATCTCGATCGGCCTCGCGGTCGCCGGCTTCGGGGCTTGGTCGCTGGTGATCGGGATGCTGGTCGGCTCGGCGGCTTGGACCGCGGTGCAGTGGATCCTCTCCCCCCTGCGCCCGACACTCGACCTCGACCTCGGGATCGTGCGCGGGATGGCTTCCTACGGCAGCGCCGCCGCCGTGCTCGAGGTCCTCTCGCTGGTCAGCTACCGCGCCGATGCCCTGATCGTCGGCCGCGTCCTCGGCGAGCGCGCCCTCGGCCTCTACACGATCGCCTTCCGCGTCCCCGAACTGGCGATCGAAACCGTCGCCTGGAACACCTCGGAGGTCGCCTTCCCGGCGCTCGCGCGCAAGCGGTCGATGGACCGCGGGGACCTGGCTCGCTCTACCATGCGCCTGCTGCGCTTCCAAGCTCTCTATGCGCTTCCCGTCGCCGCCGGCATGGCGATGGTCGCCACACCGCTGATCGTCGTGCTCTTCTCGTCGAAGTGGAGCTCGGCCGGGGGCGTGACCGCGGCGATCGCGGTCAAGGCAGGCATCACCGCCGTCGTCTTCCCGCTCGGCGATGTCTTCAAGGCGCTGGGGCGCCAGCGGGTGCTGGTCGTGCTGGGCGCGATCCAGCTGCCGATCATGATCGCCACGATCGTCCTCGTCGCTCCCCAGGGGATCGTCGCCGTCGCCTGGGCTCGCGCTGGCTTCACCGCGGTCCTCGGCGCGATCCAGATCGGCTTCGTCCTGCGTGCCCTCGAAAGCGACGTGCGTTCGCTGCTGAGCGCTCTGCGTCCGGCCCTGGTGACGGCGGCCGGCGTCCTTGCGGGGGCCGGAGCGGTCGCCCTCGCCTTCAATGGCTCGAACCTCGCCGAACTCCTGCTCGGCGCCGCGGCCGGGGGTGCGGTCGGGCTGCTGGCGGCGCGCCTCTTCGCCTTCGACGCGGTGCGCGAGCTGCTCGATCAGCTGCGCAAGATGCGCCCGGCGAGCGCCGAACCTCAACCGGCGGGACCGGAAGGCTGATGGGGGCCACGGGGAAACCGGCATTCGTGCTCGGCGGCGCCGAAACGCCGGTTCCAGTCTGCCGCAGCCTCGGACGCGGCGGGGTGACCGTGATCGCCTACGGCGGGGTCGAGGACCCGGTGCGACACTCGCGCTACTGCCGGCGCTACGTCGAGTGCGCGGGCCAGGGCCGGGAGGCCGAGCGCGAATGGGTGGAGACGCTGCTCGCCGAGCCCGAGCCGGGAGTGCTGGTGCCCTGCTCCGACAAGTGGGTGGAGCTGATCGCGCACAATCGCGAGGCGCTGCTCGAGCGCGGCCACGTGCCGCTCTTCGGCTGCGATGAGGCCTCGCTGGCGATGCTCGACAAGGGACGGAGCTACGAGATCGCCGAGCGCGCCGGCGTGCCGATCCCCGGCTTCGCCCTCCTGCACGAGCCGGCCGACATCGAGCCGGCGCTGGAGCGGGTACCGCTGCCGTGCGGGATCAAGCCGCTGGAAGGACACGTCTTCCGCGAGCGCACCGGGCTGCTCGACAAGGTGATCCCGGTCGCCGATGCCGGGCAGTTCCGCAAGCTGGCGGAACGCTGGCTCGGGGAAGGACTGGGGCTGATGGCGACGGAGATCGTCCCCGGTCCCGACGACCTCCTCTACTCCGCCTTCTTCTACCTCGACGAGGAGGGGGAGCCGCTGGTCTCATTCACCAACCGCAAGATCCGCTCCGACCCGCCCCATTTCGGCGTCGGCTGCTACGTCGTCGAGGAGCAGGTCCCGGAGCTGATCGACCTCGGGCTTCGCTTCCTCAGCGAGGCGGGAATGCGCGGCATCGCGCAGCTCGAATACAAGCGCGACCCAGATGACGGGGAGTACAAGCTGCTCGAGTGCAACCCGCGCTTTCACCTGACGATCGAGCTGCCGATCGCCTGCGGCCTCGACGTGCCGCTCTACGCCTACAGGCGGGTCTGCGGAGAAGGGCCTGAGAAGCCGGTGCAGCACCGCCACGGGCTGCGGCTCTGGCATCCGCTGCCGGACTTCCGCGCCTACCGGATTCTGCGCGAAGAGGGCGAATTGACCCTGGGAGGCTGGCTGCGCAGCCTCGCGCACCGGCAGCGCTTCACCGTCTTCGCCGCCGGCGACCCCTGGCCCAGCCTCGTCCTCAACGCGCGCACCCTGCGCCGGGTAGTCGGCAACGGCGGGCGCCGCGCCGCGGCTGACGCGAAGGGTTGACCCCGGGCCCGAACAAGATCGAGCGCGCCGCCTGGGCGCTCTCCCGCACGGGCGCCGGCATGGCGCTGCGGCGCCTGCCGACCTGGGACGGGGTGCTGACCCTCTGCTTTCACCGGATCGGGGCCCGTGAGGGCTCGGCCTGGGAGCGGACGATCTGGGACACGACGCTCGAGGAGCTCGACCGCCGGCTGCGCTTCCTGCGCCGCCACGCGCAGGTGATCGCGCCCGAGGAGATGCTCGGGATGGAGGCGGCGCCGCGCGGTCCACACGTGCTGCTCACCTTCGACGACGGCTACCGAGAGTGGGCGACCGAGGTGCTGCCGTTGCTGCGCGCGCACGGGGTGCGCGCGGCGTTCTTCCTCGCCACCGGCTTCATCGACGAGCCGCGGGCGCCCTGGTGGTACGAGCTGCCGTGGATGGCGCGGAGCGCCGGGGTCGAGGAGCTGCCCGCCGGAGGGTGGCTGGACGAGCCGCTGCGGCTCGACGGGGACCGCGACGCCGCCGCCGACGCCCTGCTCGACGCCTACAAGGAGCTGCCCGGCGAGCGCTGCGAGGCGTTCCTCGAGTGGGTCGCCGAGGCGAGCGGCAGCGGCCGCTGCGACGCCGGCGTCGTGCGCGAGGACTGGCTCACCTGGGACATGGCGCGCGAGCTGCGCGACGCCGGCATGGAGATCGGCGGCCACACCGTCGACCACCCGGTCCTCGCGCGCCTGCCGGCGGCGGCCCAGCGCGAGCAGATCTCGGCCTGCGCCCGCCGCATCGAGGCCGAGCTGGGGCGCGAGATGCGGATGTTCGCCTACCCCGTCGGCATCCCGGACAGCTTCGACGAGCAGACCAAGGCGGCCCTACGCGAGGAGGGCGTCCAGCTCGCCTTCGGCTACCACGGCGGCTACGCCCGCGCCGACCGACCCCTCGACCGCCTCGACGTCCCCCGCGTCACCGGCGGCATGGAACCCCAGATCCTGGGAGCGACCCTGGCCCTCCCCCAGGTCTTTGCCCGGTGGTGAGAATCGACAGCCTCGCATCAGGGTTGCCTTCAACTTCGATCTGATCGGCGCGCGCACAATCCAACTCGGCATCGAAATCGCCGGGCTGCGGATCGGGGTCAGTCCATGGATCTTCTCCCATGTCGGTCAATGATTCCATGCTCGCGCATACGAGCATCGCAGACAATTAGCCTCGGCGGGAATTCCACACGCGACATGCCGCTTGGTTACTTGACGGGCAGCCGAGTCTGGCTTTGGCCGACGTTGCCGGCGGCGTCTTCGGTTCGGAAGACGAGCACGTAGCTGCCCTTCGGCAGATGGCCCTTGAGCGGCAGCGTCCAGGAGACTTGGTCGCCACTCCCGTTCAGGATCGCCTTCATATAGCCGGGATGAGCGCAGCTCGCGGTGCCCCTGGGGAAGTCGCCCTTTGCCTGCGACCACCAGCGGCAGCGCCCCTTGACCTTCTGGGACTCACGTAGAGCGACCTGGACCTTGCGCAACCCGCTTGCGTCCTCGGCCGAGCCGCGAAGGCTCTGCTTGTGACCCTTCGTCAGGCCCTTCTTCGTATTGAAGGCGAGAGCTGCCGGGAAAATATCGCTCGATTTGTCCAACCCACCGTCCCCTTCGGGTTTGGAGGTGAGGTTGAACGTCGCCGTGACTTCTTTGGCGGCGCTCATCGTGACTTTGCAGGTCGAGGTTCCCGAGCAGCCGCTGCCGGACCAGCCGGCGAAGGTCGAGCCGCCTTCGGGCGTGGCGGTGAGCGTCACTTCTTTGCCTTCTGCGAATTCGAACGAGCAGGTGCCCCCGCAGCTGATCCCGGCGGGTGAGCTGGTCACGGTGCCGGTGCCGGTACCTTCCTTTTTGAGTTTGAGCGTGAAATCAGCGATGTAAGTGGCGGTCAAACTGAGTCCGCCTTCCGGCATAGTCACCACCTGCGAGCGAGGTTTGCCATTCGACCAGCTATCGAATTGGTATTCGACCCCGCCAGAGACAAAGCTTTCTACAGTCGATATTCCTACCTCGACTCCAATTGTCGATTTACCCGTGTAGGGAGTGGTGTGATCGCTACCCCCATGCGTAACTACCGCCCCAATGGGAGTGCTGGTGATCTGCAAGGTGCTCGTTTCAGGTTTGAGGACAAGATTCGGCAGATCAGTTCGAAGCCCACGTTCGTCTTCGGCGTATATCTCGACTTCATAGGTCGAGGGCTGATCGTGATCAGTGTCGGTCTCAAACGCGAATGCGTCCCCTTCGCCTGAGTTAAGGTCATGCACATGAGTGTTATTGTGATTGATCAACGCATGCCAATGCAGGGACGCATTTTCGGAGTCAGGATCGCCAGCGCTTGCTTTCAATTCGATCTCTTCTCCACCTCGGTACATAGTGGGATTACCAGGATCCGTCGTTATCTGTGGCTGATGGTCGCCGGGGAACAACGCTATGGACGCAATATCGGACTTTCCATGTATATCGGTCACCTTTAGTTTGACAAGGACGTTTTTCGACCCGTCCGTATATTCCTGGGGCGGAGGATTTGCTTCTGAGCTGTCATCGAATTTCCCGTCGCCGTCGAGATCCCAGGCATAACTCAGGGTTGCGGTCTCGCCAGGATCTGGGTCTGAAGAGCCGCTGCCTTTGAATTTGGCCTCCAGTGGGGAGGCTCCGTAGGGCGAACCGGCAAGTTCGATTTTTGCAACCGGTCTCTTATTTTCGACTGCCGAGATCTCATATATAGCCGGTTCTGCATCACCCGCTGCGCCGAAACCGATGTCCACATAGACCAGATCGCCATTTGGTGCCAGCTGCCAATCGACGGCTTCAGGCAATTCGCCAAACGTTTTAGGGTAACCGCTGATCAGTGACCCGCCTGCATCAAACTTCGCATAGCTGACCTTGCTGCTCACGTAATCGCTGAAGAAGAGTGCCCCGCTGTATTCGTCGGGGTAGTCGCTTGGCTGTCCGGTTCCTTCGTAGGTGGGTCCCAAAATCACTGCCGCCCCTCCCACTCCCGGCGGATACGGGTAGTCATAGACCGGGCTTTGAGTTGGCGTGCCCGATGTATAGAAGGCTTTGCACTCCGGCCGATCCTTCCAGAGAGGCGTCTGTACTGACCCCTCGTAGCATGGCCAACCAAGGTCTTTGCCGCCACTCGAAAGCAAATCGATCTCCTCGCGGGTTTCCCAACCAACGTCTCCGACAGCAACCTTCCCATCGGGACGGAAGGAGAATCGAAAGGGATTACGCAGTCCGCGCGCATAGACCTTGGTGCAGTTGCGATCAAAATCGGTGACACCGGGGCAGGTACCGTTCCCTTCTAGGCCTTCTCCGTTGCGATTCACATGGAGCAACTTGCCCGAAAGACTGTCGATCGCCTGCGAGCGATACGCAATCGGAACGGGGGAGCTGCCTCCTCCGGATCCGTCGCCAATAGAGATCCACAGAGTCCCATCTTGAGGATCTACCATCACTGAATCGACGGCGTGCTCGTCTGCATCCGACGGAATGCAATCGGTGTGGTCGTAAGGTTTCCAGTCGCCACTGGGATCGAAGCTTCCTTCGGGAGTTTTCGGGTAAGGACAGGCCTGCGTTGCGGAAACCGGTGTTCCGACACTGCCGAGAAGGACTTCCTGCGCAGGTTCGAATGGTTCCGAAGGAATCGTTTCGGGCACTTCGACCCGAACCAGGCGTTGGGTTCGCGCTTCAGCGGAATTGCTTGGGCCACCGCTCGGCTCGTAAGTGTAAAGCAGATACATGAAATTGTGCCCCGGCGTGTCGAATTCGTTTTCCAGCGCCATCCCCACCAAGCCACGATCCTGCTTGACGTTGACGTGGTCAAACTTGAACAAGCGTCGATATACGCTCGACCCCGGTTCCTTGACCTTGACCTGGGGACCATCTTTCGTGCCCGGGCCAGTGCCGTAGCCCTCATCAAGCACGAAAACCCGACCATCTGGCGCGAACGCCACAGCCGTTGGCTTCGACAGGAATCCGTTGTCGCCGATTTGCGTCGCTTCAAATCCCGGCGGCAGCACAATCGGGTCTTCGGCGAATGCCGGACACACGAACCAAGTCATTGCCACGAGGGAGACGAAGACCACTAGCAGCACAATCTTGGAGCCGAGCCGTCGCACCTTGGGCACGCTAGCAGCGTTCATAAGCTTTCCAAACCGGATAAACGTCCTGGAGTCGCGGTCTAAGCCGGCTCGCCCGGCTCCTTGCGGGGCACGAGCACGAGGCGCTTGAATTCAGCGACGAGGACTCCGTCCTGGTTGAGCACCCGCGTGTGGACCTTGACGACGCCGCGGTCGGGCTTCGATTTTGAGGGCTTGACCTCGAGCACCTCGGTCTCGCAGAAGAGCGTGTCGCCGTGGAAGACGGGATTGGGATGGCTGAGCTCTTCGGTCGCCAGATTGGCGATCGCCTTGCCGGAGACGTCGGAGACCGACATGCCGAGGGCCAGCGAGTAGACCAGCGGCCCGACGACGACGTTGCGGCCCTGCTGGGACTTCTTGGCGTAGATGTCGTTGATGTGCAGCGGGTGGTGGTTCATCGTCAGCAGGCAAAAGAGGTGGTCGTCGGCCTCGGTCACGGTCTTTGCCGGCCAGTGCTCATAAACGGCTCCGACCTCGAACTCCTCCAAGTAGCGGCCGTAGGGATGGGCGCCGGAAGCCTCGCGGGCCGCCTGATCGGTCTCAGTCATTCGCTCCTCGTTCATCTCAGTGGTCGTCATTGACTTGAGACGGGAACTCTAACCGCCGCCGCATCGTGACGGCGAGCCGCATACGGATTAGAGGATGGCTAGACAGCTCCGTTTCCATGGGATAGCGTGCCAGCGACATGGCCCGCGCTTTCGCCTGCATCGTGCTCGCCATCTGCCTCTTGGCGTCGCCCGCAAGCGCTGCTGTGATCCCACGCCTGGCTGGCATGGAGGCGCCGACCTCGACCCCATTCGATCTGGATCAGACAGTAGCTCAATGTGAAAAAAGCTCTGCGACGCGCGATACGACCCTGGCATATGCAGGCAGCGCCTCCTTGAAGGTTCATACCGAAAACGACAATCCCGAAAAATGCAAAGCGATCTACGCCCGGGGAATCTTCGAAACCAATTCCCCCTACCACCTGGTTGAAGGCGATGAATTTTGGTTTGGCGCCGCGATCTACCTTCCAAAAGGCTTCTATGCGGCGCATACCGGCTACACCGACCTCCTGCGCATTGACTCATACGTCAACGATAAAAGCGAAAGCACGCCCTTCGAAGAACGTGCCGAGATCAATTTCGCAAGCTGGGAAAATGACGACCTGTACGTAAGAGCAGCAATGGGCAGCAAACCTACTGACCTGATTGGACCGATTTCCCCGTCAAATCTTCCCGAAGGGACCTGGAATTGGGTCGAGATAAGAGTATCTCTCTCTACCAAAGAAGGCCCAGAACATGCCTGGACGAAACTGATGATTAATGGCAAATCGCTGGGAGCTTCTTACCTCCCGAACCTTTTCGCAAAAGCGGCACCCCTCAATCGCCTTCGCTACGGCATAGTCTCAACTGCCGAAGGTGGTTCAGGCAATCTCACAGCATACTTCGACCGCGCATCGATTAGTCACTCCGAAAGAAGCCCCACTCTTTCGTCCTCTGAAAACCTCGTAAGTCGCTGGCGTCTCGACGATGCACCCAGCAACGTCACTGCCACGGACACGCAAGGTGCAGCATCAGGAGAATATATAAATGATCCATCTTTGGACAAGCCTGGAATTGTTGGCATGGGCCTAAATACCGCTGTGTCCTTTGATGGCGCAAACGACTACGTATCGATTACGCCAACCGCCCCGCTGAACCTCAAGGCCACGCTGGCTCTAGAGGCTTGGATCAAGCCAGATGCGCTCCAAGGCTCCGTCATCCGCCGTAATAATGCCTACGAGCTACGGGTTCAAGGAGATGGAAGTGTTTTGTTTCGCGTTTGGATCAATGGGAGCGTACAGTCTCTTACGAGCGCCAAAGGCACTGCATCCGCAGGCAAAATCGCCTATCTAGTTGGCACTTATGATGGTGCCATGATGAGACTGTATGTGAATGGTTCACAGGTAGCGTCGCAGTCTACCTCTGGAACTATGACTCATGGAAGCGACACGCTATATCTCGGTCGTAACGATGGAGCTGGCACATATTTCGATGGCATTATCGACGAGGTTTCGATCTATTCCGAAGCACTGTCTTCAGAAAAAATCCTTGAAAGCTATGAAGCTGGGAAAACTCGCGAAGAAGTTATTCCCCAGCTATCTAATTCGAGCGCAACTACCGATCTGGCCGGATGGTCAACACCAGCAGTTGGAAATTTCATACGCTCCACCGCGAAACCTCAACAAAGTACGCCAGCCAACTTTTCGTTGGAATATTATGGTGAACGTGTGAATGGGACAGAATATCCAGTAGTAACTACGACATCTAATGAAGTTACAGCTACTCTATATGAGAATGAACCTTATACATTTCGCTTTAGATGGAGATACGGGGGCGGCGTCGGACTCTTTTCAAATTCGGTCGGCTGTATCACCATATACATGATTGACAACTCTCATGAATTGTACTGCGTAAAACTCCCCTGGAAACAAAGCTGGGGAGATGAATGGCAGCCACTTGGCACAAGCTTTAGCCCTCCCGCAGAAGTAGAAGGTTATAAAGTAAATGTTACCTATGCCCCGCAGGGTTTCCTAGAGAGTTGGAATGGGAAGGTATTCTTCGATGATGTCGAAGTAGCACCCGGCTAGTCAGCCTTCGAGCGAGACGCGCAACGCCCCACACTCGCTCCTGTTGCGCGGAAGACTGGGTTGTATGCGCCTAGGGGGGCGCTGCTGTATCTTCGCTGAGGCAAGAAGCGTGCGTCGGTAAACGAGTGCAGATGAATCGGGTTACAGCCGTTCTACTCTTGGCGGGCAGCCTGCTTATATCGGCGGGGGCGAGCGCCGCTGCCGAAGTGGTGTCGCGCGTTGCCGGCGCCGAGGCCCAGGCGGGCGAATCGTACGGCTTCGACCAGATCAGCACGCACTGCCCGGCGAGCCTCGCGGAACGCGACACCGAAGCCGCCTACGCCGGCGAAGCCTCGCTTGCCGTGCATACCGAGGACGAGCCCGCCTGCAGCGGGCCCTACGCACGTGGGATATTCCAGGCGAACGGGGGCGAACACCTCGTCGCCGGCGACAACTTCTGGTTCGGTGCCGCGATCTACCTGCCGATCGGCTTCTTCGCGGACCACACGAGCTACACCGACCTGATGCGGGTGGACTCCTACGTCAACGACGAAAGCGAAAGCACCCCGTTCGCGAACCGGGCGGAGATCAACTTCGCTAGCTGGAACGATGACGATCTCTACGTCCGGGCCGCCCGAGGCAGCACCGCCGTGGACCTGATCGGTCCCGTCTCGTCGAGCCTGCTCTCCGAAGGCGTCTGGCATTGGGTCGAGGTCCACGTCGACCTCAGCTCCAGCGACGGCTCGGCGTACACCGAACTGAAGATCGACGGCCGCTCGATCGGCTCGTCATCCGAGCCGAACCTGTTTGCCGGTGCCGAACCGCTGAACCGGCTCCGCTACGGAATCGTCTCCACCGCGACCGCCGGCTCCGGCACGCTGACCGCCTACTTCGACCGCGCCTCGATCGGCACTTCCGAACGCGGCCCGCTCCCCTCGGCCTCGAACACCCCGTTGCTGGTCGACACCGGCAGCGAGGCCGCGGCGACGCTCGCAACGGCACTCGGCACCGGCACTCCCGCTTTCGCCACGACGATCGCGCTCCCCAGGCACCTCCACATCGGTCCGCGGCACGCGCCGTTCGCTGGTGCGGCGGTTCGGCGGCACCAGGGTATCGCCCCAGTCAGAAGACTGCTGGGGAACCATCGTGCGCACGGCGTTCGCCGACTGCGCGCCGCGCACCGCGCCAGCGGCAGCTGACGCCGCTCCGCTAGACGCCCAGCCGCAGCGCCAGGCGCAACCGCGCCAGCAGCTGGCCGCGCCCAGGCGGCAGCAGCACCCGAGAGACCAGGCTGCACTCCTCGTCAGTGAGGCGACGCTTGTGGTCCGCCGTATCGGGACCCATGTCGATGCGGCGGTCGCCGTTCTCAATCGCGAGCGCGACCCCCGCGGCAAAGGTGTTGAGCGACGGCGAGAGCTTGCCGTAGGCATCGTCGAAGCCGCTATTCCAGGCGGTCACCTCTCCCCCCGCCGCCAGCATCAAGCGGGCGCCAATCATCTCTCCATCTAGGTCGACGCAGAAGAGACGGAAACGCCCGTCGGGAATCAGCGCATGGCCGGCCTCGACCAGCATTGAGCCAATCCCTTCGCCGGCCAGCGGAGTGTCTTCGTCCTCGTGCCGGGACACGTGGAGGCGCAGGAAGGTGTCAACGTCGGCCTCGACCGTGTCCACAGTGGAGATCCTGATCGCTGCGCCCGCCTCGTCGAGCTTGCGCCGATAGCGTCTCAGGTTAGCCCGCTGCTTGGAGCTGCGCGACTGCAGCCAACCGTCGTAGTCCTCGCCCTCAATCGAGAGGACGTGCATCGGCACGGTCGCGCCCTCGCGGACGTTCGGCTGCCCACCCGGCCAGGCATCGCGCAAATCGGAGACCCACTCACTCGCCGAGAGTTGCGTGCCGAAGTCGAGCGCCCGCGGGCACCCTTCGTGTCCGGCCAGCTCGGTGGCGACGACGGCCACCGCCTCGCGCTCGCGACCGGGGGCGGCCACGGGTTCGACCGGCTCGCAGAGCGGCGAGGCAAGCAGCCGGTAGCGGCTCCCGTCAGCGTAGAAGGGTGCTACCGCGACCAGCTCGTCCCCGTCGCGTACCAGGACCGCGCGCAGCTCGGCCCCGGCGGGCCGTACGTGCCGCCACCAAGCGAGCGCCCAGGCCGGCAGTGAGTAGGGGCGACCGCAGGAATCGGCAAGCGCCGTCCACTCGGCGGCGAGGAGGCGCAACCGCTCTTCGTCGGCGACCGTCTCCCCGCGAAGCATTGCGGCCTAGTGGACTTTCCGCAGCCGCGAGCGTTCTTCCTGACGCTCGACCACCTGCCCGATCAGCTTCTTCACGTTGGAATCCCCGGTCGCCTTGATGTGGCCCGTCTCGAACGCCTTGCGGTAGCTCTTCAGCGTGCCGCCCTCGGCAAGCTGGTTGAACTGCGGGCGGTCGATCTGGACCAGGATGCGCTCGTCCTGAGCCAGGTCCTTCGTGATCTTCGGCCCGGGCACCTCCACCCTGTAGAGCTGGACGTCGTGCTTGGCCTTCAGTTCGAGGCCGAAGGTCAGTTTGAGCTTGCCCAGCGCCGGGACTTCGGCCTGAAAGCGCTCGACGGCGGTGCGAATCAGGTCCGGGGTCGAGGCCACGGACCTAGATCTTGTTCCTCTCCAGCACCTTGCGGCCGATCACCATGCGCTGGATCTCAGAGGTTCCCTCGCCGATCAGCAGCAGCGGAGCGTCGCGGTAGAGACGCTCGATCTCGTACTCCTTCGAGTAGCCGTAGCCGCCGTGGATGCGGAAGCTTTCCTCGACGCAGAACTTGCCCGTCTCCGAGGCGATCAACTTCGCCATCCCCGCCTCCAGGTCCGAGCGCGCGCCGGCGTCCTTCATCCGCGCCGCCTTGCGCGTCAGCAGGCGGGCCGCTTCGAGCTGGGTCGCCATGTCGGCGATCTTGAACTGGATCGCCTGGTGCTTGGCGATCTCCTTGCCGAAGGTCTTGCGTTCCTGGCTGTAGCGGAGGGCCAGCTCGAGGGCGCGCTGGGCGATCCCGACGCCGCGGGCGGCGACGTTGACGCGGCCGACCTCGAGCGCGTCCATCATCTGCACGAAGCCCTGGCCGAGGCCCGCCTCCTCGCCGCCGAGCACGCGCTCGGGCGGGCAGCGGTAGCCGTCGAAGACGAGCTCGGTCGACTCGACGCCCTTGTAGCCCATCTTCTTGATCTTCGGCGGCACGTTGAGGCCCTTGAAGTCGCCCTCGTTGACTTCCTTCCAGGCCTCCTTCTCGGCGATGAAGCAGGTCATCCCCTTGTAGGGGGGTTCGGCGGTCGTGTCGGTCCTCATCAGGACGAAGACGACGTCCGAGCCGAGCCCGTTCGTCACCCACATCTTCTGGCCGTTCAGCTCCCAGGCGCCGTCGTCGCCCTTCTTGGCGGTGGCCTTGATGCCCTGCACGTCGGAGCCGGTCTCGGGCTCCGAGAGCGAGAAGGCGGCGCGGATCTCACCGGTCGCCATCTTCGGCAGGAAATGCTGCTTCTGCTCCTCGGTGCCGAACTTCATCAGCAGGTAGGAGCCGATGAAGTGGGTGTTGACGACGCCGGAGATCGAGATCCAGCCGCGCGAGAGCTCTTCGACGATCATCGCGTAGGTCGTCAGGTCGAGCCCCATGCCGCCGTACTCCTCGGGGATCGTCACGCCGAAGAGGCCGAGCTCCTTCATCTGCTCGACGATCGGCTCCGGGAACGAGTCCTCATGGTCGTAGTGCTCGGCGTTGGGGATGATCTGCTCGTCGGCGAACTGGCGCACCATCTCGGTGATCGCCTGCTGCTCGTCGGTCAGCTCGCGGTAAGCGGCGGTGTCTACGGCCATGGCTCCTTGCTCGTCGGTCTCGGGAACGGGCCGCGAAGGATATCGGCGCGGGCGTGCAAGGAACCCTGCACCTCAGCCGGACCTCCCATATTTCCGTCCAAATCGGTGGACAAGTCCGCCGGGCTGACGAGAGAGGAGGGATGCGACGCAAGCTCCCGGCCGCACTTCTGCTGCTATGCCTGCTCAGCCTGGCTCCGGCGTCCGCCTCCGGCGCGATCGGCCTCGCCAACCACCGGCTCGTGGCCGAGCCTGGGCAATCGGCGTCGAATGGCGGGGACTCCCACGAGTCGGCCGCCGCCGAGGGCGCCTGCTCGAACGACGTCGACGAGCGCGCGCCCACTGCCGAGCAACTGGCGGCGATGCGCTGCCTGGTCGACCGCGCTCGCCGGCACGCCGGCCTCAGCCCGCTGGCGAACTCGCATGAGCTGAGCCGCTCGGCCAAGGACAAGGCCGCCGACATCCTGCGCTGCAAGAGCTTCAGCCACTACGCCTGCGGGCGCGAATTCACCTTCTGGATGAAGCGGGTCGGCTACCTCTCGTCAAGCTGCTGGAGGGTGGCCGAGAACATCGCCTGGGCGACCGGCCCGATGAGCTCGCCGCGAGCGATCTTCAACACCTGGATGCACTCGCCCGAGCACCGCGCGAACATCCTCGGCCACTTCTCGCAGGTCGGCATCGGCCTGCGCGTCGGCAACCTGAACGGGCGCTCCAAATCTCACGTCTGGACCGGTCACTTCGGCACGCATTGCTGATCGGGAGGGCGCTTCCGGAAACCGTGGTCCCGATAGGGGACAATCCAGCCCCGCCATGCACCGCCTCCGCCACATCCTCTCGACGGCCCTGATCACGGCCGCGGTCGTCCTCTTCGTCGACATCGGCTTGACGCTGGCCTACGAGGAGCCGCTTTCCTCGCTGTATGCCTCCGTGCAGCAGAGCAAGGCCGCCGATCAGCTCAGCGAGACCGAAGCGAACTACCCGAGCCGGGCGGACCAGCGGGCGATCGAAGAGATCCGCAACCGCAAACGGCGGATCGAGACCCTGGCGCGACGCTTTGCCGCCCACGCCGAAACCGGCGAGGCGATCGGACGCATCCGGGCGCCGGCGATGGACGGCCTCGACATGGTCTTCGTCCAGGGCACCGACACGGCGAGCCTCGAGAAGGGGCCCGGCCACTTCCCCGAAACGCCGTTCCCCGGCCAGGGCGGCACGGTCGGCATCGCCGGCCACCGCACGACCTATCTGGCGCCGTTCCGGCACATCGACTCGATGAAGCGCGGTGACAAAATCTTCCTGGAAATGCCGTACGCGACGATCGTCTATCGCGTGCAGAAGACCGAAATCGTCGATCCCACCGACGTCCAGGTGGTCGACTACGTCGGCTACGAGCGACTCGTGCTCAGCGCCTGCCACCCGCTGTACAGCGCCGAACACCGCTTCATCGTCTTTGCGCGGGGCGTTGGGGAGCGGCTTTCCCCGCAGGCGCGGGCTGCGGAGAGGCGGGCTGCGCGGAGGCGGGCGGCGCAGCGGTCGTAGTCTCGGTCGAGATGCCGGAACTGCTGCCGCCGCCGCCGATCTTGAAGACGAGGAGGTAGGCGACGACCAGGCCGATCGCGAGGCCGAGGACGATGCCGACGGCGAGATCCAGCTTCCCGGCCCAGCGCACCGAGCCGATTCTAGAGGTCTTAGCTCGCACCGAGCGGCACCCGCTGGAGTCGGCGCAGGCGCTCGGCGAGGCGGTCGGCCTGAGCGTGGAAGCCGCGCAGGCCGCTGTCGGGCGGAGCGGTCCGGGGTCGCGGACGGGCGCTGACGTCCGGGGCTGACGACGCCGGCCGGGTGGGCGCCGAGGCGACCTTGGCGCTGGCTCGCTCGGCCAGCTGCGCCGCCCGCTTTGCCTGCTCGGCGGCATCGAGAGCCGCCGCGCCGACGCTCATAACCGCTGCCTCGGAGGCGCGGGCGGTCGCCAGGGCGAGGTCGATCCGCTCCTCCAGCTCGGCGACGGTGGGAGGCCGCGAGCCCGCCGGCAGCAGCCACTCCTGGGTCGTGTCGGCAACCGCCGCGGTCATCGCCCCTAGGTACGCCAGGGGCGCTCAAACTCCTCCGCCGCAAGCAGCCCAGCCACTGACTTCGTCTTTAGTTCCGCATACCGGAACTAAAGACGAAGTCAGTGGGGGTTCGTCTAGATTTCGCCGTCCTGAGAACCGAACGACGCTAGGAGCAGCGTGAGAAACCCCAGAGACTTCTTCCAGCCGCAGGCGATCGGCGCCCCCGAGCCACTGCGTGAGATCCCGGTCAAGCCCTCGCGGATGATCCACTTCCTCGACTTCTCCAACGAGAAGATGGTCGCCAAGGCGGCCGACATCGCGACCAAGACCGACATCCTGCTCGGCAACCTCGAGGACGCGATCCCGGTCGACCGCAAGGAGGCCGCTCGCCAGGGCCTGATCAAAGCCGCCAAGGAGTCCGACTTCGGCCAGACCGCGCTCTGGACCCGGGTCAACTCGCTGGAGAGCCCCTGGGTGCTCGACGACCTGACGACGCTCGTCACCGAGATCGGCGACGTGCTCGAGGTCGTGATGGTGCCCAAGGTCGAGGGCGCCTGGGACATCCACTACGTAGACCGCCTGCTCGCTCAGCTCGAGGCAAAGGCCGGGCTGGAGCGGTCGATCCTCGTCCACGCGATCCTCGAGACGGCGCAGGGCGTCGTCAACGTCGAGGAGATCGCCGCCGCCAGCCCGCGCATGCAGGGGATGAGCTTCGGCCCCGCCGACCTCGCCGCCTCGCGCCGGATGAAGACGACCCGCGTCGGCGGCGGCCACCCCGGCTACCGCTCGATGGAGGACCCGGCCGACCCCGAGAACCCCGAGGCCGACCGCGTCACCGCCCAGCAGGACCCCTGGCACTACTCGATCGCGCGCATGGTCGACGCCTGCGCCGCGACCGGCATCCTGCCCTTCTACGGCCCTTTCGGCGACATCAAGGACACGGCCGGCTGCGAGACCCAGTTCCGCTCCGCCTTCCTGCTCGGCTGCGTCGGCGCCTGGTCGCTGCACCCGGTGCAGATCGGGATCGCCAAGCAGGTCTTCAGCCCCCCGGTCGACGAGGTCAAGTTCGCCAAGAAGGTGCTGGAGGCGATCCCCGACGGCCGCGGCGTCCACATGATCGACGGCAAGATGCAGGACGACGCCACCTGGAAGCAGTGCAAGGTGATGGTCGAGCTGGCGGAAATGCTGGCCGCCAAGGACCCCGAGCTGGCCGAGGCCTACGGGCTGTAGGGCAACGCCTGAACGATTGACCCCCGTATACGGGGGTCAATCGTTCAGCGAGGGCTTTAGCCGAGCCGCTGCTCTAGGTCCGCCAGCTGGGTGTGCAGCGGCGCTGGCAGTCGCTCGCCGAATTTGGCCAGGTGCTCCTTGACTTGGGGCAACTGTTGCTTGAAGAGCTCCGCGTCGACCGAGAGCAGCTCGCGCATCTCCTCGGCCGAGACATCGAGGCCGTCGGTGTCGATCTCGCCCTCGGCGGGAAGCAGGCCGATCGGCGAGACAACCGTCTCGCCCTCGC
Source organism: Solirubrobacterales bacterium (assembly GCA_036379955.1). GTDB lineage: Bacteria > Actinomycetota > Thermoleophilia > Solirubrobacterales > 70-9 > VRUE01. The sequence goes on from DASVFR010000009.1 coordinate 44,336, forward strand.
CGTCACAGCGCCTGAAGACCCACTCGAGCACGCGGCTGTTCTCGCCGAAACCAGGCCAGAGGAACTCGCCGTCGGCGTCCTTGCGAAACCAGTTGACGTAGAAGATCCGCGGCAGCTTGGCACCGGCGCGAGCGCCGACCTTTAGCCAGTGATCGAAGTAGTCGCCCATGTTGTAGCCGCAGAAGGGCAGCATCGCCATCGGGTCGAAGCGAAGCTCCCCGACGTTGCCGGCAGCGGCGGCGGTCTTCTCGGAGGACATCGTCGCGGCAAGGAAGACGCCATGCTCCCAGTCGAAGGCCTCGTGGACGAGGGGCACGGTAGTCGCGCGGCGGCCGCCGAAGAGGAAGGCGTCGATTGGAACGCCCGCCGGGTCTTCCCACTCGGGGGCGATCGTCGGGCACTGCGTCGCCGGCGTCGTGAAGCGCGCGTTCGGATGCGACGAGGGTGCCTCGGACTCGGGCGTCCAGTCGTCGCCGTGCCAGTCGACCAGATGCTCGGGCGGCTCGCTCGTCATGCCCTCCCACCAGACGTCCCCGTCGTCGGTTTTGGCGCAGTTGGTGAAGATCGAGTTGCGCTCGATTGTCCTCATCGCGTTCGAGTTGGTCGCCTCGCCGGTGCCGGGAGCGACGCCGAAGAACCCCGCCTCGGGGTTCACCGCGTAGAGGCGCCCGTCCTCGCCGAACTTCATCCAGGCGATGTCGTCGCCGATCGTCTCGACCTTCCAGCCGGGGATCGTGGGGATCAGCATCGCCAGATTGGTCTTTCCACAGGCCGAGGGGAAGGCCCCGGTCACGTACTTGACCGCCCCCTCGGGGGAGGTCAGCTTGAGGATCAGCATGTGCTCGGCCATCCAGCCCTCGTCGCGAGCCATTGCCGAGGCGATCCGCAGCGCGAAGCACTTCTTCCCCAGCAGGGCGTTGCCGCCGTAGCCGGAGCCGAAGGACCAGATCTCACGGGTCTCCGGGTAGTGGACGATGTACTTCTCGTCCTCGTTGCAGGGCCAGGGAACGTCCTCCACACCGTCGGACAGCGGCATGCCGACCGAGTGCACGCAGGGGACGAACTCGCCGTCGAGGCCAAGCACGTCGAGTGCGCCCTTGCCCATCCGGGTCATGATCCGCATCGAGACGGCGACGTAGGGCGAATCGGTCAGTTGCACGCCGATGTGGGCGATCGGCGAGCCGAGCGGCCCCATCGAGAAGGGCACGACGTACATGGTGCGCCCGGCCATGCAGCCTTCGAAGAGACCGTTCAGCGTCCCCCGCATCTCGGCGGGATCGCGCCAGTTGTTGGTGGGCCCGGCATCCGCCTCGCGCTCGGAGCAGATGAATGTGCGGTCTTCCACCCGCGCCACGTCGGCGGGATCGGAGAGGGCGAGATACGAGTTGGGACGCTTCGCGTCGGAGAGGCGCTCGAAGGTGCCCGCCTCGATCAGGGCCTGGGCGAGCTTGTCGTACTCCTCAGCGCTGCCGTCGCACCAATAAATGGAGTCCGGTTCGGTCAGATCGGCGATCTCCCCGACCCAGTCGAGGAGCTTTGCATGCGTGGTCGGCGTTTCGGCCGTAGTCATAGGGCTCATCTCCGGCACTCTACTTATCGGCCCCGGAGCCGGGTCCGTAGAAGCTCGCCGCAGTCAGCCGCGGGCGCCGAAGACGAGCGTATAGGTGACGCCCCGCGAGGACCCCGTGAGGACGTCGCCGCGGGCGATCCCGACGCCGAAGTCGTGCAGGCTCGGATCGAGGATGTTCGCCCGGTGCGGCGGGCTGTGCATCCAGAGCCGCACCATGCCGGAAGGCGAGCCGTAGGCCCGGCCCAGCCCCGCGCCGATGTTCTCGGCAACGAAGTAGTGGGAGGCGTGGGACAGATACCCGGACCGGGTCACGCGGCTGGTCACGGTGCTGCCGCCGGGACCGTCGTGGGAGAAGAGGCCGCTGGCGATCATCACGTGCGAGTGAGCGGTCGCCGACTCACGCAGTTTCCGGTTGAAGCGAAGCCGGCGCAGGCCATGGCGTTCGCGGGCGCGGTTGACGAGGCAGAGCACCGAGGTCCGCAGCTGATGCGCCGTCAGCTGCGCGGGCGCACGCGTCGATTCGCCGCAGACAGAGGCGCTCGCGGTGGCCTGCCCGACGCCGATCGCGAAAGCGATGGTCGCGAGGGTAAGCGAGAGCGTGCGTAGGAGTCGCTTCGAGACCGTCATTCGTGTTCGCCCGTCCTTTCGGGTTGCAGATTTGTCACCGACACGTCGGCGTCCGAGTTGCGGATTTCGAGCGTCGCGACTTCGCGCTCGCCACCGGCGTAGCTCACCGTGCAATCGAAGGTCGCTCCGGCCTTCACCTCGACGTCCGAGGGGCAGTCGACCGAGGAGACTTTGCGATTGGTGGCCTGCTCGACGTTCTGTTCGAGCGCCGCCTCGGCCTTGGCGCTGTCGATCACCGTTTCGCCGCAGCCAACGCCGACTGTGCCGACGAGCGCAACGAGGGTGAGCAGCGCACCGCTCCGAGCGATAGTCGTTTGTGAAGGTTTCCTCAGAATCCGCGCGAGGCTACCGAAGCCACCGGTCAGGCGACTGCCGACCCCCGCAGGGCGGCCAGCCGAGCGCTTGGATCGAGGGCGCGCAGCGGCGCCCGCACCTTGAGCAGCATCTCCTCGTACTCCGCATTGGAATCGGACTGAGCGACGATCGCGCCGCCGGCGCCGATCGTCGCCGTCCCCCCCTCGACCACGATCGTCCGGATCGCGACGCCGAGGTCGCAGCCGCCGCCGAGGCCGAGATATCCAAACGCCCCGGAGTAGAGGCCGCGCGCCTCGCCCTCGAGCCGGTCGAGGATCGCCATCGTCCTCCGCTTCGGCGCCCCGGTCATCGAGCCGGGCGGGAAGCAGGCCCGCACGCAATCGAGCGCCTCGAGCTCGGGGCGCAGGCGGCCGCGGACGGTGGTGACCAGCTGGTGGACGGTCTCGTAGCCCTCGACCTCCATCAGGCGCGGCACCCGCACGCTGCCGACCTCACAGACCGAGCCGAGGTCGTTGCGCAGCAGGTCGGCGATCATCAGGTTCTCGGCGCGGCTCTTCCCGTCGCACCGCAGCTTCTCGGCGAGGAGAGCGTCCTCGTCCGGCGTCTCGCCCCGCCGGCTCGTTCCCTTGATCGGCCTCGCCTCCACCTCCCCGTCGCGCCCAACCCGCAGAAACCGCTCCGGCGAGGAGCTGAGCACGGCTAGCTCGCCGAAGCGCAGGAAGGCCGAGAAGGGCGCCGGATTGACCCGCCGCAGCCGCCGGTACAGCGCCAGCGGATCGACGTCGACCTCGCCCCGAACCCGGCTCGTCAAGCAAACCTCATAGCTCTCCCCCTCGGCGAGGAGCCGCCTGCACTCCTCGATGTCGACCAGGTAACGCTCCCGATCCCGGGCAAGCTCGAAGTTCGACGACCCAAGCTCGTCATACACGTCAAGCTCCTCGACCGCCGGCAGCGAGACCAATCGACCCCTGGTCGCCTCGATCCACCGCTCGGCTTGCTCTTCGCCTCCCGCTTCAACGAGGCAGACCAGGTAGGCGCACCTCTCGACGCGATCGAAGGCAATCAGCCTGTCCGCGAACACGAACGCGGCGTCGGGATAGGGAGATGAGTGCGCCGCCTCCCCCCCGCACTCCGCCTTCAGCTCGTAGCCGAAGTAACCGACGAACCCGCACGCGAACTCGAACGGCAGCCCGGTCTCCGGCAGACGCAAGCTCTCCAGCTCGCGCTCCAGGTAATCGAAGATCGATTCCCCCCGAAGCTCTACGTCCCCCTCTCGCTCGACCCGCACCTCTCGAGGCTCGACGTCGTAAGAGATCTGGGCCCCCAGCGGCCCGCTCGCATCCCCCATGAACGAGAACCGAGCCCGCTCGCCCTCCCCGCCGCTGCTGTCCAGCCAGAACGCGCTCGCGCTGTTTCCGTACAACGCCACGAAGGCCGCCTCCGAATCGATCTCAGCGTCGATCCGCTCGAAGACGAACCGGACCGTCGAGGCGGCCCGGGCGCCCTCTCCAAAACACTCAAGCGCGGCCTCCGGCCGCCCGTTTTGGAGGGGGTGCCCGGGCCGGCCCCCACACCCCAAGCTCGCCCCCCCGAGCGCCCCAACGCTCAGATCCCGGAAGTTCTCGACCAACCGCCGCCCATGCTCGGCACAGACCGACTCAGGGTGAAACTGGACCCCCCAGTGAGGCCGCGCACGATGCCGTAGCGCCATGACGACCCCGTCCTCGCCCCAGGCGACCGCTTCCAGCTCTTCAGGCAAAGGCTCGTCAACGCAGAGCGAGTGGTAGCGCACGGCTTCGAACTCGCGCGGGATGCCGGCAAAGAGAGCCGAGCCGTCGTGGACGACCGTGCCGAGCCTCCCGTGCATCGGCTCGGGAGCAGCGGAGACGGCTCCGCCGCAGACGGTCGCCAGGCCCTGATGACCCAGGCAGACGCCTAACAGCGGCAACTCGCTGCGCCGGATGACCTCGGCGCAGACGCCGAAGTCTCGCGGCCGCTCGGGGCGACCCGGCCCCGGCGAGATCACGACGTTGTCGAAGGGGAGTTCCTCCAGCTCGGCCCAGGACACCTCGTCGTTGCGCACGACGATCGGCTCCACGCCGTTGACCTCTCCCAGCAGCTGGAAGAGGTTGTAGGTGAAGGAGTCGTAGTTGTCGATCAGCAGGGTCTTCAACGCATCTCCGATGGAGAGGAAGGCGGCGAGGTTGCCACAATGCGGGCGTGTCGTCAGCGCAGCGCCGGCCCGATCGTCAACGGGGGGTCTTCGAGACCCTGCTCGTCCTCGATGGCGAGCCCGTCGAGCTGGGCGCCCATCTGGCCCGGCTTAGCGCCAGCCTCGATGCCCTCTTCCCCCACCGAGGGCAAGCACTCGAGCTGGCCGACGAGATCGAGGCGGCGGCGGCCGGGATCGCCCGCGGCGGACTTCGGATTACCGTCGCGCCGGATGCCGGCGACGCCTTCGCCACCGTGGTCGCGCCGGTCGCGATCGATCCCCGGCAAGTCTTGCCGCCGACACCGCCCGAAGTCGAGACCCGCGCCGTCGTCCTGCCCGGCGGCCTCGGCGGGCACAAGTGGGCCGATCGCGCGCTTCTCGACGAGACCTGCGCCGATTCGGGGGGCGGGGCCGTCCCCCTGGTCTTCGACTGGGACGGGAGGCTGCTCGAGGCCTCGCGCGCCAACGCCTTCGCAGCCTTCGGCCGCACCCTCGTCACGCCGCCTACCGATGGACGCATCCTGCCCGGGATCGCTCGCGCCCGCGCGATGCAGGTCGCTGCCGAGGCCGGCTTCGAGGTGCGCGAAGCGGCGCTCCTGCGCGAGGACTTAGTCAGGGCCGACGAGGTGTTCCTAACCGGCTCCCTGCGCGGCGTCGAGCGGGTGTGCGCGCTCGACGGGGCCGACCTGCGGGGCGCGGGAAAGGCGTCCTCCCGGGTCCACGACGCGCTGCGACGCACTTGGGCGAGCGCCGGTTTGGATAGGGTTCCGCGCCGCTGATGAGGTTCTTCGAGTACGAGGCGCGCAAGATCGTCGAGCTGGCCGGGATCCCGGTCACCAAGTACGGCTTCTGCACGACCGCCGAGCAAGCTCGCGAGGCCGCCGAAGAGATCGGCGGCCCGGTGGTGATCAAGTCGCAGGTGCTGAGCGGCGGCCGGATGAAGGCCGGCGGAGTCAAGTTCGCCGACACGCCGGAGGAGGCCGCCGCCCACGCCGAGGAGATCCTGAAGCTCGAGATCAACGGCCACATGCCGCGCGGAGTGCTGGTCGACCCAAGGGCCGAGGTCAAGCAGGAGTACTACGCAAGCGTCGTCTGGGACGGCACCGCGAAGAAGCCGCTGATGCTGTTCAGCGACATGGGCGGCATCGACATCGAGGAGGTCGCCGAGACCCATCCCGACCACGTCGGCCGCGGCCACGTCTCCAACCTGCTGCCGATCGCCGACTTCGAGGCCAAGCAGGTCGTCGCCGCGACCGGCGTCACCGGCTCGCAGCTGAACCGGGCGACGCCGATCCTCGCCCGACTCGCCCGCCTCTTCCGCGACAACGACATGACCCTGGCCGAGATCAACCCGCTCGCCGAGCTCGAGGACGGCAGCTTCGTCGCCCTCGACGCCCACATGGAGATGGAGAACGAGGCGGTCGGCCGCCAGAAGGGCCTGCTGCGCAAGGAGCTCGAGATCGCCGAGGAGGACACGCGCGAGACGTATGAGCCCTCCGCCTTCGAGCGCAACGTCGCCGCGATCGACGCCGCCGACCATCGCGGCGTGATCCAGGGCAAGGACCACGGCTTCACCGGCAACCTCGGCCTCGTGATCGGCGCCGGCGGCGGCTCGCTGACGCTGACCGACGCGGTGCGCAGCCAGGGCGGCAAGCCGGCCAACTACTCCGAGATCGGCGGCAACCCCTCGGTCGCCAAGGCCTGTGGCCTGGCCAGGGAGGTGCTGGAGAAGGACGGCGTCGAGAAGATCGCGGTGATGATGTCGATCGTCTCCAACACCCGCGTCGACATCGTCGCCCGCGGCGTGATCAAGGCCTGCCTCGAGCTGGACAAGGACCCCGGCGAGACGATCGCGATCTTCCGCATCCCCGGCGCCTGGGAGGAGGAGGGCTTCAAGATCCTCGAGCGCTACGGCGTCGAGTATTGCGACCGCTCGGTCTCGATGTGGGAGGCCGCCGGCCGCGCCGTCTCGAAGATCCAAGGGGCGCCCGCATGAGCTCGGTAACGATCAAGGAGCCGGTTTTCGATGAGGGGCGGGAACACCCGGGCTTCAACTGCTCGCGAGCCCGCATAGGGCGCCAGGTGGGCAGCAAGAAGGTCGGGGCAAGCCTCTGGGAGCTGCCCGAGGGCCAGGCCGCCTATCCATATCACTGGCACGTAGCCGAGGAGGAGCTGCTGATCGTGCTCGACGGCGCGCCGTCTCTTCGCACCCCGGATGGATGGCGCGATCTCGCCGAGGGAGAGGTCGTCTCCTTTCCCTGCGGCGAGGAGGGCGCGCACCAGATCGTCAATCGCACCGAGAAGCCCGTTCGCTTCCTGGCGGTCTCCAACCAGCAGACCGACATCATCGTGCGTCCCGACTCGCAGACGATCGCAGCCTGCGAGCGGCCCCCGGAGGGCGGCGGGATCTGGGCCCATTTCCGTCTCGCCGATCAGGTCGACTACTTCGAGGGCGAGGAGGAGCCGGCGTGAGCATCCTGCTCTCCAAGGAGACGACCTTCATCGTCCAGGGCATCACCGGCCGCGAGGCGGTCAACCTGACCAGGGAGTGCCTCGACTACGGCTCCAAGGTCGTCGGCGGCGTAACGCCGGGGCGCAAGGGTCGCGAGGTGCACGGCGTGCCGGTCTTCGACACCGTCGCCCAGGCGGTCGAGCACCACGGCGGCCCGATCGACGGCTCGGTCGTCACCGTCCCCCCCGCCTTCACCAAGGACGCCGTGCTGGAGGCGATCGAGAACGGGATCGAGCTGATCGTCGTCGTCACCGAGCGCATCCCGCGCCGCGACGTCGCCCAGATGGTCGAGCTCGCCGAGATGCGCGGCGCCCGCATCATCGGCCCCAACTGCCTCGGCCTGATCGTGCCCGAGGTCTGCAAGATGGGCGGCATCGGCGGCCCCGCCAAGGATGCGGCCAAGGCCTACGCGCCCGGCCCGGTCGGCGTGATGAGCCGCTCCGGCGGGATGACGACGGAGATCTCCTCCTCGCTGACCCAGGCCGGCCTCGGCGTCTCCACCGCCGTCTCGATCGGCGGCGACGCGATCATCGGCTCCACCTACGCCGAGCTGATGCCCTACTTCGAGGCCGACGAGCAGACGCAGGCGATCGTCATCTACACCGAGCCCGGCGGCCGCATGGAGGCACAGCTCGCCGAATGGGTCAAGGACAACGACTCGCGCCTGCCGATCGTCGCCTTCATGGCCGGCAAGTTCATGGACGACGAGGAGATGAAGGGAATGAGCTTCGGCCACGCCGGCACGATCGTCGAGGGCGCCGAGGACACGGCGACGCAGAAGATCGCCCGGCTCGAAGCCGCCGGCATCCGCGTGGTCGAGCGAATCGACGAGATCCCCGACGCGATCAAGGAGAAGCTGGGGGTGACGGCGTGAGCGAGACGCTGAGCAAGGTCTTCATCGACGTCGAGGTCGACGCCGCTGTTGCCGGCGACGCCGAGCTCGCCCGCAAGCTGGAGGAAGTCTGCCCGGTCGACATCTTTGCGGCGACCGATGCCGGGGTCGAGATCGTCGAGCGCAACCTCGACGAGTGCGTCCTCTGCAACCTCTGCGTCGACGCCGCCCCCGAGGGCAGCGTCCGCGTCGTCAAGCTGTACGAGCGGTAGCGGCGGCCTCGTCGAGCGCTTCGCCGAGCAGGCGGGGCGGCAGCTCGACCATCTCCCGCAGGCGCTCGAGCGCGGCGCGCCCCCCCTCGACCTCGACGCCCTCGCTCTCGGGCGCCTCGTCGCCGACCACGAGCAGCGAGATCACCGCACGCGGGTCGCCGGAGAGGATGAGGTCCGGGGTGGCCTCCTCGCCGCGCTCAGCGGCGATCCAGCCGTCGGCTATCCGCAGGTGGAAGCCGTTGCCGCCGCTGCGCAGCTGCACCGTCATCTCGACCTCCGGGGGCGGCTGCAGGATCACCCGCAGCGAGTTGGGCAGCCAGGAGGCCCCGATCTCGTCGACCTCGTCGATGCGGAAGAAGTTGAGGCCCCAGCGGGCGAGCTCGAGGATCGGCCGCTCGAGGCCCTGACCGAGCTCGGTCAGCTCGTAGACGACGCCCGACGCCGGCGCGTCGAGCTCGCGGCGGCGGACGATGCCTTCGCCCTCGAGGTCGCGCAGCCGTTTGGTCAGCACGTCGGTCGGAGCGCCGCCGACCGCCCGGTCGAGTTCGGAGAAGCGCAGCGGGCCGAGCAGGAGCTCGCGGACGATCAGCAGCGACCAGCGCTCTCCGATGCGGTCGAGAGCGCCGGCGAGGCTGCAGGCCTGGCCGTAGTTGCGACGCGTCACGGCTCGGATTCTATCACTCAATTTGAAGTTCAAAGTACATACTTGGAATTCTGGTACAGTCTCCGCGCATTGGTGCTCTCACGTCCACCCCGACCCACGCGTTGAACCGATGATGAACCGGATCGCCGACCTGACCTGGACGCGGCCCAAGCAGGTTCTCGCCGTGGTCGGGGCGTTCGCCCTGCTTGCCGTCTTCTTCGGTCACGACGTCGAGCATCATCTGAAGGCCGCCGGCTTCACCGATCCGAGCTCCGAGAGCGAGGAAGCAACGCGGGTCCTGCGCGACTCGCTCGGCTACGACCCCAACCCGGCGATCGTCCTCGTCGTCCGCTCGCCCGATGGCGGCCCCCTCGACCTCGCCGACCCCACCGTGCGGCGCGAGGTCGACCAGCTCGCCGCCGGCATGGCAAAGGTCGAGTACGTCGGCCACGTCGTCAACCCGCTGCGCGAACCCCGCGCCGGCGCCGCGCTGATAGCCAAGGACGGCGAATCGCTGGCGATCGCCGGCGACCTCTCGACCAACGACGTCGAGGACTCGGGGGGCATCGCCGCCGAACGGGTGAAGAAGCTCGCCGACGCCAGCCCGCTCGACGTCGCCGAGGGCGGCTTCGCCCAGGGCTTCAACGAGACCAACGACCAGACCCGCGAGGACCTGACCAAGGCCGAGCTGATCGCCTTCCCGGTGCTGGCGCTCTTCCTCCTCTTCGTCTTCCGCGGCGTCGTCGCGGCCGGGATCCCGCTCCTGATCGGCGGCATCTCGATCGTCGGCACGCTGCTCGTGCTGCGGATCATGTCGGGCTTCGTCGACACCTCGGTCTTCGCCCTCAACGTCGCCACCGGCCTCAGCCTCGGGCTCGCGGTCGACTACGCGCTGCTGATGGTCTCGCGATATCGCGAGGAGCTCGAGCGCGACGGCGCGACGCGTGAGGTGCACCGGCGCACGGTGACGACCGCCGGGCGCACCGCCGCCTTCTCGGGGATGACGGTCGCCGCGGCGATGGCGGCTCTGGTCGTCATGCCGCAGCGCTTCCTCTACTCGATGGCCGTCGCCGGCGCCTCGGTCGCCGTGCTCTCCTCCGTGATTGCGATCCTCGTCGTGCCGTCGCTGCTGGCGCTGCTCGGCACCCGCATCGACGCGCTCTCGATCCGCCGCGGCGGCGCCGTCTCGGACACCTCCGACGGCTGGTACCGGCTCGCGCGCGGGGTGATGCGGCGGCCGGTCGCGGTGGCGCTGACCAGCTCGGCGCTGCTGCTCGCCGCGGCCGCCCCCCTGCTCTGGACCACGCTGACCGGGCCGAGCGCGGAAGCGGTCCCGCCGGGCAAGCCCTCCTACGACGCCTACCGCTATCTGGAAGCGCACTACCCACGCGACGTGACCGAGGCGGTCACCGTCGCCGTCGACGGTCGCGCCGGCGACGCCCAGCTCGTCGCCTTCCACAAACGAATCGAAGGGGTCGGCGACGTGGTCGGCGGCGCTCCCTTCGTGCGCACCCCCGGCGACGTCGCCTACGCCAACTTCGCCCTCGCCCAGCCGGCTCTCTCGAACGCCTCCCAGGACGCCGTGCGCGAGATCCGCGGGCTCGAGCCGCCTGGCTCCGCCAGCGTCCTCGTCTCCGGCAACTCAGCCCGCTTCATCGACCAGAAGCAGAGCCTGATCGAACACGCGCCGCTGGTCGTCGCGATCATCGCCCTGACCACGATCCTCGTCCTCTTCCTGCTCACCGGCTCGGTGCTGCTGCCGCTGAAGACGCTGGTGATGAACTCGCTGACCCTGGGCGCGACGCTCGGCATCCTCGTCCTCGCCTTCCAGGACGGCTGGCTCGACGGCCCGCTCGGCTACACGGGGCCGGCGGCGATCGAGGTGACCAGCCTCGTCTTCCTCTTCGCCGTGATCTTCGGCCTGGCGACCGACTACGCGGTGCTGGTGATGGCGCGGATCAAGGAGCGCCACGACGCCGGCGACTCCAACGAGGAGGCGGTCGCGGTCGGCATCGGCCGTACCGGCCGCGTGATCACCGCTGCCGCGGTGGCGATCGCGATCGTCTTCCTCGCCTTCGGCGTCAGCTCCGTCTTCTTCGTCAAGCAGATCGCGATCGGGATGGCCTTCGGCGTGATGATCGACGCCACCATCGTCCGCGCCCTCCTAGTCCCCTCCCTGATGCGTCTCTTCGGCGAGTGGAACTGGTGGGCCCCGAAACCTCTGCGTCGCGTATACGCGCGGCTCGGTTTCTCCGAGGCGTAGCCAGTCGAGGCGCCGGGTGGGGTGCTCTCCCGTCCTGACAAAAGGCGGCCTAATTAGGCCGCCTTTTTGAGTATCCACCAGTTCGGGAGGGCACCCCACCCGGCGTCCTCAAGTGCTGACTTCGTCTTTTGTTCCGCTATCCGGAACGAAAGACGAAGTCAGTGTGTGCGGAGCGTCACGGGGGTAGATTGGACCTTGACACTGATCGATGTCTCGTTAATCTCTACATCGATCCCTGTAACGAAAGGTTGACCTTCCTTGATCGATAAGCCTCGCCGCGTTGCCGTCGTCGGCGGCAACCGGATTCCCTTTGCGCGCTCGAATTCCGTCTATTCGCGCGCTTCCAACCAAGACATGCTCACGGCAACCCTGGATGGGCTCATCAGCCGCTTCTCCCTCGAGGGCGAGAGGCTGGGCGAGGTCGCCGGCGGCGCGGTGCTCAAGCACTCGCGCGACCGCGACTTGACCCGCGAGAGCGTGCTCGGCACGCGGCTTGCGCCCGAGACCCCCGCCTATGACGTGCAGCAGGCCTGCGGCACCGGCCTGGAGACGACGATCCTCGTCGCCAACAAGATCGCCCTCGGCCAGATCGACGCCGGCATCGCCTGCGGCGCCGACACCACCTCCGACGCGCCGATCGGCCTCAACGAGGATCTGCGCGAGATCCTGCTCGACGCCAACCGCGAGAAGTCGAACCTCGGCCGGGTGCGCCAGCTGACCAGGGTCCGCCCCACTCACCTCGTCCCCTCGATCCCACGCAACGAGGAGCCCCGCACAGGCCTCTCGATGGGCGAGCACTGCGCGATCATGGCCGCCGAGTGGGAAGTGTCGCGCGAGGAGCAGGACGAGCTCGCGGTCGCCAGCCACCATAAGCTCGCCGCCGCCTACGAGCGTGGCTTCCTCGACGATCTCGTCAACCCCTACCTCGGCCTCGAGCGCGACCAGAACCTGCGGCCGGATTCGACGCCGGAGAAGCTGGCCAAGCTCGGCCCGGTCTTCGGCGGCGAGGAGGGAACGATGACCGCCGCCAACTCGACCCCGCTCAGCGACGGCGCCTCGGCGGTGCTACTCGCCAGCGAGGAGTGGGCGAAGGAGCACGACCTGCCGGTCCTCGCCTACTTCGCCGAGGGCCAGACCGCGGCCGTCGACCACGACCACAAGCGAGAGGGCCTGCTGATGGCGCCCGCCTACGCGATGCCGACGATGCTCGACCGCGCCGGTCTCGCCCTCCAGGACTTCGACCTCTACGAGATCCACGAGGCCTTCGCCGCGCAGGTGCTCTGCACGCTTAAGGCCTGGGAGGACGAGTCCTTCTGCCGCGAGCGGCTCGGGCGCGAGGCGCCGCTCGGCGCGATCGACCGCAAGAAGCTCAACGTCAACGGCGGCTCGCTCGCCGCCGGCCACCCGTTCGCCGCGACCGGCGGGCGGATCGTCGCCGCCCTCGCCAAGGAGCTGAGCGAGCGCGGTGGCGGCCGCGGCGCGATCAGCATCTGCGCCGCCGCCGGCCAGGGCGTCGTCGCCATCCTCGAAGGCCCGGAAGGAGCCAGAAAATGAGCTTCCGGTGCGCCTTTTACGGTCATAAACCACATAAAGCGCACCGGAAGGAGGTGGGGTGGCGATGAGCGACCTCTACTCGCGCGTCGTCAATTCTCCCCCGGGCCGTCTGGTCGCTCCGCGCGTGGGCCTGCCGCGACCGGTCGAGCTCGAGCGCCGGGCCTCGCACGGAGCGGAGGTCTCCGGTGCCGTGCTGGCCGGCGGCGCTCCCGGCGGCCGTCTCGGCAAGCAGCTCGAGCGCCTGCTCGGCGAGCTCGGCGCGCCGCGGCCCGAGAAGTCCGACTCGCCGGTAAAGGCACTCGTCTTCGACGCCACCGGGATCTTCGACTCGACCCAGCTGGTCGAGCTGCAGCGCTTCTTCTATCCGAACGTCAAGCGCGTCCAGACCTCCGGTCGGGTCGTCGTCCTCGGCACGCCGCCGGCCGGCCTGCCGGCGCGCGCCGCGACCGCGCAGCGCGCGCTCGAGGGCTTCACCCGCTCGCTCGGCAAGGAGATCGGCCGCGGCATCGCGGTGCAGCTCGTCCACGTCGCCGAGGGCGCCGAGGACCAGCTCGACTCGACCCTGCGCTTCCTCCTCTCGCCCCGCTCCGCCTACGTCTCCGGGCAGGTGGTCGAGGTCGGCGCTCCGGTAGCCAAGGCGGCGACGATCGACTGGTCGCTGCCGCTCGACGGCAAGATCGCGCTGATCACCGGCGCCTCGCGCGGCATCGGCGAGGCGATCGCCGAGACCCTGCACCGCGACGGCGCTGGCCTCGTCCTGCTCGACGTCCCCGCCCTGGCTCCCGATCTGGCCAAGGTCGCCAAGCGCCTCGACGCCGAGACGATCGAGGTCGACATCACCGACGAGGAGGCGCCGCAACGGATTGCCAAAGAGCTCGCCGGCGGCGTCGACGTCGTCGTCCACAACGCCGGCGTCACCCGCGACCGCACGATCGCCAAGATGCCGGAGGATCGCTGGACGTCGCTGATGGAGATCAACCTCTCCAGCGAGGAGCGGATCGACGACGAGCTGCTGGAGCGGGGGCTGCTCCGCGACAACGGTCGCATCGTCTGCGTCTCCTCGATGAGCGGGGTCGCCGGCAACTCGGGACAGACCAACTACGCGACCTCGAAGGCGGGCGTGATCGGCATGGTCGAGGCGCTGGCGCCCGAGCTGGCCAAGCGCAAGGCGACGATCAACGCGGTCGCCCCCGGTTTCATCGAGACGCGGATGACCGACGCGATGCCGATCGGCGTGCGCGAAGCAGGGCGGCGGATGAACAGCATGTCGCAGGGCGGGCTGCCGGTCGACGTCGCCGAGACGATCGCCTGGTTCGCGAGCCCGGCCTCGACCGGAGTCAACGGCAACGTCGTCCGCGTCTGCGGGCAGAGCCTGCTGGGGGCGTGATGGAGACGCGGACCCTGCAGAGCTCGCCGAGCATCCTGCCGCTCTACGCGCGCGCCGCCGCGCCGATGGTCCCCGGCGTCTCGCTGCTGCCCTTCTTCCCCGGCCGCGGCGAGGAGATCCCCGAGATCGAGCTGGAGCTGCCCGGCGTCCGCCCCGACCCCGAGAAGATCGCCGCCTACGCGCGGGTCTGCGGCTTCGCCCTGCGCGATCTTCTCCCTCCCACCTACCCGATGGTGCTCGCCTTCCCCCTGCACATGGCGGTGATGGCGGATGGGTCCTTCCCCTTCGGCGCCGTCGGCCTCGTCCACGTCGAGAACCGGATCGAGCAGCGCCGCCCGATCGGCCTCGACGAGGAACTGACGATCAAGGTCAAGCCGACCAAGCTGAAGCCCCATCCCCGCGGCCAGACCTTCTCCCTCCTCACCAAAGTCCTCAGCGGCCGCCGCATCGCCTGGGAATCGACCAGCACGATGCTGCGCCGCGGTAAGCCACAGGCGGACTCTGGGGCCGATGGGCCGAAAAGCGCTGATATGGAGCGCTTTTCG
>DASVFR010000010.1:0-94921 GCA_036379955.1 Solirubrobacterales bacterium
CCAGAGCAACAGCCGGAGAGGATCTGTCGAGTCATCCCCCGACTCCCTTGCCGCTGCCGGTCTGGCTCAAGACCTCGGCCAAATCCTTGTCGCCTCGACCTGACAAACACAGGACGTCGTAGCCGTCGCCGCCGTTCTCCAACAACCAGGCGATCGCATGGGACGACTCGAGCGCCGGGATGATGCCCTCCAGACGAGAGAGGGTCGCGAAGGCCTCCAACGCCTGCTCATCCGTTACCGAGAAGTAGCTCGCCCGACCCGTGTCCCTGAGCCACGCGTGCTCGGGTCCCACACCGGGGTAATCGAGGCCCGCCGAGATCGAGTGCGCCTCCAAGATCTGACCCTCTTCGTCGGCGATAATCGAGGAGAGCGAGCCATGCAGGACGCCGGTCGTGCCCTTGCCGAGCGAGGCGCCGTGCCGGTCGCCGTCGAGGCCCTCGCCCGCGGCCTCGACCCCGATCAGCTCCACGGCGGCGTCCTCGACGAACGGCGTGAAGATGCCGATCGAGTTCGAGCCGCCGCCGACGCAGGCGATCACGCGCGCCGGCAGCTTGCCCTCGGCGGCGAGCGCCTGCCCGCGCGCCTCCTCGCCGATCACCGTCTGCAGGTCGCGGACGAGGGCGGGAAACGGCGCCGGCCCGACTGCGGAGCCGATCACGTAGTGCGTCGTCGCGACGTTGGCGACCCAGTCGCGGATCGCGGCGCTGACCGCCTCCTTCAGCGTGCGGGCGCCGGCCTCGACCGGCACGACCTCGGCGCCGAGCAGGCCCATCCGCTCGACGTTCGGCTTCTGGCGGCGGATGTCCTCGGAGCCCATGTAGACGACGCACTCAAGGCCGAGCAGGGCGCAGGCGGTCGCGGTCGCGACGCCGTGCTGGCCGGCGCCGGTCTCGGCGATGATCCGCGGCTTGCCCATGCGCTGCGCGAGCAGCACCTGGCCGACCGCGTTGTTGATCTTGTGGGCGCCGGTGTGAGCGAGGTCCTCGCGCTTGAGGTAGACCGCCCGCCCCACCCGCTCGGAGAGCCGCTCGGCCCGGTAGAGCGGGGTCGGGCGGCCGATGAAGTCGCGGTGTAGCTGGGTCAACCGCTCGCAGAAGGCGGGGTCCTCGCGCGCCTCCGCCCAGGCCGCGGTCAGCTCGTCGAGCGCCGCGATCAGCGTCTCGGGAACGTAGCGGCCGCCGTACGGCCCGAACCGCTCTTCGACCGCGCTCATGCCGAGGGCACGCTAGCGGCCTTCGCCGCCTCGAAGAAGGCCGCCATCGCCGCGTGGTCCTTGCGACCCGGCTCGGCCTCGACCCCGCTCGCCACGTCGACCGCGTAGGGGTGGGTCAGCTCGATCGCGGCGGCGACGTTGTCGGGGCGCAGGCCGCCGGCGACGATCGCCGGCACCTCGGAGCGGTGCTCGCGCAGCAGGCCCCAGTCGAAGCTCTCGCCGGTCCCGCCCCAAAGGCCCCTTCCCTTCTTGTCGAAGAGGTGGAAATCGGTGCGGTAGGCCTCGGCGCCGTGGATCTCCGCAGCGCTGGCGACGTGGATCGCCTTGATCACCTTCACTCCCGTGCGCCGCGCCACCTCGGCGCAGAGCTGCGGGCCCTCGACCCCGTTCAGCTGCACCATCGTCAGGCTCGCGTCCTCGACCGCCTTGACCACCTGGTCGAGCTCGGGATTGACGAACACCCCCACCACCTCGCACTTGCGCCGGAACGCCGCCGCGATCGCCACCGCCTCGGCCGCCTCCACCGCCCGCGGGCTCCGGTCGTAGTGGATCAACCCAATAGCCCAAGCCCCCAGCTGCACAGCCTCGGCCGCATCGTCCAAATTAGTGATCCCACAAATCTTGACCCTCACGCCTCCAGGGTACGCCAGCCAAGCTTTCCTCAGCGGCGTCCGCGCGCCACCCGCCTAACCGTTTTTCGCTTCTTCGATCGAGGCTGGCCGCGTGCCGAGCTTGACCGTGACGGTCTTTTCTTCGGCGTCGTTGCCGCGCAGCAGCGCGACTTCCATCTCGTCGCCGGGCTTGTGCGCGTCGATGGCGTCGATCAGGTCTTCCATCGAGGCGATCGGCTTGCCGTCGACTTCCGTGATCACGTCGCCGCCGAGGCGGATGGGAGCTCCTTCGATCGTCGCTTCGGTTTCGCCCCCTTCGATCCCGGCCTTGTCGGCGGGGCCGCCCTTGACCACTTCGTTGACCAGGACGCCCTGCTTCGTGGGAAGTTTGAGCGCTTCGGCGATCGCCGGCGTGACCGTGCCGCCGGTGATCCCGATGTAGGCGTGTTCGACCTTGCCGTTGGTCTCGATCTGCTTGACGACTTCGCGCGCCGTGTTGATCGGCACGGCGAAGCCGATGCCGACGTTGCCGCCGCTGCCGCCGCCGGTCTGGATCTGGGAGTTGATCCCGATCACGCTGCCCGAGGAGTCGATCAGCGGCCCGCCGGAGTTGCCGGGATTGATCGCCGCGTCGGTCTGGATCACGTGGTTGATCGAGAAGCCGTTGGGGGCCTGGATCTGGCGCTGGAGCGCCGAGACGATGCCGCTGGTGACCGTGCGGTCGAGGCCGAAGGGATTGCCGATCGCGACCACGGGGTCACCGACCTGCACCTTCGAGGAGTCGCCGAGGGCGAGCGGATGGAGCTGGTCCGCCGGTAGGTCGACCTTGAGCAGGGCGACGTCGGAGGCCGGATCGGCGCCGACGACTTCCGCCGGATGGCTCGAGTTCTCGGAGCCGAGCTTGACGGTGACCTTCGTCGCCCCTTCGACCACGTGGTTGTTGGTGACGATGTGGCCTTCGGTGTCGATCAGGAAGCCGGAGCCGGTCGCGACTCCTCCCCCTCCTCCTTCCGGTTCGCCGCCGAACGGGTTGAAGGTCGATTCTTCGGGAGCCTGGGTCGCCTGGATGAAGGCGACTCCCTGGCCGTCGCGTTTGTAGATCTGGTTGACCAGGTTGCCGTCGCCGCTGTCCTTGACGGCGATCGGCGGCGCGAGCGTGGCGGAAACGGTGGCCGACGAATCGCTCTGCGCTTCGATCAGGCCGGTAGCGATCGCCACCCAACCGAAGACGGCGACGACGGCGCCGCCGATGAGCGCCGAGCCAAACGGGGTGCGGAAGAAGCGTCGCATCGTGGAGAACGGTAGGGAACGTTCCTCAGTAATTCCTAAACGATGTTCAAGGTAGCGCTAAAAGCTCGGCTTCAGGGGAGGTGATGCTCGCGAGTGCCTTCGTCGGAGCCGGTCAGCTCGCGCGTCTTCGCCTCGGGGTCCGTAGAAACCATCAGGGCGCTGCCGATCAGGACCGCGTCGACCCCGACCCGTTCGAGCTCCTCCAGCTCCTCGCGGGCGGAGATACCGCTCTCGGCGACGACCGTCTTGCCGGCGGGCACGTCGGGCATCAGCTCGTAGGTCCGCGAGACGTCGACCGAGCCGTCGTCGAGGTCGCGGTTGTTGATGCCGATCACGTCGACGTCGATCTCCAGCGCCCGCTGCAGCTCGTCGGCGTCGTGGACCTCGACGAGGCAGTCGAGGTCGAGGTCCCGCGCCGTCCCATACAGCTCGGCCAGCGTGCGGTCGTCCAGCGCACGCACGATCAGCAACACCGCGTCCGCCCCGTTCACCGCCGCCTCGTAGAGCTGGTAGGGGTCGACGACGAAGTCCTTGCGCAGAATCGGCAGGTCACAGGCGGCGCGGGCGGCCCGCAGGTCCTCGAGCGAGCCGCCGAAATGGCGCTCGTCGGTCAGAACCGAGAGGGCCGCCGCTCCGCCGCGCTCGTAAGCGCCGACCTGCTCGGGCACCGTCGCGGTGGTGGAGATGTCGCCGGCACTAGGCGAGCGGCGCTTGAACTCGGCAATCAGCGAGAGGCCGGGCCGCACCAGAGCCTCGCTGAAAGGGCGGTCCTGACCGCGTCTCAACAGAAGGGATTCGAGCTCCGCCCGCGGCGTCTGGCCGCGACGCTCCTCCACCCCTTCCCGCGCCACCGAGATCAGCTGCTCGATCATTGCCACTTGACAGGGGAAGCCTAAAGGGCGGGGGCGGCGGTCGCCGCGACCAAGCGCTCGAGCAGAGCGACGCCGGCGCCCGAGTCGACCGCGGTCGCCGCCTCCTCGACGCCCTCGGCGAGGGTCTCCGCGCCGCCGCCGACGTAGATCGCGGCGCCGGCGTTGAGCAGGACGAGATCGCGGCGCGGGCCCTTCTCGCCGGCCAGCACGGCGCGGGAGGCGGCGGCGTTCTCCTCCGGCTCACCACCCGCGACCCGATCGAGGTCGGCCCCGGCGAAGCCGAAGTCGCCGGGCTCGACGAAGTGCTCCTCGGTGCGGCCGTCGCGGACCTCGATCACGCGCGTGCGGGCGGAGATCGAGAGCTCGTCGACCCCGTCCTCGGCGGCGACCACCATCGCCCGCTCGCTGCCCAGGCCGACCAGGGCCTCGGCGATCGTCTCCTGGTAGTGGCGGTCCGAGACACCGAGCAACTGCCGCCTCGCCCCCGCCGGGTTCGTGAGCGGGCCGAGGAAGTTGAAGATCGTGCGCACGGCCAGCTCCTTGCGCACCGGGACCACGTGGGCCATCGCCTTGTGGTGACGGGGAGCGAACATGAAGCCGAAGCCGACCTCCTCGATGCAGCGACCCACCTGCTCGGGGTCGAGCTCGATGTTGACCCCGAGCGCCTCGAGCAGGTCGGCGGAGCCGCACTTGCTCGTGCTCGAACGATTTCCGTGCTTGGCGACTGCGCAGCCGGCCGCGGCGGCAACCAGCGCCGCGGTGGTCGAGACGTTGAAGGTCGAGGGCCCGCCGCCGGTGCCGGCGGTGTCGACAAGATCGGTGCGCGAGGTGGAGACCGGGGTCGCGAGCGAACGCATCGTGTGGGCGAGGCCGACCAGCTCCGGCACCGTCTCCCCCTTCGCCCGCAGCGCGATCAGGAAGGCCCCCGTCTGCACCTCGCTCGTGCGCCCCTCCATGATCTCGGCGAGCACCGTGGCCGCGTGGTCGGCGGTCAAGTGGTCGCCGGCGCAGACCGCGTCGATCGCCCGCGTGACGACGTCGTTGGGGGTCACTCGCCGAACACCCCCTTCCGGTGCGCTTTATGTGGTCTATGCCCGTAAAAGGCGCACCGGAAGCTCATGTCGGGCTCCCGAGGAAGTTGGCGAGCAGGTGCTTGCCCTGCGGGGTGAGAACCGACTCGGGGTGAAACTGGACACCCTCGGCGGGCAGCTCGCGGTGACGGGCGCCCATCACCACATCGCCGTAGCTGGCGCTCAGCTCCAGCGCCTCGGGCAGGTCGGGGTCGGCGACCAGCGAGTGGTAGCGCCCGGCGACCAGGGGACTGGGCAGGCCCTCGAAGATCGTGCGGCCGTCGTGCTCGACCTCGGCGTCCTTGCCGTGGATCGGATCGCCCTGCACCGTGCGCCCGCCGAAGGCCTCGACCAGCGACTGGTGCCCGAGGCAGACGCCAAGGACCGGCGTGCCGGCTTCGGCGAAGCGGCGCACCGCCTCCTTGGAGATGCCAGCCTCCGCCGGGGTGCAGGGACCGGGCGAGACGACGAGGCGGTCGACGTCACCCGCCAGCAGCTCGTCCACCGTGGCCGCGTCGTTGCGCACGACCTCGACCTCGGCGCCCAGCTCGCCCAGGTACTGGACCAGGTTGTAGGTGAAGGAGTCGTAGTTGTCGATCGCGAGGACGCGCATGGCTAGGTCCAGTCCGGTTGCGCGCAGGCCAGCTCAACCGCGCGGAAGACGGCCTTTGCCTTGTTGACGGACTCGTTGTACTCGTAGGCCGGCTTGGCGTCGGCGACGGTGCCGCCGCCGGCCTGGACGTGGATCTGGCCGTCCTTGACGACGACGGTGCGGATGTGGATCGCGGTGTCGAGGTCGCCGTCCCAGGAGAGATAGCCGATCGCGCCGCCGTAGGAGCAGCGCTTGACCGGCTCCAGCTCGTCGATGATCTGCATCGCCCGTACCTTGGGCGCCCCGGAGAGAGTGCCCGCGGGCAGCGCCGAGCGCAGGACGTCCATCGCGCCCACTCCCCCTTTGAGAGTCCCGGAGACCTGGCTGACGATGTGCAGCACGTGCGAGTAAGTCTCGACCACCATCAGCTCGTCGACCTCGACCGTGCCGTACTGACACACCCGGCCGAGGTCGTTGCGGCCGAGGTCGACCAGCATCACGTGCTCGGCGCGCTCCTTGGGGTCGTTGACCAGGCGCTCGGCGAGGCGCCGGTCCTCCTCCTCGTCGGAGCCGCGCGGGTAGGTGCCGGCGATCGGCCGCGTCTCGACCCGCCGGCCGCTGACCTTGACGAGCGGCTCGGGCGAGGCGCCGGCGATCTGAAAGTCGCCGAACTCGAGGAAGTACATGTAAGGCGAGGGGTTGACGACGCGCAGGCCACGGTAGATCGAGAAGGCCTCGACCGGAGCCGGCGCGCTGAAGCGCTGCGAGGGAACGACCTGGAAGGCGTCGCCGGCGTGGACGTACTCGACGATTCGCTCGACCGCGCCTTCGAACTCCTCGCGCCCCATGTTGGAGGCGAACTCGGGCGGCTCGGCGAGGACCGGATGGTCGGGGACGGGAACGGCGCCGCGCAGGCGCTGGCGGGCTTCGGCGATCGTCGCGGCGGCGCGCTCGTAGGCGGCATCGACGCCGCCCTCGTCCTCGGCGAATACGCAGGCCATGATCGTCAGCTCGTGGCGCAGGTGGTCGAAGACGAGCATTAAGTCGGTGACCATCAGCGCCATGTCGGGCAGCCCCAGCGGGTCGGTATTGGGTTCGCCCAACGGCTCCACGGTGCGGACCAGGTCATAGCCGAAGAAGCCCACGGCGCCGCCGCTGAACGGCGGTAGGCCCTCCACGGGAGCCGGGCGGAAACGAGAGAGGTGCTCGGCGACCGCCGCGTAGGGATCGGGCGCCTCCCGGGTCTCGCCGCCCTCTTCGGAGAGGACGCCGCCGCTCCAGCGCAGCACGGCGCGGGGGCGGAAGCCGACGAAGGAGTAGCGGCCGACCTGGCCCTGCTCGGCGGACTCGAGTAGGAAGCAGGGCGCGCCCTCGGGCTCGCCGGCGCGCAGCTTGAGGAAGGCCGAGACCGGCGTCTCGCAGTCGTCGGCGAAGCGGGCGCAGACCGGCACCACGTTACCCTGCTCGGCCAGCTCGCGGGCCCGCTCGAGCGTCGGCTCGAGCCTCAGCTCGGAATCAGCCGCGACGGCCATTGAGTACTTCCATGACTGCCGCCTGCGGCACCTCGCGCGAGGCGAGCAGCACGGCCAGGTGGTAGAGGACGTCGGCCGCCTCTTCGGCGACCCGCTCGTCGGACTCCTCGCGCGCCGCGCGCACGACCTCCTCGGCCTCCTCCTCGACCTTCTCGCCGATCAGGGCCGGGTCGTCGAGCAGCTCCACCGTGTAGGAGCCCTCGGGACGCTCGGCCGCCCGCGAGCGCAAAGTGCGCTCCAACGAGGCGAGCATCTCGTGCAGAGCGGGGTCAGCGCTGCTTTCGCCGTCTATGCCACGGTAAAAGCAGCTCCGCTCGCCCGTGTGGCAGGCGGGACCGGTCGGCTCGACCAGGGCGACGATGGCGTCGCCGTCGCAGTCGAGACGGAGCTGGCGCAGTTTGAGCACGTTTCCCGAGGTTTCGCCCTTGCGCCAGATCTCCTCCCGCGAGCGGCTGTAGAAGTGCAGCTCCCCGGTCTCGACCGTCAGTCGCAGGGACTCCTCGCTGGCGTAGGCCAGCGTCAGGACCTCGCCGCTGGCGTGGTCCTGGGCGACCACGGGAACCAGCCCGCGCTCGTCGAATTTCACCTGCTCGAACATCGCTTCATCGTATGGCAGTCGAACACGACCCGGCCGGCGCAGAGTGAGGAGCGGGGGCGTCTCCGAACTGGCGGATACTCAAAGTCGCAGCGCTAATTAGCGCTGCGACTTGTCCGGGCGGAGACGCCCCCGCTCCTCACTCGATCCCGAGCCGATCGAGCAGCCCCTCGTCCCGCCGCCACCGATCGCGCACGCGAACTTGGAGATCCAAATGAACCTTCGCCTCTAACTCAGCTTCGAGCGAGCGGCGCGCGGCGGTGCCGATCTCCTCGACCTTGCTGCCGCCCTTGCCGATCAGGATGCCCTTCTGCGACTCGGTCTCGGCCCAGATTTCGGCGCTGACGACAGTCAGGTCGTCCTTCTGCTCGACCGACTTCACCGCAACCTCGACCGAGTGGGGGATCTCCTGCCGGGTGCGGTTGAGGACCTGCTCGCGGATCAGCTCGGCCAGCAGCACCTCGCTCGACTGGTCGCTGTGATCCTCCGGCGGGTAGAGGTACGGGCCCTCTGGGACCAGCGCGCTCAAACGCCCGACGAGGGCGTCGAGCCCCTCACCGCCGCGGGCGCTGATCGGGAAAACCTCGTCCACCCCCTCAAGCTCCGCGGCCTCTGCGAGGACCGGGACGAGCTCGTTCGGCCTGGTCCTGTCGACCTTGTTCACGGCGCAGATCGTCGGCAGGCGGCCACCGGCCTCGACCAGCGCCCTGGCGATGAAGCGGTCGCCGGGCCCGACCCCCTCCTCGCCGTTGATCACGATCAGCGCTACGTCGGAGTCTGCCAGCTCACGTTCGACCCGCTTCTGCATGCGCTCGGTGAGCACGTCGCGCGGCCGCTGCACGCCCGGCAGGTCGACGAGGACGAGCTGGCAGCCGGCCGCGGCGTCGGTGCGGATGCCGCGGATCGCCCGGCGGGTGGTCTGCGGGCGGCCGGAGACGATCGCGACGTGGCTGCCGACGATCGCGTTGACCAGGGTCGACTTGCCGACGTTGGGACGCCCGGCGAGCCCGATGAAGCCGGCGCGCGTCACGCCAGCCCCGCCATGACCTCGGCCTGCAGCGCGAGCATCTCGCCGTCGTCGGTCTCGTGGTCGTAGCCGCAGAGGTGAATGACTCCGTGAACGGCCGCCTCGGTCACGTCGGCGCAGTGCTCGGGGCAGATCGCGACGTCACCGAGCTCACGGGGGCCGGGGACCGGGCCGGCCCCATCCACCGGGAAGGCGAGCACGTCGGTCGGCGCGTCCCTGCCGCGGTGCTCGCGGTTCAGCTCACGGATGCGGTCCTCGCCGACCAGCTCGACCGCGAGGTGGCCGTCGGCGACTTCACAGGCGGCGAGGGCCGCAGCGACCGGCTCGCGCAGCTCCCGAGGCACGTCCGAGAGGTCGACGCTCAAGAGCCCGGCGTCGGCCCGTGTTCGCGCGCGGCCCGCTCGCGGTTCCCGTGCTCGCCGTAGGCGGCGACGATGCGCTGCACCAGCTTGTGACGGACGACGTCCTCGCCGCCGAACTCGATGAAGGAGATGTCCTTGACCTGGTCGAGGATCTCGCGCACGGCGATCAGCCCGGAGCGCTGGTCGCTCGGCAGGTCGATCTGGGTCACGTCTCCCGTCACCACCATGCGCGAGTTGAAGCCGAGCCGGGTGAGGAACATCTTCATCTGCTCGGGGCTGGTGTTCTGCGCCTCGTCGAGGATGACGAAGGAGTCATTCAAGGTACGTCCACGCATGAAGGCCAGCGGCGCGACCTCGATCACGCCGCGCTCGAAGTAGCCGTTGACGCGGTCGGGGTCGAGCATGTCGAAGAGGGCGTCGAAGAGCGGTCGCAGGTAGGGGTCGACCTTGGCCTGGATGTCGCCGGGCAGGAAGCCGAGGCGCTCGCCGGCCTCGACCGCGGGCCGGGTGAGGATGATCCGCTGCACCTCTCGTTCGGCCAGCGCCGCGGCGGCCATCGCCACGGCGAGGAAGGTCTTGCCGGTGCCGGCCGGGCCGATGCCGAAGGTGACCGTGTGCTTGCGGATCGAGTCGACGTAGCGCTTCTGGTTGAGCGTCTTCGGCGCGACTTTGGTGTTGCGGTGGCGCCAGACGACGTCCTCGAGGATCTCGGCCGGGCTCTCGGAGGCGTCGAGAGCGCCGGTCACGGCTTCGATCGTGCCCGGGGCCACCTCGTGGCCCTGCTCGATCAGCTCGACCAGCTCGTCGACGACCGTCGCCGCCATCTGCACGTCGGCCGGTTCGCCGTCGAGGGTCAGGACGTTGCCGCGCAGGTGCAGGTCGCAGTCGAGGTGACCGCGCAGCTCGCGCAGGACGGCGTCCTCGGAGCCCGCCAGCTCGGCGGCGACCGTGTTGTCGAGGGTCAGCTGCCTACGCGCCAAGCCGCTCACGCACCGCCGCGCTGACCCGCTTGCCGTCGGCCCGCCCGCCGACCTTTGGCATCAGCGCCGACATCGCCTGGCCCATCTGCTTGGGCTCGCTGGCCCCGGTCTCGGCGATCGCCGCGTCGACCAGCTCGGCCAGCTCCTCGTCGGAGAGCTGCTGTGGCAGGTAGCCCTCGATCAGCTCCGCCTCCGTGCGCTCGGCGGCGGCCTGCTCCGCGCGACCCGCCCCCGCGTAGGCCTCGGCCGCCTCCAGGCGCTTCTTGCGCTCGCGCTGGAGCACGGCGACCTCGTCGCCGTCACCGAGCTTGGCCTCCTTCTGCAGGGCGTCGACGATCATCCGCAGCGCGCCCGCGCGTTCGCGATCACCCGCCTTCATCGCGGTTCGCACGTCTGCCTGTGCCTGCTCGAGAGCGCTCATCCGGCCTTAAGGGTAATTGGCCGCGTCCGGGGTCACTGCGAGGCCCTTGGAGACGAGGTCGGCGACGTCGGTGCTGACCAGGGCCCAATCGTGACGACAGGCCGCCGCGACATAGGCAGCGTCGTAAGCGGTGAGGCTGTGCTCGGCGGCCAACTCCAGCGCGGATTCGATCAGCTCAGTGTCGACTGCGACAAGGCCCTCTCCGCACCGCTTCGCGATCAGCTTGAGCAAAGCACGGCCCTCTCGCGGCTGTCCCTTCTTCGGACCCATGACGTTGGCAACCTCATAGAGAGTCAGATCGAGAGCGGCGAGCGGGGCTTCGACGTTGCCGACTATCGCGTGGGCCGCGGCGTGATACCTGTCGTCGGGATCGGAGATGGCAACCCAGACGCCGGCATCGATCAAGTGCATGTCAGTGCGATTCACGGTCTTCGCGGATCAGCCGGGCGGCATCTCCGCCCATACCGTCGACGACCGTAGCCCTGTCGAGGAGGTCTTCGATCTCCTGCCGTCGTCGAGTGGCGTCGGCTTCCAGCTCCCCTTCGGCAAGCCTCTGCAGGAACCCACTGCGAGTCTCGCGGTTGACGCGCGCTTGCGCGTCGAGCCGCTCGAGGAGGTTGTCGGGAATCGAGATCATCACCTTTGCCACGGGACGAGTATATACGGTATTGACAGATGGAAACGCGCCGGGGATTGCCGCTGTGGTCGTCATGCGAAGGACCCTCCCAGGCCTCGACGCACGCGTGGCAGGACGAATGCGCCAAAACGAAGACTTCTTCGGCGTCGGTCAGGTCACAGCGGGGATCTCGACCCGCTCGACCTTGCCCAGCGGCATCTGGAGGAAGCGGGTGCCGAGCTCGCGGAAGGACTCGACGTCGCCGCTGCAGAGGAAGCGGTATGCACCCTCCCCGTCCCTTGCCCTGGCGATGCCATGACGCTCCAGCGCGCGCTGGACGGCGGCGGCGACCGCGTGTCCGCCGCTGACGAGGCGCACGTCACGGCCGAGGATGCGCTGCAGCATCGGGGCCACCAGCGGGTAATGGGTGCAGCCGAGGATCAGGGTGTCGACCTCCGCCCGCTTCAGCGGCGCGCAGTAGGCGCGGGCCATCTCGACCACGCCCTCGTCAAAGGGAGAGCCGTCCTGGATGAAGGGAGCGAGGTCGGGCGCCTCGACCTCGGTCACCTCGAGTGCGCGACGCTGGGTTTCGAGCGCGCGGCGGTAGGCGCCACTCTCGATCGTGTTCGGCGTCGCCAGCACCCCGACCCGGCCGCTGTCGGTGATCGCGGCGGCGATCTCGGCCTGGGGCTCGACCACGGGCACGACCTTCACCCCGTGCGCCGCGGCGACTTCGCGCGCCACGTCCTCGCCAACCGAAGTCGCCGTGTTGCAGGCGATCACGAGTAGCTTGGCGCGGCCGCCGAGCAGCCGTTCGGCGATCGACCGGATCCGCTCGCGCAGCGCGGCCGTGTCCTTCGTCCCGTAGGGGAACCACTCGGTGTCGCCGAGGTAGACGAAGTCCTCCTCCGGCAGCGAGACGAGGCACTCGTGCAACACGGTGAGCCCGCCCACCCCCGAGTCGAACATCGCGATCGGGAGCGACGCGTCGAGGGAGCTTGCGTTCGGTGCCGTCAGAGCAGATGCCCTAGAGGAAGGGCTTGTAAGTCATGAAGAAGACCGTGACGACGACGATCAACCCGGCGAGCCCCCCCACTTTGCCGAGTCGTTCGCTCACCGCGTTGAACTCGTCACTGAGCGTGTCGCCGATCTCGAGGTCGCGCTCGACCAGCTCGCGAGCCTTCTGCGTCTGCGGCCGGAAGAAGCCGTGCGAGAGGCCGAAGAGGACGACGATCGCCAGGAAGCCGATGCTGACGAACGCGTCGCTCGCGTCCCAGGGGCCGTCGGAGAGCAGGTAGATGCCGGCGAGCAGCAGAACGATCATCCCCGGCTGGACCAGGTAGCGATCCACCTTCTGGACTCCGGCGATGATCGCCGGCGCGGCACGCGGGAACTGCGGAACGACCGAGAAGAAGAAGCCGTAGCCGAAGGTCGGCCCGAAAGCCAGCACGACGGCCAAGACGTGCAGGAACAACGCGATCTTGTAGCCGGGATCGACGATCGTCGCGAGCATGGGCGCGAACCCTATTCGACCCCGGCGCCGGCAAACCTGCGCGGCGGGCTCACCCTCGGCGCAGGAGGAGCGCCGCCCAGTCGCCGTCGATGCGGCGGTCGGCCTCTTTCAGCCCCGTGGGCGCGAAATCGACCGTGATCTCATCCAGCTCGTCCGGAAGCAGACCGGAGCAGACGAGCGTTGAAGGGGTCGAGGGAGGGGTCCCCAAAACACTCCAGCGAGGCTCCTGCCGAGCGTTTTGGGGACCCCTCCCTCGACTCCCCGACCCACTCGCCAGCTGTGCAGTAATAACGCGCAGCACGGGCGCAGTCATGTTGGCGACAACGGTTGGGGCGAGCTCCGGGAGGGATTCGCGGAGGTTCATGCGTTTGAGTTGAAGCTCGACACCGTTGACTCGAGCGTTGGAGGTTGCGGCCTCGACGGAAGCTTGCTCATGGTCATAGCCATAGACGGGCCCCCAGCCGAGCTTCGCGGCAGCGATTGCAAGGACCCCGGAGCCGGTGCCGAGATCCGTGAAGGGGCCGTGCGATTCGCCTGCCTCGGCCATCTCCAGGAGATACTCGAGGCAGAGCCTCGTGGTCGGGTGGGCGCCGGTGCCGAAGGCTCGGCCGGGGTCGACGACGAGGTCGATCGCGCCCTCGCGCGGCTCCTCCCAGGAGGGACGCAGCCAGAGGCGGTCGCCGACCAGCAGCGGCTTGTGGAAGTCCTGCCAGCGATCGGCCCAGTCGTCGGGCACCTCGGTCGCCACGACCTCGACCAGGCCGTCGCCGGCCGCGACCTCTATCTCACCGAGCTCGGGCAGCTCGCCCTCGCCGCCGTAGATCGCGTACTCGACGTAGCCGGGCCCGGTCTCCTCCTCGACCCCGTTCGGAGCCAGGACCGTGAGCTCGGCGAGGACGATCTCGGCCTGCTCGGGCGCGCAGCGGACCGCGAGACGGATCAATGGAAAGCGCGTCGCACGCGCGAGAAGAAGCCACCGTCGTCGTGCTGCTGGGAGCGCAGGTTGTGCGGCCCCAGCGACTCCTCCAGCTTCTCGGCCAGCTCGCGCTGCTCATCGGAGAGGTCGGTCGGGACGAGAACGTGGACGACGACGCGCAGATCGCCCGGCGGGCCGCCATTGGCCCCGGGCAGACCGTGGCCGCGCAGGCCGAACTGCGAGCCGTGCTGGACGCCGGGTGGCAGCTCGACCTCCCTCTCCCCCTCGTGACTCGGAATCGTCACCGTCGCGCCGAGCATCGCCTGCACGGCCGAGATCTCGACCGCGTGCACCAGGTCCTGTCCCCGCATCGGGCCGCGCCGCACCTCGAAGCCGAAGGCGCCGCCGAAGACCGCGCCCAGCAGGTCCTCGATCGTGCCGAAGCCGGCACCCGGCTGAAAGCCGCCGCCGCGCAGCCCCTCGTGGCCGAAGCGGTCGTAGACCGGGCGCCGCTCGGGATCGGAGAGCACCTCGTAGGCCTCGGCGGCCTGCTTGAACTTCTCCTCGGCGTCGGGGTCGTGGGCGTTGACGTCTGGGTGCAGCTCGCGGGCGAGCTTGCGGAACGCCTTCTTCACCTCCGCCTCGGAGGCCCCGCGCTGGATCCCCAGCACGTCGTAGTAATCGCGCGGCATCAGATGGTCCAGGTCAATCGTCGAAGACCGTCTCGCAGTAGCGGGAGAGCTCGCGGGCGGCGGCGCGCACCGAGGCGATCGCGGTCGCGTAGTCCATCCGCAGCGGGCCGACGACGCCAATCGAGCCAAGGTTGCGGTGGGCGAGCCCGTAGTTGGCGCCGACGACGCTGACCGAACGCATCTCCGGTCGCGGGTTCTCGCCGCCGATCCAGAGGAAGACGGAGCGCCGGTCGAGGGTGGAGCGCAGCATCTCGAGCAGGCTGGCTCGCTCCTCCAGCGCCGTCATCAGGCTGTCGGCGCGGGGCAGGTCGGCCAAGTGAGCGTCAGAGAGCAGGCGCGAGGCTCCCTCCGTGTAGAGCGTGTCGACCGCTTCCTCGTGCTCGAGCTCGGTGAAGGCGACGGCGAGCGCTCTGACGAACTCGGCCTCGAGCGGCCCCAGCGCGGGGTCGGCGAGGCGGCCGGCGATCATTCGGGCGCCGAGGCCAAGGCCGGCCAGGGACTCGTTGAGGTAGCTCGACGCCCACTCGACCAGGCCGGGGTCGACCGGCTCCGGGAAGTCGAAGACTCGCTTGGCGACGGCCCCGTTGGTCGCGATCGCGACCACCATCACCCGGTCGGGCCGCAGGCTCAGCACCTCGACCCGGTGGATCGTCGCCGCCAAGGTCTCCGGCGGCGCCATCGCCACCGCCATCAGATCGGTCATCTGCGCCAGCGCCGCGGTCGTCTCGCGCATCGCCGCGTCGATCTCCCGCCGCAGCCGCGAAAGCTCCAGCTCGACCGCCGTCTCCCGGGGAGGCCCGCCCGCCTCCATCAACAGATTCACGTGCCGCCGATAGCCAAGCTCCGTAGGAACCCGGCCGGCTGAGGTATGTGGATGGGTCAAGTAGCCGGCCGCCTCGAGAGCGGCAAGCCCCGCCCTAACGGTCGACGAGCCCCACTCAACCTCAGGGAGCCCGGCAAGCTCTTTCGAAGGCACGGGCTTCCCGGACGCGAGATACGCGTCGACCACAAGCTTGAGAATGAGCTCCTGCCGGGGCGAAAGCACGTTTCGAAGTCTAGAAGGGCCGTCGGGCTCCCCTCCCAAAACACTCAAGCGAGGCTCCTGCCGAGCGTTTTGGGAGGAGAGCCCGACGGCCCTACCCCACTACGACTTCCGCCTCGGCGTTGCGAATCGTCTGATTCTCGCCTTGAGCCGCAACCGTGTCGATCACAACCGTGTCGCCCTCAACGCTCTTGACCGTGCCTGTCACGGCGATCTCCGTCTCCGGCGCCCCCATGCCGCGGAACTGCACCGAGAGCCGCTTCAGCGACTTCGGGTCCCCGCCGGCGACGTCGGTGGCCGAGCGCGCCACCAAGCCCATCATGTAGAGGCCATGGAGAATCGTGTTCGGGAGCCCGACGGCCTTGGCGAACTCGGGGTCGATGTGGATCGGGTTGAAGTCGCCCGAGGCGCCGGCGTAGCGGTGCGGCAGGTACTTGTCGGGCGTGACCTTCAGCTCCGGAATCGCGTCCCCCGCATTCAAGTCAGCCATCTCAGACTCCCCTCACGATGTTGGTCCAGGTGCCCTTGACGACCTCGGCGCCGTCCTGGTTGACCGAGCGCGTCTCGAACACGTAGAAGCCCTTGCCGTCCTTCTCGAAGATCTCCAGGCACTTGGCGGTCGTCGTGATCTCGTCGCCCGAGCAGGCCGGCTCGCCCCACTCGAACTCCTGGCCGCCGTGCACCATCGCAGCGAAGTTCATTCCCACCTCGGGGTCGAACATCGCCGGCCCCAGCGCCGGGGCGCTGTAGACGACGCAGAACATCGGCGGGGCCACGACGTCGCGATAGCCGGCCGCCTTCGCCGCCTCGCGATCGAAGTGCACCGGGTTGTCCAACCCCACCACCCGCGCGTACTCCCCAATCTTCTCCTTGCCCACCTCATAACTAGTGGCAGGCCACTCCTTGCCAACAGCTTCTGTCTTGATGCTCATAGCGGCGGCAGTCTA
Organism: Solirubrobacterales bacterium; assembly: GCA_036379955.1. Lineage (GTDB taxonomy): Bacteria > Actinomycetota > Thermoleophilia > Solirubrobacterales > 70-9 > VRUE01. Next base: position 16,292 of record DASVFR010000010.1, read on the forward strand.
GAGAGACCGAGGAAAGAGAGTTCTACTCGTCGATCTCCAACACCGCCAGGAACGCCTCCTGCGGCACTTCCACCCGCCCGACCGACTTCATCCGCTTCTTGCCGGCCTTCTGCTTCTTCAGCAGCTTCTGCTTGCGCGTCACATCGCCGCCGTAAAGCTTTGCCGTGACGTCCTTGCGCAGCGCCTTGACCGTCTCGCGGGCGAGGATGTTGGAGCCGATCGCCGCCTGCACCGGCACGTCGAAGAGCTGGCGCGGGATCGTCTTTTTGAGGCGACCGACCAGCTTCTTGCCCTGCTCGTAAGCGAATTCGCGGTGGACGATGATCGAGAGCGCGTCGACGCGGTCGCCGGCGAGCAGGATGTCGACCTTGACCAGGTCGGAGGCCCGGTTGCCGATCGGCTCGTAGTCGAGCGAGGCGTAGCCCTTGGTCGAGGACTTGAGCAGGTCGAAGAAGTCGAGGACGATCTCGGCGAGCGGCATGTCGTAGCGGATCTGGACCCGCACCGGGCTCAGGTAGTGCATGTCGACGTGGGTGCCGCGGCGCTGCTGGCAGAGCTCCATCACCGCGCCGACCTGCTCGGAGGGGCAGATGATCGTCGCCCGGATGTAGGGCTCTTCGATCGACTCGATCGCGCCCGGGTCGGGCAGCTCGGTCGGGCTGCGCACCTCGATCTGCTCGCCGTTGGTCAGGTGGACCTCGTAGCGCACGTTGGGAGTGGTCGCCAACAGGTCGAGGCCGTACTCGCGCTCCAGCCGCTCGCGCACGATCTCCATGTGCAGCAGGCCGAGGAAGCCGCAGCGGAAACCGAAGCCGAGCGCCTCGGAGGTCTCCGGCTCCCATGAGAGCGCGGCGTCGTTGAGAGCCAGCTTCTCGAGCGCGTCGCGCAAATCTTCGAAGCGGTCGGTGTCGATCGGGAAGAGACCGCAGAAGACCATCGGCCGCACCTCGCGGTAGCCCTCGAGCGGCTCGCCGGCGGGGCGCTCGAGCGCGGTCAGCGTGTCGCCAACCCGCAGCTTGGCGACGTCCTTGATCCCGGTGATCAGGTAGCCGACGTCGCCCGCCTCCATCCCGGCGACGCCGGTCATCTCAGGCCGGAAGAAGCCGATGTCATCGATGTCGGCCTCGGTCCCGTTCTGCATCGCGAGGATGCGGCCGCTCTTGCGAAAGGCGCCGTCGACCATCCGCACGTAGGCGATCACGCCGCGGTACTGGTCGAACTCGGAGTCGAAGATGAGGGCGCGAGGCGGCGCCTTCGGATCGCCCTCGGGCGGCGGCACGCGGGCGACGATCGCCTCCAGCACGTCGACCACCCCCTCCCCGGTCTTGGCCGAGATCGGGATCGCGTCGCCGGGGTCGCCGCCGAGCAGGTCGGCGATTTCGGCCCCGACCCGGTCCGGTTCGGCGCCGGGCAGGTCGACCTTGTTCATCACCGGGATCAGCTCCAGCCCGTTCTCGATCGCCAGGTAGGTGTTGGCGACGGTCTGCGCCTCGACTCCCTGGGCGGCGTCGACGACGAGCAGGGCGCCCTCGCAGGCGGCGAGGCTGCGCGAGACCTCGTAGGAGAAGTCGACGTGGCCGGGCGTGTCGATCAGGTGCAGGTGGTACGTCTCGCCGTCGGCGGCCCTGTACTCGACGCGGACGGCCTGGGCCTTGATCGTGATCCCACGCTCGCGCTCGAGCTCCATCGAGTCGAGCACCTGGGCGCGCATTTTCTTCGGGTCGACGGCGCCGGTGATCTCGAGGATGCGGTCTGCCAACGTCGACTTGCCGTGGTCGATGTGGGCGATGATGGAGAAGTTGCGGATGCGGTCCATCGGGTGCCGGAGTATGGCGCTTCAGTCGTCGTAGCCCGCGGGTCCTGTCGCCGCAGGGACCCACCGCCCCTTCCGGTCGCTAAAGCGTCCTCAGGGGCGGTTCCCCCTACGGCGCCACCCGCGGGAGGAACGCAGGCAGCCGCACGACCGAGGGTCGAGACGTCATTCAAAACACGCCGATGGATCCAGGGTGCCCTTCAGCTTGTAGACGACCGTGGGCGGCTTCCGCAAGATCACCGCTGCTATCGGATCGGCGGTCCAGGTTGCTGTCTCTGGGTATGGGGGCTTGCCGGGTTCGATGCGGTCGCGGGAGGTGACCACGTAGTCGTAGTCGCCGGCGTTGAGTAGCTCGCGCCAGCGGCGGCAGGTGGTGGGGGTGGTGAAGCCGCCGTGGGACCGCTCTTCGCCTACGTAGACGACTTCGTTGCTCAGGTCGCGGCCGAAGAGGGGGTACTGGCGGGTGCTGGTGGTCGCGATGCGGGCGTGGTCGACTCCCTGTGCCCAGGCGAAGGCGGCGTTCAACCCTGGGGTCGTGAATGACGGATTCGCGTACCGGTCCCGCAGGTAGTGCCGCTGGACGGGGTAGCCGACCGCCACCGCGACCACCAGCACCGCGATCATCGTGCCGACCAGCCTCCCCCCGCCCCTCCTGCTGACTTTGTCTTTTGTTCCGCTATCCGGAACAAAAGGCGAACTCAGCGGAGAGGAAATGAGGTGGGACGGGCGTTCGCGGAGGGCCGGGGCGGTTGGGAGGAGGGCTAGGCCGAGGACTAGGGCTGGGGCCAAGTAGCGGAGGCCGGACTCGAAACCGCGGGGCAGGCCGTCGGGGCCCGAGGCCGAGGTTGGGGCTATGAGCCAGGCGACCACAACCGCCAAACCCGTGAGACCCGCCAGCGCCAGCGCATCCAGCCCGTTCCGGTGCGCCTTTTCGCCCTCGCGAGGAGACGAGGCGGACCGGAGCAAGGGGACGGCGGCGAGCAGGAGGCCGGCGAGCGCCAGTCCGACCAGGAGCGGCCAGAGGATCGTGAGGCCATGGTGCAGGCCGGAGAGGAACCAGTCCGACCAGACCGTGCCGTCCGTCAGGTAGCCGAGGACGCTATGACCTTCTCGCCCCCCCAGCGCCTGCTCGGGCGCCGGCAGCGAGATCGGGCCGAGGTGCTTGACCCACGGCAGCGGATTGCCCACGTGGGCGAGGTTGCGCAGGTACCAGTAGCCACCGCCCGCGAGCGCGCCGAGGACTGCCACTCCGAAGGCGCGCCAGCGAAATCCACGCGGTGCGATCAGCCCGACGCCCACGACGAGCACCAATGCCGGCAAGAGGAAGTTGAGCTTTGTCCCCGTAGCCAAGCCCGCCGCCAGACCCACTACAGCGCCCTGGCCCAGCGCGAACGCGGTCCCTGCCTGGCGAGTGGGACCGCGTTCGCGCTGGGCCAGGGCGATCGCCACCGCCGCCAGCAGGAAGAAGATCCCGACGATGTCGTTCCGCGCCTCCCCGGCCTGGTCGTGCAAGGCGGGCACGCTCAGAGCAATCGCCGCCAGCCCCATCGACCAAGGTGCAACCCGATACGGCCTCCCGATGCACCACGCCGCCACCAGGCAACCCACAAACCAACCGAGATTAAGCAGCGGCGAAAGCACATCCCGCCCAAACGCCAGCATCCCCACCGCGTGCAGCACTTCCGAGTTCGCCGGATAGAACCAAGCGAGGAATTGCGGCGCGATGAAGTGCAGGCTCCACGTGTCCCCGCTCTGGAAGAACCCCGCCGCGAACGGCCCGTGGTACCAGGTCGAATCGAACCCGGTCATCCCCGTGGATAGCTTTGCCTTAACCCCGACAGCGAAATGAACGACCGCCAGCGCCGCGATCAGGAGGGCAACCCAGGCGGCTCGTGAAGGAGGGTGGGGGTGCCCCTCCGGCGCAGCGGCGTCCTCTTTTTCGCCCTGCATCCGATCTCTGCCAGCGACCTCCTCCTCAGGCGAAAAACCCAGCAAGACGGAGGGGCGCCCCCACCCTCCCCCCACCACCAGCCGAACCCCCACCCCGACTCCGATGACGACGGCAACGAAGGGAACCGCCGCGAACGCCGCGAAGCTCCCCAGCAGCTCCGCGATCCAGACCAGGATCGCGACCGCGATCACCGCCGTCGCCAGCTGCGCCGTCGCCCCACGCAGCTCGGCGACCCACCGCCGGCGCATCGTAGTCGCTCCCACCCAGGCGAACCCGACGAGCAGCAGGATCTCGGCGACGCCGAGCAGGTATCGACCCGGTCCGAGCATCTAGCGCCGGCGCACTAGGCGCATGATCTGATCGAGCTCGGCTATCCGCATCAGCCGAGCCAAACCGAGATACGTCAATCCCCCAAGCGCCAGCCCCGAGCCCAGCGAGACGATCTGGCCGAGCAGGCCGCGGCCGAGGGCGCCGTCGAGGACGTCCCAGACGCCGAAGGCGACCGCGGCGAGGGCGCCCGCGGCGATCGTGATCTTGACCGTGGTGGAGAGGAGGCGGCGCAGCTCGAGGCCGTCGAACTCGCGTCGCAGGACGACCGCCTGGGCGACGACGGCGGCCGTGGTGCCGATGCCGGTGCCGGCGACGATGCCGCCGGTGCCGAAGGGCTTGTAGAGGAGGGCGGCGCCGAGGATCGAGACCACAAGGTCGAACCCCGCAAGGCCGGTCGCCATCCAGGGTCGTTGGAGGCTGAAGAAGGTCCGCGTCTGCAGCAGGTAGAGGCCGTTGGTCGGCAGCGAGAAGGCGAACCAGAAGAGCGCCGTGGCGACGAGGGTGGTCTGCGCGGCCGTGAACTCGCCGTGCTGGTAGACGAGCCGGATCATCGGCACCGAGAGGACCAGCACCGCGGCAGCGGCGGGGACGAGGACGAAGAGGATCTGGCGCATGCCGTTGGCCATCGTCGCCCGCAGGTTCTCCATCTCGCCGCGAGCGGCGAAACGAGCCAGGGTCGGGAAGAGCACCGTGGCGATCGCGACCGAGAAGATCCCCTGCGGCAGCTGGTAGATGCGGAAGGCCTTGTCGATCGCGGCCGGTGACTTCTCGCTGACGAGGCTGCCGAAGAGGCTGTTGATCAGCATGTTGAAGTTGATCAGGCCGAGGCTGATCGTAACCGGCAGCATCAGCAGCAGAACGCGGCGCACGTCGGGGTTGCGCCACTCGAAGCTCCACTCGAACTTGAACGGCGTGTTGCGCAGGTCGAAGGCCGGAATCGCCAACTGCACGACGGTCCCGATCAGGATGCCGATGGCGTACGCGTAGATCCGGTTCTGGCCGTGGAAGGACGGCGCCAGGAAGACGGTCACGGCGATGATCGTCAGGTTCCAGAACAGCGGCGAGATCGCGAAGGCGCCGAAGCGGTCGTAGCTGTTGAGGATGCCGACCACGACGCCGCTGACGCCGAGCAGGATCAGGATCGGAAAGAGGACCTGGGAGAGAGTGACCGTGAGGTCGAGCAGCTCCCCTTCGAAGCCGGGCGCGAAGAGCGGCATGATCACCGGCGCGAGCAGGACGAAAAGGGCGGTGAGCGCGCCGAGGACCAGCGTGACCAGGAGCAGCAGGGTCGAGGCTAGCCGGAACGCCTCGCGGTAGTTCTTCTTCTGGAGCTGCTCGGTGAAGACCGGGACGAAGGCAGGCTGCAGCGCCGCATCGGCGAACAGCGCCCGCACCAGGTTGGGAACCTGGAAGGCGACCGTGAAGGCCGACATCGGCCCGTAGACGCCGTAGTAGGAGGCGGCGACGATCTCACGGACCAGCCCGGCGATGCGCGAGGCGGCCGTCGCGATCGAGAAGAACGCGGTCGAGCGGGCGATCCGACCGGGCCGGGCCTCAGGCACCGGTTCCTCCCCCTGGTCGAAGGCCTCGGCCGCGCGCAGGGCGGCATCGGCCTCGATGCGCTGCCCGTCCTCCGTCTCGGGGGTCTCCAATCGCTAACTCACTCGCTATAGTCGGCCGCCCGAAACATGGCCAACATAGCCTCACAGAAGAAGCGGATACTGCGCAGCGAGCGCGAGCGCAAAGAGAACCGCCTGCTCACGAGCACGGTGAAGACCCATTTCCGCCGGCTCGAAAGCGCCGTCGGCGAGGGCGACGCGGGCAAGATCGAGGCCGAGCACAAGGAGCTCGTCTCCAAGATCGACAAGGCGATCCAGAAGGGCGCGCTGCACAAGAACACGGGCGCCAGGAAGAAGTCGAGAGCAGCTCGAATCGCGTCAGCCTGACGCGATCTCCTTCACAGCGAGCGTAAGCGCCAGCTCGTCGCCGTAGTCGGCGCCACCGCGGCACCAGACCTCGAGGTCGGCGAGGACCGTAGTCGCCGTGCGCAGGTGCTCGACGCTCGTCCGGCTGACCCGCGCAACCAGCTGCTTGGCGGCGTAGGGGTGCATGCCGAGGCCGGATTCGACCTGCTTGACAGGGAGGCCTCGCTCGATCTGCTCCGCCGCGACGGACGCCTTGCGCAGGCGGGAGGCGAGCCCGTAGACGAGGCCGGTGACGTTCTCGCCCTGGGAGAGGAGCCGCTCGGCCAGCGCTCCTGCCTTCGCGGGGTCGCGTTCCAGCAAGGCGTCCGAGAGCGCCCAGATCGCGGTCTCGGAGGTGTCGGAGACCATCGCCTCGAGGTCCGCGGCGCTCACCTCGCCGCCCTCCCCCGCCCAGAGCGCGAGGCGCTCGAGCTCGTGGTGCAGGCGCACCGGGCTGGCGCCCATGCGGTCGACGAGCATGCGGGCCGCCGCGGGGTCGAGGGCGAAGCCCAGACGCTTCGCCTCGCCGACGAGCACGCGCGGCATCTCGCGCGGTTTCGGCGCTTCGAACTCGTGGACCTCCCCCCCGGCGCTCTTCACGGCCTTGACCAGCTTCGCCGGAGCTTTGGCGCGGGCGATCAGGACGACCGTCAGGTCGGGGGGCAGTCCGGTCAGCGCTCCGGCGACGGCATCTAGCTGCTTCTCACGCCAGCGCTCGACCCCGTCGGTGAGCAGGTAACGCCTCGTCTCGGTCAGCGACATCGCCGGGATCGCCGCCAGCAACGCCTCGTGGTCGGGGGCTCCGCGTCCCTCGCTCGGCTCAAAGATCTCCAGCGCGCCGGCGCCGCCGTCGCCTTCGGCCCGAGCGCGCAACCGGGCGCGAGTGACGTCGATCTTGGCGCCGTCGGTGCCGGCGATCAGGTACAGCGCTGCCAAGCCCTCGGCCATCGCGACCGAGTCTAGTCGTGGTCCCAGTCCTCGCTTTGGTCGTCGTGGCCGTTACCCCCGGAGTCGTCGGACGAGGATTCCGAATTCCCCTGACCCTGGCCCGCCCACGGTGGTGGCCCGCCGCCGTAGTGGTGACCGTTGCTTTCCCCGGAGTGACCCGGGGAGCTTTCGGGAGCGGCCGCGACCGGAGGCGAAGGGGTTTGGTCAGCTGGCGGCCCAGCTTTGCCGGGACCCCGTTCGTCCTTGGGGGACGGCGCCGGGTTCGGGCTCGGCGACGCCGGTGCTGGGGTGGACGGAGCGCCGTGGTCACCCGATTCGGGCACCGGCGGCTGGTGAGGCGCCGGTGACGGTCCGGGAGCCGGCGACTTGACTGCATTCGCCGCGGTCAGCCCGGAGTCAAAGGTCGGACCGGCGGTCGGGGGCGCCGTCGAGTGACTCCGAAGCCGGCGCAACCGGCCTGGCGAGCCCAGCGGCCCCGAGGGCGACGCGGGCGCGACTATGGCCGCGTTGCGGGCGAAGCTCGGTCCTGGCGCCTGCGGCAATGGACCGCTGAACACGGAGGGCCATCCCATCTGCGACACGACTGCGACGAGCGCGAGGCCGACAGCAGCGACGACGCCCAGCATGGCGATCACGGTGCTGCGCAGCCTGACCAACAGGCCGTCGCCGACGAGACCCGCGCCCAGCCGGGCCGGTCGTCTCAGCACGTGTCGCAGCTCGGGAAGCACCTTTACGGTCATCGACCTTCCGCGAGGCGAATCGCGACTCGCCAGGCGAGAAAACCCACTATTGCCTCGTAGATTCGTTGAGGCAGCCGCACCCGCCGTTACGGTGCGCCTTAGCTCCGCTATTCGGAGCTAAGGCGCACGGAAACTCAGCGGCTGGTGGTGACGTCGACCGCTTGGCCCTGGGCTTCGAGGGTGACGGTGCCGTCTTGGTCGGTGCGCAGGGTGGGCACGCCGTGCGCGGCGAGCGTCGCGAGCGTGGCCTGCGTCGGGTGACCGAAGGGGTTGCCGGCGCCGACCGAGATCACGGCGAGGCGCGGTCTTGCCCGCTCGAGCAACGCGCCCAAACCAGCGTCGTCGCTGCCGTGATGGGCAACCTTGAGAACGTCGACGGGACCTGGGTCGATCGGCACCGCCTCGGCCTCGGCGTCGGCGGTCAGCAGCATCGAGAAGCGATACCAGCGCGCGAGGAGCACGAGGGCCTGCGCGTTCGGGTCGGTCCCGACGAGCGGTTCGGCGAGCAGCTCGCGCGGCGGCCAGAGAACTTCGAGGCGAAGCGCCCCGGAGCGCACGATGTCTCCCTCGGCGATGCGGACGGGCACGGCGCGGGCAGCCAAGGCCTCTCCTCGCAGTCGCCGGCTGAGTCGCCCGAAGAGGAGCCGACCGACGGGAACCGAGCCGAGCAGGTCCTCGACTCCACCGGCGTGATCGGACTGTTCGTGGGTGACGATTGCGGCGCCGAGACGCTTCACGCCCGCGTCGCTCAGTTTCGCGGCGAGCTCGTCGCCGGGCGGGCCGCCATCGACGAGGACCGACGCGGCGTGCGCCGGCTGCAGCAAGATCGCATCGCCCTGGCCGACGTCGAGGACGGAAATGCGCAGACCACGCGGCGCCCCCTCGGCGCCGCCGCCCCCGAAAGCGATGAGGAGGAGGGCGCCAGTGGCGAGCGCCAGCGCCGTCACCACTCCCAATCGCCACCGCCCCCGCTGCGGGTGCAACGTTTTTTCCATCCATTGCATGGAGAACGCGTTGCACCCGGCGAAGCGGGCGGATTTCTGGCGCCTGAGGTTGGTGAGACGGCGTCGGCGAAGCAACCACGGGATCGTGAGCGCGACGCCTGCGATCGCTACATAAGACGCGACAAGGCCACCGATGCCGATCCGCACGTTCAGGTAGGCCCAGTTCGGGCGCCCACACCAGGCGGCTACTTGTGCGATGTAGGCGAGGAGTGGCGCCTCGAACGCGTTGAGCGCGCCGACCGGAAAGCCCGGGACCTGGCCGGCCACCGCCGCAAGCATGCCCAGCCACATCGCCGGCGCCACGGCTGGCAGCACCAGCAGGTTGGCGACCAGAGTCGTGGTCGAGAGCGACTCGAAGTGAAAGGCGATCAGGGGCGCCGTCGCCAGAGTCGCCGCGATGGTCACCGCCGCCCCCTCGGCAAATGCGTCGCCCCAGCCGCGCCCGCCGACGCGGCTGGCGATCGCACCGCGGAGCGGCGCCGCAAACGCGACGATCCCGAGCACGGCGGCGAAGCTGAGCTGCCAACCGACGTCACCGGCGACACCGGGGTCGATCGCCAGGGTCACGGCTGCGGCGACGGCGATCGAGAAGAGGCGCGAGGAGCGCCGGCCCGCCAGCGTGGCCAGCACGGTGAGGCAGCCCATCACCCCAGCGCGGACGATCGAGGGCCCGGCGCCGGCGAGCGGCACGTAGACGACGATCGCGGCGAGAACCCAGACGAGACGGGTACGCAGCGGCATCCCCAGCCCGGCCAGCAACGGCATCGCCAAGAGGGCGAGCAGGGCGACGTTCTGGCCCGAGACGGCGAGCAGGTGCGAGAGCCCGGCACGGCGGAAGTCTTCGACCGTCGCACGGTCGATGGCTTCGTCCTCGCCGAGGACGAAGCCACTGGCCAGCGCTGCCTCGCGCGCCGGCATCGAACGGCCCAGGGCGGCCTCGGCGCGGTCGCGGATCTCCTCGCGATGAGCGAGCGCCAGCGCCACCGTGACCATGACCGCGAGGACGGCCGCCCGGGAGGGACCTCGATCGCGCACGTCCTAGGGCTGGAGCCTGGCGCGCAGCGACTCCATCGTCGCCGGGCCGATGCCGCTCACCTGGTCGAGCTGGTCGACGGAGGAGAGGCCGCCCCGTTCGTCGCGGAACTGGACGATGTCCTGCGCCGTCACGGGACCGATCCCGTCAATCGTTTCCAGCTGCTCGACGGTGGCGGTGCCGAGGCTGATCGGGCCGTCTTCCGCGCCGGCACCTGTAGCCGCCAGCGCGGCGCCGCCCGGCCCCTTGCGCGGGACGACGACTTGCTGCCCATCGGCCAGCCGGGCGGCGAGGTTGATCGCTTCCAGCAACGCCCCGCCGGCCGCCCCTCCCGCCCGCTGGACGGCATCCGTGACCCGAGCGCCGGCAGGCAACCGGTAGACGCCGGGCCGAGCGACGGCGCCGGTCACGTCGACGACGAGGTCCCCTCCTCCGCCGCCGTCGAGGCTGAATCCCGCGTCGCCTGCCGAGGCGGGAGAGCCGGAATCGTCGCTCGCGGCGTATCCGGCGGCGCCGTCGCCCTCGGCGCGGATCGCCCGCGCCCCGAGCAGCAGCAGCGCGACGGCGATGGCGCCGTAAACGGCGATCTGGGAGCGGGAGAGCTCGGGCACGCGCCCACGGTCCCAGCCCCCGGCGCACGCGTGGCGCGCTAAGTCAAACGAAACTCAGACGTCTTCGTCGTCGTAGCCGGAGACCTCGGCTAGCTGATCTGAGTACAGCTCCGAGGCCGCAACCGGGGGCGACTGGACCGAGAGGCAGGCGAGCTCGCCGTCGCCGTCGTTGGCGATCGCGTGGTCGGTCGCCGGTGGCACGAGGATCAGATCGCCCTCCCCCACTCGCTGCGTATCGCCCGCTACCGACATCGTGCCGGCGCCGCGCACGATCACGTAGACCTGCTCGGCCTCTTCGTGCGAGTGAAGGGTCTGCTCGGCGCCCGGCGGCAGCTCCAGCCAGGTGACCGAGAGGTTGCGCGAGCCGAGTTCGCCGGCGTCCATCAGCACGTGCGTGCGCAAACGGTGCCACTCCTCCACCGGCGCCTCTGCGAGTCGTCGTACCTGCACGGCGGCTTTGTACCAAAGAGACCCGCGTCGTCGTCCTACCGGACGACCAGGTTGACCAGCTTGCCCGGCACGACGACCTCCTTGACGACTTCCTTGCCGTCGAGGAAGCGCGCCACCTTCTCGCTGGCGCGGGCGAGGCGGAGCAGCTCCCCTTCGGGTGCGTCCGCGCCGGCCTCGATCCGGTCGCGCAGCTTGCCGTTGACCTGGACGACCAGGGTGACGGTGTCGCTGACCAGCAGCGCCGGGTCGGCCTCGGGCCAGGGCTGCTCCCAGACCCGGCCTCCTTCCAACCGATCCCAGATCTCCGCTCCCAGGTGCGGGGCGAAGGGGAAGACCAGCGAGGCGGCGGTCGCGGTCGCGAAGCGCACGGCGGCGGTCCCGACCGGATCCGCGTAGAGCCCGTCCTTCAGCCTGTAGGCATCGTTGACCAGCTCCATGACTGCGGCGATCGCGGTGTTGAGCTGGAATTCGCGCTGGAAGTCGCGCGTGGCCTTGTCGATCGCCCAGTGCGCCTTGGCGAGCAGCACGCGGGCCTCGCCCTCGGCCGCGGCCTGGTCCAGGTCGCCCGCCTCCCTGTCCTCGACCTCCACGCAAAGCCGCCAGAGGCGGGAGAGGAAGCGGTTGACGCCCTCCACCCCCTCGTCGGCCCAGTCGGCGTCGCGCTCGGGCGGGCCCATGAAGCAGATGTAGGTGCGGGCGGTGTCGGCGCCGTAGCGCTCGACGTACTCGGCGGGACTGACCGTGTTGCCGCGCGACTTCGACATCTTCGCCCCGTCGCGGGTGATCATCCCCTGAGCGAAGAGGTTGGCGAAGGGCTCCTGGACGTCGAGCACGCCGCAGTCGGCGAGCGCCTTGGTGAAGAAGCGCGCGTACATCAGGTGCAGGATCGCGTGCTCGACGCCGCCGATGTACTGGTCCACCGGCAGCCAGTGGTCGGCCGCAGCGCGCTCCCAGGCGGCCTCTCCGTTGCGGGGATCGAGGTAGCGGATGAAGTACCAGGAGGAGTCGACGAAGGTGTCCATCGTGTCCGTCTCGCGCCGGGCCGGGCCGCCGCAACGCGGGCACTCGGTGGCGACCCAGTCCTCAGCGGCGGCCAACGGGCTCTTGCCCTGCGGGGCGTAGTCCTCGACCTCCGGCAGCTCGACCGGCAGCCGCTCGTCGGAGACCGGGACGATCGCCGGCGCGCCGTCCTCACCGCAGGCGTCGCAGTAGACGACCGGGATCGGCGCCCCCCAGTAGCGCTGACGCGAGACGAGCCAGTCGCGCAGCCGGTAGTTGACGGCCGATTCGCCGCGGCCCTCGGAGGCGAGCCAGGCGACGATCTCCGCGTAGGCCTCGCGGTTGCCCTTGCCGTCGAAGCGTCCCGAGCCGGTCATCGGGCCGTCGCCGGGGTAGGGCAAGCCGGCGTCGTTCTGGGCGACCTCGGGATCCTGCCCTTCGATCACGCGGCGCACCGGCAAGTCGAAGGCCTTGGCGAAGGCGTAGTCGCGCTCGTCGTGGCCGGGCACGGCCATGATCGCGCCGGTGCCGTACTCCATCAGCACGTAGTCGGCGACGAACATCGGGATCTCCTCGCCGTTGACCGGGTTGACGACGCTGCGGCCGAGTGGCACGCCGGTCTTCTCGCGGTCCTCGGCGCCGCGCTCCTCGGCCGACTCGCGGGCGGCGCGGTCGACGTACTCGCGCACCGCCCCCTCCGCGGGGGTGCCGGCGACGAGGCGCTCGAGCTCGGGGTGCTCGGGGGCGAGGACGAAGAAGGTCGCGCCGAAGAGCGTGTCGGGACGAGTGGTGAAGACCGGGAAGTCGAGGCCGACTTCCTCGCAGCGGAAGGTGACTTCGGCGCCCTCGGAGCGGCCGATCCAGTTGCGCTGCATCGTGATCACGTGCTCGGGCCAGGACTCGAGCAGCTCGAAGTCGGCGAGCAGGCGCTCGGCGTAGTCGGTGATCCTGAAGAACCACTGCTCGAGCTTGCGCTGCACGACCTCGGTGCCGCAGCGCTCGCAGCGGCCGTCGACGACCTGCTCGTTGGCGAGCACGGTGGCGTCCTTCGGGCACCACTGGACGGGCGCCTCGGCGCGGTAGGCGAGCCCGCGCTCGAAGAGGCGCAGGAAGATCCACTGGGTCCAGCGGTAGTACTCGGGGGTGTGGGTCGCGAGCTCGCGCGACCAGTCGATCGAGATGCCCCACTCGCGGAACTGGCGCTGGAAGGAGGCGATCGATCTCTCCGTCGCGACCCGCGGCGGCTCACCGGTTTTGATCGCGTTGTTCTCGGCCGGCAGGCCGAAGGAGTCGTAGCCCATCGGGTGGATCACCTCGAAGCCATGGCGGCGGCGGAAGTGGGCGATCGCGTCGCCGACCGCGTAGCACTTGAGGTGCCCGACGTGGGGTTCGCCCGAGGGGTAGGGCAGCATCTCGAGCACGTAGGACTTGGGCTTCGAGTTGTCGAAGCCGGGCTGACCCGGGTTGGCGACCTCCCAGGTCTTCTCCTCAGCCCATACCTGCTGCCACTTCTTCTCTATCGCCTTCGGGTCGTAGCCGGCCATGGGCGCCGATCTTATGAGGGTCTGTCGCGCGCGGGTCCTGTCGTCGGGGTGGGGGTGTCCGGCTTCGCGCTGGGTTTTTCGCCAGAAGCGCGATGACGTTCGCTTGCAACGTCACTTGGGCGAAAAACAAGACGCCGCGCTGCGCCGGACACCCCCACCCCGACGCCACCCGCGCGAGACGCGCTCTCAGATGGCGAAAAAGCTTCCCGACGAGCCGCGGCGGCGCCCTCGCTCAGAAGCTTTGGCCCCACGCACAAGACGCTGTCCATCAGTCGGAGCCGTCTCTCCCGCGGGTGGCGCCGTAGGGGGAACCGCCCTGAGGACGCTTTAGCGACCGGAAGGGCGGTGGGTCCCTGCGGCGACAGGACCCGCGGGCAGTAGAGCCCCCGTCATGCGACGGGCGAGAGAGCTTTCAAGATGTGGGGCCAGACGTAGACCTCGGTGGTCGCCGCGATGAGGAGCACGGGTATTGCGATAAGGACGGTGACGAGGGTGGCTGCCAGCAACTGGCTCCACTCGCCCTTGCGGCTGGCGATCAGCCAGGCGGCGAGCGGCAGGAAGAGCGCGGTCAGCTCGGGGATCGCGTGCGGCAGGACGCTGAGCAGGAGCAGGCCGATCGGCATGTGCAGCTGGTAGGCGATGGTCGAGCCCTGGAAGCCGAGGTAGAGCGCCTGGGTCGAGAGCGAGAAGAGAGTGACGGCGCAGACGAAGAGGATCGCCAGCTCGCCCGCCTTGACGTGGACCCAGCGCGAGAGGCCGGTGCGCTGGGCGGCGGCGAGCGGCATCGAGGCGCCGGCGATGAAGCCCGCGACGCAGGCCGTCGCGTGCAAAGCGAGGACCAGGGAGTTGCGGTAGAGGATCGGCAACAGGTCGCCCGGTTCCGAGGGTTCCGTCAGGCCGGGCAGGTGAATCGGCGTGATGTCGGGCGTCAGCAGGCTGGCGACCCCCCAGACCGCGGCCAGCAGGGCGAGGGCGATCGCCAGGCTGAGCGCCGCCCAGCCGCGCAGGACCTTCCAGCTCCCCCCGCTCCAATCATCGAGCGCCGCCCGCGTGTCGCGCATCCCATGCGAGAAGACGTGTTGATTGGCCGATACGGGCTCTTCGGCAGCGTTCATCGCTAGCTCATCGGCAGAGCCTTGCCAGGAATTGAGAGGTGGAGCTGAGGGGGCTCGAACCCCTGACCTTCGCGCTGCCAGCGCGACGCTCTTCCAGCTGAGCTACAGCCCCACGGAGACCTGCGATTTCCCTGCGAGTTTAGCGGCGCAAGCCGCTCACACGCCGGCGGGCTCGACCACGCGGAACTCGATGCCGGCGCCCTGGAGGCGAGCCAGCAGCGCGTCGCCCATCGCCTGCGCGGTGGTCACCTGGCCCGCCGTCTCGGGCAGCTCGTCGAAGGCCAGGCAGAGGGCGGAGTGGGCGAGCATCTTGGCCGTCTCCCCGTAGCCGGGGTCGCCGCCCGAGACCTCGGTCACGACTCGCTCTCCCCCGCCCTCGCCGACGAAGGTCACCTTGAACCAGCTCTGCGCCCGCACAGCTTCGCTCGGCCCCTCCCCCGGCGATTTGAAGCGCAGCATCAGCTTGCGAGTTGGCGAGAAGGGCGCGAGCAGCGCTGCGGCGCCGACCCCTGCCCCGCCGCCGGCGAGCGCGTAGAGGTGGCTGACGACGATGTTGTGGCCGTAGGAGAAGTCGGGGCCGTAGCGGTCGAGCGCGGCGGCCGAGCGGCGCACGATCGGCCCGTCGATGGTCGGGAAGGGCGCCGTCCAGCCGCCGAGCCCCGCATCGCGGCGAAGCCGCGCCGGTGCCGAGTGGACCTTCCGTCCCGGGGGGCGCTGCTCCACCCGGCGCCGCTGCCGCGCCGCGGCCATCGTCTGCCGCCCGCGCGCGAAGGCGTTGATCGCCGAGTGGTAGGTGCCGCCCGAGAACTGACCGCCGATCCGCACGTAGCCGTTGACGATCAGCGGCACGCCCTCGGGGAGGTGCTTGACGGTGAAGTAGGCGCCGAGGTCGTGCGGGATCGAGTCGAAGCCGCAGCAGTGCACGAGGCGCGCGCCGCTCTCCCGGGCCCGCTCGTGGTAGCCGAGCCAGATGCGGTCGACGAACTCCGGCTCGCCGGTGAGATCGACGTAGTCGGTTCCCACCGCCGCGCAGGCAGCGACCAGCGGCTCTCCGTAGAGCGCGTAGGGCCCGACCGTGGTGGCGATCGCCTTCGCCGCCGCCGCGACCCGCGTCAGCGCCGTGGAGTCGGAGGCGTCGGCCTCGAGCAGGTCGGGTGTCCCAACCCCTTCGCCGAGGATCTCGTCAAGCTCGGCGCGCACCCTCTCCAGCTTCCCTCGGTTGCGCCCGACCAGCGCCCAGCGCAGGCCCGCCGGCCCGTTCGCCGCCAGATAGCGAGCCGTCAACTCACCGGTGAACCCGGTGGCGCCAAAGAGCGCCAGGTCGTATTGCCGTGCCGCGGCCTCCACGTCGGCGCATTCTGCCTCAGGCGCCCGCCACTTGCACTTCGTACCTGGAGGATTACGATGGAATACCTCAATGGCCGACGCTCCCGAACTGCCGCCGGACAGTCTCGAGCGGTACGTCCTGGACACGATCAAGGGGGCCTTCAAGTCACGCGAGGTGCTGGAAGCCGAGCGCCCCGACGACGTGCCGCCCTTCGACGACGACCGCGCGATGTTGCAGAACTGGGCGACGCTGATCGGGCGCCAGGGCAGGCTGATCGCCCACCTCTCGGTGGTCCCGGAGACGAGGACGGAGCTGCTCGAGCGGATGCCGGACATGCTCAACCGAGCGCCGGCGTGGATGAACGCCCACATGGAAGGCGTCGAAGAGATGACCCTGAAGCTCTTCATGCAGGGCATCGCGCAGACGATGGCCGAACACCGCAAGGCGATCGAACGCGTGGTCGAGGAGCAGGTCGCCGAGCCCGATGAGATCGAAGAGGCGCTCGCCGGAGCGCCCGTGCCCGCGGCGAGCGACGAAGAAGACCGCAGCGACCTGATGCAGGGCGTCGGCCTGGCGATGACCGCCCACACGAAGGCCCTGGTCGACATCGCCTACGACCTCGAACGGCAGGTGCGCAGCTTCCTCAAGGCGGGGATCGAGCAGATCGAGGAGGACGAGGAGGACGAGGAGGACTGGGACGAGGAGGGGGAGGAGTGGGACGAGGATGAGGACGACGAGGACTGGGACGACTGAGGCCGGGTAAGGTCCTCGGAGTGCCCGACTCTCCCTCTCAGCTGATCGACGCGAGGATCGAGGAACTGGGCGACTGGCGCGGCGAGACGCTCGCCCGGATCCGCGCCCTCGTCAAGCAGGCCGACCCCGACGTCGTCGAGGAGTGGAAATGGCGGGGCGTCCCGACCTGGTACCACGACGGAATCCTCTGCACCGGCGAGACGTACAAG
Source organism: Solirubrobacterales bacterium (assembly GCA_036379955.1). Classification (GTDB taxonomy): domain Bacteria; phylum Actinomycetota; class Thermoleophilia; order Solirubrobacterales; family 70-9; genus VRUE01. The sequence goes on from DASVFR010000010.1 coordinate 33,083, forward strand.
AGCCAGGTGAAGATGACCTTCGCCAAGGGCGCCTCGCTCGACGACCCCGCCGGCCTCTTCAACTCCAGCCTCGAGGGGAACGTCAGGCGTGCGATCGACTTCCACGAGGGCGAGGAGATCGACGAGGAGGCATTGCGGGAGCTTATTCGCGCCGCCGTGGCGCTGAACGAGTCTTCCGCTCGCTGACCGCATCGAGGGGCCTGTCGTCTCCGCCGGCGGGCGACCCTATTCTTGCCGGCCCTTGTACGACGCCTCTCAGCACCCGATCGGCGGCGGGGCACGCGCCCGATCGCTTCCGGAATGGCCCAGCGCCAGACCTCTCCGCTCGTGGCAGGAGGAGGCGACCGAGGCCGTGCGGGCGCACTCGGCCACCAGCTTCCTGGCCTCGGCTACGCCGGCCGCCGGCAAGACCACCTTCGGCCTGCACATCGCCCATCGAATGCTGAGCGCCGGGTTCGTCTCGCGCGTCGTCGTGGCCGCTCCCACCACCCACATCTGCCGCCAGTGGGCTGCCGATGCGGGCCGCTACGGCATCGACCTCGAGCCGAACAGGCCAAACTCCGACGGGCCGGAGTCGGCCGACTTCCACGGCGTCGCCGTCACCTACCAGACGATCGCGGCCGGGCCGGATACGCACCGGCTGACCGCCGGTCGCCGGTCGACCCTGCTGATCGCCGACGAGCCGCACCACATGGGCGATCAGGCCGCCTGGGGCCTGCAGACCCGCAGGGCCTTTAACGACGCCCGCTTCCGGCTGCTTCTCTCGGGCACGCCCTTCCGCTCCGACAACTCGGCGATTCCCTGGGTCGACTACGACGAGGACGGGCTCAGCCAGGCCGACTACGTCTACGGCTATCCCCAGGCGTTGGTCGACCGGGTGTGTCGCCCGATTGCCTTTCTGCCGTACGACGGCGAGATGGAGTGGCTCTCGGACGGCCGGCTGCGCAGCGCCGACTTCGACCTCGTCCTGCCGGCGGCGGAGGCGGCTCGGCGCCTGCGGACGGCGCTCAGCCCGGACGGCGAATGGATGGGAGAGGTGCTGCGCGACGGCGACGCCAAGCTGAGCGAGGTGCGCGCCGACGGGCACCCTGACGCGGGCGGCCTGGTCATCGCCTCCGATCAGGATCACGCACGGGCGATCGCGGCGCGGCTCGAGTCGGTCTCGCGAGAGCACCCCGAGCTGGTGATGAGCGACGAGCCCGACGCCAGCCGGCGCATCGCCGAGTTCGCCCGCTCCGATCGACGCTGGCTGGTCTCGGTCCTGATGGTCTCGGAGGGCGTCGACATCCCCCGCCTGCGGGTCGGGGTCTATGCGACGGCGGCCCGGACCGAGCTCTTCTTCCGCCAGGTGGTCGGTCGCTTCATCCGGACCACCCCGGGGCCGCGCCGTCAGATGAGCTACCTCCTGATGCCGGCCGACCCGCGGCTGAAGGCGCTTGCGCACGAGATCGAGCTGGAGCGCCGCCACGCGCTCGACCTCGCGCCGGACGCCGAGGAGGACGAGGGCGAAGAGATGGACGACCTCGACCAGCAGCGCGAGCCGGGCGACGGATTCGCCGCCCTGAGCTCGGGCGACGCCGAGCTGGACGAGGCGATCATGAGCGGGACCGCGCTCCAGCTCTTCCCGACCGATGACCCCGAGCCGGCGAAGAAGGCAGCTGGCCTGACCGGGCCAGAAGCCGCGTCGGAGGACCCCGAGCCCGAGCGGGAGTCGGCCTACGCGACCCGGGAGCGGCTGCGCGCCGAGCGCAGGCGCCTAGTCGCCGACGTTTCGCGTCGCACCAACAAGTCGCACCGGGAGGTCCAGGCCCGCATCAATCGCGCCACCCGGGCCCGTTCGGTCGCCAGCGCCACCATCGAGCAGCTCGAGCGCGGCAACGCGATGCTGCGCCGCGAGCTGCGCCGGTGAGGTCGGCTTCGGGTCATCGACAGATACCAGTAGCGCCTCAGAATCCGTGGCTGGAAAGGCGCAGGCCCCCTCGGTGCTTCTCACCGCTGATCGCTCTCAGCGCCGGCACCATCTCGCTGGTGACCAGCCCTTGCTCGGCGGTGAGCTCGTCGACGATCTCGAAGGCGGAGGCGATTCGGTCGGGGGAGTCGACGACGACGGTTACCATCGGGACGTGGCGGCGAAGCTGGAGGAGGCGGTCGCCGTGGGGGGCGTGGTCGCCGTGGAAGCCCCAGATGCCTCGTAGGGAGGTGGCGCCGGCGGCGCCGGATTCGCGCAGGCGGTGGACGAGGGCGGAGTGGATCGGTCGCTTGCCTTGCGTCGCGGCCTCGGAGGTGTAGACCATCAGCTTCTGCCAGACGTCCATCCCGTGCTCGTCCTTCGAGGGCAGCGCGTGGGGGCGCTCGATCGGCTCGCCGTCGCGCTTGCAGACCCGCACCCGCTCCAGAGTGAGCAGCGGCCGGCGCAGGAGGGCGCCGAGCTCCGACAGGACGCGGGCGATCCGCTCTCCCGAGCCGACGGCGATCACCATCGTCGGCACCTCGCGGTTGCGGGAAAGGAAGCCGGCGCGCTCGCGCTCGCCACGGGCGGTCCCGTCGACGCCGAGCAGCGCCGTCGCCCCGGCGATCCCGCGGCGATGCAGCAGGTCGCAGATCGCGACGAAGGCGGGCTTCCCGTCGACCTTCTCTTGGCGTCCCACGTAGACGGTCAGCTTCGTCGCCTCGCGCAGCTCCTCGGGAAGCGCGAGCTCGCCGATCTCGCCGCTCAGCAGGCGGGCGCGCTCGAGCGTGATCAGGCCGCGGCGCTTCATCGCCGCCACGTCGTCCAGCACGGCCTCGATCCGCTCCCGCGCGTCGACCGCGACCGAGACGACCGGCAGGTCCTCGGAGAGGCTGAGCAGGCGATCGGTGCGCAGGTGGTGCTTGAGGCCGAACCCCTCGGCGCCGCGCAGCAGGACGCTGGTCTCGATCTTCGTGCGCCCGTAGAGGTCGAGCAGCGCGTCGGCGACCAGCTCGCCGTCGACCCGGTCGCGCTCGCCGAAGTAGGTCGTGAGCTTGAGGCAGTCCTCGTTCACAGAAGCCCTCCGAGCGCGCGGCCGAGCGCCGCGGCGGCGAGGCCGACGGCGACGCTGACGAGGACGTTGGCGAGGGCCAGCCCCCACTCGCTGTCCTCGCCGAGCCTGTGCGTCTCCAGCATCCAAGTGGAGAAGGTCGTGTAGGAGCCGATGGTGGCGGTGCCGGCGAGCAGAAAGGCGTCGCCTTCCAGCGAGGCGCCGAGCAGGATCCCGAGCACGAAGGCTCCACTGACGTTCACCGCCAGCGTGCCGAGGGGGAAGTCACGGCCGGCGCGCGAGGCGACCGTGACGTCGAGCAGGAAACGGCCGAGCGCGCCGACGCCGCCGAGCGCGGCGATCCCCAGCCAGAGGAGCGGGTTCACGTCCCCACCCGCGGTCTGCGCACCAACGTGGTCGAGACGTAGACCCCGGCGAAGCCGGCGAGCACCGAGCCGATGCCGTAGGTGGCCGCGAGCCCATAGCGGCCGGCGTCGAACATCTTCAACAGCTCGACCTGGACCGTCGAGAACGTCGTCAGGGCGCCGCAGAGGCCAGTGCCGAGCAGCGGCCGGCGGTAGGTCGAGAGCGGCAGCCGCTCCTGCAGCCTGGTGGCGAAGTAGCCGAGCGCGAAAGCGCCGGCCACGTTGACGAGGAACGTCGCCCAGGGCCAGGCGGGCGAGCCGCCGCCGAGGACTTCGACCACCCCCACCCGCAGCATGGACCCGGCGGCGCCGCCGGCGAAGATCGCCGCCAGCTCGCGTCGGTCAGTGAAGGTCCACACAGCGCAGGCTCCTTTCGCCCATGGCGTTCTCGGCGGAGAAGCCTTTCAGAGCGCGTTACGCTCTCGCCTTGCCGGACGAGGGGATCAGAGTGCGACGGGCCGAGGCGGGCGACGTGCCGGCGGTGCTGGCGCTGTGGGAACGCGAACGAAGCGGGCACCTGCGCGACCGCGGCGCCCGTCGCGTCACCGCCCTCGTCGCCTTCGAGGACGAGCGGGCAGGGGGATTCTGGGAGGCCGTCGGCTACCCGCGCGATCGCGAGATCGGCCGGCGGGTGCGGAATCTCTGAAGTCGGCCCTCAGGGCGCCGGCTTGCGCGCTCCGAAGGCGGCGAAGCCCGGCTGCGGCCCCACCCACGCCTCGACGTCCTGGTCCGGACGCAGGGCGCGGAAGGGACCCGCGCAGACGTTGGCGGGCCGGCTTGCCATCGCCATCAGGAAGGCTCGGAGACCTCGACCCGGCCCTCCGCCGCGGCAGCCTTCAGCGCCTCGTAGTCGCGCTCGTTCTGGTCGGCATAGGCCTCGGCGAAGGCAGCCATCGCCACGTCGAATTTGTCGCTCTTGCCGAGGTAGGCGGCGATCGCGATGCGATCGCCGCTGCGGGCGTGAGCGTGGGCGAGAGTGGTGCCGCAGATCTGGGCGTAGGCGGTCATGGCTTTCGGGTCCATGCCCTCGACCCTCGCCGAGCCCTTCTGATCCCAGAGCTGGCGCACGTAGAAGTCGCGCTGCTTGCCGTCGAGGCCCTTCGCTTTGACCCAGCCGAGCAGGATGTCGCTGGCGGTCTGAGTGAGGCGCTGGCCCTGCACCACCCGCTCGCCCTGGTTCTCGAAGGGGCTCGGCTTCGCGTAGGGCTCGAGCACGGACCGCTGGGCTTCCTTGGCCTGGAGGAAGAGGGGATCGCCGCCGTCGCGGCCCAGCAACAGCGCGACGAAGGCGCGCGTGCCGACGCTGCCCACCCCCACCACCTTGAGCGCCGCGTCGACGAAGCGGTAGCTGTCGAGCAGGACCCGGCGATCCTCCGAAAGCGTGTCGCGGTAGGCGGCGAGCACCTCCAGCACCCGCGCTTCCACGTCGTCGCGGGTGTCCTCGACCAGGTCGCCCATCGGCACTATCAGCGGCGGTTCGCTGACGATGCGCGGTTCGCCGTCCACTTCGTGGGTCAGCTTCGAGAGGGCGCGCATCCTGTCCTTCGCCTGGGTCTTGGCCAGGTTGCGCCTGAAGGCCTCGCGCTCCTTCTTGCCGGCCGCGGCGCCCCAGCGCTCGGCGACCGTCGACACGTCCATCTTCGTGTACCAGACGTCGAGGTTGCCGAGCTCGGCCAGTCGCCGCATCGCCGCCCGGTACTCCTCGGCCATCGCGGCGACGATCGCCCGCCGCTCGCGCCTGCCGAAGGCGCTCGCCCGTCCGGCGACGGCGAAGCTGGCGGCGAGTCGCATCACGTCCCACTCCCACGGGCCAGGCAGCGTCTCGTCGAAGTCGTTGACGTCGAAGACGAGCTCGCGGTCGGGCGAGGCGAAGGCGCCGAAGTTGGAGAGGTGGGCGTCGCCGCAGAGCTGCGCCTCGAAGCCGCTGCGCGGGGAGCCGGCCAGGTCGGCCGCCATCACCGCGGCGGCGCCCCGGTAGAAGGCGAAGGGCGAGGCGAGCATGCGGCCGTAGCGCAGCGGCACCAGCTGGCCGACACGGGTCACGGCCTGACGCTCGAGCAGCTCAACCGGGTCGGCGCGGTCGGCGGCCGGTGCCCACCCCGCGTGGTCGGAGCGCGGGGCGGCGCGGCGTGCGGCGCGGCCGGCTTCGGCCCGCTCGGCCGGGGTCGCGGCGCTGTGCGGCACGGGCTTCATGTTAGGCGGGTGCCGAGCTCGGGCGAGCCGGCGCCGTAGGGCCCGGCACTAGAGCCCCAGCAGCTGTTTCTTCTTGGCCTCGAAGTCCTCGGGCGAGATCACGCCCTCGTCGCGGAGCTTGGCCAGCTTCTCGAGCTCGACCGTGTAGTCGCCGGCGGTGGCAGCGGGCGCCGAAGCCACCTGCGGAGGCGCTTCTTCGACCGGCGCTTCTTCCCCGCCCGCGGGCTGGAAGTCCTGGCGCGCGCCCATCTTCTCCTGCACGTAGGAGCGGCGGCGCTGCATCCGCGACATCGTCCTGTACTGCTGGCGGGTCCGCATCCGCATCGCCGCCCGGTTGGCGAGCAGGCCTCCTTCGCCTAGTCCCATCAGGCATCGTCTCCTTCCATCTGCTCCAGCTCCTCCGACATCGCCAGCAGCTCGGCGCCGACGAAGGCGACCGTCTCCGGCGTCAGGAAGCCCTCGCCGAGCGGCACCCCGCCGGCGTCGCGGACTGCGTTTTTGAAGCGGCGCGCCCAGACGTGCTCGACCAGGAGGACGCCGGCGGCGTGACCGGCGGGCAGGTTGGCCGCGATCGCCTCGATCTGCTCGCGGCCGAGCCCGAAGGCGTGGCCGCCGAGCGCCTCGGCGGTATCCGCGGGGCCGTCGCCGTCGCCCTCGAACTCGAAGCCGAGCAGGGCGCCGACGATTCCGCCCAGGTCCTCGCCCTGGTAGTCGAGGGCGACGAGGTCTCCGTCCTCCTCCTTGGCGACGAAGAGCAGGTCGAGGATGCGGATCGTGCCCTCGCCCTCGAGCCGGGTCAGCTCGGCCATGATCCTGCCTTCGAAGTTGGCCTCTGGGCCGAAGCCGATCGCCAGCAGCTGCACGGGTCCGATCTGCGCGCTCATTCGCCGGGAGTCTTCCATACGCGGGCAGCCGACCGTCGGGTCAGGCCGCGCAGCGCTCGCAGAGCCCCCGCAGGACGACGTCGTGTTCGGTGACCTCGAAGCTCATCTCCTCCGAGACCCGCTCCAGCGCCCGCTCGAGCTTCGGGTCCTCGAAGGGGACCATGCGGCCGCAGTGGCGACAGATCGCGTGATGGTGGTGCTCGCCATCCGGCTCGACCCGCTCGAACCCGGCCGTCCCCCGGGTCACCTCGACGCGCTGCACCAGGCCGAGCCCCTCGAGCTGCTCCAGCGCCCGGTAGACGCTGGCGCGGCCGACGGTGGGGCGGCGACGGCGCAGCTCGTCGTCGAGCTCGATCGCCGTGACCGCGCACTCATGGCGGGCGAGCGCCTCGACGACCGCGGTGCGGGCGCCGCCGCGGCGGAAGCCCGCCTCGCGCAGGGCGGCGAGAGCGTGCTCGGACCAGGCGCTGTCGGCCTTCGCTGCCATCTCAGCCGATCGTAGCCCCCGCCGGGAGGAGCGTCCGGCCGCGGCGGATGGCGCGCAGGCGCCCGAGCGGCAACGAGAGCAGGTAGACGACGACGATCGCCAGCGCCACCGAGGCGCCGCCGGCGGTCCCGGCGTAGTAGGAGAGGTATAGGCCGGCGGTCCCGGCCAGCGCGGCCAGCGCGGCGGCGAGCAGCATCGTCGCCGGCATCCGCTCGCTGAGCTGGCGCGCGGCCGCGGCCGGGCCGACGAAGACGGCGACGACGAGCAGGTTGCCGAGGCCCTGGACCGCAATCGCGATCCCGGCGGCGAGCAGGACGAGCAGCGCCACGTCGGCGAGCGTCGGCGAGACGCCGAGCGCCGGTGCCCCACCGCGGTCGAAGCCGGCGACCAGCAGGCGACCGTGCAGGAGGCGCAGGGCAATCGCGGCGAAGGCGACGAAGGCGGTCGCGGTCGCCACGTCGGCGCCGGTGACGCCGAAGACGTCGCCGAAGAGCAGCGACTCGATCCCCGGCGGCGAGCGCGGCGAGAGCGCCAGCAGGGCGCCGAGGCCGAACATCGTCGTCACCACGACGGCGATCGCGCCTTCGCGGCCGACTCCGGCGACGCGGGCGGCGAGCGCGATCGCCAGCGCCGCGAGGACGATCGCCGGGGTGGCGCCGAGCAGCAGGGGGACGCCGGCGATCGCGGCGAGGACGAGGCCCGGGAAGATCGAGTGGGCGAGCGACTCGGCCGCGTAGGAGAAGCCGTAGAGGACGACCCAGCAGCCGATCGCGCCGCCGGCCGCGCCGAGCAGGACGACCTCGGCGAGGGCGCGCTGCATGAAAGGTTCCTGCAGGGGCGCCAGCATCGTCAGTGGCCGTGCCCGTGGTCGTGATGGTGATGCGGCGGCAGGATCGCGCGGCCTCCGCGGGGCCCCGGCAGCTCGACGATCGCGCCGCCATAGGTCGCCTCCAGCACGCCGACGTCGGCGAGCACCTCGGCCGGGGGGCCGAATGCGACCTGGCGGCCGGCGAGGCAGAGGACGAGGTCGCAGGCCCGGGCCTGCTCGAGGTCGTGGGTGGCGATCGCGACTCCCCTCCCCTCCCGCGCCAGCTCGGCGATCAGCGCTTCCAGGCGCTCGGAGCTGGGCCGGTCAAGGCCGGAGAAGGGCTCGTCGAGGAGCAGGACGCGGGCGTCCTGGACGAGGGCGCGGGCAATCAGGACGCGCTGGCGTTGACCGCCGGAGAGCTTGCCGAAGGTCTCCGGCGCGAGGTCGGCGAGGCCGACCCGGTCGAGCGCCCGGGCCGCCGCCGCGCGCTCGCGCCGTCCCGGGCGCCGCCACCAGGGCAGCCCGGCGAGGGTGCCCATCGTCGCCACGTCGAGCGCCGAGACCGGGTAGTCGAGGCGGGAGCGCTCGGTCTGGGGCACGGTCCCGCAGGCGGCATGCACCGCGAGCGTCCCGGCCAGCGGTCGCAGCTCGCCGAGGATCGCGCGCAGCAGCGTCGTCTTGCCGCCCCCGTTGGAGCCGAGCAGGGCGAGGCGCTGGCCCTCGCGCAGGGCGAACTGCACGCCGGAGATCGCCGGCGCGGCGTCGTAGCCCGCCGCGAACCCGACGGCCTCGATCAGCGGCTCGGCCGGCATCCCCGCCTCCCCCCGGTGAAGCCGCGCACCATCGCGTCGGCGTTGGCCGCCTCCATGGTCAGGTAGGTGGCGCCGTCCGAGCCGGCCGGGCCGAGCGTGTCGCCGTAGAGCGTGTACTCGGAGCTGGCGCCGGTCTGTTCGGCGATCGCATCGGCGACCTTGGAGCTGAGCGAGCTCTCGGGGAAGACGGCTTTCACGCCTTCGCGTTCGATCAGGTCGACGAGCCCGCTGAGGTCCTTGGCCGAGGGCTGCGCCTCGGTTGCCTGCGAGGGGATCACGGCGCCGACGACGTCGATCCCGTAGCGACGGGCGAAGTAGCCGAAGGCGTCGTGGTCGGTGACCAGCTTGCGCTGCGCAACGGGAACAGAGGACATACAGCGAGCGATGCCGTCGTCGAGGACGCGCAGCCGCGCCAGGTAAGCGCCGGCGCGGCGTTCGAAGACGCGACGGTGGGCAGGATCGGCGGCGGCGAAGCGGCGCTCGATCGCGCGCACCGCGGCCTCGGCGTTGCGCGGGTCGTGCCACCAGTGCGGGTCGTAGCGGGACGCCTCGGCACCGCTCGCCTCGCCCGGCAGCCGGTCGGGGACGACGGCGCCGAGGTCGATGACCGGCGCGTCGCCGTCGCCGTCGGCGACGACCTGGTCGATCCAGCCGTCGAGCTCGTCGCCGTTGGCGAGGACGAGGTCGGCCTCGGCCGCGGCGACTACGTCGCTGGGACGCGGTTCGTAGGCATGCGGGTCCGTGTTCGGTTGCAGGATCTGGTGGACGTCGACGGCGGGGCCGCCGACCTGGCTGGCGAAGTCGGCGATCTGGGTCGTGGTCGCGACGACGTCGAGCTTGCCGTCGTCGCCGCCGGAGGAGCCGGCGCAGCCGGCGAGAAGGAGCGCGGCGGTGGCCGCACCCACCGCGAGGGGGCGATCGCCGCGTACCCGCGCCAACGCCCGCTCGGCGGCGGCGAGGGCGAAGACGGCGCCGGCGACGACCGCGATCGTCGCCCCCGGAGGGGCGTCGGTCTTGACCGAGAGCCAGAGCCCGACCACGCCCTCAGCCATGACCAGGGCGACGCTGGCCAGCTGCCAGGTCCGCATCCGCTCGACGTAGAGGCGCGCGGTCAGCGCCGGAACGACGAAGAGGGCGGAGACGAGCAGGGCGCCGACGGTCGAGAGCGCGGCGACGATCGCCAGGGCGACGAGGCCGAGCAGCAGTGTGTCGAGGGCGCGCGGGCCAAGGCCGCGCAGGCGAACGGCGCCGGGGTCGAACCCGGTCGCGAGCCAGCGCTGGCCGAGAAGCAGCGAGGCGAGGACGGCCGCGCAGGCCGCCACGGCGGCGAGTGCGATGTCGCCGCCATCGACCAGCAGCAGGCTGCCGAAGAGCAGGGTCTCGACGTTGGCGCCGCTGGCGAAGACGTCGCTGGCGAGGACGACGCCGCCGGCCAGGCAGCCGACGAGGACGATCGCCACAGCCGCATCGCGGCGCTCCTCGCGGCGGCCGAGCAGCGAGGCGCCGAGGCTGAAGAGCAGGGCGGCGCCCAAGGCGCCGAGCGGAGCGGCGAAACCGAGCCCGTCGGCGAGGACGAGCCCCGGAAAGGCCGCGGTGCCGACCGCGTGCGAGAAGAAGGCGAGTCCGCGCAGGACGATCCAGGTCCCCAGCAGCCCAGCTGGGACGGCGAGGATCGCGATCTCGATCAGGCCGCGTTGGAGGAAGGGCAGCTGAAATGGCTCGAGCACGGCCCGAGGATTAAATCAAAACGAGACTCGTTTTCATTTTATTTGCCAAGCGAACTGCACCAAATCCCTCTTCTGGCAGGTAGGAATTTGGTGCAGTTCGCTTGTAGCGTGCTGTGCATGCGATGGAGAATCAGATGAGGGCGCTGGTCCAGCGAGTGAGCCAGGCGGCGGTCGACGTGGAGGGTGAGCGAGTCGCACAGATCGGGTCGGGCTTGCTCGTCCTGCTCGGAGTCAGGAAGGGCGACACGGCCGAGCAAGCCGACCGGCTCGCCGACAAGGTGCGGGCGCTGCGCGTCTTCGACGACGCCGAGGGCCGGATGAACGAGCCGCTCGGCGAGCGCGAGCTGCTCTGCGTCAGCCAGTTCACCCTCTACGGCGACGCCCGCAAGGGCAACCGACCGAGCTACGTCGAGGCGGCTCCCGGCGAGGAGGCCGAGCCGCTCTACGAGCGCTTCTGCGAGCGCCTCGGCGCCGCCAAGGGCGTCTTCGGCGCCTGCATGGGCGTGGCCCTGGTCAACGACGGACCCGTGACGTTGCTACTGGAAGCTTGAGCCCGGTTCCGGTGCGCTTTATATGGCTATAGACCACATAAAGCGCACCGGAAGCAGCATTCGGGCCGCGACAGCGGACGATGTCGATGCGATCGTCGGGCTCTGGACGGAGGCGTACTTCACCGAAGGTGAGGGCGGGCGGGACACGCCCTACGAGCGCTCCGAGTTCGAAGTGACGGCGTCCGCGGCGCACGTGCTCGTCGCCGAGCGCGGCGGCGAGGTGGTCGGCGTCGTCGCCCTGCTCGCGCCGGCGGAGCCTTCGTGCACCGTTGCCTGCGAGGGCGAGGCGGAACTGGCGCGCCTCGTCGTCGGCTCGGGAGCCCGCCGCCAGGGCATCGGCCGCGCCCTGGCCGAGCGCTGTGCCGAGCTGGCGCGGGCGGAGGGCTGGCCCGCGATCGTGCTCTGGAGCCGTCCGTACCAGACCGCCGGCCACCGGCTCTACGAATCGCTCGGCTACGCGCGCGTCCCCGAGCGCGACAGCGTCGACGAGACAGGCTTCGGCCGCCTCGTCTTCCGCCTCGCGACAGAATGACGCGCGTGGAGAACCTGACCGCCACGCTCGAGGGCTCGATCGTCACGCTCGAACCGCTGCGGGCGGAGCACGCCGAGGAGCTATGGGCGGCGACGCAGGCGCCGGAGATCTGGAAATGGCTCGCCCACCTGAACGTGCGCGAGCGCTTCGACCTCTGGATGCGGCTGACGCTGGAGGCGGCCGAAACCGGCAGGGAGGGCCCGTTCACGACCCGCGACGCCGGGACCGGCCGCGCGATCGGCAGCAGCCGCTTCCTCAACGTCCGCCCCGCCGACCGCGTGGTCGAGATCGGCTGGACCTGGCTGAACCCGAGCGCCTGGCGGACCGGCGCCAACGTCGAGGCCAAGCTGCTGATGATGCGCCACGCCTTCGAGACCCTCGACTGCGTCCGGGTCGAGTTCAAGACCGACGCCCGCAACGAGCGCTCGCGCGGCGCGCTCGCCGCCCTCCCCGCCCAGTTCGAGGGCATCCTGCGCAATCACATGATCGTCCCCGACGTCGGCCAGCGCGACTCGGCCTACTTCAGCGTGATCGACTCCGAGTGGCCCGAGGTCGAAGCCAACCTCGAACGCCGCTTGGCGGCGTAGGGTTGTTGCCGCTTCCGATGCCCGTAAACACAGCAATACAGATAGACGCCCAGCGCGTCAACTACGGCGAGGTCTTTACTCGGCGCTGGGTCGTTGACCTAATTCTCGATCTCAGCGGCTACACGCCGGACAAGGACCTAGCGAACCTCGTGGTAATCGAGCCAGCCTGCGGATCGGGGGCCTTTCTAGTAGCCCTAGTCGAGCGGCTGATCAAGTCGGCCAAACGCCATGGCCGTGATCTGGCAGCAATCCGTCACGCGATCGTCGCACGAGACCTGCAAGCGCATCACGTCGCAAAGAGCCGAGCCGTCGCACGAGAAGCTCTAACAGCCGCTGGATTCGATTCCGGAAAAAGTCAGCGCATGGCCCGCAAGTGGATTCAGAAAGGAGACTTTCTACTCGATCCCCCTGCCGAGCAATCGGCTGACCTGGTGGTCGGAAACCCCCCCTACATTCGGCTTGAGCACGTCTCTCCTCGGCTATCGAGTGCATATCGCGAAGCCTGCCCGACGATGGGCGGACGATCCGATGTCTATATCGGTTTCTATGAACGTGGTCTAGCGGCACTGTGTGATGAGGGCATCCTCGGCTTCATCTGCGCCGATCGCTGGATGCGAAACGCCTACGGCGCATCGTTGAGGAATCTGATCGGGAGCAAGTACGCGGTCGACGCGATCGTCTCCATGACTGCCGTTGACGCCTTCGAAGACGAGGTCAACGCCTACCCTGCCATCACCATCCTCCGACGCGGCGAACAAGACACCGGGCCGTTCATAGCGAACGCTAAACCACACTTTTCGGCAGACGACGCCGGGCGGCTGATCCGGGTTGCCGCTGGCCGACGCGGCAGGTCTAAATCGAGCGCGTTTTCCGCCGCTCGAATGCCACGCTGGTTCCAGGGAACGTCCGGTTGGCCGCATGGCTCCCCCACTCGCCTTGCCGCAATCGCTACGCTCGAAGGAAAACTCCCAACGTTGGAAGACCCCGATCGAAAGACACGGGTGGGAATCGGCCTAGCCACCGGCGCCGACCGAATATTCGTCACTGACAATCCCAACCTTGTAGAGCCCGAGCGCATGCTCCCGATGGCAATGGTGCGTGACCTCGCAGGCGGGAACCTGAACTGGTCAGGTCACTACCTGATTAACCCGTGGGATGAGGAAGGTTTGATCGACCTTGACCGCTGGCCCGCGATGAAAGCACATCTATCGACGCATGAGGCTGCCCTTCGCAAGCGACACACCGCCAAAAAGACCGGCAAATGGCACAAGACCATCGACCGCGTCCTCGACGGACTAGCCGAAAGTCCGAAGCTTTACCTGCCCGATTTCAAAGAGTCGATCTTTCCGGTGCTCGATCATGGCAAGACATACCCTCATCACAACCTTTATTGGATTACTTCTGACGAGTGGGATCTTGAGGTCCTGGGGGGCATCCTTCTCAGTGACGTATCGAATATGTTCATCGACGCCTATTCAGTGCGAATGCGCGGTGGATATTTGCGCTTCCAGGCACAGTATCTACGTCGAATCCGCGTTCCCCGACCCGATCAAGTAGGCGCTCACGCACGGCGCGCCCTAAGGGACGCGTTTCGATCGCGAGATCGCGAGAAAGCGAACCACGCATCGCTCCGGCTCTACGGCCTAAGCGCTCTACCTTCCTAAACGCCTACACGACGTTTCCAAATGACTCCTACGCGCCACGATCTGGATATAGCAATAGCCGCATACTGGGCCACGAAGGAGGAACAACGCATTGCGGCAGAAGCAGTCCGGTCAACGGCCGAGGGGAGCGCCAAGGCGGTCCGCGGTGGCGGTCACTTCAACCCCATCGCAAATTTGCTTGCCAGGTTCTTTACCGATGCCGGCTATCCAACCGACTCGATCGCCGCTAGTGGAAAACGGATCGTCCTGCCTGCTTATTTCCGCCCGAATAAGGCTTGGGACCTGGTCATAGTTCACAAGGGCGTCCTTGTCGCAGCCATTGAGCTCAAGGCACTCGGCGGACCTTCCTATGGCAACAACTACAACAACCGAGTGGAGGAGGCACTGGGCAATGCAGTCGATCTTTCCCGAGCGAACAGAGCGGGCCTATTGGGTCATGAGAGGCCCTGGCTTGGGTATTTCTTCCTTATGGATGACTCCCCAGCGGCTCGTCAGCCGCGAGAACCCCGGACCAACCCTGAATTCCTGACTGCCCCAGAGTGGCCTGTTCTCTCCTACGAGAAACGTTTTGCAATCACAGGGCGTCGTCTCGTCGATGAGCGCATCTATGATGCGGTTTGTTTCGTCTCGGCGTCCTCTGATGCGCCAAAGCCGCGTGAGCCCGAGCCCCTCTTGGACTGGCGTCACTTCTCCGCCGCGATCGAAGCTCGTCTTACATACCTATCCAAACTGGGCTTGCCCTAACGACTGGGCTTCCAGCTCCACCGGAATCCCAACCGTCGGGGTGAGGTCATCTGCTCACTCCGAGCCCAGCGCCTCGTCGATGAAGGGGCCGAGCAGCTCGCCGGCCCGGACCGCAGTCGTCTCCGGTGACTCGCTTGGCGCGGTCACGTAGCTGATCGCGAGGCGGACTAGGGACTCGGCGAGCAGGGCGACCTTGGGAGCGGGCGCCTGCGGCCAGCCGGCTTCGATCGTCGCCGTGAGCCGGGCGGTCGCCCACTGCACGACCGGCATGCCCTGGGTGGTGACGAAGGGCAGCATCCCCCCCGTGCCGTCGTCGCTGAGCAGGATGCGGACGAGCGGGTCCTCGCCCGCCGTGACCAGAAACGTCTGCAGGGCGGCGCCAACCGCGGCCCGGGGATCGTCGCGGTGCTCGAGCACGGCGGCCTCGACCGCGTCGAGGAAGCGCTCGCCCTCGTGGATGACGAAGGCCTGACCGAACTCGTCGCGGCTGCCGAACTCCTTGTAGAGAGTCTGGCGGCTGACGCCGGCGGCGCCGGCGATGTCGGACATCGTGATCTCCGACCAGGCGCGGCTCTGCAGCTGGTCGCGCGCGGCGCCGAACAGCGTCTCGCGCAGGAGCGCTTTCGCCGCCTCCGGATATGGCGTGCGCGCGACGGTCACCGCCGGGATCGTGTCAGCGGCGGCGGTCACTCCACCCCGTCTCCCTCGTCGGGCTCGAAGTCGACCTTGTCGCGCACGCCGCAGTCGGGACAGGCCCAGTCGTCGGGGACCTCGCTCCAGGGCGTGCCGGCCGGGAAGCCCTCGCGCGGGTGTCCCTGCGCCTCGTCGTAGAGGTAGCCACAGCCAGGGCAGCGCCAGCGGCTCACAGGGTCCCCTCCTTCCGGTGCGCTTTATGTGGGTATGGACCGTAAAAGGCGCACCGGAAGCTCATTCCGCACCTCCGTAGCGGGCGAGGATGCGCTTGCGGGCACGGGGCTGGACGTTGGCGCGGGTGACGTCGCCACCGTAGTGCTCGATCAGGCGCGGGTCCATCACCCGCCGCCAGAGCGGCGGGATCCAGGCGAGCACAATCATCCCGGCGTAGCCGGTGGGCAGCTGCGGCGCCTCGTCGACGTGGCGCAGCGCCTGGTAGCGCCGCGTCGGGTTGGCGTGGTGGTCGGAGTGGCGCTGCAGGTGGTAGAGGAGGACGTTGGAGGCGACGTTGTTGCTGTTCCAGCTGTGCTCGGGAAGGCAGCGCTCGTAGCGACCGTCCTCTTTGCGCTGGCGCAGCAAGCCGTAATGCTCGAGGTAGTTGACGACCTCGAGCAGGGTGAAGCCGAGGGCCTGGATCAGGAGGTAGGGCAGGACGACGAGGCCAAAGACGGCGACCAGCGCCACGAACAGCGCGATCGTCATCGCCCAGGCGTTGAGGATGTCGTTGCGCAGGCTCCAGTGCGACTTGCCCATGCGGTCGAGACGGGCGCACTCGATCCCCCAGGCGGAGCGCAGGCTGCCGAGGACCGTACGCGGCAGGAAGGCCCAGAAGCTCTCCCCCAGCCGCGAGCTGGCGGGGTCCTCGGGGGTGGCGACGCGGACGTGGTGGCCGCGGTTGTGCTCGATGAAGAAGTGTCCGTAGCCGGTCTGGGCGAGGGCGACGCGGCTCAGCCACTTCTCCATGCTGTCGCGCTTGTGGCCGAGCTCGTGGGCGGTGTTGATCGCGATCCCGCCGACGACCCCCATGGTCAGCGCCAGCCCGATGCTCTCCAGGATCGAGAGGTCACCGCTCGACCAGAGGTAACAGGCGAAGACGAGGCCCGCGTACTGGACCGGGATGAAGAGATAGGTGCACCAGCGGTAGTAGCGGTCCTGCTCGAGCCACTTGAGCACGCTGTCGGGCGGGTTGGTGGCGTCCATGCCGATCGCGACGTCGAGGATCGGGAAGGCGACGAAGACGAGGAGCGGCCCGAAGAACCAGAAGAAGTCGAACCCGGTCAGCTCGACGCTGGCCCAGGCGATGAAAGGGGCAAAGGGAACGACCAGGCCGAGCAGCCAGGCGTAGCGCTTGCCGTCGCGCCAGGTGGCGGGGTTGAGCTCGATCGCCGGCCCGTGGTCGTGACTATGGGTGGCTGCCTCCATCTCTCCTCCTGGTCAAATTCTCGGACATCGTCCGCTTAATTGACAAAGTAGCGTATTTTGTCAATCAGCGCAACATCTCCAGGAGCGCTGTCCCCCACCCCTTCCTGGTGCAACGCAAAGTACGTCCATTACATGTCTTTTGCGTTGCACCCGGCGGACAGGGCGGCGGGCCGCTACCATCCGCTCCGTGTACACGCTCCTGGGGATATTGCAGGTGATCATCTCGGTCGTGCTGATCTTCCTGATCCTGCTGCACTCCGGGAAAGACACCGGGCTCTCCGGCGCCTTCGGGATCGGCGGCGGGGGCAGCTCGTTCGGCGGCGGCTCGATGGTCGAGCGCAACCTCGACCGGGCGACGGTCTTCTTCGCCGTCCTCTTCGTCGTCAACACCCTGGCGATACTGAAGGTCTAAACCGGCTCCGCCGGCTAGACGGGCTCCGCCGACCTGTCGGCCTCCTCGCGGTGGCCGTTCGCCGACCCGTTGTCGCGGTCGAGGATCTCGACTGCCTCGCGCCGCAGCTCGGCGTCGAGCAGGGCGAAGTCCTCGTCGGAGAGCTTGCCGGCGGCGTGGTCGAGCTCGGCGTCGCGGATCTCGCGGTACTTGGCTTCCTTCAGCGCCTCCAACTCGGTGTCGGCGGCGAGCCCGCGGCGCGTGCGGCGGGTAGGCCAGATCGCGATCAGCGCGCCGACGAGCGCGATCAGGCCGCCGATCCAGATCCAGGTGACGAGCGGATTGACGATGACGCGGAAGGTCGCCGAGGCATCATCGCCGAGGTAGGTGCGCGCGATTCGCGTCGCGGTCGCCAGCTGCAGCGCCCCGATCTGCTGCGAGGCGGCCGGCATCAGCGCCGGATTGGCCGCGGCGGCGCGCATCATCGCCGCCAGCGCGCGGCACTGCGGCGGCGCGCCGGGACCGCCGCTGACGCAGGCGCGGAAGCCGCGGTCGGCAGCGCGCACCCGTCGCTTCACCGCCGTGACATCCGGCCGCACGGCGGTCCAGAAGTCGCTGCCGAAGCCGGCCCAAAGCCCGACCTCGCTGGTCTGCTCGCCTTCGAAGTTGCTGCCGATCGTGCCGATCGGGACGCCGGTCGGGCGGTAGAAGCGCTGGCTCGGGCGCAGGACGTAGCGCTTGCCCCCGTCGCGCACGGCGAGCACCGCGCCGAAGGTGATCTTGTCGGGGTCGGCGGCCGCGGTCGGCCGCACGTAGGTCACTGTGCGCCCGTCGATCGTCGCGCTCTCCCCCGGCCGCAGCTCGACGTCGCGGTTGGTCTGGAAGCTGGATGAGGCCGCGATGCCGATCAGCAGGACGGCGACGCCGACGTGGACGACGTAGCCGCCGTAGCGGCGCCGGTTGGCGGAGACCAGTCCGACCAGGGCCGCCGGCAGCGAGCCCCCGCGCAGCGAGCGCCGCGCGGCCGCGCCGCGCCAGAACTCCTGCCCGATCCCGACCAGGGCGAAGGCGGCGAAGACGAAGAGCGCCAGCGCCCAGGGCTTCGAGGCCGCGTCGGTGAGCAGCGCCAGCGCCACCCCGACGGCCACCGCCGCGATCGTCGGCGCGCGGAAGACCCGCCTGGCACTGGCCCAGCTGACCCGGCGCCAGGCCAGCAGCGGCCCGATCCCGGTGAAGAGGACGAGCAGGATCGCCAGCGGCGTCGTGTAGCGGTCGAACCAGGGCGCCGCCAGCGAAGACTTCTCACCGGTGAACAGCTCCGAGATCAGTGGGAAGAAGGTGCCCCAGAAGATCGCCGCGCAGAGGGCGACGAGGAGGAAGTTGTTGACGAGGAAGACGGACTCGCGCGAGACCAGCGAGTCGATCCGCTTCTCCGAGCGCAGGTCGTCGAGGCGGGAGACGATCAGCGCCGTCGAGCCGAGCACGACGACCGCGATCAGCCCGAGGATGTAGGGGCCGACGGTGTTGTCGCCGAAGGCGTGGATCGACTGCAGCACGCCGGAGCGGACGAGGAAGGTGCCGAGTAGCGCCAGCGAGAACGTGGCGACGATCAGGCAGGCGTTCCAGACCTTCAGCATCCCGCGCTTCTCCTGGACCATGATCGAGTGCAGGAAGGCGGTGCCGATCAGCCACGGCATCAGGGCCGCGTTCTCGACCGGGTCCCAGGCCCAGTAGCCACCCCAGCCGAGCTCGGTGTAGGACCAGCGGGCGCCGAGCAGCAGGCCGAAGCCGAGCAGCGCCCAGGCGATCAGCGCGAAGCGCCGGGTGGCGCGGATCCAGGCGGCGTCGAGTCGGCGGGTGACGAGGGCGCCGATCGCGAAGGCGAAGGGGATCGTGAAGGCGACGTACCCCGAGTAGAGCATCGGCGGGTGGATCATCATGCTCGGGTGCTGGAGCAGCGGGTTGAGCCCGATCCCGTCGGCCGGAGCCGGGTCGAGCGAGGCGAACGGGTTGACCCCGCCGGCGAAGAGCATCAGGCCGGTGAAGAACGCCCCCACGCCGGCCATCACGGCGGTCGCGTAGGGAACGACCTCGCGCAGCCGGTTGCGGGTCGTGTAGAGCGCCAGCGAGGAGGCGATCGAGAGCACCCATGCCCAGAGCAGCAGCGAGCCTTCCTGGCTCGACCACATCGCGGCCAGCTTGTAGAAGCTCGGGGTCTCGATCGAGGAGTGCTGCTGGACGATGTTGAGCGAGAAGTCGTCGCGGGCGAAGGAGATCTCGATCAGGACGACGCAGAGGGTGAGCAGGGCGCAGGCCCCGTAGACGACGCGCCGCGCGGCGACGACCCGGCGCTCGTCACCGTTGCGCCCCCTCAGGGCCAGAGCCACCGCGCCGACGAGCGCGGCAAAGGCGAGCGCCAGGGCGGCGCTGCCGAAGCTAGCTGTCATTCGAGGTCGTGAACTTCGACGGGCACTTCGTCACCAGCGTGTCCCGTTCGCCGACGAAGACGCCGTGGGCGAGCGCGCCGGTGAGGACGATCTCGCGGCCGCCGCGGAAGGGGTCGGGGACGGTGCCGGCGTAGGCGACCGCCATGGTCTCGCCTCCCCCTTCGCGGTCCTCGACCCGGAAGCGCAGGCCTTCGCCATCGTGGCGGATCGAGCCGGGCACGACCTTGCCGGTCATGTCGTAGGTCGTTCCGGGGGCGGAGCTGAGAATTTGCGAGGGCTCCTTCGCCTCGGTCGAGGCGCTGAAGGAGGTGTAGATCAGCGCCACCGCTAGGAAGACGGCGACGCTCAGGGCGACGACCAGCCGGATCTTGCGCTTGCGTTGCGGGTCCACGGACGGCGGATTATCGCAAGGTCAGTCGGGGGAGCGAGCGCGCGGGGGTCGGCGGACGCCCTTCGGGCTGAGTGTCCGGCGACCCCCGCGCGCTCGCTCCCAACGAGCCGAAGTTGAGAGAATCGGGCACACACATGACCGACGACCCAGTGCTGCTTATAACCGGGGCTTCGAGCGGGATCGGGGCGGCGACGGCGCGGGCCGCGGCTGAGAGGTATCGGCTCGTGCTGGCGGCGCGGCGGGTGGACGAGCTTCAGGAGCTGGCGGCGGAGCTCGGTGGGGATGAGCGGGCTCTGGCGGTGCGGTGCGATGTGACCGAGTGGAAGGAGGTTCAGGCGATGGCGGCTGCTGCGCTGGAGCGCTTTGGGCGGATCGATGCGGTCTTCGCCAACGCCGGCTTCGGCGCCACGCGCGGGTTCCTCGAGGAGTCGCCCGAGCACTGGCGCTCGATGATCCTCACCAACGTCTATGGGGTGGCGCTGACGATCCGGGCCACCCTCCCCTACCTGCTCGAGCGCGGCGACGGTCACTTCCTCGTCACCAGCTCGGTCGCCGGGCGGCGCGCCTTGCCCGGCTCGCTCTACTCGGCGACCAAGTGGGCGGCGACGGCGATCGGCGAGGCGCTGCGGGCCGAGCTGCGCCAGATGCACGACAACCACGCGATCCGCGTGACGCTGATCGAGCCCGGGATGACCGACACGCCGTTCTTCGACAACCGCCCCGGCGAGTGGGCTCTGCAGGACGACGACGTCGCCAAGGCCGTGATCTACGCCCTCGAGCAGCGCGCCGGCGTCGACGTCAACGAGATCCTGATCCGGCCGACGAGTCAGCCGACCTGATCAGCGGCGGCGGTGCCGCTTACAAGGTGCGCGCAGCTTCGGTCGTATGTTGGCCTTCTTGCCGTTCTGGCCGCGGAAGCGGGCGATCACCCGGAACGCCTTGCGCTTCGCCTTGCCACCGTGCTCAGCCTTCTGCTTGCCGCAAAGGTTGGTCGTGTTGACCAGCAGGCCGTGCTTGCCGCCGCGCACGACGAGCGTGAACTTCGAGACCGGTACGTCCGGAACGACGTCGTAGGTGTTGCGCAGGCGGCCCTTGGCGCTGTCGATGCGGCCGTCGAGTTCGACGTCGACCTGGCCGTGCAGGGCGGCAACCATGTCGGGTAGTTCGTGTTCGGAGGAGCGCAGGTAGACCGGGCCCTTCAGCGGCCCGTCGAGCAGCGGGGTCTCGGCGACCGCGTAGCCGTAGATCGAGTCGTGCGGACAGTCGTGCGCCGCGAACTGCACCCGCGTGCAGACGTTTTCGAGGCTGGCCTGTTCGAGGATCACCGCTTTCGGCAGGGTGACCGCGGCGCGGGCGATGTTGGCGTCGCCGTCGCGGGCGACGAGGACGGCGCGCAGCTTCGGTTTCTTGCCTCGCTTGGTCCCGCCGAAGGTGCGCATGTAGAGCTTCGGCTGGAAGCCGAGCGCATCGCAGCCTTCGAGCTGGAATGGAGTTGAGACGGGCAGCGAGCTGAAGGCAGCCGGGTCGAGTGGGTTGCCGCCTCCCCCGTGCAGAGTGCCACCGACCGCCAGCGGCGCGCAGTTCGTCCCGTTCAGCGAGAACTTCGGCCGGTCGAGCGTGACGGAGACCGAGCGGATGTCGAGCAGGGCGCCGCCGAACACGTGCGGGATCGGGTCCGAGACGGCGTGCACCTGGGCCGTGGCCGGATCGACGAACAGCGCCACCCTCACCACGACCGTGCCGAGATCGAAAGGCCCGGCCGTGGCGGGGGTGACGACTGCCAGGGAGAGAGGGGCCCCGCGGTAGGGGCCGGCGAGGAAGGCCTTGCCATCGATGTGGAGCGGGTTCGGGCCGCTGCCGGCGGCGACGGCGGCGCTGCCGACGTAGCTCGAGGCCGGGCAGCTCGAGTTGGCGGCCTCGGCAAGCCCGGCGCTCGCCGCGGCGGTGGCGAGCGTTTCCTCCGGGCAGTAACGGACGCCGGCCAGCTTGGCCGTCAGACCCGGGGGCAGGTCGACGTCGACGCCCTTCAGCTCCTGGTTGCCGTCGGCGCGGACGACGTCGACCGAGAAGGGGCTGAAGGCGCCCGCCTTGGCATGGGCCGTGCGAGCCCCGAAGGTCGGGGCGAAGGGCCGCGCGCCCAGGGATTTCGGACAGGGGCCGCCCCCAGGCGCGGAGGTCAAGGTAAAGCCGTTGTCCACGGGGCCTTCGTCGGGGGTTCCCGACCAGGCCGTCATCGCGTGGGCGGTCTTGTTGGGCCCGCAGATCGGCGGCGTCGTCAGCGTTCCCTTCGCGGCGTCGAGGGTGACGCGCACCGAGTCGAAGGGCAGCTGCGGCGCTTCGCGCACGCGCGCGGTCAGCTGACCGGTCTGGGGATTGGCGCTGACGTTGGCTAGGAGCCGGATCGAGAGGCCGCGGCTCACCGACTCGGCGTCGAGGAAGACCCTGTACTCGTCGCCGGAGGCCGGGTCGCGGCTCTGCTGCGTCGCCAGATAGACGCTGCCCGTGAGCGTGCCGTCGGGCAGCGGCGGGGTGTCGATCGCCACGGTGCCGATCTTCGAGCCGGGCGGGCAGGCGACCGGGTTGCGGGTGCCGCGCCCGAACTGCGCGTCGGTGCAGGCCTGCAGGCCCGGCGCGGCCGAGGGGTTGAGGCCCATGCCGGCGGGCAGCGAGACGTCGGCCGTACGCACGTTCGACTGGTAGATCGGTGCCGGCGGATCGAACGGCATTTTCACCTCCACCGTGCCGCCGGTCGGCGAATCGGTCCGGTCGGTGCTCGGCGCGTCGGAGGTCGAGGGTTCGAAGGGGATTTCGTCGCATCCGGTCGGCATCACCCGCAGGCCGCTTTCGAGCCGTGGCAGCGGCGATTCGACGAACTCCGAGCCGGCGAGGAAGGCGGGGGGCGGCGGGGCTGGGGCCGTCACGTCGTATTCGTCTTCGGGCGCCTCTTCCTCCTGGGAGTCGGCGTGGAGCCCCGTGTTATAGGTCTTTTCGAAGGCGGACTGGTTCGGGTCGAAGCAGGTACTGGGCGTGGTCAGGAAGGCCCCCTCTTCTTCGCTCGGCAGGCCGCCGTTGCCGATCGTGCCATCGAAGACGAGCCGGTTGCGCAGGATTTTCACGTCGAGTCCAGGGACCTCGGGCACGTGGATCGTGAAGTACTCGTGGTAGTCCCCGTCCCATTTGACGCCCGAGTTGAGGAAGACTTCGCCCAGCCCGAGCGGCAGGGTGAAGCCGAATCGCGCCGGTTCGCCTTCGCGGGGCTCGAGGTTGTAGACGGCGATGCCGGGGACTTCGACCGGCGGCAGCGTCAGGGGCGGCACGCCGGCCACCGCTTCGACGTTGCTGTAGCCGACCTGGGTCGCGGCCGGGCAACCGGCGACCGGGAATTTCCCGTTTTCGAGTTCGCACTTCGGCGTCGCCTCGGGGTTGACGCTCATCCCGACTGGGAGGTCGACCAGCACCGTCTTGATGTGCCCGACCGGGTTCTTGATCGCGCCCCCCGCTTCTTCGTTGTGCCGGACGATGATCTGGGTGAAGCCGACGGGGGGATGGCCGGCCGCCTGGGTGAAGAACTGGTCCGGGGTGTCGACGCTGCATTGCGGCGCGTCGGTGGTGCAGGTGCCGGCCTGCCAGCCCGAGCCCACCGTTTCGGGTAGCTCGTCTTCGATGATGTCGACGGCGGAGGCGGCCTGGGGAAAGGCGCCGAGCACGATCGCAGTGCCGAGAACCCCTACCAGCCTCAAAAGACCTGCCCCTGAACCCATTCAAGTCTCCTTCCCCAAGCGATTCGACGAGTATCTTACCCGATTTTGTTGATCTAGACTACTACTTTTTGGTATCAATACCTAGAAGTTAGTAGTTCTCACCCATCAAACCCGGAATCGGAGGCCCTCAAATGAACTGGCAGCTCCTCGCTCGTGCGAATACCCATCCACTGCGCGTATCAATCCTGGAGGTCCTTGCCCTGGACGGCGGCCGGACGCTCTCCCCCGTCGAACTCAGCTTCGAGCTGCAAGCCCCGCTCAGCAACGTCAACTACCACGTCACGCAGCTTCTCAAGTCCGGCCTGGTCGAGCTCGCCCGCGAACGCCCCGTACGCGGCGCGACCGAGCACTTCTATAGGCCGACGTCCGCCGGGCGAAAGGTTCAGCCACAGATTTGAGAAGAGCGCTTAGTCGCTGCTGCCCGTGCGGTCGCGGTGTTTGCACCCCGGCCAGCAGCAGGGACGGCGCATGCCCTCTTCCAGCTCTTCTCGAGTGCGCCGGATACGGCGCTCACGGGTGGCGGGCCGCTTGGCATCCTCGACCCAGCAGATGAACTCGTTGCGAGCCAACGGCGTGATGTCCTCCCAGGCGTTCAACGCCAGGGCGTTGGCGATCAGCGCTTCGCGCAGATCGCCGGGCAGCTCATGCACCACGCCCCCAGGGATCGCCTCAGCTCTCGCGGATCCGCTCACTCCAGCGAGGATATCTCGGCCGGCCAGTTGGGCAGGTGACAAGCGGACGACGGGGGTCGAACCCGCTACCTCCAGCTTGGGAAGCTGGCGCTCTACCAGTTGAGCTACGTCCGCGCGGGCTTGATTCTACGGGCGGAGCGCGGTGGCCGGAGGGCGGAGCGAACTAATCTTCGCCGGCCGTGAGCGTCCGATCGTTCGTCGCCTTCCTAGCCGTGCTGGCCGTCCTCGGCCTGCTCGTCTACGGGCTCGCCAGCAAGGGTGGGGCCTCGATCGCGGTCGGGGACCGGGTCCCGGACAAGGTGCTGCCGAAGCTGCCGGGGCCGGGGGCCGGCTCGCTCGCCGACCACCGCGGCGAATGGGTGCTGGTCAACCTCTGGGCCTCGTGGTGCATCCCCTGTCGGGAAGAGGCTCCGGTGCTCGACGACTTCTACCGCCACGAGCGCGGGCACGACGCCACGGTGGTCGGGATCAACGTGCAGGACAACCGCGAGGACGCGCTCGCCTTCATGGCGGACCACCCGGCTGGCTACGAGCAGCTGCGCTCGATCGGCGATGAGCGCAGCTCCGCCTTCGGCTCGACCGGCGTGCCGGAGAACTTCCTCGTCAACCCGAAGGGCCGGCTGGCCTGGTTCTTCCGCGGACCCGTCGACGAAGAGATGCTGGCGGACGAAGTCGAACCGCTGATCGAGGGACGTGCCGGTGGTTAGGTACCCATATGGGCCGCTAATCGCCGGCACGTCCCTGGTGGCGGCGCTGGCCGTGGTCGCGATCGCCCTCATGCCAGCGGCCGCCCGCGCTGCCCCGGCGCCGCAGACGACGGTCCAGGCGATCGAAGCTGAAGTGATGTGCCCGATCTGCGGCACGCTGCTCGAGCTCTCCGACTCCCCGCAGGCGCGCCGCGAGAAGGCTTACGTGGCGAGGCTCGTCGCCGAAGGCAAGAGCAAGGCCGAGATCAAGGACGCCCTGGTCGCCCAGTACGGCTCCGCGGTGCTGGCCCTGCCCGAAGCCTCGGGCTTCGACCTATCGGCCTACCTCGTGCCGGCGATCGCCTTCCTGCTGGCCGTCGTCCTGCTCGCGGTCGGCATCGTCCGCTGGCGACGCGACGGAGACCGCGGCCCACCGACCGATGCCGCTCCCCCCGAGGGCGATGCCGCCGAGCGGCTCGAGGCCGACCTCTCGCGCTACGACCTCTGACGGCCGTCAGCCGGTGACGACCAGGCCCGAGGCCTTGAACGGCAGCGTCCGCGGGACCGTCTTACGCGGGCCGCAGACGATCGTCTCGCCGGCGTGTTCGGACAGGGCCTGCAGCGAGTGCGCGTCTTCGCTCAGGCCCGGCCCGTCGATGACGAGCAGGTCATACGCGCGACGCAGGCCCTGGATCGCCTTGTCGCAGCGCTCGGAGTCGAGCAGCGTCACCGGCTGCGGCTCCCGAGCGCCGGCGACGACGCAGACGAGCGGCTCGCTGGCACCTCCGGAGGCCGGGCCGGCGAGCATCAGGGGCTGCAGGATCTCGGTGGCCTCCGCCTCCTCGAGCAGGTGCTCGCGCAGGCCCGGCGCCCGCTCGAGGCCGAGGGTCGCAGCGAGCGACGGTTCGGCCAGATCGCACTCGAGCAGGGCGACCCGCATGCCTCGCGCGGTGGCCACGGCGGACAGTCCCAGGGCCACTACCGAACGGGAGGGACCGGTGACGAAGGTCGACCCGGCGCCGGCCAGCGTGTCCGCCAGCCCGGAGAGGGCCTCCAGCTCGGCGCGGCCGATCGCGCCGCGGCCGCGGCCATCGCCGCCGCCCGTGCTCGGCGGTATCTCGGCGAGGACCGAAGGCTTCTTGCGGCGACCCAGCATCACATCCGCTCCGGAGCGGAGATACCGAGCAGCCCAAGCGAGCAGGCGATCGTCCGCATCGTCAGCAGCGCAAGCGCCAGCCGGGACCCTTCGACGCCCTCTCCCTCGGCGCCGACGACCTGGCAGTCGCGGTAGAAGCCGTGGAAGTCGGCGGCGACCGCGGTCGAGTAGGCGCAGATCCGGTGCGGTGCGCGACGCGCCGCCGCCTCGCGCACCTCCTCGGGGAACTCGAGCAGCCGCTTGACCAGCTCGCGCTCGGCCGACTGCAGCGCTGTGCCCGGTGTCTCGGCGCCGGCCGGCGCCGCGGCCCCCGCCGGCTCGACCCCCGCCTTGCGCAGGATGCTGGCGATCCGCGCGTGCGCGTACTGCACGTAGTAGACGGGGTTGTCGTTGGACTGGCGCCGGGCCAGGTCGAGGTCGAGGTCGACTTCGGTGTCGTGACTGCGCCAGAGCATGAACCAGCGGGTCGCGTCGCCGCCGATGTCGTCGAGCAGCTCGTCGAGGCTGACGAAATCGCCGCTGCGCTTGGACATCTGCGCGCGCTCGCCGCTCTCGATCACGTGGACCAGACGCATGATCAGCGCCTCGAAGCGCTTGGGGTCGGCGCCGAGGCCGGCGATCGCCGCCCGCAGGCGAGCGACGTAGCCATGATGGTCGGCGCCGAGCACGTCGATCAGGCGGTCGTAGCCGCGCTCCAGCTTGTCCCAGTGGTAGGCAACGTCGGCGGCGAGGTAGGTCGGTTCGCCGTTGGCGCGAATCAGGACCCGGTCCTTGTCGTCGTCGAAGCTCGTCGTGCGGAACCAGAGCGCGTCTTCGCTGCGGTAGGTGTGGCCCTGGTCCTCGAGCTGGGAGAGGGCCGACTCGACCTCGCCGCGGGCATAGAGGTCGCGCTCGGAGAACCAGCTGTCGAAGCCGACGCCGAAGCGGTCGAGCGTGCCGCGCACGCCCTCCAGCGCCAGCTCCACCCCGCGCCGCCCGATCGCCTCGAGCTCGTCGAACTCGATCCCCTCCGCCGCGATCCGCTCGGCCAGGTCGTCGACGTACGCGCCGCGGTAGCCATCCTCGGGGGGCTCCTCGCCGCGCATCCGGGCCGCGATCGAAGCGGCGAAGCGCTCGATCTGCCCACCGGCGTCGTTGACGTAGAACTCGCGCTCGACCTCGTGGCCCGTCGCCTCCAGCAGGCGCACCAGCGAGTCGCCGTAGGCGGCGTGGCGGCCGCCGCCGATGTGCAGCGGCCCGGTCGGGTTGGCCGAGACGAACTCGACCAGGACGCGCTCCGGCTCAGAAGTCGGGGCCGGGCCGAGGTGCTCGCCGGCGGCGGCGAGGCTCGCCATCGCGCCCCGGTACCAGCCGTCGGCGAGGAAGAGATTGACGAAGCCGGGGCCGGCCACCTCGATCCGCTCCACCGTCTCCTCCCCGAGGCGCTCGCTCAGCTCGGCGGCGAGCCGGGCGGCGACGTCGCGGGGGCGTTCCCCGAGGGGCGCCGCGAGCAGCATCGCTGCGTTGGAGCTGTAGTCGCCCAGCTCGGGCTTCGGCGGCCGCTCCAGGGTCGGCGCCGGGCCGGCCGACTCGCCCTCGCGCAGGGCATCGGCGGCGCTCTGCACCGCGGCGCGCAGCTCAGCGATCGGGTCGTTGCCTGCCATGTCGCGCCCATCGTATGGAGGTGGGCACGGGATACGCTGGCCGGCGTGCGGGTTGCCGCGATCAGCGATGTCCACTCCAACCTGCCGGCGCTCGAAGCGGTTCTGGCGGCGGCAGCGGTGGCCGAGGTCGAGGAGACCTGGTGCCTGGGCGACGTGGTGGGGTACGGGGTCGAGCCCGACGCCTGCGCCGACCTCGTCCGCGAACGCTGCGACGTATGCCTGGTCGGCAACCACGACCTCGCCGTGCTCGGCGCCCTCGACGTCGCCGACTTCTCCGAGGCGGCCGCGGCGGCGGTCGAATGGACCCGCGAGACGGTCTCCGACCGCACGCTGGAGTTCCTGGGCGAGCTGGCGCCGGCCGGGGAGCGCGCTGGGCTCGGCCTCTTCCACGCCTCCCCGCGCGACCCGGTCTGGGAGTACGTGCTCTCCGGCGAGCAGGCCGACGGCGGCATGGACGCTCACCCGGAGCGGATCGGCCTGATCGGCCACTCCCACGTCGCCCTCTTCTTCACCCGCCCACAGGTGGGCGAAACGGGCGAGCCGCGCGGCGCCCAAGCCGGCGATGGGACGCTGCTCGACCTCAGCCGCGGCGAGTGGCTGGTCAATCCGGGCAGCGTCGGGCAGCCGCGCGACGGCGATCCCCGCGCCGCCTGGCTGGAGCTGGACACCGAGGCCGAGACGGTCCGCTTCCACCGCGTGGAGTACGAGATCGAGCGGGCCGCCGGGCCGATCGCGGAGGCCGGACTGCCGCGCCGCCTCGCCGACCGTCTCTACCTCGGCCAATGACCCGGAATTGCAGGCAAAATCCGCCCCCAAGGCCGTTCTCTAGACTCGCAGCGATGCATCGGATCGCGGCTCCCTTCCTCGCCGTCGCGCTCGCCGCGATGGCGAGCTTCGCGTTCGCCGCCTGCGGTGGCGAAGGCGCGAAGCTGCTGCCCGGCGCGACGGCGGCGGAAATCAGCGAAAACCTCGACACCGTCCAGCAGCTGGCGAGCGAAGGCGAATGCGTGGGCGCGGCCGACGCGGCCGATCAGGTGAGCGCCCAGATCGAAGCGCTTAACGGGGTCGACCCGAAGCTGAAGCAGGCGCTCGAACGCGGCGCGGCACGACTCGACGAAGTGGTGTCCACCTGCGAAGAATCCGAAACGGAAGTCGAACCTCCGACCGACCAGGCCGAAGAAGAAGAAAAGCTCCCGCCAGGCCAAGCGAAGAAGGAGGAAAAGGAACGGGAAAAAGAAGAAAGGGAGTTGGAGAAGGAAGAAGAAAAGGCGGAAACCCAGGTGCCGCCCGAAAAAGAATCTCCGTCAAGCGAAGAAGCGACCCCACCGCCGAGCGAAGGAGGTGGCACCGGCGCGCCGGGCGGCGTCAGCCCCGCGACCCCGGCGCCCGAAGACGAATGAGTGAGGACGGGACCCTCTCGGGTCGCTATGAGATCGGCGACCGGCTCGGCTCGGGCGGGATGTCGAGCGTGCACAAGGCGACCGACCGCACGCTTGAGCGCACGGTCGCGGTCAAGATCCTCGCCGAGCACCTCTCCGACGACGAGCGCTTCGTCGCCCGCTTCCGCCGCGAGGCGCTGGCGGTGGCGAAGCTGATCCACCCCAACATCGTTCAGGTCTACGACACGGGGATCGACCGCGGCCGCCACTACATCGTGATGGAGTACGTCGACGGCCGCTCGGGCGCGCAGATCCTCCAGCGCCACGGCCCGCTCGACGCCGAGACGGCGGCCGAGGTCGGCGCCCAGGCCTGCGCCGGGCTCGACTACGCGCACCGGCGCGGGATCATCCACCGCGACGTCAAGCCCGGCAACCTGATGATCGTCGGCGGTCCGGTGGGCGGCGGCCCGATGACGGTGAAGCTGACCGACTTCGGCATCGCCCGCGCCGTCGAACAGACTCGGATCACGCAGGTCGGCTCGGTGGTCGGCACCGCCGCTTACCTCTCTCCCGAGCAGGTGCGCGGCGAGGAGGCCACGCCGGCGACCGACGTCTACGCGCTCGGCGTCGTCCTCTACCAGTTCCTCACCGGCCGCCTGCCGTACGAGGGCTCGAGCCTGGCCGAGCTGGCCGTGCGACAGCAGAACGAGAAGCCGCTGCCGCCGAGCACCTACAACGACAAGACCCCCGAGACTCTGGGCGGTGCCGTGCTCCGCGCCCTGGAGGGCGACCCGTCGCGCCGCTACGCCAGCGCCAGCGAGCTGGCCGGGGGCCTGGCGCTGGGAATGCAGGGTGAGGACGTGACCCTGCCGCCGGGTGAAGGCGCGACGCCGACGCACGTCCTCGACGTCGAGACGGCGACCCGCCGCCTCGACCGCACCGCCCAAACCGAGTTTCGCCCGGCGCCGTCGCCGACACGGCGGCCGGTGGCAAAGGCCCCCGTTCCCCCACCACCGCCGGCACAGCCCCGAGCTTCCGCCCAGAAGAAACGAGGCGCCCTCTCGAGGTTTGCCCGTTTCGTGATGGTGCTCGTGGCCTTGGTGCTCATCGCAGCCGCCGTCGCAACCGCAGTCATCTATGCGACGGACAAGGCCACGGGCGTCAAAATCAAGGAAGTAACCGGCAACACGATCGACAAGGTTGTCGAAGAACTCGACGACCTGATCGAAAAGAACAAGGAATAGAGCGGGTTCAGCGCGCGGGTCCTGTCGTCGGGGTGGGGGTGCCCGGCTTCGCGCTGGGTTTTTCGCCAGAAGAGTCTCCAGTTCGCTTGACGGCCAGTGGGGCGAAAAACGAGACGCCGCGCTGCGCCGGACACCCCCACCCCGACGCCACCCACGCGAGAAACCGCTCTGGCTGAGCTTCCCTAACTCAAACGGTGATCTCTTTCAGTGCATCCCAGGGAGACTGGCCGCCCAGGACGGCTGATGCATAGGCGTCGAAGCGCTTTGCATCGATCGCCCTACGGGCGCCCGCAGTCAAACTCTGCATGTACGTCAGGTTGTGCAGGCAGATCAGGCGCACGGCGGTCAGCTCCTCGGCACGGGAGAGATAGCTGATGTAATCGCGATCGTGGCGCTGGCAGGCGGGGCAGGGGCAGCGTTCGACGATGGGGTCGCGATCGCCCTCGAAGCCCGCTTTGCGCAGATCGAGGCGGAAGCGGTTTTCTGGGTCGGGGACGAGGGCGACGCCGTGGCGGGAGAGGCGGGTTGGGACGGCGCAGTCGAAGACGTCGAGGCCGAGGGCGATGCCGGCGAGCAGGTCGTCGACCTCGCCGATGCCGAGCAGGTGCTTGGGCGCTGCCACGGGCAGCAACGGCGCCATCATCGCCAGCACCTCGCGCATCTCCTCCTTGTCGCGACCGAGGGTGCCGCCGATCGCGAGGCCGTCGACCCCGGCCGCCGCGACGTACTCGGCCGATTCGCGCCGCAGGTCCTCGTGGACGCCGCCCTGGACGATCCCGAACACTGCCTGACGCGGTGGGCCGTTCTCCGCGTGCCACTCCAGGCAGCGGTCGAGCCAGCGGTGGGTTCGCTCGGTCGAGCGTGCCGTGTAATCGCGGTCGGCGTGGAAGGGGGTGCACTCATCGAAGACGAGCGCGACGTCCGACCCGAGCGCCGCCTGCACCTCCATCGAGACCTCGGGCGAGATGAAGAGTTCGGTTCCGTCGCGGTAGGAGCGGAAGCTCGCGCCCTCCTCCTCGATCGAGACGATCGCCCCGTGGTCGCCCTTGCGCCCGCTTCCCTTCACCTCGTTGGCCACTCCCCCGTGCGCCAGCGAGAACACCTGGAACCCCCCGGAGTCGGTTATCAGCGCCTTGTCCCAGCCCATGAACCCATGCAGCCCGCCCGCAGCCGCGATCCGCTCCGGCCCCGGCGAGACGAAGAGGTGGTAGGTGTTGCCGAGGATCAGCTCGTAGCCGAGGGCGGCGACCTCGCGGGCCTCCAGACCCCGCACGCTCCCTTTCGTCGCCAACGGAATGAACGCCGGCGTCCGCACGAGCCCGTGCGCCGTGTGCAACACCCCCACCCGCGACCCCCCGTCCCGGGCCTCGATCTCAAACCTGAGCCTGTCCGCCTCGACGCGCATGGCTGCTCGCTGAACGATTGACCACCCTATTGGTGGGTCAATCGTTCACTCGACGATCAGGGACCGCCCGGTCATGGCTTTCGGCTGTGTAATCCCGAGCAGCTCCAAGGCTGTCGGCGCAACGTCCGCCAGGATGCCGTGGCTGCGCAGCGCAACACCTTCCGCCGTCACGATCAGCGGCACCGGGTTGAGTGAGTGCGCGGTGTTGGGCGAGCCGTCGGGCTCGAGCATGTGATCGCAGTTGCCGTGATCCGCCGTAACGATGCAGGCCCCACCCTTCGCCGTCACCGCCTCGACCACGTCGCCGAGGCAGCCGTCGACCTCCTCAACCGCGGCGACCGCGGCCGGGATCACGCCGGTGTGGCCGACCATGTCGGGGTTGGCGAAGTTGATGATCCCGAAGCGGTAGTCGCCCTCGCGCCAGTGCGAGACGAAGGCGTCGGCGGCCCCGCGGGCGCTCATCTCGGGCTTGTGGTCGTAGGTCGGCACGTCGCGCGGGGAGTCAACGAGGTGGCGCTCCTCCCCCTCCCACTCCTGCTCGCGACCGCCGTTGAAGAAGTAGGTGACGTGCGCGTACTTCTCGGTCTCGGCGACGTGCAGCTGGCGCCCGCCCGCTTCGGAGATCGTCTCGGCGAGGGTCGTCTTCGGACGCGCCTCGGGGAAGGCGACCGGGTAGGGCCAGCCCTTGCGGTACTCGGTCATCGTCGTCATCTCGAGCGCCGGGCCGCCGGCGCGGGCGAACTCCTCGAAGCCGGGCTCGGCCAGGGCGCGGGTCATCTGCCGCGCCCGGTCGGGGCGGAAGTTGATGAAAAAGGCGACGTCGCCGTTTGCGGCGCCGTCGTAGTCGCCGATCACCGTCGGCTTGACGAACTCGTCGGTCTCCTCGCGCTCGTAGGAGGCCTCGACCGCCGCCTCGGCGCTCGCCGCCCTCAGCCCCTCGGCGTGGACGATCGCGTCATAGGCGAGCTTGGTCCGCTCCCAGCGCGTGTCGCGGTCCATCGCGTAGTAGCGGCCGCCGACCGTACCGACGCGGCCGGCGTGGCGCAACCAGCGCTCGAGCTCGCGCACGTAGCCCCTGCCGCCGTGGGGCAGCGTGTCGCGGCCGTCGGTGAAGGCGTGGAAGACGACGTCGGGGACCCCCTCCTGCGAGGCGAGCTCGATCATCGCCTCGATGTGCTCCCAGCCGGAATGCACGCCGCCGTCGGAGACGAGCCCGAGCAGGTGCAGGCGCCCGCGCGGGCTGCGCCGGGCGCGGTCGCAGGCGGCAAGCAGCGCCTCGTTCTCGAAGAAGCTGCCGTCGGCGATCGCGTCGTCGATCCGGGCCAGGTCCTGCTTGACGATCGCGCCGGCGCCGAGGTTGAGGTGACCGACCTCCGAGTTGCCCATCTGCCCGTCGGGCAGGCCGACGTCGCGGCCCTGGGCGGAGAGCTGCGTGTGGGGATATGACTCCCAGAGCCGGTCGAAGACCGGCGTCCGGGCAAGCGAGATCGCGTTCCCCGGCCCCGGCTCGGCGATCCCCCAGCCGTCGAGGATGACCAGCGTCAGCGAGGGAACCGTCACGACAACCCCTTCCGGTGCGCTTTATGTGGGTATAGACCGTAAAAGGCGCACCGGAAGCTCATGTTGCCGCTCCGACGATGTCCGCGAATTCGGCCGGGTCGAGGCTGGCGCCGCCGACGAGGGCCCCGTCGATGTCGGCTTGCCCAAGCAGCTCGGCGGCGTTGGCGGGCTTGACCGAGCCGCCGTAGAGGATCCGCACCTCCTCGGCCGCGCCGCCGCGCTCGCGCAGCAGGTCGCGAATGTAGGCACAGACCTCTTGGGCCTGCTCGGGCGTCGCCGTCCGCCCCGTGCCGATCGCCCAGATCGGCTCGTAGGCGATCACCACGCCGGCCAGCCCCTCGCCTGGCACCTCCGCGAGGTCGGCTTGCAGCTGGCGCTCCAGCACCGCCTCGGTCTGGCCGCCGTCGCGCGCCTCCTCGCTCTCGCCGACGCAGAGGATCGGCTCGAGGCCGGCGGCGAGCGCGGCCGGCACCTTGCGCGCCAGCGCCTCGTCGGCCTCGGCGAAGAGCTGGCGGCGCTCGGAGTGACCGAGGACGACTGCCTCGACGTCGAGCTCGACCAGCATCGTGGCCGAGACCTCGCCGGTGAAGGCACCGGAGGCCTCCTCGTGCATGTTCTGGGCGGCGACCTTGACCGCGGTGCCGTAGCGGCGCTCGACCACCGCGGTCAGCGCCGTGAACGGCGCACAGATGACGACGTCGGACTGCGTCGCCGCGATCCGCGGCAGCAGCGCGTCGACGAACTCGCCCGCCTCGGCGACCGTCTTGTGCATCTTCCAGTTGGCGGCGACGTACGGCGTTCGCTCAGGCATCGCGCAGCGCCTCCACCCCGGGTAGCTCCCTTCCCTCCAGCAACTCCAACGACGCTCCTCCTCCCGTCGACAGCCAATCCACCTTCTCGCCGAGCCCGAACTGTTGCAGGGCGGCGACCGAGTCGCCGCCGCCGATCACCGTCGTGCCGGGCGCAACCGCGACCGCCTCGGCGACCGCTCGCGTGCCCGCCGCGAAGGGCGGCAGCTCGAAGGCGCCCATCGGGCCGTTCCAGAGCACGGTGCCGGCGGCGCCGATCGCCTCGGCGTAGGCGGCGGCGGTGCGGGGACCGATGTCGAGGCCCATCCAGCCGTCCGGGACCTCGACCCCGTCGCTCTCGCGCACCTCGGTCTCGGCGTCGAAGGCGCGGCCGAGGACGAGATCGACGGGGAGGCGCAGCTCGCAGTCGGAGCCCTCGGCGCGCTTCAGGGCATCGACGGCCAGCTTCACGCCCTCCTCCTCGACCAGGGAGTCGCCGGTGGCGATCCCCTGGGCGCGAAAGAAGCTGAAGCACATCGCGCCGCCGATCAGGATCTCGTCGGCGACCTCGAGGAAGCGATCGATGACGCCGACCTTGTCGCTGACCTTGGCGCCGCCGAGGACGACGACCAAGGGGCGCGCGGGCGACTCGACGACTCGGGTCAGCTCGGTCACCTCCTTCTCCAGCAGCAGGCCGGCATAGGCGGGCAGGTGCGCGGTCACCCCCGCGGTGCTCGCGTGGGCGCGATGAGCGGCGCCGAAGGCATCGTTGACGTAGACGTCGGCAAGTCGGGACAGCGACTCGGCCAAGACCGGGTCGTCGTCGGTCTCCCCCGCCTCGAAGCGCACGTTCTCGAGCAGCAGCACGTCGCCGGCGCGCAGGCCCTTCGCCATCGTCTTGACGTCCTCGCCGACGACGGCGGGCGCCTGGCGGACGAGGGCGCCGCCGAGCAGCTCGGAGAGGCGTTCACCCACCGGCTTCGTCGAGAGCTCCGGCACGACCTCCCCCTTCGGCCGCCCGAGGTGGGAGACCAGCACGACCGAAGCGCCGCGCTCGCGCAGCAGTTCGATCGTCGGCAGCGCGGCGCGGATGCGGGTGTCGTCCGTCACCCGCCCGTTCTCCAGCGGCACGTTGAAATCGACCCGGACCAGCACCCGCTTGCCGGTGACGTCGGCGTCGCGAACGCTTGCCTTAGCGAAGCTCATGACGAACCGCGTCCGGCGCGGCTCAAAGAACCTTGCCGGCGAGCTCGACGCAGCGGTTGGAGTAGCCCCACTCGTTGTCGTACCAGCTGATCACCTTCGCCATACGGCCGTCGCCGATCGTCATCGTCGACTGCGCGTCGACGATCGAGGAGCGCGGGTCGCCGACGATGTCGGTGGAGACGATCGGGTCCTCGGTGTAAGCGAGAATGCCCTTCAGCGGGCCCTCGGCGGCCTCCTTCAGCGCCGCGTTGATCTGGCCGGGCTCAAGCGGGTTCGGGGTCGTGAAGACGAGATCGACGGCCGATCCGGTCGGGACGGGAGCCCGCATCGAGAACCCGTTCAGCTTGCCGTTCAGCTCCGGCAGCACCAGGCCGACCGCCTTGGCGGCGCCGGTCGTGGTCGGGATCAGGTTGAGCGCCGCGGCCCGCGAGCGGCGCGGGTCCTTGTGCGGCATGTCCTGCAGGCGCTGGTCGGCGGTGTAGGCGTGGATCGTCGTCATCAGGCCCTGCTCGATGCCGAAGGCCTCGTGCAGCACCTTCGCCAGCGGCGCCAGGCAGTTGGTCGTGCAGGAGGCGTTGGAGATGACGTGATGGCTATCGCGGTCGTACTCGCTCTCGAAGTTGACGCCGAGGGCGACGGTCACGTCGGGTTCGGTGGCCGGTGCCGAGATGATCACCTTCTTGGCGCCGGCGGCAAGGTGCTTGGCGGCGTCCTCGCGCTTGGTGAAGAGGCCAGTCGACTCGATCACCACGTCGACGCCTAGGTCGTCCCAGGGCAGGTCGGCCGGATCGCGCTCGGAGAGCGTCTTCAGCTGCTTGCCGTCGATCGAGATCGCGTCGCCGTCGGCGGCCACCTCGCCCGGGAAGCGGCCGAGGATCGAGTCGTACTTGAGCAGATTGGCCATCGTGGCCGGGTCGACGAGATCGTTGACCGCGACGAAATCGATGTCCGCCACAGCTGCGTGGGCGGCGCGGAAGACGTTGCGCCCGATCCGACCGAAGCCGTTGATGCCGACCTTGACTGCCATTTGTCTCAAATCCTCCTGGAGTGGCTTTTGGGAGATGTATCGATGTTATGGACCGGCGATGCTCAGCCGGTCCGGGTTCTTCCTCAGTCCGAGCCGATGGTGATCTCGATCTCGTACCCGTCCGGGTCCCTGAGGAACGCCGAGTAGGAGCCGGAGCCGTAGGAGCTGCGTTCGCCCGGATCGGCGACACTGGTGCCGCCGCCGCGGATCCCCGCTTCCCAGGCCGCCTTGACGGCGACGATTCCCAACCCGGAGAAGCTGACCAGCCCGAAGCCGGCCTGCGGCTCGTGATGGGCCGAGATGAAGAAGACCGGCTTGGCGATGCCCCAGCCGATCGTCTCGTCCTCCTCGAAGTGACGCCGCCAGCCAAGCGGAGCGAGCAGCGCGTCGTAGAACGAGGCGCTCCGCTCGAGGTCGGACACCTCCAGAAGGACATGGTGCAGCATCGAGGGCGGGAGGCTATATGGGAGGCCGGATTCGGTGCCGCGCGCTAGTGGTGCAACAGGCAACGCTGCCGGTCACACCACTACCCGCCGCGCGGCGTCCAGCGGAAGTAGCGGATCGCCAGCACGAGACCGGCGACGCCCCAGGCGGCGACCGCGGCGAGGTTCCCCCACTCGACGGAGGCGCCGGCGTTGCCGGGGTCGTAGATCGCGAAGAAGGCCTCGAAGAAGTGGCGGATCGGGAAGAGGTCGGCGAAGTGGATGACGCCGCTGGGCAGCTGGTCGTCGGGGATGAAGACCCCGGAAAGGAAGTAGAGCGGCAACAGTAGGGCGTTGACGATCGGCGCCGCCGCGTCCTGGGACGGGATCGCCGCAGTCAGGGCAATGCCGAGGCAGCAGAAGGAGGCGGCGCCGACGAGGAGCACGAGCAGGACCTGCGGCAGGCGCTCCCAGGGAAAGGCGACGCCGTAGGCGAGGCCACCGATCGTGGCGATCAGGGCGAGCATTAGCACGGCGACGACGGCCGAGTTCCCGACCCGGCCGGCGATGAAGACCCAGGCCGGCATCGGCGTGCCGCGACCGCGCTTGAGGCGGCCGTCCTCGCGGGCGATCACCAGCGACATCGCCAGCGACTGCATCGTCGCCGAGATCACCGAGAGGGTGATGATCGCCGGCACGTAGTAGGCGGTGGTGTCGATGCCGCCGCGCACTTCCACGGTCTGGCCGCCGAAGACGGTGGCGAAGATCAGCAGCAGCAGGACCGGAAAGGCGACGGTGAAGAAGACCGAGGCCGGGTTGCGCCAGAAGACCTTCTGGTCGTAGCGGAACTGGTGGGCGAACAGCGCGAGCCCGCTCATGGTCCCCACCACCCCCACCCCTTCCGGTGCGCTTTATGTGGGTATGGACCGTAAAAGGCGCACCGGAACGTCATCGGTCGTCCTCCCCGCCCTCGGAGGTGAGCGAGAGGTAGATGTCCTCGAGGTTGGGACGGGTCACTTCCAGGGCCTCGATATCGAGGCCCTCGGTGGCGGCGCGTGCGGTCAGCTCGCGCAGGTCGGCGACGGGGGTCGTGGTCTCGACCGAGACCTCCTCGCCCGCCAGCCGGTAACTGATCGTGGTCGGCAGGCTCTCGCGGTCGCCTAGGTCCTCCGGGGTGCCGCTGGCGACGATCCGGCCGCGGGCGATGATCGTCACCCGGTCGGCCAGATACTGGGCCTCGTCCATGTAATGGGTGGTGAGGAAGACCGTCTTGCCGAGGTCGCGCAGGCCGGCGATCGCCTCCCAGGCCTGGCGCCGGGCCGATGGGTCGAAGCCGGTCGTCGGCTCGTCGAGGAAGAGCAGCTCGGGATCGCCGACCATCGCCATGCCGACGTCGAGGCGGCGCTGCTGGCCACCGGAGAGCCCGCCCGTGCGCGCATCGGCCTTGGCCCCAAGGCCGACCAGCTCGATCGTCTCGCCGACCGGGCGCGGGGCGCTGTAGTAGCCGGCGTAGAGCTCGAGCGACTCGCGCACGGTCAGGTAGGGGTCGAGCCGGCAGCTCTGCAGGACGACCCCGATCCGCTCGCGCCAGGCGCGGGCGGCGTGCTCGGGGTCCTCGCCCAGGACGGAGACCTCCCCCCCGCTGCGCTTGCGGTACCCCTCGAGGATCTCGACCGTCGTCGTCTTCCCCGCCCCGTTCGGCCCGAGGAAGGCGAAGACCTCGCCGCGCCGCACCTCGAGGTCGACCCCGCGCACCGCCTCAAACTCGCCATAGCTCTTGCGCAGGCCGCGGATGGAGATGACGGTGTCGCCGGGAGAGCTCAAAGGCTGGGCGATTCTAGGTCGGAGCCCCCACTGCTGCATTCGCCGTCATATACATGGCGAATGCAGCAGTGGCTGGGGTCGTCAGTCCAGTTCGGCGTCGCGGTGCTTCATGTGGACGACTACGTCGTCGCGGCCCTCCAGCTCGCTGCGGATGCGGTCGGCGACGGTGATCGAGCGGTGGCGTCCACCGGTGCAGCCCACCGCGATCGTCAGGTGGCTCTTGCCCTCGGCCACGTAGGCCGGGACGAGGAACTCGAGCAGAGGCAACAGGCGGCCGTAGAACTCGCCCGCCTGGGTGCCGGCCTCGACGTACTCGCGCACACGGCGGTCGAGGCCGGTCAGCGGGCGCAGCTCGTCGACGTAGTGCGGGTTGGGCAGGAAGCGAACGTCGAGGGTGAGGTCGGCGTCGTGCGGCGGCCCGTTCTTGAAGCCGAAGGTGATCAGCGTCAGCGCCATCTTGGTGCTCTCGTGGCGGCCGAGCATCTCCTCGGCGATGCGGCGGCGCAGCATGCCGCTGGTCAGCCCGCTGGTGTCCATGACGACGTCGGCCCGCTCGCGCAGCGGCGCCAGCAGCTCGCGCTCGGCGCGGATCCCGTCGACGATGCTTCCTTCCGGCGCCAGCGGGTGGCGGCGGCGCGTCTCCTTGTAGCGGTCGACCAGACTCTCCTCGTCGGCCTCGAGGAAGAGGACGGTTGGCCGCAGGCCGTCGACGTTGAGGTCGTCGAGCACCTGCAACAGCTCGTCGAAGTAGTCGCCGCCGCGCACGTCGGAGACGACCGCGGCGCGCTCGACCGCGCTGCCCTCGTGCTGGAAGAGCTCGCCGAGACTTCCGATCATCCGCGGCGGCAGGTTGTCGACGCAGAAGTAGCCGCCGTCCTCGAAAGCGGCGATCGCCTCCGACTTGCCTGCCCCCGAGTGGCCGGTGATGACGACCAGGTTGACCCCGCGACCGCGGGGGCCGCCTTCTTCCGCCCGGGGCGGCTGTGCCTTCTCGGGCTTGGTCGTGCTCTTCGCCATCAGCCGGTCCTGTTCAGCTGCTCGTGAATCTCACGGGCTACCTTGCCAGGCAGACCGGGCACCATTTCCAGTTCCTCGCGCGAAGCGGCGATGAACCGCTCTGGGGAGCCGAAATGCTGGAGCAGCGCCCGCTTGCGCACCGGCCCGACTCCCTTCAGCTCGTCGAGCACCGAGCCGGTCATCGCCCGGTCGCGGCGGCCGCGGTGATGCTCGATCGCGAAGCGGTGCGCCTCGTCGCGCACCCGCTGCAACAGCTTCGAGGCCTCCGAGTCGGCGGCTAGGTCGATCGGCGCCGAGCGGCCCGGCACGTAGACCTCCTCCAGCCGCTTGGCCAGCCCGATCACGGTGACGCCGCGCTCGACGAAGGGGCGCAGCGCCCGCATCCCGGCGGCGAGCTGGCCCTTGCCGCCGTCGATCACGACCAGCGAGGGCAGCGCGCCGAAGCTGGCGTCGCGCTTGCCGTCGTGCGGCGAGAGATCGACCTGCTCGAGGTAGCGGTTCATCCTCCGCCCCAGGATCTCTTCCATCGAGGCGAAGTCGTCGGGGCCGTCGCCGCGGCCATTCCCGTCCTCGCCGCGCACCCGAAAGCGCCGGTAGTCGGACTTCTTGGTCGCACCCCCCTCGAACACGACCATCGAGGCGACGGTGTGCTCGCCACCGATATTGGAGATATCGAAGCCCTCGATTCGCACCGGCAGCTCGCCCATGCCGAGGGCGTCGCGCAGGCTGGCCAGCGACTCGACCCGCCGCTGGCGGCGGTGCTCGCGGCGCAGCCGGTCCTGGTCGAGGGCGAGCTTGGCGTTGCGCTCGGCCAGCTCGCGCAGGCGCCGCTTGTCGCCGCGCTCGGCGACCCTCACCTCGACCGGGCCGCCGCGGCGCTCGCTCAGCGCCGCTTCAAGCAGCTCGACGCGCTCGCTCAGGTATGGCCCGACGATCACCGTGCGCGGCACCGCCGGCGAGGCCGAGTAGTACTGGCCGACGAACTCCTCAGCGACCTCGGCGAGGTCGCGCTCGGCCTGATTGTCGAGGTAGAAGCTCTGGCGCTCGGCGAGGATGCCGTCGCGGACCTGGAAGACCTGGGCGTTGGCGTCGGCCCCCTCGGCGGCGACGCCGATCAAGTCGGCGGTGCCGACCGAGCCGCCGGCGACCCGCTGGCGCTCGAACAGCGACTGGATCGCCGCCAGGCGGTCGCGGTGCAGGGCGGCCCGCTCGAACTGGCGCGCGGCCGCGGCCGCCTCCATCTTCGCCTGCTCGGCGGCCTCGATCTGGCGGTAGCGGCCGGAGAGGAAGCCGACGATCGCATCGATGCTGTGCCGGTACTCCTCCCTGCTGACGTAACCGACGCAGGGCGCCCCGCAGCGCTTGATGTAGTAGTCGAGGCAGGGGCTGCCCGAGCGGCGGCCCGGCTCCGCCCCCTCGCAGGTGCGGAACTGGAAGAGCTTGCCGAGCAGGTCGAGCGTCTCACGCACCCGCTTGGCGCTGGAGAAGGGGCCGAAGTAGGCACGCCCCGGACGGTGCTTCTCGCGCGTGAAGTAGACGCGGGGATAGTCCTCGTCGAGGCTGACGCAGACGTAGGGGTAGGACTTGTCGTCGCGCAGGCGGATGTTGAAGCGCGGCCGGTGGCGCTTGATGAAGCTCTGCTCGGCGAGCAGCGCCTCCGCCTCGGTCGAGGTGACCATGCACTCGATCCGGCTCACGCGGGAGGTCAGCCGCGGCTCGCCCCCCGAGAAGTGCGAGGCGACGCGTTTGCGGATCGAGCGCGCCTTGCCGACGTAGATGACCTCGTCGTTGGCGGCGTGGAAGAGGTAAACGCCGGGCGCGTCGGGAAGGTCGCGTGTCAGCTCGCTCACCCGACAAAGGGTAGGCTGCCGCCCCCATGGACATACCGAACCTGAACACGATGAGGATCGAGATCGACGGCGAGATCGGGACGCTGACGCTCGATCGGCCCGACGCCTTCAACGCGATGAGCCCGGAGATGATCGGCGAGATGACGGTCGCCTTCTCCTGGCTCGCCGACCAGGCGCCGCTGCGGGCGCTGATCGTGACCGGCTCGGGCAAGGCCTTCTGCTCGGGCGGCGACGTCAACTGGTTCAAAGAGGGAGTCTCCTCGGAGGAGATCGACCTGCCGGCCCAGGTGCGCCGCGGCGCCGACGCCCTGCACACCGCGATCGTCGACCTGCGGCGGATCCCCTACCCGGTGATCTGCGCGGTCAACGGTCCCGCCGCCGGCGCCGGCTTCTCGCTGGCGCTCGCCTGCGACATCCGGATCGCCTCCGAGTCGGCCTTCTTCGCCTGCGCCTACGGCCGCATCGGCGCCTCCCCCGACGGCGGCATGACCTACTTCCTGCCCCGCGTCGTCGGGCCGAGCCGGGCGCTGGAAATCCTCCTCAACGACCCCAACATGAGCGCCGCCGACGCGCTCGCCGAGAAGATCGTCGCCGAGGTGGTCGCGCCCGAGGACCTGATGGAGCGCGCCCGCGCCAAGGCCGAGAAGCTGGCGGCGAAGGCGCCCCACTACGTGCGCATGGCGAAGGTCCTGGTCGGCCAGAGCATCGAGAACAACATGACCGAGCACCTGCAGCTGGAGCGCCACGGGATCGCCGACAGCATGGCGACCGAGGATCTGCGCGAGGGCGTCACCGCCTTCTTCGGCGGCGGCACGCCCGAGTTCAAGGGCCGCTGAACCGGCCGCCCGACGCGCCCGTATGGAGCTACAGTCACACTGAGCGCTCTTTCCCGACGAAAGGAACCCGGTCATGAAGAAGGTCGCAGCGCTGCTCGTCCTCGTCCTCGCCTCGATCGCCCTGGTCGCCTGCGGCAGCAGCGGCAATGACGAAAACACCTCCACCGCGAACACCGAAGCGTCGAAGGAATCCAAGGAATCGACCTCCGGGGGCGCCGCCAACGCAGGTGGCAAGAAAGCCGGCGGCGCGACCGAAACGCTCGAATTCGAAGCCGACCCGGAAGGGGCGCTCGCCTACACGACCACCGAAGCGACGGCGAAAGCCGGCAAGGTGGATGTCGAGTTCAACAATCCCCAGGCGCTCACCCACGACGTCGCGATCGAAGACTCGAACGGTGAAGTCGTCGGCCAGACCGAACTGATCGCCAGCAGCTCGGACTCGACCACGGTCAACCTCAAACCCGGCACCTACACCTTCTTCTGCACCGTTCCCGGCCACCGCGAAGCGGGGATGGAAGGGACGCTGACCGTCAAATAGGCGGCACTCGCGTGGCGCCCGGGCGGCGGGCGCCACGCGGACCCCAGACGTCGATGCGCCCGATCCTCACCAACCGCATGGTGTGGGCTTGGACTGCGATCTGGGTCGCGACCCGGGCGCTGATGGTCGCCGACGTCGGCTTCTGGAACGACGTCGGCGGGCCGCACCTCCAGGACGTCGACAACTACGCGGCATGGTCGAACCACCTGGCGACGGTGCACGCGTTTCCCAGCGGGGAAGCCTGGCAGTACCCACCGGGGTCGGCCTTCCTGATGCTCGTCCCCCGGCTAGGCTTCGGGACCTACGGCGAGTCCTTCGTCGCCCTGATGCTGCTCGCCGACCTCGTCGGCCTGGGGCTGCTGGCGCTGCTCGGGCGGCGTTCGGGCGGCAACTTCACGGGGGTTTGGGTCTGGCTGCTCGGCCTGCCCCTGCTCGGCGCCCTGCCCCTGCTGCGCTTCGACCTGGTTCCAGCGGTGATCGCGATCGGCGCCCTCGTCGCGATCCACCGTCGGCCGCGGCTGTTCGGCGCCCTGGCGGGGCTAGGGGCCGCGATCAAGGCCTGGCCGATCGTCCTGCTCTTCGGCGAGTGGGACCGGCGGCGCCTCCTGCGCGGAGGCCTGGCCGCGCTGGCGGCGATCGCGCTCGTCTTCCTCGTCGGAGCGATCGCCTTCGGCAACCCCTTCGGGTTCCTCGGCGAGCAGGGCAGCCGGGGACTGCAGGAGGAAGCGGTCGCGACGATCCCCTGGCAGCTGCGTGAGCTGGTCACCGGCGAGGGCCCGGCACGGGCGATTCGGTACGGAGCCTGGGAGATCACCGGCTCGAGCGCGGATGCCGTCGCCGGAGCGCTCCAGTGGGCGGCGCTGGCGGCGCTTGCCGCGGCGGCCGCGTGGTGGTCGTATCGCGCCCGCGCGATCCGCGGCGGCCGCGAGGACCTTGCCCGCGCCGCGGTCAGCCTCGACTTCGTCTTCACCGTGCTGCTGCTGCTCGTTGCCACCAGCCGCGTGCTCAGCACCCAGTACATGATCTGGCTTCTCGCCCTCGCGGCGGTCGTCCTCACCGCCGGCAGCCGCCGCCTCGCCCGGCCGGCCTGGCTCGTGGTCGGCGCAACGATCCTCACACCCAGCGTCTTCGGCGTCGCCGCGACCAGCCTGGCCCGCAACCTAATACTGCTCGCCGCGACCGTCGACGCCTGCGCGGCGATGGTGTCGATGCTGCGCGGGCGCCCTCCGACGCGGGTGGACCGAGAGGGCAGCGAGGCTGGCGGGCTCACGGCTGCATGGGCCACACGAACGGTCAGAGGCTCATTCCAAGCGATTCAAACGGCGATTCAAATTCGCCGCGATCCCACCCCAGATACCCGAGGCAATGGTCGAGGCAGCGAGAGCAACCCGCAGTGATTCGGGATCGTGCAGCAGGCCGACCATCGAACAAATTGCCATCCCGATCACCAGCGCAAGCAAAGCGGCTCCTCCTAGCCTGATCATTTTCAGCAGCTTCACCTGGACTTCCAGCCCTTCACGTTTAACCATCTGCCAGCGAACAGCCTCTCGTTCGCTAAATAGCTGGATTTCTTTGCTGTCTTTGAGTTTAGAAGTTGGATCAGGTGCTTGTGAGGTGCCCCAGAGTCGCATTTCGCCTCCGCCCGCATTGCCCCGATCCCCCGCCGGATTCGGCGCAATGCGTCTCGAGGACGAATCGCGATTCGGTCAGATTCAGGCTGGGGCACCCTCCAAAGCGGGGCAGGGAGTGTGCCAACAAGATTCTTTCTCCTTGTTTGTGGAGCCCCGCCGCCCTCCCATAGGGCGCCTGGCGGCTCTGTTTCCCTGTTCCGGGCTTCTGGCCCGGATCGATTCCCAATGCCTACCCCCTGATGGGGATTAGACCTAATGAACTTTACCAACAGCGATCGGCTCCGCGATCGAAATGTGGCTCACGTGTGTGGTTCACGTGGTGAGACTCCACAACCCTCGATGAACACTTGT
Source organism: Solirubrobacterales bacterium (assembly GCA_036379955.1). GTDB lineage: Bacteria > Actinomycetota > Thermoleophilia > Solirubrobacterales > 70-9 > VRUE01. Next base: position 77,856 of record DASVFR010000010.1, read on the forward strand.
ACAATGAACTGAACATGTATTCAGTCAAGGGCAAGGATTCGATCCTTGGAGCTGCGCTTCGGCTCTTCGGGGAGCGCGGGATCGAGGCGACCTCGCTGCGGGAAGTCGCCAAGGAGGCTGGCGTGTCGCCGGCCCTTGTCGTCCACCACTTCGGTGGCAAGGAGGGCCTGGTCGCGGCCGTCGACGAGGCCGCCGTGCGCGAGTTCGGTACGGCCTACGGCTCGACCGAAGCCGCCGAAGGCGATAAGAACCTGCTGCGTCAGCGCGCCGAGCAGACCGCCGCGGTGATGCGCGAGCGCCCGGACGTCTGCACATACCTGGGGCGAGCCCTGGTCGAGCGAACTCCCGGCAGCGCCCGCCTCTTCCATCTGCTGATCGAGGAAGGTCGCGGCGAGATCGACGCACTCGCTGCGCGGGGCGCGTTGCGTGAGGACGCCGACCGGCTCTGGGCGACGCTTCAGCACTTCTTTCTGATCTGGGCGCCGCTCAGCTTCATGCCTCTGCTGGAGCAGGAGCTTGGCGACTCGCTGCTCGGCGAAGGGATCCTGGATCGCTGGGTCAGCGCCAACGTCGAACTGCTCGAGAAGGGGCTATATCGATGAGTCGATGGGAGACGACGAGCACGCTGGAGGCCGACGCGTCACCCGCTGCCGTCTGGGCGAATGCCTACGCCAACGCGGAGGCCTGGCCCGAGTGGAACACCGAGATCAAGCGTGCCAGCCTCGACGGCCCGCTCGCCCTCCGCGCAAAGGCGAAGATCGTCTTCGGCACCGGCCTGCGCCTCCACTTCCACGTCGTCGAGTTCGACGACGGACGCCTTTTCACCGACGAGGCCCGCCTCCCCGGCGCCCGCATGGGGCACCGCCACCTGCTCGAGCCGACCGAGCACGGCGGCAGCCGCCTCACCAACACGATCTACGTCGAGGGCTCACTCGCCCCCCTATGGCGCCGCATTCTCGGTCCTGCTGCTGCGAAGTCCCTGCCGGGCGCACAGCAGGCGATCGTGTTGCTGGCCCTCAGCCGGCCGCCATCACGCGGGTGACGCTGTCGCCCACGAAGCAAGGCTTCTCGTTGCCCTCTACCTCGAGGGTGAAGCGGGTGATGACCTCGAACCAGCCACCGCCGCGGTCCTCGACCGAGACGACCTCGGCGCGGCCGCGGACGCGGGCGCCGGCGGGAACGGGCGCGGGGAAGCGGATCTTGTTCCAACCGTAGTTGACGCCGAGGGCGAAGCCGGTGGAGGAGATCAGCTCCTTGCGGAAGCCGTCGACCAGCGAGAGCGTGAGGTTGCCGTGAGCGATCGTGGTGCCGAAGGGGCTCTCCTTCGCGGCGCGCTCGACATCGACGTGGATCCACTGATCGTCGCCGGAGAGGCCGGCGAAGGTGTCGATGTCATCCTGGGTGACGGTGCGCCACTCGCTCGGGCCGATCTCCTGCCCGAGCAGGGACTGCATCCCCTCGACTCCCTGGACCTCAACGGTCGCCATCGGCGTGGAGTCTAGCCGCCACCGGCGCTCGTAGGCTTCGGCCGGTGAGAGCGTTGCGTTGGGCCTGCCTGCCGCTTGCCTTCCTGCTCGTCGGCTGCGGCAGCAGCGCGGCGCAGTCGTTTCGCGCCGACGTCCGCGTCGCGCCCGTCGGTCATACCAAGATCGCCTGGTATGAGCGGGGAGAGGGCCCGCCGCTGTTGATGCTGGCCGGCACCGGCTCGACGATGGCCGAATGGGACCCGGCCCTGCTGCGCCTGCTCGCCCGCGACCACCGGCTGGTCCTCTTCGACTACCCGGGGGTTGGCAGGTCGGGCCCTTGGCGGGGTCGCACGTTCGACTCGCTGGCCGACTCCACCGCAGAGCTGATGAGCGTGCTCGGCCTCTCCGACGCCGCCGTGCTCGGCTGGTCGATGGGCGGCTTCGTCGCCCAGCGGCTGGCGATCGACCACCGGGAGCGGGTCTCGCACCTGATCCTCGCGGGAACGAACCCCGGGGGCAAGCGAGCGGCCCTGGGCACGCCCCAGGCCCAGGCGATCGACAGCGAGCCCGACCCCTCGACCGGCGCGATCCTCCACGAGCTCTACCCGCCCGAACGGCAGGCCGAGGGCCATCGGTTCCTGCGCCGGCTCGAACGGGCGAGCCAGAGCGGCGAGATCCCCGACGACTTCCACGTTGCCGCCGCGACCACGCGGAGGCAGGTCGCCGCCGAGGATCCCTGGCTGCGCAGCAACCGCAACTACCGGCAGCTGGCCGCGATTGAAGTTCCCACCCTGGCCGCCGCCGGGCACTCCGACCCGGTGACGCCGCTCATCAACCTGCGCCGCATCGCCGCGCGCGTGCCGGGCGCCGAGTTACGGGTCTTCCCCGGCGCCCACGCCTTCCTCTTCCAGAGTCGCCGCGCCTTCGCTCGCGCGGTCGCCGCGCTCAGCTGACGATCGAACCCGATTCAGTCCTCGACTTCATAGGTGAAGTCGTACTCGGTTTCTTCCGGGTTGCGGGCATGAAGCTTCATCTGACCGTCGGCGTCTCTGTATTCGTCGGTGCCACCGGTGATCGCGAGGATCGAGTCCTTACCGCCGTCGTAGAACGGCCCCTCCACCGTGATCTGGCCTTCGTCGAGGGAGACGGTCCAGATGCACTCCCAGGCCTTGCCGGGCGCGGTGCGCACGCACTGGCCGTTGTCCGTCCCGACCTGCTTCTTGTCTTCGGCGTCGAACACCGGGTTGGCGAAGGCGAGCACGTCGCCGGCCGAGTCTTCTTCGTTCGCCGGCCCGGTGTGCTGGACGGTGTCGGTTTCGGCGTGCTCGACCAGCTTGATCGTGGACGTATCCGAGCCGCCGCCGCAGCCGGCAAACAGGCCGGCGACGAGAAGCAGCACGAGGGCAACCAGGTAACGAGCCATGCGTCGTTCCTTCCGCGCGGGGGCCATGGGCTCTCCGAAGTCTCTCCGCGGAACGGAGCGTTCGTCAACGGCCGCACAGGCCCAGCGACGAGCCGAGTGCTGTCCTGACTGGCGAACGCGACGCCGGCGCGAGCGTGGTCGCGGCCGGCGTCGTTGCGTCGTTCCTAGGCCTCGAAGCGGGCGGCGATCTCGAACTTCTCGACCGAGACCCGCTGACCCATGCCTCCGCCGGGGGGGTCCATCGAGCTCAGGACCTCGTCGCCCTGGCGGTAATCGTCCTCGTTATCGAACGTGATGATGGCGACCGACTTGCCGTTGGCGGTGTCCTGCAACAGCAGGAACTCCTTCGCCGGCACCCCAGGGGGCGGCCCGTCGCTGGACTGCTCGTTGATCTCCGCGGCGCTTTGCTTCATCGCCTCGGCGTCGCCGCCTTCCCACGTAACCACTCGTGCGAGCATCTCTTCCTCCTTGGTTCGACTGGAGTGCTGAGCGTATCGCCCACTTGACGATCGATCGGAAGCCGCCACTATCGGCTAGGCCAGCCGCAGCGGCGCGTGCCGGGCAATCGCCAGGAAGTCCGCGTCTTCGCAGAGCAGCTCGGCTTCGTTGCGGATCGCGACGGCGGCAATCAGGCAATCGGTGAGCTTGCGCGGGGTCTCCCCACCTCGGCGGCAGAGGCGATACAGCTCGGCGGCGATCTCGTAGTCGGCAGGGCCCTCCACCCCGATGAACTCGAGGCCGTAGAGCAGGCGTCGCAGTCGGTCGCGATCGGCGTCGTCGCGGGCACCGGCGAGGATCTCCATCGCGATCGGGTCGGTCCAGGCCAGCGTGCCTCCTGCTTCCAGCTCGGCGCGAACCCGCAAGTTGACCGGGCTGCCGGTCGAGCGCAGGAACTCCACCCAGGCAGAGCTGTCGACGAGGATCATCGGCCGGGAATCTCTTCTGGCGAACGGATCTCACCGAGATCGCCGGACCAACCGGACCCCTCGGCAGCGAGCATCTCCTCGCGGCTCATTGCCTCGCCGACGAGCTTGCGCAGGGCGAGGTCGACGGCCTCCCGCTTGCTCCGCAGCCGATAGAGGCGCATCGCGCGGTCGACCAAAACGTCGTCGATCTCGATGTTCGTTCGCGTCATGGGCTGAGAATACACCTTATGGTGTATGAATACACGCGAAGGCGCGGTTCGAGCGGTTGTCGTCGTCACGCCACCAGCCTCACTTCGAAGCTGGGGGCGGCGAGGGCGCCGGCGCCGCCGAGGAGGGCAAGGATGCGGGTGACGTAGGCCTGGGTCTCGGCATAGGGCGGGATGCAGCGACACGCTTCGACGGGGGCGGGGCCGGCGTTGTAGGCGGCAAGGGCGAGCTGCGGGGAGCCGAACTGGCGGATCAGGTCGGCCATCAGGTGGGCCTGGGCGTCGATTGCTTCCTCCGGATCGAAGGGATCGCGCAAGCCGTAGGCCGCCGCGGTCGAGGGCATGAACTGGGCGATGCCCTGCGCCCCCGCCGGCGAGCCGGCGAAGGGATCGAAGTTCGACTCGGCCATCAGCTGGGCGGCGAGCAGGGCGGCCGAGACGCTCCAGCGAGCCGCGACACGCAGCAGCGTCGCCCGGTAGCGATCGGGGACGAAATCGGGCAAGCCGCCGGCCCCGGCGAGAGAGCCGTCGGAGTCGCCTGCCGCGGCGTCCGTCCCGACCGCCTCACCGGCAGCCGAGCAGGGCGGCGGGCCGGCCTCGAAGCCGTAGTGCCATGCCTCCCAGCTGTAGCGCTGGACGAAGCCGAAACGCGAAGCGTTGGCGGCGAGCCAGCCGTAGGCGGATGACGGGCCGAGGTCGAGCTCGGTGGCGCAGCGGTGCAGCGAGTGGCCGGGCGAGGCCACCCAGCGCGGATCGGGATGCGCGGCGAAGAGTGCCGCCTGTTCGGCGTCGGAGCGAAAGCCGGAGTTGACCACGAGGGAAATCCCAGCTCTGGCCGCGGCAGCCGCCATGCGATCGAAGGCCGCCGCCACGTCGGGGCGCATGCCCTCTCCCTGCCGGTAGACGAGCGGGCCGCCGTAGCCGCCTCCGCTCGCGGTCGCGGGCTGCCCGGCCACAGCCGAGGCGCGCGCGCCGGCTTCGGCGATCGCCCGGGCATGAGTGTGTGCCGTCCCCTCCCCCACGTCGACCGCACCGACCACGACCGCCTTCGCCCGCACCGGTGCGAACGAGGCGGCGTCGGGGAACGAGAGCCGCAAGTGCTCGGCACCGACGCCGTTGGCGCGGGCCGCTGCCAGGCCCGCCGCGCGCGCCCGGGCGAGATAGGCCGCCTTGACGAGGTGCCGGGGATTCGGCGATCCGTCGGGCAGGGTCGACGCCGAGAGCAGGCGCGGCAGGTCGTCGCGCAGCGAGCGGGCCGCCGAGATCGCCACGAGGTCCGCCGCCCGCTGCAGGCGTCCCTTGCCGGTCAGCGCACCGGCGATCGCGACCAACGCAAGGGCCGCCGCGATCAGGGCGAGTGAGCCACCCAGCGCCAGCGGCAGCGCCTGACCGTCCTCCCTCCTTGGAGCCATCGCCCGACCCTGCCGGCTCCGGGCGCACGCGTGGCGCGCGGAATCGAACAAATCCGCGTCGCAAGCGCGACTGAACCATTCACACTTCCGACCCGTAGGACCGGCAGGCAAGCAACCGAGGAGGCCCGATGCAGAAGCTCCGCTCGTCCCGTACCCCGAAGATCGCACTGACGATCGCCGCGATGGCGCTCACCGCACTCGTCGTCGGCATCGGCGTCGCCGGTGCCAAGACCGCGTCCAAGCGCGTGGTCGCATCCGCCCACAACGCCGCGCTCGGCAAGACCGTCCTCACCACCCTCAGCGGCCGCACTCTCTACAGCCTCAGCGCCGAGAAGAACGGCAAGTTCATCTGCAAGGGAAGCTGCCTGCACGACTGGCACCCGCTCTACGTCGCCGCCGGCACGAAGCCGAGCGGACCGGCGAAGCTGGGCACGATCGCCCGCCCGGACAACGGCCGGCGTCAGGTGACCGCGCACGGCCTGCCGCTCTACACCTTCGACGAAGACGAGCGGAAGGGCGACGCCAAGGGCGAGGGGATCAAGGACGTCGGAACCTGGCACGCCGCGACGCCGTAGCGGCCCCATACGGGTGCAACGCGTTTAGCACCCATAAGAGGGACAACGCGTTGCACCCCGGCTAGCGGGCGCGGACGGAGGCGACGGTCTGCCGCAGCGTCTCGCGGGCGTCGTGGTGGGGCATCCAGTGCAGGCGGCGCCGGGCGCGCGAGGTGTCCATCAGAACTGGGCGGCGCACCGCCTCGATCCAGGCCGCCTCGTCGGGGAGGAAGGGCATCAGCCCGACGGCCTCGGCGGCGACGCCGACGGCGAGGTGCGGAGCCGGCACCGCGTGCCAGCCGAGCGCGTGGGCCACATCGGTGATCGTCAGCTCCCCCGGCCCGGCGAGGTTGTAGACGCCGGCCTGACCGTGGCCGATGACCGCCGCGCAGAGGGCGGCGGCGACGTCGTCGTGGTGGACGAGCTGGAAGGAGACGCCGGGGTCGGGCAGGACCGGGCGCAGCTCGGGCACCTTGCCCAGAGCCCAGCGCACCGGCCCGGGGATCCGCTGCCCCATGGCCAGCATCGGGATCATGTCGAGCAGCAGGGTCGCCTGCGGCCCGGCGACGATGCAGGGGCGGAAGACGTAGGCGTCGGTGCCGGAGCCCTCGAGCGCCTCGGCCAGGACGGCCTCGACCTCGGCCTTGTGCGCCGAGTAGGGGTGGCGCGAGGTGCCCTTGACCGGGTCGTCCTCGGTGAGCAGATCGGGCATGCCGCGGCTGAAGCCGTAGGCGGCGACCGAGGACGTGTAGACGAGGCGCTTCGCCCCGGCGGCCGCGGCCGCCTCGAAGACGTTGCGCGAGCCGGTCAGGTTGATCTCGCGGCTCTCGCTGCCGCCGGCGACGATGACGAAGGCGAGGTGGACGACGACGTCTGCGCCGGCGACCAACTCCTCGACCGCGCCGCGGTCGAGGATGTCGCCGCGCCGGTATTCGGTCTTCTCCCAGCCCTGGCCGGCGATGTCGAACGGACGCCGCGCCATCCCGATTACCCGCTCGACCTCCGGCGCCCGCTCCAACGCGGAGATGAAGGGGCGGCCGATCTCACCCGTGGGGCCGGTTACCGCGACGGTCAGCATGGCGCGATTCTGGCGAAACGCGGCGCTCGGCGCGGTCGCGGAGCTAGCGCTCGGTGGGCTTGATCTTGACCGTCGAGGCGCTGACGCCGCTGCCGCTCGCCTTCACGGTCAGCGTCCTGCCCTTGCCGAGCAGCTTCTTCGCCGGAGCCGAGAGCTTGACCGTCAGCGCCTTCGAGGCGCCGGCATTCAAGTTGAACGAGGCCTGACCGACCGTGACCCGCTTCGTCTTGTGCCCGATCTCAAGGCTGGCGATCAGCTTGACAGTGCCCTTGCAAGGGCCCTCGCCCTTGCAGGAGATCCGCAGGGTCGCCTTGCCGCCCTTGTAGAGGCCGGCGCCGGCGATCTTGGCCTTGCCGGCGACGGAGCCGGCGATCACGACCTTGACCTTGGGAGGGGACGTGCTGCCTCCGACGGTGCCGGACCCGCCGCTATTGACGCTGTTGAAGGTCACGGCGACAACGTAGTCTTCGTACATTGCAAGTTCGCATTCGGCTTCGCTCGGTTCGGCTTCGCAGTCGCCCGCACCCCAGCCGGCGAAGACGGAGCCGGAACCGGCTTTGGCGATCAGCACGATCGGGGTGCCTTCCGGATACGTTTTTTCGCAAGCTTTGACTTCCGATTCGATTTCGCATGCGACGCTGCCGGTGCCGCTGCCCTTGGCTTCGATCGTCAGGTCGTATTCGATTCGCTTGAAGGTGACGGTGACTTTCTTGGGCGTCGCGCCTTCCATGATCACTTCGCATTCTTCGCCGGAGATGAAGTCGCAGTCCCCCGAGAAGCCGACCAGTTCGAATTCTGGATCGGGCTGCGCGAGCAAGGTGACTTCTTCCCCTTCTTCGAAGCTTTCTGTGCAGTCGACTTCGACGGCTTCGACGTAGCAGGTGACTTCACCCTGGCCCATCTGGGTGATTTCGAGGTCGAAGGTCGCGGCCGAGGCATGGGCGACTGGGATCAACGCGAAGAGCGCCGCAACCGTGACAAGCAGGCCGAGGCGGGGCATCCCCGACGATCTTCCCTCCCTGGCTCCCATGCCAAGCACAACCCGATCCTAGTGCAGAAGTAGTGGTCTAACCCGCGGTAATTCGCAGCTGCCAAGCGGATTTCAGGCGCCGGCGTCGACGATCTCGACCAGCTGCTCGAGACCGCGCAGGTCCTTGGCGTTGAACGTGTAGAGGGGCAACTCGTGCGCCAGGGCGGTGGCGGCAATCATCAGGTCCACGGCGTGGCGTCCACGGGGTTTACGGCCCGCATTCTGAATGACTGCGTAGACCTGGCCGTAAGCACGGGCACAGCGAGAATCGAAAGGGAGGGCTTGAAAGCCTGTCTCAACCTGCTGCAAGTGCAGCTGACGACGAGCTCGTGTCAACTCATCCATCGCCGCGTGCGGCCCCCCGCTCAACTCCGCGAGCGTAAGGGTCGATATCGCGATCTCGGCTGGGAATTTGGAGGTATCGACCGAACCAAGGTCAACCGCAACCGAGGTATCGATCAGAGCTCGATCGTCAATCAACCCAGTAGCGAGGCGTAGGGTCCTGATCGACGTATCGATCGAGGTCGGCCCGAAGCTCCTCGTAGTCGATACGGGGAGCGTTTTTGAAGGCAGCGACGAGCTGCTTCGTCGGCACGAACTGTCGGCGGAGGTACGGGCGGAGCTCACCGACCGGCCGGCCGTTGCGGGTGACGATGAAGTCCTCGCCCCCGTCGAGGGCGCGCATGATCTCGCCGCTGTTGTTGCGCAATTCCCTCTGGGTCAATTTCCGCGTCATCCGAGCCATCGTAGCACCGGTGCTCCAGTGAGGCGTTTTTTCCCAAAATCCCTGCAATCAAGCGAGGCGAGAGGCCGGCGAGGACGCCTGGCGCCAGCAGGCCGAACAGCGCCCGCCTGGCCGGGACCCAGGCGAGCGACCGGCGCAGGACACGGACCCGGATGCCCCGGCCGACGAGGTTCCGGACGGCAAGCGCTGCGAGGGCACGGTCGACATCGAGGTCGGCGCGCAGCAGTACGCCGGAGACCGCGGGGCCGAGGTCGGCAAGCAACGGCTGCAGCTGCGCCGGCGGCAGGTGGACGACCGCGACCGAGTCCCGCGCCAAGGGCAGCGCCGCGCGGATCGCATCGAGCTCGAGCGGATCCTCGCCGACCGCGAGATGGCAAGTCTGCCCCCGCGACGCCGATCGGTGGCCGGGCAGATGCGCCGCAAGCCGCTCCTCCAGCTCGCGCGCTGCCGCCGAGGCGACCAGGCCCGGGCGCGGCGGCCTACCGCCGACGTCGATCAGGAGCCCCGGGCGGTCCAGGTCGGATCCGCAGCAGGCAAGCGCCGCGGCCGCGGCCCTCGACCCGCTCGCCTCGCCGACCCGGGTGACGATGACCACCGCTTGACTCATCGGGGTGGCCTCGCGAAGGCCGTGCTCGTCAAGGTGAGCGCGTCAGCCAACCCGGGGACCGGCGAGGGCGGCCGCAGCCGCACGCTCACCTCTCCCCCGCGCACCGCGACCTCGGTCCCGCCCTCAGCCCAGCCGGGGAGTGTTGCGGTGACCGCCTCCCGCGCCGGGCGTCCCGAGGCGAGCGCCAAAGCGCCCGCCTCGGCCGCGCCGTCAATGAGGGTGAGGAGGTAGCCGGCAACAAGGAGCTGCAGGATCACCGCGCCCGTCAGCAGCAGGAGCGGGATCGCGGCGATCGCTTCGATCGTGGCCTGGCCGTCATGACCGGCTTGCCTACTCATCGCCGAGACCGCTCTTCGCGGTGAGCACCAAAATCGGCAGGCCCGGAATGAGCCGTGGGACGCGGACCCCGACGGCGACCGGGCTCGATCCCTCCACCTTCGCCCCCTCGCGCAGCGCGGAAGGCAGGGCCCGGCGCGCCGCCCCGCGGGCGTCGCCTCCGACCAGCGCCGCCCGCGCTCCCGCCCGTGCCGCGATCTCCGCCGCCCAGAGCGTCCCGCCGGCGAGCGCCAGCTGCGCCGCCACCACGACCGCCAGCAGCAGGAACGAAACCGCGGCGATCAGCTCGACCGACGCGGTTCCCTCCTCCCTGTGGTCATTGCTGCTGGCGGTCGGTGACGGCACGCGTCGGACGCTGCCAGGGTGCGCGTCACGCGTGGCGCGTCAAATCGAACGAATCAGTGCCACGAATGCGCGTCGATCCAGACGCGCCAGATCGCCGTGATCGAGGCGGCGAGGAGGACGATCCAGAGAAGGGTGCCGCCGCCGCTGGCGAGGAGCTCGTCCTGGCCGGCAATGAGCAAGGCGATCACCCCGAGCGCGCCGTAGAGCAGGGCCCGTCGCCGGTCGCTGAGCCCCGCCAGGGTCAGCTGGTTCTGGCGGCTGAAGACGAAGAGAAACCAGGCGATCGCGGCGAGGAAGCCCATCGCGATCGCGGCGAGGAGGGCTTCGGCGAGGTTGCCGCCGGCCGGCACGAAGGCGACGGCCGCGGCGAGCAGCATCACGATCGCGACGTTGCGAAATGCCCGCATGAGGCCAGTGTACGCCTGCTCGTGCCTCGCTACTTGCGCGTCATCACGACGATGCCGAAGACGACTGCGCCGAGGGTCGCCGCCAGCGCGACGCCCACCAGGACGGCCGCCGCGCCCGCAGCCAGCGGCCGTTCGTCGCGGTTGAAGTCGGCGAAGCGGGCGACGCCCCAGATCGCGATCGAGAAGACGACGGTGATGCCGACGCCGGCGACGAGCGAGGCGACGATCGTCTGCGCCAGCTCCTTGGTCTCGACGATGACCGCCATCAGGCCGCCGGCACCGGGGCGCCACGGCGCGAGCGCCGGGCGAAGACGACAACGATCAACGAGAGCGAGGCGAGGGTGACGAGCACCGGTCCGAGGGCGCCGCTGCCGAAGATCGAGGTCGCACCGTAGGCGAGGGCGCCAATCGCCGCCGCGGCCGGCAGCGTCAGCAGCCAGGCAGTGACGATGTTGCCGGCGACGCCCCAGCGCACCGCCGACACCCGCTTGCCCGCCCCCGCTCCCATCACGCCGCCGTTGATCACGTGCGTGGTCGAGAGCGGGAAGCCGAAGTGGGTCGAGGCGAGGATCACCGCGGCGCCGGCACCCTGGGCGGAAAAGCCCTGGGCCGCGTCCATCTTGATGATCCGCGTCCCGGTGGTGCGGATGATCCGCCAGCCGCCACTGTAGGTACCGAGCGCGATCGCGGTGGCCGCCGAGACGATCACCCAGAGCGGCGGGTCGGCCGAGGGCGCGAGCGAGCCGTTGGCGATCAGAGCGAGCGTGATCACCCCCATCGTCTTCTGGGCGTCGTTGGTGCCGTGGGCAAGGGCCAGCATCCCGCCGGAGACGAGCTGACCGTAGCGGAAGCCCCGCGTCACCATCCCCGGCCGCTGGCGGCCAACGATCCGGTAGACGAGGCCGATCGCGATGCCGGCGATGACAAGAGCGAGGATCGGCGCGACGACTGCCGGGATCAGCACCTTGCCGACCAGCCCTTCGCCGATCACGGCGTCAAAGCCGGCGGCGGCGACCGCCGAGCCGACTACGCCGCCGATCAGCGCGTGCGAGGAGGACGAAGGCAGCCCGAAGGACCAGGTGATCAGGTTCCAGGCGATCGCCCCGATCAGCCCGGCGAAGACGACGGTCGGGGTGATGACCGCGGCGTCGACGACGTCGTTGGCGACGGTGGCCGCGACGGAGATCGAGATGAAGGCGCCGACGAAGTTGAGCAGCGAGGCGATCCCGATCGCTACCTGCGGCCGCGCCGCCCCGGTCGAGATCGAGGTCGCGACCACGTTGGCGGTGTCGTGGAACCCGTTGGTGAAGTCGAAGGCCAGCGCCGTCACCACCACGATGACCAGGATCAAATCTGAATTCACGAGTGAGCAGGTCCTATCCGGACACACCCGTGTGCGACTGGCGCGCGCCGGACCAAGCGGGGCAAGGACACAGGGAGGTCGAATAGCAGCGCTATTCGACCGACCGAGGACGCCGCACCGCGCAGCGTCCGCCGCCGCCAGGCGTGCGCGGGGGTTTTCGGATAGGACCTGGTCACGAATTCTTAATAACGATGCCCTCGATTATCTGAGCGGCGGTCTCGGTCGCGTCGATCGCCTCCTCGAGCACGGCGAACATGTCCTTCCAGCGGATCACGACCATTGGGTCGATCCCGTTGGAGAAGAGCGAGGCGACCGCGTCGCGGGAGATCCTGTCGCCCTCGTTCTCGAGGCGGTGGATCTCGATCCAGTACTTGTCGAGGTCCTTGAACTCGCGCAGGTGCTCGAGCCCGCCGGCGAGCTGCTCGCAGGCCCCGACCAGGACCTTGGTCAGCGCCTGCGCCTGCGTCATCGGCGCCTCGATCTGGTAGAGGCCGAGCAGGTCCGCTGCCTCCTCCGTGAAGTCGACTATGTCGTCCATCTGGGTGGCGAGGCCGTAGATGTCCTCGCGGTCAATCGGCGTGACGAAGGTCGAGTTGAGGCGGCTGACGATCTCGTGGGTGATCCTGTCGCCCTCATGCTCGGCCTCGACGATCTCCTTCGAGAGGCTGCTCTCGTCGGGCCAGGAGCCCATCATCCGGTCGAGCAGGCGCGACGCCTTGAGCGTGTTCTGACCGGCTTCGACGAAGAGGTCGAAGAAGGTGCGGTCGCGGGGCAGGAGAGAGAGGCGCACGGCCCGGCCATCCTATTGGCAGCGGCGGCGCGCCTCAGGCCGAGCCGGCGCCGGCCGCGAGCTGCTCCGCGCCGCGGGCGGCGTGGCGCTCGCGCAGCTCCTCCTGGACGCTGCGCCGCTGGCCGTTGGCCGGCGCCAGCCTGGTCCAGGCGCCGTCTGCGTCCAGCTCCCAGGCGTTGGAGTTGTCCGCCAGGCAGCGCTCGAGCACGTCGAGAAGCTCCGCCTTCAGGATCGGGTCCTCGACCGGAGTGACCAGCTCGACCCGGCTGTCGAGGTTGCGCGGCATCAGGTCGGCGGAGCCCACCAGCACCCGGGTGTCGTCGCCGCGGCGGAAGGCGTAGACGCGGGAGTGCTCGAGAAAGCGGCCGACGATCGAGAGCACGCGGATGTTCTCCGAGACGCCGGGAACGCCCGGGCGCAGGCAGCAGATGCCGCGCACGTTGAGGTCGATGCGCACCCCGGCCCGCGAGGCCTCATACAGCGCCCGGATGCAGGCTGCGTCGACCAGCGAGTTCATCTTCAGCGCGATCGCGGCCTCCTCGCCGGCGCGGTGTGCCTCGACCGTGGCGGCGATCTCCTCGAGGATGCGGTCGCGCATCGTCGTCGGCGAGACCAGCACCTTGCGGTACTCGGCCGGGCGGCCATAGCCGGTGAGGAAGTTGAACATCTCGGCGACGTCGGCGCCGACGCCCTCGTCGGCGGTGAAGAGACCGAAGTCGGTGTAGAGGCGGGCGGTCTTCGGGTGGTAGTTGCCGGTGCCGATGTGCACGTACTCGCGCACCCGGTCGCCCTCGCGGCGGGCGACGAGGATCGCCTTCACGTGGGTCTTCAGGCCGGGGATGCCGTAGACGACGTGGACGCCCGACTCCTCCAGCGACTTGGCCCAGTGGATGTTGGCCTCCTCGTCGAAGCGGGCCTTGAGCTCCACCATGCAGACGGCCTGCTTGCCGCGTTCGGAGGCGCGGATCAGGGCTGGCACGAGCGGCGAGTCGTCGCTGGTCCGGTACACCGTCTGCTTGATCGCCAGCACGTCGGGGTCGGCGACCGCCTGCTCGACGAAGCGCTCGACCGAAGTGGCGAAGGATTCGTAGGGATGGTGGACGAGGATGTCGTCGGCGCGGATCGCGGCGAAGATGTCGACCGGCTCGTCGTCCTCCCCCTGCAGGCGCGGCTGGGTGACCGGGGTCCAGGGTGAGAAGCGCAGGTCGGCGTGGCCGGAGACGTCGGCGATCTCGGTCAGGTCGGCGAGGTCGATCAGGCCATCGACGTCGTAGACCTGACGGTCCTCGAGCCGCAGCGCGTCGATCAGCTGCTGGCGCAGCTTCGGGTTCATCCCGGCGGCGATCTCGAGCCGAACCACCTCGCCGAAGCGGCGGCGGCGGATCTCGTCCTGGACCGCCTGCAGCAGGTCGTCAGCCTCGTCGGAAACGGTGAAGTCGGCGTCGCGGGTGACGCGGAAGTAGCCGTAGTCGACGACCTCCGTGCCGGGGAAGAGGACGTCGAGGTTGGCGGCGATCGCCTCCTCGAGCGGGACGAAGGACCTGCCCCCCTCGCCGACCGGCAGGAAACGGCCGAGCAGCTCCTTCGGCACCTTGACGCGGGCGATGATCTCGGCGCCGCTCTCGGGGTCGCGCAGCAGCACGCCGAGGCTGAGCGAGAGATTGGAGATGTAGGGGAAGGGCCGGCCGAGGCCGATCACCAGCGGCGTCAGGGCGGGAAAGATCTGCTCGTGGAAGCGCGCGTCGATCTCCTGCCTCTCCTCGGGACTTGCGGAGTCGAGAGCGACGATGCGGATCCCCTGTTTCTCCATCTCGGGCCGCAGACCGCCCTCGAAGCAGCGGTGCAACCGCCCATCGAGTTCAAGAACTCGCGCCTGGATCGCATCGATCTGCTCGCCCGGACCGAGTCCATCGGGCCCACGAGCGTCGATCCCGGCGTCGAGCTGATCGAAGAGCCCCGCCACCCGGACCATGTAGAACTCGTCGAGGTTGGACGCGTAGATCGCGCAGAAGCGCACCTGCTCGAGCAGCGGGACCGCCGGGTCCTCAGCCAGCTCCAGGACCCGCTGGTTGAAGTCGAGCCAGGAAAGCTCGCGGTTGAAATAGAGGGAGGGATCGTCGATGGAGGCATGGTACTGGGCCACTTTGAACCGGATCCAGAAAACAAGATCGACCGCCCAGCTTCCAGGGCGGCCGATCTGTCGCTGGGGCCTTGCCCTGAGTCCCTGGGACTGCTAAGGAGACTCAATCCAAACCGTCGCTTTATAGGTGAAGGTTGCGACCAGTTTACTAGTGTCTGGACAGAGGAATTTTTCGCCTTCTTCAACAAGGGTCACTTCATTTGCTAACAGCTTGGTTACACCTGCTTCTGACGAGTGGGCGGCTAACACTGGTTCGCCTCCGTATTTACAATTGATGAGGGAGCCACAAACAATCGTAAAACTCGTGCCGCCTTCTAACTGCGCAGAGGCGGTTAAAGCACCGGTCTTAGTGAATTTAACGTCTCCAAGTTCATTGGTCGTCCCCGTGCAGGAGGTTTTGCCAAGTTTGCATTTTAATAGCTCATATCTTAAAAGATGCGACCGAAAATAAATAAGTTCAAAAAAGAAATATAACGGGGTTGTAGTTTCATGCACTTCCGCACAGGACACTGTCCCCAGGGACGTTTTCAGTTCGAAGTTGATAGAGACTGCTTCAATATCCGTACCTTCTGGTCTGGGATTTTCGCATTCTAATTCTGCTGCTTCACAGAGGATAATGGTTTTGGAGTTCGCCAACGCAGACGACGTCCCAACAAAAGCCATCACAGCAGCAGTCGCAACTATGCCAATACCGAACGTCCTGACGAATTTCATATGAGAACTCTCTTTCCGCAGGACCGTCCTGCTCGAATAGATTGCCAATGCAATATCTGATTTCAGCTTGCTCGGTCCAGTGCGCCAGTCATGCTCGCTAAAGATCCCGGAAGCGCGACAGTTCCCGCCTGCAAACCACAGGAAGACAGATGAGCGGACGCGCCAAAATGTGCCATGTACAGAATCGCGATACACGACGGTCCTCTAATCACGTTCTCCTACGGGAAGAACTAATAGGTAATATCTAATTTCGTGGTATCTGGACAGATAAATTTTCCGCCTTCTTCAGGCAGCATCGTCGTTTCATTGGCAGCGAGTGTGGTTCACCCAATTCAGACGATTGACTGACCATGGTTGGTTCATTTTTCCTCCGAGATCTGAGCGTCCTGTGAGGAACGCGCTGGTTTGTGTTCGCTCATGATCTGAGCGATCAGTGGCATACCAGACGCTTCTCAGACGATTCAACGATCCCGGGCCGCCGCTCGGCACAGTTCAGCCCACAGCCTCTCTGACGCCTCCAGTGCCAGGAAGGTATCCTTTTGCGAACGCGCGAATCGGTGCGCGCACTACTTCGCTTTTGCTGGTGAGCGCGTGCGGCCGCCCCAGATTTGCGGACGGCCGCACTGTTCCTGCGCCTTATAGTGCTAAGACTCGAGCCACATCGTTCCTAACGCGGTGTAGGTAGCAACCCATTTCGATGTATCCGGGCAGACGAATTTTTCGCCTTCTTCGGCCAGGACCGTACTTTCGGTAGCTAACAGCTTCGTTTCGCCTGTGGCCGAGGAGTGAACTTTCAGCGTCGGTTCGCCGCCGTAGTTGCAGTTGATCAGGAGGCCGCAGTGGACGTTGGCTTTTGTGCCGCCAGTTGATTGTGCGTTCGCGGTTAAGGCACCTGTCTTTGTATAAGACACTAATCCGAGTTGAGTGACTGTGACCGTACAGGCGGTTTTGCCCAGCGCACATTCTTCAAAACTCAAGCTTAATACATGTGCAACAACTAAAGAGCTTAATTCATTTAACAGGGTTAATTCCGCTAAGGATTTTTTACATACTACCGTGCCGAGACTTGTTTTAACTTCAGAGTTTACGGCATGCCCAACGGTCGTGGTCGGGTTGGGAAACGGTGTTTCACACACTAATTCGGCATTTTCGCAAAGGACGATAGTGGTGGCGTTTGCCGACGCCGAAGAGGCGCTGGCGAGTGCCAGCGCAAACACAATCACGGCAAGGCTAAGCATCTTGACGAGCTTCACTTAGTTCTCCTTTTGGCAGATTCCTCCGCCTTCTTTGACTGGGACGGTTAGTGTTGGAGCGGAGAAGAAATCGGCCCGGCCCTATCTTGCCCCGCACCGCCGCTGCAACACCGGCCGCAGGGTCGTCTTCGCCCCGGAATGGGCGGCGAGCTTGACCTCGGCGTGGGCTTGGCCCTTGCAGAGGTTGCGGCTGTTGACGAGAAGGCCCTTCTTTCCGCCTTGCATTTCGAGCACGAACTTGGTGATCGGGGCGTCGGGGACGCCTTCGAAG
>DASVFR010000011.1:0-85218 GCA_036379955.1 Solirubrobacterales bacterium
CTTTTCGGCCCATCGGCCCCCGGAGGGGTGGCCGGCGGGGGCGGAGTGGAGGCTCGCTGGGGACTTGGGGCGGCGGTACGGGGCCGTGTCGGGGGATCGCAACCCGATTCACATGCACGCGCTGACGGCGAAGCCGCTCGGGTTCTCGCGGGCGATCGCGCACGGGATGTGGACGAAGGCGCGCTGCCTAGCGGCGCTGGAGAGCCGCCTCCCCGACGCCTTCGCGGTCGACGTGCGCTTCCGCAAGCCGATCCTGCTGCCGGCCCGGGTCGAGTTCGCCAGCGCCGGCGACGGCGAGGAGATCGATTTCGAAGTGCGTGACGCCAAGCGCGGCACGCCGCACCTCGAGGGGCGCGTCGCGCCGCTCGAAGCCAAGACCAAAGACGGGAGGAAATAAATGCCCACCGCAACGCAGGACAAGGGCGTGGCCGAGCGCAGCATGGGCCTCGGCCTGCGCTGGCTCAACCGGCTCGCGGGCTCGGACCTGCTCGACCGGATTCGCATCCGCAAGCAGGTCGAGCGCGCCCTCTTCACCGGCACCAAGAACGGCTTCCGCACGGCGACCGCCGCCGGCCGCACCTTCAAAGCCGCCCAGCAGCTCGGCAAACCGGCGCGCCAGGCGACCAGCAAGCCGCGCAGCCTCTTCGACCTCAGCCCCGACGACGAGCAGCAGATGCTGCAGGAAGGGGTGCGCGACTTCGCCGAGGCGAAGGTGCGTCCCGCCGCCAAACAGGCCGACTTCGATCGCGCGACCCCCGACGAGCTACTGACCCAGGCCAACGAGCTCGGCATCAACATGCTCGGCGTTCCCGAGGAGCTCGGCGGCGTCATGCACGAACAGGCCGCCGTGACCAGCGCCCTGATCGGCGAGGCGCTCGCCCACGGCGACATGGGCATCGCCTACGCGGCGCTGGCACCCGGCGCGGTCGCCACCGCGATCGGGCACTGGGGCACACCCGAGCAGGAGGCGACCTACCTCCCCTCCTTCACCGGCGAGGACACGCCCGTCGCGGCGCTGGCGCTGCTCGAGCCGCGGCCGCTCTTCGACCCGCTGAAGCTGGAGACGACGGCGCGAAAGGACGGCGGGGACTGGGTGTTGAACGGCGTCAAGTCGCTGATCGCCCGGCCCAAGCAGTGCGAGCTCTTCCTCGTCGCCGCGGAGGCGGAGGACCTCGGCCCAGCCCTCTTCGTAATCGAGTCCGGCACCGACGGGCTCGAAACCGAGGACGAGCCGGCGATGGGGCTGCGCCCGGCCGCCACCGGCCGCCTGCTGCTCTCCGACGTTCGCCTGCCCGGCACCGCGCTTCTCGGCGAGGGCTCGCGCGAGGACTACGCCGAGTGCGTGCGGCGCGCCCGCGTCGCCTGGTGCTCGCTCGCCGTCGGCACGGCCCAGGCGACCCTCGACTACGTCAAGGACTACGTCAACGAGCGCACCGCCTTCGGCGAACCGATCTCCAACCGCCAGGGCGTCGCCTTTGCGGTCTCCGACGTCGGCATCGAGAGCGAAGGGATGCGACTCGCCACCTACCGCGCGGCCAGCCGCGCCGATCAGGGTCAGGACTTCGCCCGCGAGGCGGCGATGGCCCGCCGGCTCTGCGCCCAGAAGGGGATGCGGATCGGCTCCGACGGAGTGCAGCTGCTCGGCGGCCACGGCTTCGTCAAGGAGCACCCGGTCGAGCGCTGGTACCGAGACCTCCGAGCGGCGGGCGTGATGGAGGGCGCCCTGCTCGTCTAGCCGTCAGGCCACCGCGAGCGAAAGCGAACCATGATCAACCTAGAGATACCGAAGAAGTTCAAGCCCCTCGCCACCCAGGCGAACCAGGTCGCGACCGAGGTCTTCCGACCGATCTCGCGCAAGTACGACGAGGCCGAGCACAGCTACCCGAAGGAGCTCGACATGCTCGCCTCGCTGATCGACGGGATGAACGAGGGCTCCGACATCGGCGGCGCCGGTGCCGCCGGCGTGCGCCGCGAGTCCAACGGCGATGCCGACAGCGGCAACCGCAACGGCTCCAACCTCTCGACCGTGCTCGGCATCATCGAGCTCTGCTGGGGCGACGTCGGCCTGCTGCTCTCGATGCCGCGCCAGGGCCTAGGCAACTCGGCGATCGCCTCGGTGGCGACCGAGGAGCAGCTCGAACGCTACGGCGGCAAGTGGGCGGCGATGGCGATCACCGAGCCCGAGGCAGGCTCGGACTCGGCCGCGATCCGCACCACGGCCGACCTCAGCGGCGACGAGTACGTGCTCAACGGCGAGAAGATCTTCGTCACCTCGGGCGATCGCGCCGACCTGATCGTGGTCTGGGCGACGCTCGACCGCAAAGTGGGACGGGCGGCGATCAAGTCGTTCATCGTCGAGCGCGACAACCCGGGCCTGAAGCTCGACCGGCTCGAGCACAAGCTCGGGATCCGGGCCTCCGACACCGCCAACTTCACCCTGCAGAACTGCCGGGTGCCGAAGGAGGCGCTGCTCGGCAACCCCGAGATCGATACCAAAGCCGGCTTCGGCGGGGCGATGCAGACCTTCGACAACACGCGGCCGCTGGTCGCCGCGATGGCGGTCGGGGTTACTCGTGCCGCGCTGGAGGAGACCCATACGTGTCTCGAAGAAGCCGGCGTCGAGATCGACTACGACCGGCCCGCGCTGAGCCAGTCGGCCGCCGCCGCGCGCTACCTCGAAATGGAGTCCGACTATGAGGCCGCACACCTGCTGACGCTTCAAGCAGCTTGGATGGCAGACAATTCGAAGCCGAATTCCCTCCAAGCTTCGATGGCGAAGGCCAAGGCTGGGCGCACTTGCGTAGACGTAACACTCGGTTGCGTCGAGCTCTGCGGCAGCGTCGGCTACACAGAGAACCGACTCCTGGAGAAGTGGGCGCGGGACGCCAAGATCCTCGACATCTTCGAGGGGACTCAGCAGATCCAGCTGCTGATCGTCGCCCGGCAGCTGCTGGGGAAGAGCTCTAGCGAACTGCGGTAGGTGGTGAGGGGCCGAGTGGCCCTCCCTCAAAACGCTCGGCGGGAGCCTCGCTTGAGTGTTTTGAGGAGGGCCACTCGGCCCCTTTCCAAGCTACGGACAGTCGGGTCAGCTCATGCGGAAGACTGCCGGGCGTGAACTTCATTGAGCTCATGGAGCAGTCGCCGGCTTCCAGGTTGGGAATCGTGGCGGTCGACGCCGAGAGACGCAGGCGGGACTGGTACTTCGGCGAATTGATCGCCTGCTCGGCTGGGCTGTCCGGAGCTTTCGCGGCGCGGGGTGTGAAGCGCGGGGACGTGGTGATGACGCTGGTGGGGAACCGGATCGAGTGGGTGCTGTCGTTGCTGGCGTGCTGGCGGATGGGGGCGGTGGCGCTGCCCTGCAGCACTCAGCTGCGCAGGCACGACCTGGAGGTCCGGGTGGCGGTGGCGAACCCGGCGCTTTGCGTCGGGGAAGACCAGCTGCTGGCGGAGCTGCCGGACGCGGTCGAGACGATGACTATGGACGAGGTCGCGGCGGTGCTCGACGAGGACCGGGATCAGGAGACGCCTGCGGCGGTCGAGGGCATGGGTCCCGAGGACCCGGCGCTGATCGTCTTCACCTCGGGCACGACGGGTGAGCCGCGGGGGGTCGTCCACGCCTATCGCTACCTCGAGGGTCAGCGAGCTCAGGCCGAGCACTGGCTCGGCTCACGCAAGGGGGAGCTGGTCTGGTGCACGACCGCCACGGGCTGGTCGAAGTCGGCGCGCAACGTCTTCCTCGCTCCCTGGCTGACCGGCGCCGCCGCCGTCCTGCACGAGGGCCGCTTCGACCCCGCCGAGCGGCTGGACCTCGCCGAGGCGCTGGGCGTCAACGTGCTCTGTCAGGCGCCGACCGAGTACCGGATGTTGGCCAAGCGCACCGCGCTGCGCCGGCTCCCCGCCCTGCGCCGCATGGTCTCCGCCGGCGAGCCGCTGGAGGCCGAGACGGTCGCCACCTTCCGCGAGACGATGGGCCTCGAGCCAGCCGACGGATACGGCCAGACCGAGACCGGCCACGTCAGCGGCAACCTCGCCGGCGAGCCGGTCAAGCCGGGCTCGATGGGCAAGCCGCTGCCGGGCTTCGAGGTGAGGATCGTCGAGGGGGAGCTGCAGCTGCGGACGTCCTCCTCCCCCACCTTCTTCTCGCGCTACCTCGACGGCGAGCGCTTCGACGCCGAGTGGTGGCAGACCGGCGACCTGGTCCGGGAGGACGAGGACGGCTACCTCTTCTTCGAAGGTCGCGACGACGACATCATCCTCTCCTCCGGCTACCGGATCGGCCCCTTCGAGGTCGAGTCCGCGCTGCTTTCCCACCCTGCCGTCGCCGAGGCGGCCGCCGTCGCCGCCCCCGACCCCGAGCGCGGCGCCGTCGTCCGCGCGATCGTCGTCCCCCGCGAGCGCGAGCCGAGCGAGGAGCTGGCTCGCGAGCTGCAGGAGCACTGCAAGCGCGAGACCGCCCCCTACAAGTTCCCGCGCATCGTCGAGTTCGCCACCGAGCTGCCGAAGACGACGAGCGGCAAGATCCGGCGCGCTGAGCTGCGCGGCGGCTAGAGCGCCTCGGCGACGTCGACCGGCATGCCGAGGTGGAAGCCCTGGGCCATGTCGACGCCGTATTCGCGCAGCATGTCCGCGGTCACGTCGTCCTGGACGAACTCGGCGATCGTCGCCTTGCCCAGCCCACGGGCAATCTGGACGATCGCCTGCACGGTGAGCTGATCGGCGTCGCTGTTGGGCATGTCGCGAACGAAGGAGCCGTCGATCTTGATCAGGTCGAAGGGGATCTGCTTCAGATAGTGGAAGGGGCCGAAGCCGGCGCCGTAGTCGTCGATCGCCACCTGGCAGCCGAACTCGGCGAGGCGATCGGCGAAGCCGCCCGCCGCCTCGTAGTCGTAGACGCGGGCCGTCTCGGTGATCTCGAAGGTGCAGCGCGAGGGGTCGGCGGCGCCCTCGTCGAGGCGGCGCTCGATGAACTCGATCACCGAGACGTCGGAGATCGAGGCCCCAGAGATGTTGACGTGAAGGGAGACCGGCCGGCCCTCCTGCTCGCGCCCGGCGATCAGCTCCAACGCCCGAGCCACGACCCAGCGATCGAGCTCCTGGACCATGCCCGAGCGCTCGGCGGCCTCGATGAAGGAGGCGGCGGGCAGGAGCTCGCCGTCCGCGCCGGCCATGCGCAGGAGCAGCTCGTAGCGCTCGATCCCGCCCGATGCGAGATTGCGGATCGGCTGGGTGTGGAGGCTGAGCCGGTCCTGGGTTAGGGCGTCGCGGATCCGCGCCGCGGTGGTCTGCCGGCGCCGGTCTTCCCGCGGCGGCTCGTCGGGGTCCTGAAAGAGGGCGATCCGGTCGCGACCCTCCGCCTTCGCTCGGTACATCGCCTGGTCGGCGGCGACCAGGACCGCCTCGGCGCTCGCGTCGCGCTCGCCGTCGAACATCGCGATCCCGACGCTGATCGTCGCCGCGCCGGCCTCGGGAGCGGGCCCGGTGCCATCGGCGACCTGGGCACGCAGGTCCTCGCCCAGATGCAGGGCGCCGGCAACGTCGGTCTGCGGCATCAGCACCGCGAACTCGTCGCCGGAGAGGCGGGCGACGATGTCCGTCGCGCGCACTCGTTCGCGCATGATCGAGGCGATCTGGCGGAGCAGGTTGTCGCCGGCGTGGTGGCCGAGCGTGTCGTTGACGCGCTTGAGGCCGTCGATGTCGATGATCATCACCGCCCCCTGGCCGCCGTAGCGGGCCGTGAAGGAGACGTGCTGGTCGAGCTCGCCGCGGAAGCGGCGCCGGTCGAGCAGCCCGGTGAGCGAATCGTGATCGGCCAGGTAGCGCAGCTCTGCCTCGGTCTTCTCGGCGCGCGCCAGAGCCTCCTCGACGATCGCCCGATCGTCGATGTCCAGCTTCTCGAGAACCGAGGCGATCGCGACGTCGCTCTCGGACGGCAGGCGGGTTTCAGCCATCTTCACTGACGGTAGACCTTTCGATTCCCAAACGATGCGCAACTCGTGCGCAGCGATGGCGAAGACGTGCAGATATTGCTGACCCGACCACGCAAAAAGTGAGCGAACGAGCGTCCCCGAGTAGGTTTGCCGCATGGCAAACCGGCTCGCGCAGGAGACCAGTCCCTACCTGCTGCAGCACCGCGACAACCCGGTCGATTGGTATCCCTGGGGCGAGGAGGCCTTGGCACGCGCCCACGCAGAGGACCGGCCGGTCCTGCTCTCGGTCGGCTACTCGGCCTGCCACTGGTGCCACGTGATGGAGCGCGAGTCCTTCGAGGACCCGGAGACCGCCGCCTACATGAACGCGAACTTCGTCAACGTCAAGGTCGATCGCGAGGAGCGCCCCGACGTCGACGCCCTCTACATGGAGGCGGTGCAGGCGATCAGCGGGCAAGGCGGCTGGCCGATGACGGTCTTCCTCGACCCCGAGGGGGTGCCGTTCTACGGCGGCACCTACTTTCCGCCCGACGAGGGGCGCGGCATGCCGAGCTTCCGCATGGTGATGGAGGCCGTCGTCGATGCCTTCGAACGCCAGCGAGGGGAGATCGCCGAGCGGGCGCCGCAGATGCGAGCCCGGCTCGACGCGATCGGCCGCATCGAGCCGGCGGACGGCGTTCCCGAGGAAGCGCTGCTGGAGGAAGCGGTGGAGCGCCTGCTCGAATCGGCCGACCTCCGGCGCGGCGGCTTCGGCGGAGCGCCGAAGTTCCCGCCCGCCCTGGCCCTGGAACTGCTGCTGGCGCGCGGCAAGCGCGAGCACACCGAGCTCACCCTCGACGCGATGCTGGCCGGCGGCATCTACGACCAGCTCGGCGGCGGCTTCGCCCGCTACTCGGTCGACGCCGCCTGGCTCGTCCCTCACTTCGAGAAGATGCTCTACGACAACGCGCTGCTCGCCCGCGCCTACCTGCACGGCTGGCAGGCGACCGGCCACGAGCGCTACCGGCGCGTCGTCGAGGAGACGCTGGACTGGGCGCTGCGCGAGATGCGCGGCCCCGAGGGCGGCTTCTTCTCCGCCCTCGACGCCGACTCCGAGGGAGAGGAGGGTCGCTTCTACGTCTGGACACCGGCACAGATCGGCGAGGTCCTCGGCGCCGACGCCGGCCCGGTCGCCGAGTTCTACGGGGTTACGGAGCGGGGGAACTTCGAGGGGCGCAGCGTCCTGCACCTGGCGAGAGGCGCCGGCGCCGAGGAGCCGCGGGGCCTGACCGAGGCGCGCCGGCGATTGCTCGAAGCGCGCTCGCAGAGGATCCGGCCCGGCCTCGACGACAAGCGACTCGCGGCCTGGAACGCGTTGACGATCTCGGCGCTCGCCGAGGCCGGCGCCGTGCTGGAACGGGCGGACTACCTCGACGCCGCACTCGCCTGTGCCGCGTTCCTCTGGGAGGAGATGCGCGACGCCGAGGGCAACCTGCTGCGCTCCTGGAAGGACGGCCGCACCCGGCTCAACGCCTACCTCGAGGACCACGCCTACCTGCTCGAGGCGCTGCTGGACCTCTACGAAGCGACCCTCGAGCGGGTCTGGTTCGAGCGAGCGCGCTCGCTTGCCGACGCCACCATCGCCCGCTTCGGCGACCCCGAGCGCGGCGGCTTCTTCTCGACCTCCGACGACCACGAAGCCCTGATCGCCCGCCGCAAGGAGATCGGCGACCACCCGATCCCATCCGGCAACTCCTCCGCCGCGCTCGGACTCCTGCGCCTCGCGGCGCTGACCGGCGAGCGCACCTACGAAGAGCGGGCGGAGGGGGTCCTCCGCCTCTTCGCCGACCCGGCCCTGCGCCACCCCGAGTCCTTCGCCCACCTCCTGCGCGCGGTCGACTTCCACCTGACCCCCACCAAGGAGGTCGCCCTGGTCGGCGACGACCTCGCGGAGCTGACCAAAGTCGTCCGCTCGCAGTACCGCCCCCACCTGGTCCTGGCCGGCGGCCCCGAGGGAACCGAAGCCCCCGATCTACTCCAGGGTCGTCCAACGATCGAAGGCAATCCCACGGCCTATGTCTGCGAAAACTTCACGTGCAAGCAACCTGTGACCGACGCGAGCGCCCTCGCGTCTCTGCTCTAACAATTCTCGCGCGGGTGGCGCCGGGGAGGGGGTGTCCGGGGTGCAGCGGCGTCCTCTTTTTCGCCATGAACACAATCTCGGACGGCCCTTAACCCATCTGGCGAAAAACCCAGCAAAACCCGGACACCCCCTCCCCGGCGACAGGACCCGCGCGCGACCTCGCGGCGGGCGGCAAGCACCAGGACACCCAGGCTACCTCGGAAGGGGCAAAGGGCCTTCCGCCAGGCTGTGGCACTCCGACTACGACGATTCCCAGTCAGCCAGCCGACTACACGCCCTTCGTCGGCCCGACCTGCTCGCCCGACGGCAAGGCGGCGATCGTCACCGCCTACATCAAGGGCAACGGCGAGGGCGAACGCATCGTCGATCCGGTCAAGTACTGGCGCGAAGTCCTGCCCGAGAACGACGGCGGACTGCAGGCCAGGATCACCGGCGGCGCCGGCTTCTCCGCCGACGCGATCGAAGTCTTCGAAGGCATCAACGGCACCCTGCTGCTCGCCGCGGTCAGCCTCGTCGTCTTCCTGCTGATCCTCATCTACCGCTCCCCCTTCTTCTTCCTCATCCCGCTGGCCGCGGTCCTCTTCGCCGAGACCCTCTCGCGCTCGCTCGGCTACGGCCTGACCGAGCTCGGCGTCACGGTCAACGGCCAGTCGAGCTCGATCATGTCGGTGCTCGTCCTTGGCGCGGGCACCGACTATGCCCTGCTGCTCGTCTCGCGCTACCGCGAGGAGCTGCACCGCACGGTCGACAAGCACGAGGCGATGCGGACGGCGCTGATCTCGGCCGGCCCAGCGATCGTCGCCTCGGCGGCGACCGTGATCGCGGCCCTCTTCTGCCTGCTGGTGGCGCGGGTGAACGGCACCGCCGGGCTGGGCCCAATCGCGGCGATGGGCATCGCCTGCGCAGCGCTCTCGATGCTCACGCTGCTGCCGGCGTTGCTGACGATCTTCGGCCGCCGCGCCTTCTGGCCCTTCGTCCCCCACACGCCGGAGACGGCCCCCGCCGCCGCGTCCATCTCCGAACGAGCACGGGCCAAGATCGTCGACGGCTCCGGCCTTGGCGCGGCCGTGCGCGTCACGCTCTCCTCGCTGCTCGTCCTCGTCCTGCTGCCGCTGGTCCTGCTCAACTGGCTCCTGCGCCGGCTCAGCGGCCGCCGCATCCCCTCGCTGATCGTCGGCCCGCTGGACAGAGCCGTCTTTACGCCCTTCGAGGCCCGTCGCCGCCGGCTCGAGCACGCCGCCGACTCCACCCACGGCTTCTGGAAGCGGGTCGGCGACCGGATCGCGATCTCCCCACGCCGCGTGATGACCGGCTCGATTGCCCTGCTGCTCGTCCTCTGCGCCGGCCTCGCCTTCTTCTCGACCGAACTGACCGCCGAAGACACCTACCGCACCGAAGTCGAATCGGTCGAAGGCCAGCACCTGCTCAACAAGAGCTTCCCGGCAGGGACGACCGCGCTGACCGACGTCGTCGTTCCGGACCGCTCCGAAGCTGCCACCGTGCGCAACGCCATCTCCGAAGTCGACGGGGTCGAGTCGGTCTCCGGACCGGTGGCCGAGGGCCAGCCGGGCACGCTGATTCAGGCCACTCTGGAACCGAACCCCTACTCGACCGACGCCTTCGACCTGGTCGAGCCGATCCGCGAAGCGGCGCACGAGGTCTCGCCGAAGACCCTGATCGGCGGCCCCACCGCGGTCGAATTCGACGTCCGCGACGCCGCCAGCTGGGACTCGAAGGTGATCCCGCCGATCATCCTCTGCGTCGTCTTCCTCATCCTCGTCGCCCTGCTGCGCGCGGTAGCGGCGCCGCTGGTCCTGATCGGCACCGTGATCCTCAGCTTCCTGGCGGCGCTGGGCGTCGGCTACTTCGCCTTCGAATTCGTCTTCGACTTCCCCGGCTCGGACCCCTCGCTGCCGCTATTCGCCTTCGTCTTCCTCGTCGCCCTCGGCGTCGACTACAACATCTTCCTGATCGCGCGCGCCCGCGAGGAGACGCTCGAGCACGGCTCGGAACTGGGCATCCGCCGCGCCCTCGCCGTGACCGGCGCCGTGATCACCAGCGCCGGAATCGTCCTCGCCGGCACCTTCTCGGTCCTGGCGGTACTACCCCTCACCTTCTTGACGGAGCTGGGCTTCGTAGTCGCCTTCGGCGTCCTCCTCGACACCTTCCTCGTCCGCAGCGTCCTAGTCCCCGCGATCGCCCTCGCGCTAGGCGACAAGTTCTGGTGGCCCTCTTCGCTCTCAAAGCCAAGTACCGAGTCCGCGCCACCGGCACCCGAGCAAGCCCCGGCTCAGCTCTGAGGAACCCCCGGAGGAGGACACCCCCGCCCTCCCCACCCCACTCAAAGAATCGGGAGGAACTGGTCGATCTCGTAGGGAGTGACCTGGACGCGGTAGTCGTCCCACTCCTGCCGCTTGATCTCGACGAAACGGCGGAAGGTGTGCTCACCGAGCGTGCGAAGCACGAGCTCTGACTCGGCAGCTACCTCGATGGCCTCGCCGAGGGTGGCGGGTAGTTGCTCAATTCCCTGGTGCGCCAGCTCCTCGGGCGAGAGGTGGTAGAGGTTTTGCTCCATCGGCTCGGGCAGCTCGTAGCCCTTCTCGATTCCCTCGAGGCCGGCTTGCAGCATGCCGGCGAAGCAGAGGTAGGGGTTACAGGCCGGGTCGGGGCAGCGCAGCTCGGCCCGGGTCGCACCCTCCTTGCCGGGGTGGTAGAGCGGGACGCGGATCAGCGCCGAGCGATTGCGGCGCGACCAGGCGAGGTAGACGGGCGCCTCGTAGCCGGGCACGAGCCGCTTGTAGGAGTTGACCCACTGGGCGAAGAGCGGCGAGATCTCGCGCGCGTGCTTGAGCTGGCCGGCGATGAAGGCCTTCGCCGTCGGCGAGAGGAAGTACTGGTCGTCGGCATCGAAGAAGGCGTTCTTGCCGTCCTTGGAGAGCGACTGATGGACGTGCATCCCGGAGCCGTTCTCGCCGAAGAGGGGCTTGGGCATGAAGGTCGCGTGCCAGCCGTACTTCATCGCGTACTCCTTGACGACGATGCGGTAGGTCATGCAGTCGTCGGCCATCGCCAGCGCGTCCTTGTAGCGCATGTCGACCTCGTGCTGGGAAGGGCCGACCTCGTGGTGGGTGTACTCGACGTGGATGCCCATCCGCTCCAGGGCGAGAACGGTGTCGCGACGCACGTCGGAGCCGGCGTCGAGCGTGGTCAGGTCGAAGTAGCCGCCCTCGTCGAGCCCTTCCGGCACGCCGCCCTCGGGACGCGCCGAGCGGAAGTAGAAGAACTCGAGCTCGGGGCCGATGTTGAAGGCGTCGAAGCCCATCTCCTCGGCGCGTTTCAGCGCCCGCTTCATGATCCAGCGAGGGTCGCCCTCGTAGGGCTCGCCGCCGGGGACCTGGACGTCGCAGAACATCCGCGCCACGGCGTTTTCGCCTTCCGGCCGCCAGGGGATGAGGGCGAAGGTCGCCGGGTCGGGCATCGCGATCATGTCCGACTCCTCGATCGGGTTGAAACCGGTGATCGAGGAGCCGTCGAAGCCCATGCCCCCCTCGAAGGCGTCCTCGAGCTCGGCGGCGTTGATCGAGAAGCTCTTCAGCTGCCCGAGCACGTCGGTGAACCAGAGCCGGACGAAGCGCACGTCGTTTTCCTTGACGATCTGGGCGACGTCGGCGGCACTCTTCGGTTGGTCTGCCATTTGCTGCCTCCTGGGCTCGCGCTTGTCCGCTCGGGAGCGCAACGATAGGCGAAGTGAACCGGGCGAGTGGAAGCGCCCGTATCCGGGTAAAGAGACGGGACGCCAAGGCACCTTGCGGGGCATCCCAAAACCAGGTATAACTTACGAGACGTAAGTAAGCGGCTAAAAGTAAAGTAAAGGCCATGTAAAGGCTCTGTGAAGCGGAAAACCGCGAAACGAGTCGGAGGCGGATGCAATTGACGGTAAAAACGGATGTGAGCAGATTTCAGATTCACGACGAGTTGACCGCGCCTGACGAGAGCGCACCCCTGATCAAAACGATCCAGGCGACCGGCGGAGCGGTGACCAAGTTCGTCGGCGTGCTGGCCGGGGCGCCCGCGGTTCTGCGGGCCTACACGCGGATGCGCTCGGAGCTGCGCGGCGGCGTCCTGCCTAAGGCGACCCAGGTGCGGATCGCCCTGGCCCTCGCCGAGTACCGCGAGGACGGCTACAGCATCGCCCAGCACGCGAAGGCGGCGCGCAGCGCCGGCCTCGGGCTGGACGAGGTCTCCCGGGCGCGGAGCTTCGGCTCCTCGGACCCCAAAGAGGCGGCCTTGCTCGAGTACCTGCGCGGCGCGCTCGAGGCCAACGGCCATCCCCCGCTCCACCTGCACGAGGAGGCGCGGGAGATCGGCTGGAGCGACGAGGAGCTGCTAGAGGCGGTCGCGCACCTCGTCCTGAACGAGTTCCAGAGCCTGATCGCCGGGGCAGCCGAGCTTCCGAAAGATCAAAGCGGCCCGCGGGTTCTTCCCTCGGCGGCTGCGTAGGACTCCCGGTCAACCCCTGAGGGCTGAGGGGCGGCCGGCGGGGTCAATGCCTCAACGGTCGTCGAACGATTCGAAGCTGGAAGGCCCCGCCCCGCCCCAGATCAGCCCTCGACAACCGTGGCGGTATAGAGAAGCCTCGCCGTCGAGTAGCGGCAGCCGTAGGTGGCCCGCGCTCCTACCTTTTGCTGGGGTTCTCCTTGGCGGACGTCGGTCGAGTCGACGCACTTGCCGGGTTCGCGGCTGGCCCGCCAGGCGTCGTTTTCGGAGAGGCCCTGAGCAAAGGCGGAAGCCCAGGTCGGCACCGTGAGGCCGACGATGTCGTTCTTTTCGACCTTCAGGTTGGCCGTGAACTTGACGGTCTGCCCGAGGTAGGGGCTGAGGACCTGGATCGAGCCCTGGGCGCGCAGGTTGTAGCGAGGGGGGTTTGTTTCCGGGACGCGGCGCAGGATCGCGAGGCGCGCCTCGGGCGGCGTGCCGAAGAAGCCGTTGAAGAAGGAGCGTTGGCTGCCGGTCGGCTGCGAGAGGGTCAGCGTCCAGGACTTGACCTTGCCCTTCTTGCGCACGAGGAAGGGCAGCTGCCCCTGTCCGGTGCTGACCTGGAAGCCGGTGACGCTGCCGACCGCCTGGCAAGGAGAGGCGGGACAGGAGGGGTCGGGCATGTTGCCCGTGCCACCCAGAACGACCGTGGTGCCCGAGCTCGTCGCGGCTCCGGCGGTGGCGATGAGAGCCGCGAGCAGGACCAGGCACGCGGTCCCGGCCAAAAGGAGCGCCGCGCGGCTCCAGGTCGCGCCGCGGCCGCCGACACCTGCTTGCGAAGACTTCGACATGCCCCTCTGCTCCTCTCGTTGCTCGCCGTGCGCTCGGTGAGCCCAACGGCGTGGTCTTATCCGAGGCAGAGATTAGCCGCAGAGAGCCAAAATCCTGCCTACCGAGCGCCACCGCGGTGGCCGATCGCGACCGCGTATCGCACCTGGTCGACCCCTTCGAAGCCGAGGGCGCGGCGGGCGCCGTTGGTCAGGTCGAAGTCGTTGCCCTGCGTGTAGGGGCCGCGGTCGATCACCTGCGTGACCAGCTGATGGCCGTGGTAGGCGAACTTGATCGTCGTGCCGCAGGGGAGCGTGCGGTGGGCGACGCCAATCGTCTCCGCGTGCAGCGTCTGCCCGCAAGCGGTGTGGTTGCCGTAGAGGCCCGGGCCGTACCAGGTGGCGCCGGCCGAGCGCATCGGGGTGCTGAAGACGAAGCCCTGCCCGCCGGTCGTCGTGCCGTCAGATTCGGTGGCGCTGGCGCCACCCGTCCCGGCCTCGGCGGGCATCGCGCCCGCCGTCAGACAGGCGAGGGTCGCAAAGATCGCAGCCCAGCGCAGGTTGCGGGCTCTGCGCCGTCGCCTGCGCGCGGCGCGCTGCCTCGATCGGTCTTTCCGCCCAGGGCGGTCTCGGTCTGCCTTCATTGCTCTTTGCGACGCTTGCGGGGTTAGCTGACGGGCTCGCGCTGAAAGAGCTGCGCTACGCGGCAGATGCCGGCGATTCGCCCCAAACCTTGGGTCCCCCGCTCTCCGCGATATGTGGGCGGAGATTCAGCGAAAGTTGGCAAGAGATTAGCAAACGCTAAGACACGAAAACGTGCAGAGATGCGAGAGGCCCCCCTGCGGGGGCCTCTCGGTCAGCGGGCCTGTAAGCCGGATCCTGTCGTGAGCGACCATCTGTCTCCCGGAGCCGGAGCCCCGGGGAGCCGCCAGCTGACGGCCCTGCGGCCTACCTGGACCTCGCCGGGCAGGGTCTGCGGTCCTGCTTGGCCTTGCACCGGGCGGGGTTTGCCTGGCCGCCGCGTCACCGCGGCGCCGGTGCGCTCTTACCGCACCATTTCACCTTTGCCTGTACGCGGCTCACGTGTGGCCGCGCCATCGGCCGTATGTTTCTGTGGCACTTTCCCGCGGGTTTCCCCGGGTGGGCGTTACCCACCGCCTCGCCCTGTGGTGTCCGGACTTTCCTCGAGGGGTTTTCTCTCCCCCCGCGATCGCTCGGCCCGCACAGCGATGGTAGCGCCGATCGGCCGCCGCTCGGGCATCTCGATGGGTTGTGGTCGCTCCAGCACTCACAACCCATCGGCAATATCGTCCCGTGCGATGCCCACCGCGGTGATCACGGGAGCGGGAGGCGGCATAGGCCGCGCGATCTCGCTCGAGTTCGCCGGCCGCGGCTACCTCGTCCACGCCACCGACGTCGATGCCGACGCGGCGGCGAAAACCGCCGCCGAAGCAGGCCACGACGCGCGCTCGGCCGTCCTCGACGTGCGCGACGAGGCGGCCTGCCGGGCGCAGGCGACGGCGATCGCCGAGGAAGGCGGGCTCGACCTCTGGGTCAACAACGCCGGGATCCTCGTCACCGGCCCAGCCTGGGAGCAGGACGAGGCGGCGCGCCGGCTGATGCTCGAAGTCAACACCGTGGGGACGATGAACGGGACGGTCGCGGCGCTGGAGCCGATGATCGCCGCCGGCCGCGGCCACGTCGTCAACGTGATCTCCCTGGCCGGGATCGTGGCCGCGCCGGGCGAGGTCGGCTACTCGGCGAGCAAGCACGCGGCACTCGCCTTCACGCTCGGCACGCTCTTCGACCTGCGCCGCGCCGGGATCGGCGGCGTGAAGCTGTCGGCGCTCTGCCCCGACGGCGCCTGGACGCCGATGCTGCAGGACAAGCTCGACGATCCCGACGCCGCCGGCTCGTTCTCAGGCCAGCTGCTGAAGCCCGAGCAGGTCGCCGCCGCGGTCGTAAGGCTGACCGAGCGCCCCCGGCCGCTGACGATCGTCCCACGCTGGCGCGGGGTGCAGCTGCGCCTCCTCGACCTCTTCCCCCGCCTCACCCTGCGGCTGCTACCGCTGGCCCTGAGCGACGCGCGTCGCAAACAGCGGCGCTACAAGAAGCAAATCGCCGCCGGCCAGTGGCCCTGAGCGGCGTCAGATCTTTCTGAAGACCCCTACGACCTTGCCGAGCACGGTGGCCTCGGTGGTGCGGATCGGCTCCATCGTCGCGTTCTCGGGCTGCAGGCGGATGTGGTCGTCCTCGCGGAAGAAGCGCTTGACCGTCGCCTCCTCGCCGATCAGGGCGACGACGATCTCGCCGTCGGTCGCCTCGTCGGCGGGCCGCACGACGACGTAGTCGCCCTCGAAGATCCCGGCTTCGATCATGCTTTCGCCGCGCACCCTGAGGATGTAGTCCCCGTCCTCGCCGCCGATCACGTCGGGCACCTCGATGTATTCCTCGACGTTCTCTTCGGCGAGGATCGGCTCGCCGGCGGCGACGTGGCCGACCAGCGGCAGGCCGCTGCCCGGCTTGATCGTCCGCTTCGCCTTGTCGAAGAGCAGCTCGATCGCCCGCGGCTTGGAGGGGTCGCGCTTCAGCAGCCCGATCTTCTCGAGGTTGGCCAGATGCGCGTGCACGGTCGAGGAGGAGTGCAGACCCACCGCTTTGCCAATCTCCCGCACCGTCGGCGGATACCCCGTCTTCGCCGCGTAGCGGCGAATGAAGTCGAAGATCTCCTTCTGCCTCTTGGTCAGATCCAGCTCCACGCTCTCCCCTTCGCGTTTCCGGCCCGAGGGCCCCAAAATCGTTCGAACATCTGTTCGCAAGCGTAGCGGTCCTTGCGGACACCCGCAACCGAAAGCGCCCCCCGGGCGCAAACATCTAGAATCGCCATCCCACAGGCGGCTGTGGCGGAACTGGTAGACGCGCAAGGTTGAGGGCCTTGTGCCCCTTACGGGGCGTGATGGTTCGACTCCATTCAGCCGCACCATAGATTCGACGTTAGAACCTCCAGCCTCAAAAAAGAGGCTGGAGGTTTCTGCGTTCAGGAGGCCTGCGAATGGCTCTGGACTGCGGATTGCCGCACTTTCTGGCGTCCAGTCCCAAGTCTTGGCCAAGGAGTCCTTGGCCACCGCTGCCTCATCAGGCTTGGCCAGGAGGCGATCAAAGGGCTCAGCCAGCTTGGAGCCCACAATCTCCTCGTCCACGATCTCCAGCCGCTCAAAGAACGCCTGATTCAGTAGGCGGCGCTCTTGCGGACCAGCCTGAATGTAGGCCCGCTGAATGTCGTCGGTCAGGGCCAAGGCCAACTCCAGCGCGTCGAGCATCCGCTGGTGATCGAAGTCCAAGGCGGCGATCCGGCGTTCGACGCCATCCCGACCGCGCCGGATGCGGGCCTGCTCCTCAGCGAACAAGTCCTCGCTGATCTGGTCGGCGTAGTGGGCTTTAAGGAGCTTGCGCTCCTCCTCGGTCAAGCTTGCTCGCTCAGCTTTGGCCTCGGCGATCTCTGCGTCTGCGGACTCAGCTAGTTGAGCCACATGCGCTCGCACCGCTTCGCGAATGTCGGCACGCTGCTGCTCATCGAGCCGCACCAAGGCATAGTGGCGCTCAACGGCCGCTTCAACGGCCTCGGCACGGTGATACTCCTGCGAACAATGGCCCCGCAGCCGACTGCCGCAAACTAGATACCCGTAAGTGCCGCCGTTGCCTTTGGCGTTGGCAAAGACCAGACGGTGCTTGCAGCGACCGCAAAAGACACTGCCGCGCAGGTAGTGAAAGTGCCGCCAAGCGCGCTCGTGGCTTTGACGCTTGGAATCCAACAGGTCTTGAGCCTGCTGGAACGTGCCCTCGTCAACCAGCGCCTCATGCCGTCCTTTGAAGATCTTGCCCTTGTAGGGAACAAGTCCCAGGTAGTAGGGGTTGCGCAGGATCTCGGCCAAGCGTTTGAAGCTGACCGGACGTTCGGAATACTTTTTGGTGGCACGGGAACGCAAACCCCGCTCCTCCATGATGGCCGCCAGCTCCATCAGCGAGTAGTCGCCGCTGGCATAGAGCCGGAAGGCATCTTGGATCAACGGCGCGCGTGTTGGATCAAGTACTACGTCTCGCACCGGACGACCATCGACGTCAATGGTCGTATTGCAATAGCCAATCGGGGCTCGGCCAGGTGTCCCTCCAACTTCAACCTTTTGTTCTTGTGTGCGCCGGACTTCAATGGATAGCTCACGGCGCTGGTGGGCAGCAATCGAGCCCATGATGCCGAAGACCAGCAGGCCGGTTGGGCTGCTGTCAATCGGCTCGGATGCCGAAGCAACCTCTACACCGTTCTTCTGCAGGAGTCCAAAGGCCGACCATTGATCGATCTCATCGCGTGCCCATCGCGAGACCTTCCAAAAGACCACCACGTCAACATCTTTAAGTTTCTCTATGTCAGCCAGCATCTTTTTGAAGGCTTTACGCCTCAGCACCGAGCCGCCGGACACGCCTGGCTCAACGTACTCCCGCACCACTTCCGCACCTAGCTGTCGAGCCTCTGCTTCGCACTTCTTGCGCTGCGACGGCAGGCTTAGGCCCTCGGGATCTATCTCCTTATTAACTTGCTTCGGGGATGACACCCGCAGGTAGATCACCGCCCGCTTAGTCGGCTCTGTCTTAGTTTCTGTCATATCTCTCTCCTTTCCTCCACACTATCTCTCGCTACATATAAGTATACAACCCTCACCTGACACTCCCGTTAGTGTGTGCTCACGGCTCCACCTTCGGTTATCGCCTCTATGACGCAGTTAAACTGTGTCACCTCAAACAGCTCGCGGGTAGCAGGCGTGAGCTGTTTGACGCAGCCTTGGATGGCTAGCTTCCGCCGCTCGTCTGGAGCCAGCCAGAGCACCCTTGGAAAGACGCCATGCTCGGCCTGCTCGATGCCAGCTTCGTAGTAGCTGGCGTAGGCCCGGAGCTGGCTCCTGAGAGCGCGGCTGCCCTCGGTGCCCATGTCCACCTCTATGAAGTAGCTATCTTCAAAGTCTCCGATTCCCAGCCGGACATAGCTGTCCGGCTTGAGGAGCGAAGCGCCAATCCCGCTCGAAAACTGCCGCCAACAAGCAGGCTCAGCGCTTCGCTCCAGCAGCTCCACCCGACCCAGCCGGTCAGCCTCCACCAGCCGAACATGTAGCTCGGCGACTTGAAGTGCATGCTTCAGGAATAGCGTCCCCGGAATCCGGGAGCGTCTACAGCGTCGGTCTGAAATCCAGCCATGTTCCAGAGCCAGCCGCTGCCCGGCCAGACCGAGGCGGTAGACGAAGCCCGCGGAGCCGGCGCGTACGCCGCCGACTCTACGATCCAGCCGCTCCAGTACGTCCAGGCGGGTCAGCCTGAGCAGTGACCGGCGAACAGCGCGAGGGTCAGCATCAGCGAAGTGCATCCGGGCCAGCTGGGCAGCGCTCATGAAGCGCAGTTCGAGGACCGAGTGGGTAATAGAGCGATCGCGCTCAGTGAGCCTGCGGTCCAGCTCCCGCGCCACCTTCGCGGTCACATACCGCCCGCTCATTTGGAACTCCAGTTCAGCCATGTACTCAGTGGCAGATTTGGACGCCTTGCCCCATCAGGGCTGGGAATGACGGGGGGACGGCGCGACGCGAGCGGACGGGCGAGCGGCGCGTTCACGACTGGCTCCTCGGTCGCCTGCCAACCGGCGCAGGTTCACGCCGATGACGTTCAACCTGGGAGCGCAAGGCCGCCTCAACCTCGCTGCATTTGGCTCCGTAGAGCCGACGAGAAGAAGCCCGCACCGCCGGCCTGCTGCCAAGCGGTGCAACCGGCGGCGGAGTCTTGAGCGTCACCGGCCGGGCCGTGCCGCCGTCGTCCAGAGCGACTATGGCCGCCACCGAGAACGGGTCAAGGGCCTGAAGATCGTCAGCAGATAGCGCCGGAGCGAACAGCTTCTCCATGGCCTTTGCGTCGCTGGCGCTCAGAGCAAACACGGCCTTGCTCCTCGCGTTGGACAGTACGACCTCGCGCAGGTCTCTGGGGAGCTGGTCGAGGTTCTGGTGCGCCACGGTGAGGCTCAGTCCGTACTTGCGCCCTTGGGCAAACATCTCGTCCCACGGGATCGGGGCGCTGGCGAAGTCCTGCACCTCATCGACGTAGAGCGCGAAGGGGTGCCGCTGGCTCGGAGCAAGTTCAGCCCGCTGGGCGACGGCCTGCCACACGCTGGTTAGTACCAGCGAGCCGAGTAGCTGGGCGGTTTCGGCTCCAATGAGACCCTTGGGCAGGTTGACGAGGAGAATCTTTTTGTCGGCGATGATCCGGCTCATCGTCACTTTTGGTTTGGCTTGTCCGACGATGGCCCGAATGGCTGGTCGGGCCGTGAACTGACGCACCTTGTTCAGAAGCGGCGCGACGACGTTGGACTTTTCCGAGCTGGATAGACCCTCGTACCACCGCCAGTCCGGGCCGAGGCCGAGGGGATCGTCGAGGTCGGCGAGCACCTTTTCGCGGAAGCGTTCATCCATATACAAACGCGGCAGGTCAGGCAGCGTCGAGCCTTTGCGCCGCGCCAGAGTCAGTAGACCCATGTGGGTCAGCTGTGCCGTGCGCGGTCCCCAGAATGCTTCCCAGAGACGTTGGAACAACTCGCCGAGTTGGTCGGCAATGAGTGACGGGTCGGCGGAGCTCGCGAAAGGATTGAAGCCGACGGCATAGGTCCGATCCAGCGGGTCGATGAGCACCACGTCCCTGACACGCTCTGGCGGGATCAGGTCACTCAGGTCTTGAATCAGGTCGCGGTTGGTCTCGATCACCACCAAGCCACGTCCGGCTTTCAAATCGTCAGCAATGAGGTTTTTGAGCAGCGAAGTCTTGCCGGTGCCGGTCGGGCCGAGGACGTACAGCCCCCGCGTCGACGCCCCGCTGCTGATCGCCACCGGCCGGCTCATGCCCACGAAGTCGCTGGTACCGAGCGTCCGGCCCTGTCCTGCCAAGGCCCCGCTGGGCACCAGGCGCTTGGCAGCGCCAAGCTCGAGGCCGGGAAGATCGGGGGAGCCAACCGGCCAGCCAATGACGGCGGCCAGTTCGGGGGCACTCAGATAACGCCCGCGCAGTCCGACCAGGCGAGCCAGTTGGCCGAGCCAGCAGGGATCGGCCTGTAGTCGCCCGAAAGGCGTAGCCAGACTCCACAGCACAGCCGCCACCCGCTGGGTAATTTGAGCGCGGCGGGCAGCGGTGCGAGCCTTCACGGATAGCTCGCCACAGACGGCAAGGCCGGGAAGGCCCAGCTTGGCGCGGAGCGTCCTCTCCCGCCCATCTTGGGCGTCGTAGCGACCTACAGGAAGCGGTGGCCTTGGGGCAGACCTGAGGTGCCAGGTCAGCCGGATTGCCTCGCCTTTCCAAAGTGGAAACAGGCTGGACAGCAGCGAAGCGGAAATGGCCGGAAGCTCATCGGTTCGGATGGCCGCGACTCTTGGAGTAAGCCG
Organism: Solirubrobacterales bacterium; assembly: GCA_036379955.1. Classification (GTDB taxonomy): domain Bacteria; phylum Actinomycetota; class Thermoleophilia; order Solirubrobacterales; family 70-9; genus VRUE01. The sequence goes on from DASVFR010000011.1 coordinate 20,813, forward strand.
CCAGAGCCACTGGCCCCGGCCGGGCTTCGGGGTTTCAGCTTCTTCTACCCTTAGGCTGGGAATGGCGGCGCGTAGCGCCGCTGTGACTGTTCCTCCATCTTTGGGCGTGACTCCCAAACGATGAGCGATGCCGTCCTCGGTGGCGGCGAGGTCAAGGGCAAGGCGGGCACTGAAGGGCAAGCCGGAAAAGACGTTCAGGGCCGCCAGTACGTCGGCTTGTTCCAGACCACGTGGAAAGCGCAGCTCAAACCAGTCGAGGTTGGAACGTCTCACGCCTCGCCCTCGTCTTCCGAGGCTTCCTCCTCCAGCCGGCGCCTGGCCATGAGCCAGAAGGCCAGCGCCAGCTTGGTCTCGTCTATTTCGGCCAGCGACTTGGAGCGAATCCGAATCCGCTTGGTTGGTGTTGTTTTTCTGCTTCTCGGCATGATGAAACCTCCCTTCGTTTGTTGCCTTTGAAGGTCACGTTCTTGGGGATGAGGGCATAAGTCTCAGGTGCCAACGCGAACCTTCCATTGTCTCGCGGCTTCAGTTGGCGGGTCAAGACGTGGAATTGACAATTGTTTTGTGATTGCCATCACCACCGCCGGGTGTGGACAAAGACCAGCCGCACAGCAATGACGGCAATAGCCAGGACGATGACCAGCGGCAACAACGCCCGAGACAGCTCAATGAGCAGCGGTGCAACTGCCGCCAGCAGCACCACGGCGATGAGGCCGGTGGTGAGCAGACCGCCGGGCGTTTTGCCGGGGGAGGTCACTGCTCCTCGTCCTCCAGCGCCTTCCTGATGTTCCGCCTGAGGGCCGCGCCTGCCCGGCGCTGCTCACTTCTTGCCCAGGCAACGTCAAGGTTTCTGCGGATGCGGTGTAGCTCCACCGCTGCCTTCATTTCCTGCTCGGGGTCGACGGGAGAAGACATGTTTGGCTCGCCGGATCGGCTGGCCAGGTAGCCGACCAGAAAGGTGACGATCAGGAGAAGAACGATCACCAGGAGGATCACTGCCACCACCCCCGGCGTCTTGCCACCCGATGTATTAGGTGCAGCTTGTCCGCCACGATGCCGGCGGCCTCGGGGCGGCCTTGTTCGCTCGCCCAAGACGCTGCGGCTGCCTCAATGTCGCCATTGAGTGCCGAGTCAGGTGCAGCCGAAAAGGGTGGTGTTTTCCGCTGCCGGGAACGGCGCAGCATCCGGCGGGCCGTCAATCCCCCGCTCAGTGCTCCGGCCAACGTGGCGAGAACCAGAAGCAGAGCGATCTGGAGCATGGGCATCACCCTCCGAAGCGGCGGGCGATTCTCGCCCCGTCGAGTTTGCTCTGCAAGCTCACCAGCCGGGACACCAACTCGGCCCTGGCAGTAGAACCGGCTGCCAACCCAAGCCCGTAGTCCAAGGTGTCCAGCTCCTCGTTGATGGCCGTTTTGACGACATCTGCCAGAGCTTCGGCGTCAATCCTCTCCACCTCGGACAGGAAGCGGGCCTGAAGGTGGTGTTCATAGACCGCCAGCTCGGTTTTCTCCCGGGCCTGAGCAGCCCTGGCGAGCTGGCGGGAGTTGCCAGGCCGTCCGGCGAAGCGGTCGGGCAGATTGCTCATGGCGTGGCTCCTTTCTGGGCCTGAACGAAGACGGGGGCAGAAACGGAAGCCGGTGGCAAGGCCGGAGCCGGACGGGTTGGCGGCGAGGTCGGGGGCGCTTGCTCTGGACGGTCAGTGTTCGCCCGCTGACGCTGGCGGTTCATGTCGGCCCAGACCAACTCGGCCATCGTGCGGGTCTTGCGGCGCTCCATGAGGATGGCTCGCCTTAGGGGCTCGTCGGAGCCGTAGTCCAGACGCTGGGCGTGGAGGGGGCAGTCTTCGGGATGAGGTGGTGGCGGTGAGCAGATTTGGGGTGGGTCACGATGCCTCATCGCTCCCCCTCGGTGTCTTCGATGAACGACGCCCAAAACTCGAAGCCCCAACGGGGCTCTTCAACGTACGGGAGCCAATGGGGAGTATCCAGCTCCGACGACGGGGACTGGTCGGGGACTGGGGATGTCGCTTTGCTCATGTTGCCTCCAATTCCTGGGAATCCATTCCCTATCTAGGCTGAACATGAGTTCTCGAACGACACGCTAGAGATTCCTTGAAGTTTCCTAGAATGACGCCGCATCCTTGAAGAAACCTCAATTCTGATATGCGCCTAAACATCCTTGGAGCCTTGAGTCTCACGACTGAGAATCGGCCATCGGCTGAACTTTCGTGCTCATCACGAGCGGCGCTTCTTCTCGCATCATTGGCGCTCTCCGAGACCCCGCAGACGCGCTCTGTTCTACTTGAACGGTTGTGGCCAGAAGACAACGGGCGCGTTCCGAGGTCTAGGTCTGATCGAAATCTTGACGGATATGCCACCGAGGCGCGCAAATTGCTCGGTGATCTAGGCAAAGCCCTGCACGCAGATAAGGGCGCCCATACCCTGACCCTCTATCGCCCAACTGCCACTCATGCCCCAGCGACCATCCCGACCGATATCTATGAATTTCAGCAGCTCGTAGATTCAGATAACGAAACTAACGCCGAGGCTGCCCTGGCGCTAGTGCGTGGTCCGATTCTAGCGTCCCTAGATAGTCACACGTTCCCCTGGCTTGCAGAAATACGCCAAAAATTTGCCAAGGATTGTTCCCACGCTCTCCGAAAAGCGTATTCCTGGACATCATCTAGGGCCGAACTATTTGTCACAACCTTTATGAGGAATCCTTCAGGGTCACTACTAGACGCAGCTCTTACGACAATTGATGCAGATAGTGAGGAGCCATCAAGCCCAACCGACCTATCGCTAACTGCCTATTACCGAGATAACTCTCCTAATCTTCATGCCTTGAAGAAGCTAGTTATTCCGAGCGCACCGCCATTTTACGATGCCGATATAACCATCATGCTCAAAGATGGTCGGTCGTCGGAGCGATACGAACTAACGTATGGCCTAGAGATCACTGCTTCGCTCGACTCTTTTATTCTCGCCTTCACTACGCGCGCGAGCGTTACCGATCTACTTTTGGCAGAGTGTCCGGATATCTCGGACAGCTTTACCTGTTCAACTGCCAAAGGCCGTCGCTCTCTCCTAAAATCTCTGTCGGCTCCCGCTAAGTCACCGATTACGGTTCAATGCTTGCAAAGCGACGCACGCGGCGTTACTCGACGCAGCCCTATTCAGCTAGTAGAACTAAACGAGGCTGAGCGCTTAGTACTACTTAAGCAGCTAGACGCGCAGGCTCTCAATGATGTTGTGCTTGTGCGTGGTCGTATGCCCGGCACTCGCGGGTCCGAGCGACGAATTTCCTATCGTGTTTGTGATTCAGCAATGAGCGTTAAGGAGCACTACGCTTTTTGGGTCGCAGACCGACCGACATTCGTCAGGCGTATTCACGTGGATGCAACTAACTTTGCACCCAATGTGCACATCCATCCGATGCTCGGCAATATCTCTCACGAGTGGGAGTGGGAGAGTGCTCAATGCGACACGCTAGTCAACAATTGGGTCGTCAAGAATCAAGGTATATTTCTTAGCTGGTAATGCTTACACTTACAAAGTTAGCCATCCGCGGACTTGGACTGTGCCATGCTCTAAGGAACGCGTCCTTGTCAACCGCCATGTGCTCGTGGCTGGGTGGTCCCGGGTCCTCAAGAATGAGCTCGCCCGTAGTATCATCCCGATGTATTAGTACGACGTGTCCAGCGTAACCGTCCCTTTCTCCCAACGCTCGGGCGTTCACGTTTGCCAGTACTGCACTAGTGTTGCTTAGCGCATTGTGTAGATCGCTGAAGGTTGGAGTTCTAGTTGCAAAAGTAATCAAGGAGTGTTCTAGACAAGCTTTAACCAACGGGATTTGCCCCGCTACGTCAGAGACTTCAAAGACTCTTGCAACTACATCAGCGTCTTGGGTTTGCCTCAACAACTCTTCCCTAGGATTCGCGATAAACCCCTCTGGGTCGAAGTTATCCACCGACAGAACGGTGAGATTGCGGTCGGCGGCAGCGAGCATCCACTGGAACTGCCATACCTCTTCGCCCGGTACGAAGCCGCATATCTCCTCCAATTCGGATTCAGAGAACGACACGCCGGTTAGACCTTCAAATAGCATCCCAACAGAAAAAGGAACGCAGTGAAGCTCGTCGGGATGATTCGGCCGAAATTTAAATGGATGGCGCATTTAGCTCCTTAAGTATTCCCTCTACGCAACAGGTTACAAGCGTAGTACGGTCATCGTCAAGACTACCAATGGTGCCACTAGGTGTAACGTCAATAAGCCAGTACTTTTCATTTGAGTCTATAAGAATGTCTGCTGTGAAAATGGCCAAATTGGTCAGCTTGGCGAAAGCCCTGAGCTTTGCTTCCACATGAGTTGGTATGCTACTGCGAAAGCACCGAACACTTGAGTCATAACGGATATCTATGGGTCCCGCTTTCGTGTCTCGTAATAGCGAGACAACGCCCATAAGGCCAAAGCTATATACGACGCGCAGCTCCTGTTTCACTTGAATTACGGTCTGCGTCAGATGTGGACAAGGACTTCTAGCACTTAGGAGCGAGCCACGAGCCGAAGAAGTTAGGTTCGTAGTCGGGAAATAAGCACCGTCATGAACATGCTCATTATGGGCTATGGGCTTTGCAACTACATTAGCTGGCAATTGGTAGTACCTAGTCGCAACAGCAGTATCAGGAACGTCGAGCCCGCACTCAGCGGCTAGTCGGTACAGAATCAAACGATCCTGTACCACATTCGGGGCATTTGCCCATAGTGTTTTAGGGGAAAGTCGTCGCCAGAGCCAAAACGTATAATCGAGAGCTGCGACCCACTCTCGCTGACCAAAATTTCCAGGATCGCCGTCAAGGATGAGTTTGATAACAGGCTTAGGAGGGGAAAGCCGCCAGCGTCGATGTATGACGACCCCTGCCGCGCATATATCGTGATTGCTTATCGTGATGCCATTGGAGCAAAGAGTAGCTTCGCTCTGCGTGGCATGTATTTCGTACTCATTGGCAGAAAGTCCCAACTGGAGCCACTTCACATCTAAGCCGGCCTCGGTTAGTCGAGCACATATGCCGATAAAATCAGGATCGTCCTGATCTGCGAAAACAACTACGGGCCGGTAGGTCCACCGGCCCGTAGTTGCATCCGTCTGAGCTAGCGTCAACCGCCGGGCAGGGTCTTGGGGCCATCGCCCTTGCCCAACTTAGCTTTTGTCGTTGCAGCCAACATAAATATAGGTTGCATCCCCGCTCCTTCAATTGCTTGACAGGGAGGAACTATACCAGAACGTACCAAAAGGCGTACTGACTACTAAGCCCGCCAACGCTTGACTGGCAGGCGGCAGCCGCTCGCGTGGATGGAAAAGATGTGAACCCAAGTCCGGCAGTTCTCTCGGCACTAGCGGACGACAAAGTGACAAACCTGTCCGGCACGTTCATTTCCCGATCTCACAGCTCGCTCAAGAACCCTTCCGCACTGCTGCAAACGGCGTAGCCGTTGATGAAGTAAGTCGCTTCGCCGCCAGTGGTGCTCACGTCAACCGACCAAGACTGTCCTGGCACCAGTTCAGCATTGAGTTCGCTGATCGAATCAGTCGGCACTGAGACGCTGACCGGATCACGGCTCTCCTGAACCAGCTTCACGGTGGCAGTATAGGTTTTGTAGCTTTTCCCAGCCACAAAAGCAATACGCACGAAATTGCAGTGGTTGTGCTCGACCGTGAAGGCCGGATTGCCATTGGAGTCGTAGTAGTAGGCGACGTAGGGGAAAGTGGCAGTTGGGGTCGCATATGAATGGCTTTCACTGGCATTGAACAACGTCGTAAACGGCACCTGGCCAAAGACCCCAATACCGCTGACCTGTTTGGTCAGCACTCGCCCCCGCCCAACCAGATCGGCAATCCGCAACCGGTAGCGGCCCAGTGGCAAGCCCGGCAGTTCAGCCGAGCCACTGCGACCACGAAGTCTCATCACCGACTGCCAGCTATGGGCAGTGCCCACCTGGCGCTGGACAACCAGCCGGTGCTTCCTGCCGAGGCTGCCACTGGCGCTCCATGAGAAAGCAATCGGCTGACCTTCGCTCACCGATTGAGGCAGCGTCCATGACACACGCGACGAGCGAGCCCGGGCCGCAAATGCCCGTGATCTGCGAGCGCTCCTGTGGCCTCGAATCGGAATCGGCGCCAATTCAGTCTTGCTGCCCAGCACCTGCTTGCTCGCCAGATCCTTGACTTCGTTGACCATGGTTCCTCTGAACCTCTGGCCTGGGTGCCAGTAGTACCAGTCGGGGTAGGATTCGTTGACCGGAGCCTCAGTGGCCTTGGTCGGCAGCCCCTTGTTGCTGGGCAGAGTGACCGTCCACGGGTAGCCAGTGCTCAACTTGCGCCACTTGTTGTGGGCCACCTCCTTTTCCAGGCGCAGATGCCCAACCCGAATAAAGCCCCCATCGCATTCTTCGCGCACGTCGGGGTACCTGACCTTCAGCACCACTTGCTGGACATGGCCAAAGTCACGCGGCCCCTTTTCATAGGGGCGTTTCCCGGCATGAGCCACATAGGCTTTCCTGACAGTCGGCATTACCAGCCCTGCCTGAAGGCATTCCTGTTCGAGGCTGGCCTGTGGTGCCGCCAGCGCCGGGCTAGTTGCCACGGCTGACGGAGCAAAGCAAAGCAACCCCACGACCACCAGCGCTGCCAAGCCAAGCTTCCAGCTCACGTCCTTGCTCCCTGCCATGCGCTCTCTGCCTCCCGCCATTGCCTCCTGCCTTTCTCTTTGCTCGAAGTAGGCCGCCTGGCCAGAGGCGTTCTGCTGACGACCTCAGCCAGGCGGCGGCGGGGAATGCTACTCATAGGTCTGTAGACCGTCAAGTAGCAATCATGAACCCTTCTGTCTGTGGAAGGGCAGCTACAGCAGACAGTCGGCAAGAACCTGCGGGCCTACCGCGAAGCCAAAGGACTCAGCCAGGAGGCGTTCGCAGATGTGCTCGGGGTGCACCGCACCTACATGGGCGGCATGGAGAGAGGCGAGCGCAACCTGACGCTGAAGAGCGTCGAGAAAGTTGCAGCCAAAATCGGCATGGAGCCACTGGAGCTGCTGCACGGCGACTAGCTCTCGCCTCGCCTTTGTTTCTTTTTGTTCCGGTTTGACCCCTTTTGGTTCCTTTTGACCCTTTTTCAGTCCGAAGGGGCCACTAAATTTTTGCTCACCGCGTGGGAACCGCGCGGGATGACCAAACCCGATCAAACGGCAGACCCAAGCAGGACAGCAGCGGGCTACCCCGAAGCTCTGTTGCTCGCATCCGATAACTTCGGGGGGCGGAATATGACCGGCGCGTGGGGATTGTCTGGCCGGATCTCATCGGTGGTTCCAGCACCGAGGCCGTTCATAAATCAGGGGAGAACCTGATTCGGGCGACTTCCCGCCCCCAGCCTCCCTTATACAGGGTGCTTTGGAAGTCACGTTCTTGATTGCTGGGCTACGAAAATGGCCTTAGCAGAGACCTTGGTATTTCCAGGGGTTTTGGAGCGGGAGGGGCAGAACCGAGCCCGTTACTTTCTTGCAACAAGAACCAGAGGTTTCACATCGATGGCAGCCGAGTTGGCGCCAATAGCAATCTTTGGTTCGTATCAAGGGCCTTGCGAATTGAGTCTTAGACTTCTTCTGGACTTGGCTGTGCGGAGACGCTGCCGTGGGGCTTTGAGGCTTCTCCTGGCCGCCTAGCCGTTGCCGAAGCGCTGGGCATGCAGCTTCTGAATGTGCTCCCAAGTCCGCTCAAGTTCGAGCTTGGCTCATGGCTTCAGCATTCGATAGACCCCTAGCTCGATCCGTTCAAATCGGGCTTTTGGCCCACGAGACTCTACGGAGAGAAAGCTATTGACCGTGCCTTTGGGTATGGGCATACTAAGAATGCGCTCTACTGCTGCGTGTATCTCGGCAACTGGTAGCGGCTTGGAGGAGGCGACAAGCACCTCGATAATTGTCGTTTGAATCTTTCCGGCCCGTAGCTTTACTTGAGTCGCAGGCCGCGGTGAGTGAGTCGCCTTTCGCAGGAGTTTTCTGCGCAGACCATCGAGCCTGCTCAATTGCTCCAGATGGTTGAAAAGTGCTCCTACAAGGGGCATCGAAAGCACCTGTAAATCACAACTTTTCAAATTCAAAGCCCAAAACCCCTCGCGAGCGCCGACGGTCCATTGCGGACAGTTTTTGGCGCAGCCGCGCATGTAGAAGCCCAGCCGTGGGCTTTCCAGGCGCAGCAGGTGCGCGCCTACCTCACGATTGACGACACGGCTAATCGTGATCGCGATCCGAATCCTCATCACGCCTTTGAGCAAGGTCTTCAGAATTCGCTTCTCGGATCTGGGGGCAGTAGAGATGGCAATTGCCGTATGCACAGCTGACGACGCTGGAGGTAGATCCGACAATCTGGCTCTTCTCTCTACGTGGTGACTGGGGAGGAGCTTGGGCTTGAGCCCATTGCCCAGGCTCCCTTCACCTTCGCTTCGTGCGAAATGACTGAGACGGAAGCTTTCAGGGGCTCTTTATTCCATTGAGTCGCGCCGCGCTTGCGGCCGTCAACTCCTGCGGGGTCGACGCAGTGCTCCTTGACCGCCGGTGCGGGTGGCGGGTGAGGTGGAGTGGATGCAGCGGCGTGTTGTATTCAGCCTGACGGATACCTCAGCGATCCGCATCGCCAGCTTGCAAAGTAAAGTTTGATCATATAATGTCGAAACACTCAGTTTTTACAAGCAGTCAACGGGAGACTTGAGATGCACGGAGAGATCCGCGCACCACGGCAGGAGACGTTCATTCAGGCAGCCAGGAGCTTCCGCGGGCGCCTTGCACCTCTCGCGGTAGTTGCTCTGTGCGTGCTTGCGGGGACTCCTTCCTCCGCCCTCGCCTCCTCCCCAGCCGCCACAACCGAAGCGGCGACCGAAGTCGGCATCGACACCGCGACCCTGAACGCCTCGGTCAATCCCGAAGGCCTGGAAACCACCTACCGCTTCGAATACGGCGAAACCACCTCCTATGGCACCAATGTGCCCGTCCCCGACAAATCGATCGGCTCGGGCAAATCGGCCGTCAAAGTCGCCGAGACGGTCGGCGCCCTGACCTCGGGCACCACCTACCACTTCCGCATAGCGGCAAGCAACAGCGGAGGGACCAGCTATGGGGCAGACAAAACGCTGACGACGGAAGTCGACCCGCGCTTCTCCTTTGCCTTCGGCGAAAAAGGCACCGGCAACGGTCAGTTCGAAGAACCCTACGGCATCGCGATCGACTCCTCGGGCAACCTCTGGGTCACGGACTACGTCAACGACCGCGTCCAGAAGTTCAACTCCAAAGGCGAATACCTCTCCAAATTGGGCACCAAAGGCACCGGCAACGGTCAGTTCGAAGGACCCTGGGGCATCGCAATCGACTCCTCGGGCAACCTCTGGGTGGTCGACGCCCTCAACAACCGCGTCCAGAAGTTCAACTCCAAAGGCGAATACCTCTCCAAATTGGGCACCAAAGGCACCGGCAACGGTCAGTTCGAATTTCCCACGGGCATCGCGTTCGACTCCTCGGGCAACCTCTGGGTGGTCGACCACAACAACGACCGCGTCCAGGAGTTCAACTCCAAAGGCGAATACCTCTCCAAATTCGGCTCCTATGGCGAAGGCAACGGCCAGTTCGAAGGACCCTACAGCATCGCGATCGACTCCTCGGGTAACCTCTGGGTCACGGACTACGGCAACGCCAACCGCCGGGTCGAGGAGTTCAACTCCAAAGGCGAATACCTCTCCAAATTCGGCTCCTATGGCACCGGCAACGGTCAGTTCGTTACTCCTGCCGGCATCGCGATCGACTCCTCGGGCAACCTCTGGGTCGCGGACTACAGCGACCGCGTCCAAGAGTTCAACTCCAAAGGCGAATACCTCTCCAAATTCGGCACCAAAGGCACCGGCAACGGCCAGTTCTTAGCTCCTTGGGGCATCGCGTTCGACTCCTCGGGCAACCCCTGGGTGGTCGATACCCTCAACTATCGAGTCCAGAAGTGGGTGCTAAAATGACCCACGGTCACAACCAAAGGTGTGACTGCGTTCAAATTAACCCAGGTCAATTTGAACGCAACGGTCAATCCCGAAGGCCTAGAAACCACCTACTGGTTCGAATACGGAACCAGCAAAAGCTACGGAACTAAAGTTCCCGCGCTGGGGAATCGATCGGCTCGGGCACCGAAGCCGAATCCGTCAGCCAGACTCCGATCGGCCTCAAAGAAACACCGAATACCGCTTCCGAGTTGTCGCCTCCGGCGAAGGCACCAGCTACAGCGAAGACAAAACGTTCAAAACGGGTCCGCTTCTTTTGCTCGCACTAGAAAAAAGGTGCAGGCAAAGGCGAATTCAAACACCCGGCTGGCATCGCGATCGACTCCGGGGGCAACGCCTGGGTCGTTGACATGGAAAACAACCGGCTCGATCTGCGTCATACGTTCGGCACCAGGACCGCCGCCGGCGGCGTGCCGATGCGTGTCCTGCAGGAGTGGATGGGTCACCGCGACTACCGGACCACCCTCATCTACGCCGACTACGAACCCGGAGACGAAGAGAGCGACCTCGTAGACCCTGCCTTTTCCACTGGCTCTCCGACGTAGAAAGAGCAGCCTCGCTCTGGTGTCAAGCAGCGCATGTCACGGCTGAGGGAATCCCTTACCGCTAGGCGGAGCTCTCAAGGCCAGCGATACCCAACCCAACGTGCTCAGCCGCTCGAGCGAGCTCCCGATCCCAGGTGACGAGAACGACTTCCTTGTCACCGAGTTCAAGCGCAGTAGTTAGGTGGACCGCGTCATAGCCACGCAGCTCCAGGTCTTCGGCATAGCCGCCAGCACGAACGGCGAGTTCCTGGTCTACCCCGACCGTAGCCAGCTCCGCGTAGAGCTCCTCGAAAGCCGCGAGTGCCTGTCGGTGCTCCTCTTCCCCGAGACGATCCAGACGCCGGGCGGCCGCCAAAGCCGCCCGGCCCTCGGGGTAGGCGAGGATGCTCGACGCTGCGGGATGGGCGTCGCCCCAGAGCTTTGCCGCCAACTCGGATCCGTCCTCGACGACAACGAGCTTGACCAGCGCCGAGGTGTCGAAATAGAAGATCAGGCCCGCTGCTCGGAGACGAGATCGGAGACCGAACCGGTGCCCTTCACCTGCGCGAACCGAGGAGAACGCGACCCCTCCGGCATCCGCACAAGGCCACGGCGGGCGAGAGCGTCGAGTGGCCGCTCACCAAGCCCACTGAGGCGGGCGACGGGCCGACCGCGCCGAGTGACGACGATTTCGCCTCCCTCCTCCACTCGCTCCAGGTACTCGCTAAGGCGATCGTGGAGCTCCCGGACGCCGACTTCGCTCTCATGCCGATGTAGCGTCATGCGTACAGACTAGCAGCTACTTCGGCTTCTACCGCGGGATTAGGTTAGAGACGCAGCATTCCGCAACGCAACCGAGAACCTCGCACTTGGCATCGCGTAGATTCGAAGGCGGGGCCGAGATTCGAACCCGCGACCTTCGGGTTATGAGACTAATCCGCTGAGTCGGCTGGACTACGCAGAGTAGGTTTCAAGCGGAATTCGTAAGATCGAACTACGTGGAGATCGGCTGGAATCTGTGGGGCACCTTGCCCCATTTCTTGCCCCAGCGCAGTTCAGCGTCGGAACCCGCGCACCCCGCAGCGCAGTTCCAAGACGACGCTGGACAGCACGATAGGCAACTGCGCCAAATCTTCGTAGCCCTTCGACAGCTGATTGCCCCAGAAACCATTGGCGAGGGCTGCGATTGGAATCCTCGCGCCGATGGAATTAGAGGGATTCAGGCGTCAAACCTGGTCCGGCCAACGCTATTCGTCTGACAGCCGCATCCGATCATGATCAAAAGCCATGAAGCTGGCATCCCGCCCCGATCGCGGGATCGCCCAACGCCGCCGGTAAAAGGCAGCCATCTCATTGAGGCGGAGGCGGTACCACTGTGGTGAGTCGGTGTCACCTCGGAGGTATCGCTTCCAATTGGTCGCCAGCGGGGCGAGGTACACCTGCCGGCGAATTCCATGTTGGAGGAGTTCATCGTCGATGCCGATTTTGCGGAGGCCGAGGCGAAGCGTCCTCAACCGCCAGTTCGGTCCATGCCCATATTCATAGCCGGGCACGCCGCCGTCTTCTGAAGGGAATTCGCAGAGCTCGGCGAAAAGCTTGTCCGAGAACTGGAAGTGGCCGAATCCCTTCGTGTAGCCGATCGGCGAGTAGAGGAGGCGGCCTCGATAATTCAGTCTGTTGAGCAGAGAGGAGCGGCCCAGGGCCGACGTCGTCGTTATCAGCACGGGTCACGATTGCCTCCATCGGAGGCGTTAGCAGACGGTCAGGGTGCGAGAAGAGCGGAACGCAGATCTCGGTACCCGTGATGAATGTCTGCACCGTGACCGGTTGCCCGATAGCTTCGGCGAGATCCCCTGCCCTCTCCTCGCAGTCGTCCTCCACTACGAAGATCGACTCTTGGGTGACGCCGACTGACCACGCCTCGTAGGTGGACTTCACGATGACTTTAGTGCCGGGCGTCGGTTTCCGCCCGGCCGCCCCAGCCGGACGCCGGCCAATACTGCCAGGCTGCAGGAACAGGGACGCCAGCGCTCGCAACAGAGTCAGGTAGTGAAACTTGTGCCGCCCGAGCGCACGCGCATAGGCATTCGCATTCGCGCAGACAAGGTCATAGGAGTCGGCGACGGCAGGAAGCAGGGCGTTGCGACCGGGTTCGAAGCCCCCAATGGTGATTCCCCCCTCGATGCCGTCGTAGACAACCTTGGTCTCGCGCTTGATGGCCTCGATCTCACCATTGGCAAGGGCTGCGAGGAACGGCTTCTCCCCCTCGAAGACCTGAACGTAGGCACCCACAAGACTGGAATGCCTCGACCATCTCAGTCAGCTGCAGATCGGATATGCACCGCTGCTCGAAGTAGGCGCGTTCAAGATCGGGGCGATCCTCGACTCGGGTCGGCCGGTCGTAAACAAGCAGGACTGCAAGCTCGCCAGCCTTTGCGACGAATTGGCGCTCGAGGTTCAGCAGATCCGCGCGTTCCGCGTCGACAGGCGCGCTCGACATCGATAATTCCTAGTTATCGCGCCCGGCTGACATGGCGGTGAGATACTAGAGAATTCTCAAAGGATTCCTCTAGCAGACCGAAAAGGCCAGTTTCTTTGTCTAGGGTCGCGAGGTCTTCGAGAACACTGCCAGAGTCAACGGCGCAGCGCTAGAACCACGATGCCTGGACGCTCGGCGCTCAGGCGGAAACGACCAACTCGCGCTTCGGCGTCCGGGGAGACTTCGAGTCAGGCGCCTCGTCCTGGAAGCCGTAGACGAGATGGGTGTTGAGCGCTTTGGCCAGCTTTCGCATCGTGGCGAAGCTGAAACGGTGCTGGCCGCTCTCGAGGCGTGAGATCACGGAATGGCTGGTGCCCATGCGCTTGGCCAGCTCCTCCTGGGTGAGGCCGAGCTGCATCCGCTTGCGGATCACCAAGCGGGCGAATTGCTCGTAGGGCTGCTGCTCTTCGAGGGCAGCTCTGTACGCGGCGCTCTTTCGAGCGCGCTTCTCCATGCTCTCTGAGTGGGTCGCTCCGATTGGCGAGTCGTTCTTACGAGCCATTTCCGTCCGATGTCGTTGACAGCCTGAGCGAGACTTTAGCAAAACTGCTAAGTCCGTCGGACGGAATCACGGCGCGTCTCCGCCGGCGGCACGTGGCGGTTTTCGAGGTCGGGCCTCCATCCTCTCCTTGAAGTCCTGCCAGCGCTGCTTGGCGATCTCGATCTCCGCCCGCGGGACCGCTCTGCTCGTCTTGCGGATCATGTGAAGCAAGACGAAGAGGTTGCCCGAGCGCCGGTAGATGATCCGGTAATGCGCGCGGCCGTAGTGGCAACGGAGCTCGCGCAGCGGCCCGTCGATCTGCGAGGTATGCGGAAACGGCAGCGGCGGGTCGTCGTTCGCCAATCCGTTCAAGCGGTCGATCTGAAGGTCGATCGTCATGCGCTTGGTCGCAGCGGCCTGAAGCTCGCGGTCGCTCGGCTTCTTCTTCCTCGGCTCGAGCGGGAACTCGCGATCGAGGAACTCCGCGACGGGTTCAGATCCGCCGGCACTGCGGTAGTAGACGGCCTGGGTAGCCATGGCCGGGCGACCCTATCCCGGGAGCCCGACGATCCACCGGCAAATTCTCGTCGGTACGTTCGTCGGTACGAACTGAGAGAATCTTGCAGAACTAAGAGAACCTTATGTCGCCTGAGAGCTGAGAGCACTTCATCAGTCGGGACTGGATCAGAATTGCCAAGCTAAATCGTAATTACCTATCGGGAAGAAGTCGAATCCAGTGCAATACTTATTGTCAGGATTATTTAAAAAAGTATTGATAAATCCTATCAGACAACGCATCTTAACTAGTTTTCCACTAACTATATGGTAGGACGGCAGTCCCATTTCGAGATCCACGGTTGCTTCTTCGGGACAGAGACTACCGCTCTCGGTGACTATTTTTTGTTCCACGAATGATATTTCACCTGCTTTGTTAGCAGCAGATAAAGCACCCACGGCAGATCCTTCCAAGCCTGTGGCTGAAAAGCTACAACTGAGCGTTTCACCGCATGAGACTTTCAATAATCCTTTGCCTATCACAGTCGCTTCTTCGTAGCTCCTCCACGAGAATTCAAGAGTAGAGGGACCGTTTTCTTCAGTGACTTCGCAGCCTCCACAGTTTGAATAGGAGAATTTGCCGGCAAATACAACAGATTCAGAGTTTGACTCCGTCCCCAGAAACGAGACATCGCATTCGACGGTCAAGATGTTATTTAAGATTTTTACCTTTTTCATAGACGCCGCTTCCAGCTGGTATACCGCCGAGCATCGTTCAACTCCTTCTTCTACCACGGGCTCAGCAGCGCATATTGCCGTCGGAGCTATAACGTTGAGAACCTCTTTGCCGCAGGGGCTGGTCGATTTCTCGTGCAGGGAGTCGCCTAAGTATTCGGCCTGCCAGTAGTAGACGGCAGTGGCTTCCAGTTCCTTTTCTTCGGAGCTGGCGGCTTTGGTGCCTTCGACTTTGCCTTCGCCGGCTTTGGTCGCCAGTTCTTTGCATTCTTTGTCTTTATAGACGGCGTAGTCGACGGTGCCGGTCGCTTTGGCGGCATTGGTCCCGCTCAAGATCGCGGTGTCTTTGACCCCGGTGCCCCCTGAGATCGTGATTTCTTCGCCTTCTTTGCCACCGCCGGAGAGGGTGGTGGCGAGGGAGGTTTTGGCCTTGACGGTGAGGATCTCTTTGCCGCAGGGGCTTTTGGAGGCTTCATCGAGCGAATCGCCGCCGTATTCGGCCTGCCAGTAGTAGACGGCGCCCGCTTCGAGTTTCTCTTCTTCAGAGGGCGGGACTTTGCCTTCTTTGACCGTCACTTCACCGGCTTTGGTGACCAGTTCTTTGCATTCTTTGTCTTTGTAGACGGCGTATTTGACCGTGCCGGTGGCTTTGCTGGCGTTTTCGCCTTTCAGGGTCGCGGTGTCTTTGACCCCGGTGCCCTCGGTGACCGTGATTTCTTCGCCTTCTTTGCCGCCGCCCGAGAGGGTGGTGGAGAGCGTGGTCGGTTTGGGGGAAAGGCAGGCTACGGCGGTAGTTGCCGTGGCTGCGAGCACCAGGAGCGGAATCCACAGCCTCCCCAAGACCCGTCGCGCTCTGGGAGGCCGGGGAGTCATCGGCGATCGACGCTCCCAGGTAAAGATAAGCCTCCCCAACTACTGGTCATGCAGCCAGTATCGCGCTATGGTCAAGAAAATGCAAGTGATTGAGGCGAAGCGGTTCCTGGCTCAGTTGGCGCTGGCTGGCCTGATCATGGTGGCGCTGGTCGCACTCGGCGGCTCTTCTTCCTCCTCTCAGCCGGTTGCGGGGCGAGCGACGCACCGACCGCCGCCCGAAGGGCGAGGGGCCAGCGAAGCCGAAGATCGCGCGCGAATCGAGGCACTCTTCGCCGGCATCCCTCAGCGCGGCGCCGTCCTTGGAGATCCGAGGGCACCGGTGACGCTCCAGTTCTTCGCGGATCTCGAGTGCCCGGAGGCTCGCCAGGTCATGCTCGGCGTCATGCCCCTTCTGATCCGCAAATGGGTGCGGGGAGGGGAGCTTCGCGTCGTATACCGACCACGCAAAGCGGAGACGGTCTGGCCCGACATCTTCAGAAAACAGGAGGTCGCCGCACTGGCGGCGGGAGAGCAAGGCAAGACGTGGCAGTACGTCGACCTCTTCTACCGTCGGCAAAGGCCAGAGTTCCAGAGGTATGCAATCGACCATTTCCTGCAGGCGATCGCCGTGCAGACTCCCGGCCTCGAGATCGCGAGATGGAGGGCAGAGCGCCGCAATCCTGCGCTCGCCGAAGAGGTCATGCGCGACGCTCAGCTGGCCACGGCCCATGGGTTTCGCTTCACCCCCGCCTTCCTGATCGGCCCGACGGGGGGACATGCGACACCGCTGCTGCACTTCACGTTCACGGAAACGCCGGCGTTTGACGAAGCGATCGAAGGGGTGCTCGGGGGGTGAAGTCGAGATCGGTGGCCAATCGGGGCCACCAACCGAGACTCACGCCGGATACCGCAGGATCGCCGCGGCGGGACCGCCGCCAGGGACATCGGCGGCGCGCACGGCGAGCACCGTGCCGTCGGCGAGGATGACGCGACGACAGACTCGTCGATGACGCCGAAGTCCCCCACCTGCTCGACGTCATCGAGCGATACCGCACCAGACTCCTCGTCGATCGTCCCGGCAACCTTGGCATCGATGTCGACGAAGAGGGTTTCGACGGCGCCGAGGCCGGCCGGCCGCAGTTCCCCGCTGGCCTGCGCGGCTTGGGATGTGCCTTTATGTAACCAGAGGCTCGTACCGCATCGCCACCGCCCCTGAGCCGAGCTCCTGCCGGCTCACGAGCCTCAAGTCGACACGCTTCGACAGGCCCGCGAACAACGTCGGCCCATGTCCCACCAGCCTGGGCTGCACGACGAACTCGTACTCATCGATCAACCCCAGCTCCGCCAACGCCAGCGGGAGCTTCAGCCCTCCCACGAGCAGTCCCTTGCCCGACTCCTGCTTCAGCCTCTGAACCTCCTTGCCGAGATCCCCTCGCACGAGCTCCGCATTCCAATCGACCCGGTCCAGGGTGCTCGACACGACGTACTTCTTTGCCGCGTCGATCGTCCGGCCGAAAGGCGCCATCCAGTCGGGCATCGCTTCCAACTGCCCTGGCGGCCGCCAGGCTGACTCCATCATCTCGTAGGTCACCCGGCCAAAGAGGAGCGCATCGGCCCGGGCGAGACTTTCCGTCGCGTGACGATGGGTCTCTTCGTCCGGCGAAATTGCACGGTGATCGCAGCATCCGTCCAAGGTGACGTTGATGGAATACCGAAGAGGTCGCACTGCGTAAGCGTACTTTCCGGTCGAAATGTCGGTGCGAACTGCCTCGACGATCGGGCGGTACGCCCTTGAAGACTCCGGTTAGTAGGTTCGCTGCGCCTCGCGCTGGCGCAGCTCGATCCGCCGGATCTTCCCCGTCAGGGTCTTCGGCAACCCGTTGACGAACTCGATCCGCCGCGGGTAGGCGTAGGCGGAGAGGCGATCGCGCACGAAGGCCTTGATCTCCTCGGCGAGCTCGTCAGATGGCTCGTCTCCCTCGACGAGGACCACGAAGGCCTTGACCACCGAGCCGCGGCGCTCGTCCGGTGAGGCGACCGCGGCTGCCTCGGCGATCGCGGGGTGCTCGAGGCAGACCGACTCGACCTCGAAGGGGCCGATTCGGTAGCCGGCGGCGATGATCACATCGTCGGCGCGGCCCTCGTACCAGACGTAGCCGTCCTCGTCTTCGCGGGCGGCGTCCTTGGAGTGGAACCACCCGCCGCCGAAGGTCCCCTCGGAAGCCTCCGGCTGGCGCCAGTAGCCGAGCGGGTAGTGGGGATTGGAGCGGGCGCGGAGACAGATCTCGCCGCGCTCGCCCTGGGGAACGGGGTTCTCGTCGGGATCGAGGATCGCTACGTCCCAGCCGGGCATCGGCTTTCCCATCGAGCCCTCTCGCACCTCCATCCAGGGGAGGTTGCCGCAGAGCGGGTAGGACTCGGTGAGCCCGTAGTAGTCGAGGACGGTGACCCCGTATTGGTCGCGAAACCAGCGGATCGCCTCGGGGTTCAGCGGCTCGCCGGCCGAGCAGACGACGCGGAAGCGTTGGGGGTAGCGCTCGCTGGCGTCTCCTATCGCCATCATCGAGCGGATCGCGGTCGGGGTGGCGAAGACGTTCGATGCTTCGTAGCGAGAGAGGAAATCCAGCTGCTTGTGGGGATCGAAGCCGCCTGCCCGTTGGTAGACGAGCTGGACGGCACCGAGCCGCCAGGGGCCGAGCAGCGGGCAGATGCCGGCGGCCCAGGCCCACTCCCCCATGCCGTGGAAGCGCTCGCCCTCGCGCACCTCGTGGCAGAGCTCGAACTCGTTGTGGGCAAGCAGGTAACGATGGGCGTGGACGATGCCCTTGGCGAGGCCCGTGGTGCCGGAGGTGTAATAGAGCTGGGCGGGGTCCTCGGCGGATGTGTCGGCGGTCTCGAAAGCGTCGGACTCAGGGGCGAGGAGGCTTGGCTCGAGGACGACGAGGCGCGGGCCGTCGAGACCCTCGAAGCGCGAGGCGTTCGCGGCGTCGGTGACCAACACCTTCGGCTCGGAGTCGGTGATCCGGTGCGCGATTCCCTCGTCCCCATAGAGGACCGACATCGAGAGCAGGATCGCGCCGAGCTTCCAGGTCGCGAAGAACAGCGCGGCGGTCTCCGGGGTGGGCGGCAGGACCAGGGCGACCCGGTCGCCCCTCTCCACCCCGAGGCCGGCGAGCAGGTTGGCGGCCTGGTTCGAGAGCGCCTGCAGCTCGCCCCAGTGGACCTCCCGCGTGGCGCCTTCGTGATGCTCGTGGAGCATCGCCAGCGCGTCCGGGTCGCGGGCGTCGCAGACGTCGGCGGCGATGTTGTAGCGGACGGGTACTTGCCACGAGTACTGGTCGCGCAACTGCGCGTAGCGGTCGCTACTCATCAATCGCGTCCTTCAATCACAGAGCCCGAACTCCTCGGCCAGGGCCTCCTCGACGCTGGCATAGACGAGATCGTCCCCCGTCCCGTAGTCCGGCGAACTGTCGCTCAAAGCTACCCCATACGCGGAATTATTCACTGCGACCTTCATGCTCGCCTTCCGTAGGGGATTAGCCGCTGCTCTTTCCCGAACTCGAGGTGGCGGTTTGATTTCCCCGGCGCCAAGCCAGCGGCGGGTTTTGGGGCTATCGATCATCTGTGGATCTTCTCGCCCCGTTCGAGCATGGCGACGAATTTGCGCAGGCGCCGCTCGCGGGTCTCCGGCTTCTTCGCGTCTTCGAGTCGGTAGAGGATCGCGTAGCGGTTGGCGCTGTCGAGCTCGGCGAAGAAATCGCGGGCGGCCTCGTTGCGATCGAGCTCCCGCTGTAGGTCGGCGGGCACCTTGGCGGTGCGCTGACCGGCGTAGGCCGCCTCCCAGCGGCCGTCTGCCTTGGCCGCCTCGACCTCGGCCAGGCCAGTGGGGCGCATCGCGCCGGAAGCGATCAGCTCCTCCGCCTTCTCACGGTTGATGCGGGACCACTTGCCGCCCGGCCGCCGCGGCGTGAAGCGCTGCAGGAAGAAGCGCTCGTCGAAGCCACGCTTCTGGCTGTCGATCCAGCCGAAGCAGAGCGCCAACTCGAGCGCTTCGGAGTAGGTGACGCTGGCGATCTCGGATCCCTTCTTGCCGATCTTCAGCCAGATCCCGTCGCTGCCGGCGTGGTTTCCCTCGAGCCACTCCTCCATCTCCGCAGCGGAGGCGAAGGGGAGGATCGGCAGATCGTCGGCCATGCCCGAAGACAACCTAGCTCGTCGCCCAGGAGTTGTAGGGGGTGTCGAGCATCAGCGCGGCGTAGGGCTCAAACACATAGCTCTCGAAGTCGTCGGAGATAGCGACCACCCGAAACTCCATAGCCGTGACCCGCTCCTTCTGGCGCAGGAACTCCTCACGGAAGCGGTTGTCGAGCTGCAACCCCCCGCGGGTGGTCGGCAGCCCATCGAATCGCCCTTCGACCGCCTCCACCGCCAGCCGCCAGGCGAAGGTCGCCTGGTTATGGCCCGAGGAGGGGCGAGTGTGGCCGGCAAGGCGCGTGCGGAAGTTCGAATGCCCGCTGCCCTTCTTGGCGGCCCGCTCGGTGAGGCCGCAGCGGCCGACATAGAGATGCCTGCCGGCCTCGGTGAACAGATAGACACCGTGCTCGCGCGGGGGCGGCTTCCGGCCGGGACCGCGGCCGAACGCATCGAAAGCCAATAGCACCTCAAGGTAGCCGGGCAGCTTTGCCTCTACCTCCTCCCACATCCGCCTGCGAGCCTGGCCTGCCAAGAGTGGTCGCCATCCTATGGGCGGTCAGCTCGAATTCGCACCCCGATTACCATCGCCGCCGTGGAGATCCTGATCATCGAGGACGAGGAAGCGATCGCCGACTTCCTCGAGCGCGGCTTGGCGAGGGAGGGCTTCTCGGTCCAAACCGTCGCCGACGGCGCCGAGGGCGAGCGGCTGGCTCTCAACCACGCCTTCGACCTGCTCGTGCTCGACCGGATGCTGCCTGGTCGCGACGGGCTCGAGGTGCTGGCGGCGATTCGCCGCAGCAAGCCCGCGCTGCCGGTGATCATGCTGACCGCCAGGACCGAGATCGCCGATCGCATCGAAGGTCTCGATCAGGGCGCCACCGACTACGTGACCAAGCCATTCTCCTTCGAGGAACTGGCAGCTCGGGTAAGGGCGCAACTGCGCCAGGCCGACAGCGAGGTGGCGACGACGCTCGAAGCCGGCGGCATCCGACTTGATTTGGTCGAACGCCGCGCCGAGCGCGATGGCCTCTCGGTCGACCTTCCCAAGCGCGAGGCCGAGCTGCTCGCCTATCTGATGCGACACGCCGGGCGGGTCTGCACCCACGAGGAGATCCTCGCCTCTGTCTGGGAGTACGACCACGACCCAGGCACCAACATCGTCCAGGTCTATGTCGGCTACCTGCGGCGCAAGCTCGCCCTTCCGGACTCCCCTGCCCCGATCGAGACCGTGCGCTCGGTCGGCTACAAGCTGCGCGAGGGCCGATGAGAGCCGCGTGGAGAGGGCTGGGCCTGCGGGCTAGGCTCACCCTCTCGATCGGCGCGCTGGTGCTGATTGCCTTCGGCGCCGTCTTTGTCTTCGTCCGCGGGGAGATGGCCGACGAGTCTCACATCATCCATCGCGAGGAGGCGCGTGAGCATCGCGCGACGGGCGCTGGCATGGAGGTAGGCGAGAGTCAGAGGATCTCGCCGATCTCCGACGCCCAGGAAGAGGTCGAGGGGACGTTTCTCATCGTTGGCGGCATCGCGCTGGTGGCGGCGCTGATCGGCGGCTACCTGATTGCCGCGCGCACCGCATCTCCACTGCGGCGGATGGCCGCAACCGCCGAGGAGGTTCGCTCCGGCGATCTGACGCCACGATTGCGCGAGGAGCCGGCGGCCGCCCCCGAGCTGCGCGCCCTGATCGCCGGCTTCAACCGAATGCTCGAGCGCCTCGACCTTGCATTCTCGCGCCAGCGCCGCTTCGTCTCCGATGCCTCACACGAGCTGCGTACGCCGCTGACCTCAATCCGCGGCCAGATCGAAGTGCTGGCCGGTGCCCCCGATGCCAGTGCCGAGGAGGTACAGCGGGTCAAGACCGTGACGCTCGCCGAGGTGGAGCGGATGGAACGCCTGGTAGAGGAGCTGCTCGCGCTCGCCCAGCTCGACGAGCGCTCTGAGATCGAGGTGAGCCAAGTGGACCTCGCCGCTCTCTTGCGCGAGCTGGCCGGGACGGATAGCTCAGGCGTCGAGCTGGGAGATCTGGCAGAGGGGCATATCGCTGGCAGCTCCGAACTCATTGCCCGCGTCGTCCGCAACCTGCTCGCCAACGCTCGTCGCCACGCGGGCGACTCGGGGCGGGTGGTTCTGAGCGCGACCACCGCGAACGGCGGGGTCATCGTCTGCGTCGACGACGACGGGCCAGGCGTCCCGCCAACAGAGCGCGAGCGCATCTTCGAGCGCTTCCACCGGGTCGACTCGGCGCGAGGCCGCGGGTCGGGTGGGAGCGGCCTCGGATTGGCGATCTCACGGGAGATCGTCCAGGCGCACAGCGGCCGGATCTGGGTCGAGAATTCGGCGCTCGGCGGCGCTCGGGCCGCCTTCGAGCTGCCCGGGTTCACGCCCGAGTCCTGAGAAAACTCTCACGCAGCGCTTAGGGGGCACGTAGCGGCGACGCCGAAGATCGCCGCGTGTTCAAGCCCGAGGAAAGCGCCCTCGCCGTGGCACGCACGGACGGCGTTGCCGGCAACAGCCGGCTCACCGCTGCCCTCGGGTGCGTTGCTATTGGTCCTGCTCGCAGCCGAGGGCGTGACAGGGTCAGCTTCATCGTCTGGTTCGCGCTGATGGCGATCCACGTCCTCGGCCACATCCTCGAGCTGCCGGGCCCGGCGTTCGCCGACTGGCGCCGGCGCGGGCCGCGTCTCACCGGAGCGGGCCTGCGACTGGCTGCCATCGCGTTCGCACTGGCGATCGGCGTCGGCCTGGCCGTGCTCAGCTTCTCCGCCGCGGGGTCTTGGGGCTGATGGGCCCGCTCGATCGCGAGATGGCGCAGCGGCGCGGCCAACGCAAGCTCGACGCGATGAAGCGGCGCACGGGGCAACTGCGGAGGCGGGTCATAGCCACTGCGATCGTCGGCTTCGTGGCGCTGTGGACGATGGTCTTCGTCCAGATGGCGACCGGCAACGACCCCGCGCTCGGCACCGGCCCAGTGGCCAAGAAACACGCCGCGGTCGAACGCAAGCGGCGCAAGCTCGAAGCGAGCTCGCCGCCGCCCCGCGAAGAAGTAGAAGAAGTCCCAAGCACAGAGGAACTCGAAGCCAGCGCAAGCTCCAGCGTCGAAGCCGAACAGGCCGAAGCGGAACGAGTCGAAGCCGAACAGTTTGAAATCGAACAGCGCGAAGCCGAAGCGCACGAACTCGAAGAACTCGAAGCGATCACAACGGGGCAGTCGTGAGCGAGGTGCGGCGGACGTTCGAGTGCTTCGGCGGCTCGGTCAGCGTGACCGTCTTCGGCCCCCCATCGATGCAGCCCGAGAATGCGGTGGCAGCTGCCGAAGCGAGGCTCCTTGCCGCACACCGGCAGCTCTCGCGCTTCCTCTTGGACAGCGACCTCAATCGCCTCAATCGCGACCCGCGCGCAAGCGTCCCGGCCAGCCCACTGCTGCTCAGGCTCGCGAGCGCCGTCCGCGAGGCCGGGGAGCTGAGCGACGGGCTGGTGGACGCGACGCTCTTGCGCGAGATAGAGACAGCGGGATACCGCGACTCGATGCAGCATCGCCCCGGCGGCGGCCCACCGGCCGAATCCGCGGCGACGACTCCGGCCAGGCCAAACCCGGAGCGGTCCTGGGCTGAGATCTCGGTCGACCGGCAGACGAGAGAGATCAAGCGACCGCCCGGAGTCGAAATCGATAGCGGCGGGGTGGCTAAGGGCATGCTCGCGGACGAAGTCGCGGCGACCCTGGCGGGGTTCCCGGCCTACGCGGTCGATTGCTGCGGGGACGCCCGCGTCGGCGGGACAGCGGGGCAGCCGAGGACGGTCCGGGTCGATAACCCCTGCGGCGGCGAGCCGATCCACTTACTGCAGATCAGCGATGGCGGCGTCGCGACCAGCGGCATAACCCGCCGCAGCTGGGTGGGCGAGGACGGCGCCCTCGCCCACCACCTGCTCGACCCCGCGACGGGCAAACCGGCTTTCACCGGGGTGGTCCAGGCGACCGCGCTCGCCCCGACCGCCTTCCTCGCCGACGTCCACGCGAAGTGGGCCCTTCTCTCTGGTCCGGAGCTCGCTCGCGCGCGCCTTCCCTACGGCGGCCTCCTCGTCCTCACAGGCGGCAGCGTCGAGACGGTGACGGCGCGCGCGCCGATCGCAAGTACAGCGTGAGCGCCGCCCATCACCTCTTCTGGATTACCAGCCGGGCCGCCGGTGGCGTGGCTCTGCTGCTCGCAAGCGCCTCGGTCCTTCTCGGCTTGATGATGAGCTCGAGCAGACGCAATCCGAACCGGCGCGACCTGCGCACGCTCCATGAGGCCCTATCCCTCGCCGTTTTGGTGATGGTCGGCCTGCATGGCGTCTCCCTCCTCGGAGACGCCTATCTGAACCCGGGCATCACCGGCATCGTCGTCCCGTTCGTCGGCAAGTACCGACCGCTGTGGACCGGGGTCGGCATCCTCGCCGGCTATGGCTTGGCCGTGCTCGGGATCTCCTACTACTTCCGCGATCGCATCGGCACGGCGCGATGGCGCCGCGCCCACCGACTCACCGCCGCCTTCTGGCTGCTGGCGATCGTCCACACGATCGGCGCCGGCAGCGACGCGGTCGAGCTGTGGTTCCTGGTCCTCAACGGGGTGGCGATCGTCCCCGCGGCGCTCCTCCTCGCCCTGCGCTGGATCGGCCGGGCCTCGGACGAAAACGACACCGACGCGGAGAGAGAGGCTTCGACGGCCCGAGCGTGATCGGTCCGCGGGCTCAGCCCGAGGAATCCGAACACCTCGCGGTCCGGAGCGACGCTCCGCGCGATTGACGGCTGACCCGACCGCGAGACTTGGCCTCAGTGCTCGGACATCGCGCCCACCGCACGCCCGGTCGCCACACCCACTGGCGCCTGGCGAAAAGGCGCCGTGCCCTACTCGGGGTCGGCGGCATGGCGGCACTGCTCGCCGTCATCGGGCCCGGCCTCCTCGCCGGGCTCTCCGACGACGACCCGGCCGGGATCGCCACCTACTCGATCCTCGGCGCCAAATACGGCTACGAGCTGATCTGGGTCCTCGTCCTCTCGACCGCGGCGCTGATCGTCTTCCACGAGCTCGGCGTGCGGCTCGGGATCGTCACCGGCAAGGGGCTGCTGACGCTGGTCCGGGAGCGCTATGGGACCCACGCCGCGCGCGTCGTCCTCGCCGCGCTCGTTATCGCCAACGCCGGCACCCTCTGCGCCGAGTTCGCCGGCGTCGTCGCCGGCTCGGAACTGCTCTTCGGCATCAGCCGTTACGTGAGCGTGCCGCTGGCCGCGATCGGCGTCTCGCTCCTCGTCCTGCGCGAGAGCTTCCACCGGGTCGAGCACTTCCTGCTGGTGCTGAGCTCGGTCTTCGTCGCCTACGTGATCTCCGGCTTCCTCGCCCGCCCCGACTGGGGCGCGGCCGCGAAGGGGGCGGTCGTGCCCGATCTGCCGCTCACCCGCGACGCGCTGCTGGTCGCGGTGGCGACGGTGGGGACGACGCTGGCGCCCTGGGGCCTCGCCTTCATCCAGTCCTACGCGGTCGACAAGCGGCTGCGGGTCCCGGACCTGAAGCTCGAGCGCGTCGACGTGATCGTCGGGGCGATCCTCACCGGCGTCATCGGCTTCTTCGTGATCGTCGCCTGCGCGGCGACCCTGCACGAGCGCGGGATCGACGTCAACGACGCCCGCGACGCGGCCACCGCCCTCGAACCCCTCGCCGGCAACGCAGCCGCGACCCTCTTCGGCCTCGGCTTCCTCGGCGCCGCGCTGCTGGCGAGCGCGATCGTGCCGCTCTCCACGGCCTACTCGATATCGGAGGCCTTCGGCCGCAAGGCCGACCTCGACGACAGCTTCGCCGAGGCGCCCGTCTTCTACCTCAGCTTCGCCGCGGTTGTGACCGTCGCCGCCACGGTCGTGCTGATCCCCGGCGCCCCGCTGATTCAGATCCTCTTCCTCTCCCAGGCGCTGAACGCGGTCCTGCTCCTGGTCATGCTCCCCTTCGTCCGCCGGCTCGGTCGCGACCGCGAGCTGATGGGCGAGCATGCGCTGGGGCGCTGGGGTGTGCTGACGACGGGGGTGGCGCTGGCTGTGATCGTGGTCTCGGTGGTGGCGCTCGGAGCGCTCGCGATCGCCTGAAGCATCGGGCCCGCTCAGACGCCCAGGGCTATGCCCAGAGCCAGCATCAGGACCGCACCCGCCGCGAAGCCGATGCTCGGGTTCAGCGGCGACACTCCGGAATAGGCCTTCGGCAGAAGCTCCACCACGATCAGCGCCAGCATCGCCCCCGCCGCGAAAGCGAAGGAGAAGGGCAGCAGGCCGCTCACCGCCTCTACCGCGAAGAAAGCGACCAGGGCGCCGACCGGCTGGGGCGCGCTCGTGGCGACCGCCGCCCAGAACTGGCGGGCCGCTCCGAACCCCGCCTCCTGCATCGGGATCGCGACGCTGGTCCCCTCGGGGACGTTCTGAATCCCGATCGCCAGGATCACGAACAGGCTCAACCCGGCCTTGTCCGAGGCAAAGGCGGACCCCACCGCCAACCCCTCGGGAAGGCTGTGGACGAAGAGCACGAGGAACACGAGCGCCGAGGTCCGCGCCCCGGGCCCGCTGCGGCCCAGGAAGCCGTGGTCGGGCCCGAAGCGCCGCTGGACCAGGACGAGGAAGAGGATGCCGATCGCCAGTCCTGCCGCCACCTCCACACCGGAGCCTTCTTCGGTCGCCGGAATGAGCAGGCCGGCCACCGCCGCCACTCCCATCACCCCGGCGGCGAACCCCAGCAGGACCGGGGTCGAGGACTCGATTCGGGAACCGAAAAGGAAGACCGGAATCGCGCCCAGGCCGGTCGCCAGAGCCGTCGCCGAAGCAGCCAGGAGAAGGGCGAGCTCTTTCAGTTGAGCGTTCGCTCGAGCTTCACCTCGCACATGTCCACCGATGCACGCGTGCCAGGGGTCTCCGACGCATCCATCGCGTCGAACACCTGGCCTCCCGCCTCCATGTCCTCCGCGCTCTCGAAGTACTGGAGGACCACCGCCGTGCCCTGCGCACCGTCGAACAGGATCCGGAGACCCGTGGCGGGGACCCCAGGGGGTGGACCGTCGGACTCCTCGATGCGGGCAAGAAGCTCTTGCATCCGCTCGGCCGATACGTCGGTGAACCTCACGGAACGCACATACATAAAAGCCTCCTTGATTCGTCGTGTGACACTGACCCTATTCGGTCCGCCCCTGATCGTCGAGGTCCTGGTCCAGGCGCCTGAAGGCCATTCTCTACGCCTTCGCGTAGTCGCCTATCTCGCCGAAGTCGACCATGACACAGGGCTCGGGACCGCTCACCTCTGCATCGTGGCCGGGGGGGATGGCCGCCACGTCGCCGGCCTTGATCTCGACCTCGGAGCCGTCGTCCATGTAGACCCGCATCGAGCCGGAGAGGACATAGCCAAAGTGCGCCGCCTGACAGGAGTCCGTGCCGGCGATCGGCTTCACGTTCTCAGACCATTTCCAGCCCGGCTCGAAAGTGGCCTCGAGCACGGTATGGCCGGCAAGCTGGACCGCTTTTGCCCGCCCCTTTCCCTCGAACGGCCGCGTCTCATCGGGAGAGGCGAAATTCTTGACTTCGGCTGCCATTTTTGACCTCCTGGTTTGGCTCGGCCCCCCGCCTCGTTTGAACTTACACCTGGACCCAAGCGCAGACAAGCCGGGTCCCCTCGGCCCGTGTGCCACCGCCGTGCTCAGCCGACGGCCTTGGAGGCAAGCCGCTCCGGCGAGATCCGCACCACGTCCCAGACCTGGCCGACCCGCTCCATCAAGCCGATCAGCCAGCAGGCCACCCCAGGACCCGAGGACCGCCAAACACGACCAGGGCCAGTGGGACGACCGTCACCGTCAGGTTCGCGATCGGTCGATTGCGCTGCCCGCGGCGGGCATGCCGGCCTTGTACTCGGCGTTGCTCATGTGACCCTCCCTTTCGCTGCTCGGGGGCAGACTTCGACAGAGCGATCAGGCCTCCTCGGTCGCCTGTTCGGGTCCGCCGAAGGCGATCTCGACCGTCTCGCGGACCGGGCGACGACGTCGGCTCGGCTCCTGGTCGGGCGGCGTGTCCTTGCCGGTCCTGGAGAGGTGGTAGACGAAGGCGGCGATCGCGGCGGCGAGGACGAGGCTGACCGGGCCGGTGCCGAGTGCGAGCCCGCCGCGGGCGTGGGAGACGCCGAGCCAATCGGCGATTGAGGCGCCGAAGGGCCGGGTGACGACATAGGCGAACCAGAAGGCGAAGATCGGGTTCCAGCCGAGGCGGAAGTAGCCGATCGCCGGCACCGAGATGATCGCGGCGAAGAGCAGGATCGAGCCGAAGTAGCCGATTCCCAGGGTGACCGCGGTGAAGTCGCCGGCGGCGGTCCCGAGGGCGAAGGTCGCCAGGACGGCGGCCCAGTAGAAGAGCTCGCGCCGCGGCGTCGTGATGCTGTGGATCGAGAGCGTGCCCTCGACCCGGTACCAGGTGCGGAAGACCAGGGCGAGCACCACGGCGTAGAAGATCGTCGAGGCGATGTAGGGAACGCCGAGGCCGACGTGGAGGACGTCTGCCGCCATCGTCCCGAAGACGCCGACCATCGCCACCGCCAGCCAGTAGGCCCAAGGCACGTAGCGGTCCTTGACGAACTGCAGGTAAAGGGCCGCAGCGAAGGCGATGCCGCCGAGGACGACGGCTATCTCCGGCACCAGCGTGTGGACCAGGAAATCGGAGGTCGACTCCCCCATCGCCGTGGTCAGCGCCTTGACGATCCAGAAATAGGCGGTGACTTCCGGCACCTTGGACAGCGTTTGGCGGTTGCCTTCTATGCGTTGTCTTAGATCCATCGTGCGGTGGACGAGACCGCGCGACGGGCAAGCTAGGGAGCGGTTCTTAAGCTCAGATGAGAGCGCGATCGGAACGCGAAGGCGACAGCGAGCGCTATGCCGTGAACGCGGCGGACCCACGATCCTCGGGCTCATAGCCCTTGGCGGTTCATCTCGCTGAAATCGCCGCTAATCCCCACGCTCCCTTTTTTGCAGCGACCTGAACGACGAAAGCCCGCTCCAGAGCGGGCTTTCGCGTCTGGTCTATAGAAATGACCGAGGAGCCGAGTCAAAACCGCTTGGTCCGCCTGCATGCCCCCGCCATGGACAGGGGCGTCGGAGTCGTGGATGCCCATAAGCCAAAGACAGGAAACAGCCCCGCCAAGCTAGAATCCGCCTCCGCGCGGCTGTAGCTCAGCTGGCTAGAGCGTCTGCTTGCCATGCAGAAGGTCGTGGGTTCGAATCCCATCAGCCGCTTTTTCGGGAATGCCCTGCATGTGGGCGGGTTGGGTTTGGCGTGGGTTGCCGAAACCAAATGGAACCATCCCTGCATATCGCCTCCGTTTTGGGCACTAGTTCCCAAAATGCCGCGGATGCGCGGGGATTAGCGGCGATTCCGCCTTGTAATGGCCCCGCAGACGAGGTAGCAGACGGGTGTCAACGTAACTAGTCCCATGCTCCGACAGCGAGTCACCGTCGATCCAAACCGGATGCGCGGCTTACCTGTCATTCGCGACACCCGGGTTACCGTTAGCGCTGTGCTTGGCCAGCTCGCCGCAGGCGTCAGTGTCGATGAGCTGCTGACTAACTACCCCTACCTGGAACGCGAGGATGTCCTCGCTGCGCTCGAATACGCGGCAGTCGCTGCGCAGGGGCGCGAGTTGGCAGTTGTAGCTCCAGCGGCGTGAAGCTGCTCGACACGAACTTCTCGCGGCGGCAGCACGGCTCTCGCGTTTCGCGCAAAGCGGGGCGTGTTTCGGCAGGCTCCGGGAGTTAGCGGTTGCGATCGAGGCCGAGCCGCGTGATGCCTACGACTTCATCTGCAAGGTGGGGCACGAGGTCAATCGCGCGTACGCGATAGCGCTTGATGATCTCGCCGAACCTGCCGGAGCGAGCAGTAGCTTGGTCGGATGGCGCGGCAGCGGATCGAGACTGGATCATCGTTTGAATTCGACAGCTTCTGGCGGGTGGCGGACGGCTCAGATAGCGCAGAAGAGGCCCAGGGTCGCCTCACGTATGACCCGGCGAGGGGGGTCGAGCTCGCAGTCGTCGATCTCCGAACGGAGCGTCCCGACGTCTTCGAGTCCCCCGGGGAGATTCCAGTTCTCCTCGGCCACGATTTGCAAGGGAAGCCATGCACCCTCTTCAATGCGATCGCGACGGAGACCGAAGGAAACCTGTTCGGTGGACACATCCGCGAGGTGCTCACCTCCAATCGGCTCGTCTACGGTGCACAGCTCGACTCTATGGACGATCTGGAGGTCGGGGACGTCCTTGTCGACCTCTGGGGGCTAACCGAGTGGGTCAACGGAATCTGGGACGGTCGGGGGCCGGTCGAGCCGGAGGGCGCTCGGCGTTTCTCGCGATTGAAGAGGCGCCTCGCAGCGCTCTGGCCCTTTCGACATAAAGTCGATGCCCCGGTCGAACTCCCCGAGGGTGAAGTGCTCAACGCGCCCCTCGACGGCGCCCAACTGATCCTGCAGCGTGGCCTTGCGAACCGGGAGGGCCGCCGGGCCCAGCATAAGAGGGAGGCACACGTCACCGCCCATTTCGTGCTCGAGCAGACGACCACCTATCGGGACTTCACCGAACGGTTCGTCCGACCTCTTCAGGACCTCATGGTCCTGACCAGAAGGAGCCAGTCCGAGGTCGATTCGATCACCGTCCTCGTACCCGGCGAGAAAGAGAAGTGGTGGGACGGCCAATCTCTACATGTTCCGAAGGATGTCGCAGTCATCGAGCGGACCCGCACCGATCGCCCATCCTCGCCAGGGCAGGCCCGGCCCCAGATCCCGATGCCATTGCGCGCCTGGGGCGACTCTGCCCCCTCGTTTCTTGCCGCCTGGTTCAGGCTCCGCCATGAGCTCGGTGGTCCCGCCAACCTGCTGTTCGCAACCCTGAACAAGGAAGACGCGAGTCTGGAGGACGACGTCCTGAACCTTCTCTCCGTCGCCGAGGGGTATCACCGCGTCAGGTTCGACGAGCCGCCCTTTTCGGACGAGGACCACGACGAGATCATGGCCTTGATCCGCAAGATCGACGACAAGGTCCAGCGCGACCACTATCTCGTACGTCTCCGGTACGCGAACGAACAGAGCCAGAAGCAGAGAGTGAAAGCGCTTTTTGAACGCGCGGAGCAGGTCCTACCGGTGGCGGAGAGTTGGCGCCGAAGGCAACTTCAGCCGCTCATCGACACGAGGAACTTCCTCACCCACTGGGGTGAGCCCACCAAGGATGTGTTGGAGGACTGGGATCTTTGGTTCGCGCTAAACCGTATGCGAGTAGTCCTTGAGGTCAACCTCTACCTCGACCTCGGGATCGACCACCAGACGATCTCTCGCGCGGTGAATTTGGCCTATCACGGACGGGAGTTCATGGGTCCCGCGTGACGAGGATGGTCGGGAGCGACCTCTCGTTCGCTCCCGCATGAAGCGCAAGCGCAGAGGCCCCCAGATGCCAACTAACTAACCCCGGCAGGTTCGGGATTTCGTTTCGGAAAAGTGGCTCTTTCCGAAACGACCTGCTAGCCTGCGCTCATGTCTTCCGGTGCCGCTCCCACGCAGCTACGACGACGCGCCGCGCTCGCACGGTTGGAGGCTGAAGAGCTTGCCGACGCGGTTTCCGAGCTTCGCACGGCCTCGCTCTCGAAGCCGGAGCTTGAGCGCGCGCTCGAGCGGGTGGAGGCGCTGAGCGCACGGGTGCAGAAGGCGCTTGATCTGCCGGGCGGCCTGTCGGTTGCCCAAGCGGCTGAGCGGCTGGAAGTAAGCGAGCCGACGATTCGCAAGTGGCTCGCCGAGGGGTTGCTGGAGCGGGTCGAGGGCCACAAGCCGGTGGAGGTCATCCAGCGCAGCGTGATCGAGGTCGAGCGGGTGTTGGGCACTGTCCGCGAGAGCTATCCGGCGAGGCGCTGGAGCGAGGCGCTTGCCGCCTTCCTTCACGACCGCGACTTGCTGGAGCAGGGGTGGGTTCGCGAGGGCGTTGAGCAGCTGCGGCAGGGCGACCTGATCGAGCGCTGAATATGGTCCGCCGCGATGGGCAGGGACTTCACGCTGCGGGCGACGCCAGCGGCCGCGGCCGCGATCGATGGTCTCCGGGGCAAGGCACGCAAGAGCTACGCGGCGTTTGAGGCCGAACTGCGAAAGCAGGGTTGCCGGGTCGCCGGCTACCGGCTGCTGGGCCCCGAGGACGGTGGCTACTCCGAGTTCTGCTGCAAGCGGCTGGCTGATGACTGGCGAGCGATAACCACTTTCAAACCCGGCGTCGCCATCGTCGTCGCAGTCGGCCGCCACGATAGCCGCGCCTTCTATGCCGGGCTTTCGAAGACGTTCGCGGTCGGCGTCGTGGGGCAGGGGCGCAAGGAGAAGCCGGCTTGCTGTGGGAAAGGCGGCTGGCCGAGCCTCGGGTCGGCGCCTTCCGTGGTGTGACGACCGGGTGCCCTGGCGTCACGCGGCGACGGTGACTCGCTCGCTCTCGACTGGCCCGGGAATGGGGTCGCCGTGCGCGACGAGCGATTCGATGTAGACCTCGATCGCCTCGCGGATCATTGATAGGGCCTCTTCGCGGGTCTCGCCCCGGCTAGTGCATCCGGGGAGGGCGGGGACGGCCACGCTGAACCCGCCCTTGGGCCCAAGCACCAGCACGACCTCGTACTCGCGGGAAGTGGACATCGGTTCAGCTTACCCGCCTGGGGCGGGATTGAAGGCCGTCCTAGCGGGTCGCCGATGCCGGAATGGAACCCGGATGTCGAGTTTCGGGCACTTCTGCGCCGAAGTTCCCAAATCGCTGCATATCGGCGCACATCCATGCGTACTTGTGCGGGATGTGCCCTAATTTCACCAACTATGAAAGCCCTGCAAATTAGGCATATTAAGCCCAGAAGGATGTGGATGACCTGCCTAATTGCCATGCAGAAGGTCGTGGGTTCGAATCCCATCAGCCGCTTCGAGGAAAGCCCCGCTTAGGCGGGGTTTTCTGCTGTCTGGGTTCGGAGTATGCCGCTGCTATGGCCGGATCGATCCCGACCAGGCTTGGTTCTGGACTCCCGAGTGGCAGGAGCGCGAGCGCGAGGCCGACGAAGATCTCGCCGCTGGTCGGGTCACTCGTTTCGAGAGCGACGAGGATTTCCTAGCGGAGTTGGACGAGCGCACGAAGCTGCTCGATGCCGACGCGTGAAGTCCTCGCGTCGTTCTGGCGCGATTGGGATCAGCTAAGTCCGAAGCAGCAGCGGGAGTTCCGCGATGCGGTGGCCCAGTTCATCGCCAATCTCGCCGAAGACAAAAAGGCTTTCATCCTCGACTTCGCGTAAAGCGTGTGCAGGGCCATCCCGGTGTCTGGGAGATGACCTGGGCCTACGACGGCCGCGCGACCTTCCAGTACGGCGACGAGGTCCAATCCGGGCAGCCGCACATCACCTGGCGTCGCATTGGCACTCACTCGATCTTCCGTCGTCCTTGATGATTGAGCTGGTGATCCCTTGGACATAGAGAACGCGCTCCAAAGCTTGCCGAGGAGCCCCAGGACGCTCGGGAGGGCTGGAGGCTCCAAGATGTAGATGCCCTCGTTTTCCCGACCCTGACCGGCGCCCGGCGCGACGCCGACAGCCTGCGCACCCGCGTCGTCTACACCCACATGATGAAGCCGCGACCTGCCCGAGCGGCAGCGGCTGAAGGCGCTGGTGCGCGGCGAGCGGGTGATCGCCTACCAGCCGCCGCCCGAATTTCTCGATCTCGCCGCCTACGAGCTGCCGATCTTGCGAGCCCTTGCCGAGCGCGGCGGCAAGGCAGGTCGCGGCGAGGTGCTTGCCGCGATCAAGGAGGCGATGGCAGAGCGCCACGGCGAGCGCGATCTCGAAGCACTGCCCAGCGGCCCGCCGCGCTGGCAGCCGCGGGTAGGCAAGGTCCGCGGCCGCCTTACCCAGCGGGGCTGGCTGGCGGTGAGCGGCAGGGGGCGAGGATGCGAATGGGAGTTGACCGAGCTCGACTGGCGGGTCAAGGGGTGCGCCGGGAGAAGAAGATTGAACCGATGCGCAAGTACTGCTGTAGCAGTTCTGCTACGATGCGCCTATGCAACGCATACCCCAGCGCGAGCTGCGCAACGACGTTTCAGCCGTCCTGCGGCGGGTGATGGCGGGCGAGCAGCTTCGCGTCACGGTATCGGGGCGCGACGCGGCCGACCTCGTCCCGGTCGAGGATGCCCCCTCTTGGACGGCCGGCTCTCGTGCGCGGGAGCTGATCGCGCCTGCCCAGGCCGACGCGGGCCTGGCCGCAGAGCTGGACCGGGCTTTTCCTGACACGACCGACCAGCTCTAGGCGGTCGGCTCCGACGGCGTGCAGGCGGTCCTCGACACCTCGGTCTTCATCGCGCGCGAGCAGGAGCGCCCGCTCGGCATCCTCCCCGACCAGGTTGCGGTCAGCGTCGTGACCCTGTCCGAGCTGCGCCACGGAGTACTCGCCGCCACCGGCCACGAGCAGATGGCGCGGCGTCTCAGCACGCTGGAGGCGGCGCGGCAGATCGCAAAGCCGCTGGTCATCGACGAGGCGGTCGGAGACGAGCTGGCGCGCCTGCGAGTCGCGCTCAAGGCGATCGGCAGGGCGATGAAGGTGATGGACGCCTGGATCGCCGCCACCGCGATGGTCCACGGCGCGGCAGTCTGCACCCAGGACGCAGACTTCGATGCGGCGGCGGAGGCGGGCCTGCTCGAGGTTGCGCGGGTGTAGGTAGCTGGGGTGGGGTGGTGTTCGGCCCGGCTCTCGCCGGCATCGGCGTTCGAATTACCCAGCGTCACCTAACCGGTCTCCATAAGCGGGGGTTATCGGGTGTGGGGGAGGTTTGTGTGGCGCCAACCTGCTGAGCATTTCCTGTTCCTTGGCCTCTCCCAGTCAGCCTCGTGATCGAAGGGAGGTTCGAGCGGAACTGTCACCAAAGCGGGCACGACGGAGACGACATACCGAGCGTCGGGCTCTGGGATTCCAGCCGAAGTGGTGATCCGCGGTGAGCCGAGCGAAGGCGAGAAGGGCCGAATCGCTGTCCCCGAAGCTAGCTCAAGACAGGGGGAGCCAATTGAACCGGTTGGACTTTCGACCGCTGCTTACGACGAATGAGTCAGGCGCGATCCTGGCCACGCCGATAACGGGGGTTGATGCCAGATTCTGCTGAGAGAGGTCCGCGCACGCTTTGGATCGCGGTTCTGGCCCCGGTGGTCTATTCGCTCCTGTTGTACGTCTGGATCAAGGTTGGCTGGTCGCCACGATCCACAGGCTGCCTGCGAAGCGACATCGAACTTCCAGAAGCGGTCGATGAGTGGCGCGGGGTGCTCATCCTCACCGTCCTCACGCCACTCGCCTACGGATCTTTCCGGAATCAGAAGCTGTGGGTGGTGATTCTGCAGACGTTTCTCAGCCTGGTCCTAGGGATCGTCTTCATCTGGTTCGCGCTAGGGGCCGGGGGTGCCTTGGCCAACTGTTTCGGGGATTGAGCCGGCGACCTTTTCGCCCTTCGGCTACTCCGACTCGGGGGAAGCTACTGGCAGTTCGACCTCCCGCCAACTCTTGGTTGTTGCTCAGATTCGAGAGCTGTAGTACCGGCGACTGGATCGTCACCGAGCTTCCTTTGACGGTGCCTGCGGGTCATCGGTGAGCGCGGCCAGGAGGCCCTGCAGATCCAGCGGGCGTGTATACATCGTCAGCTCCCCGCCGGTCCCGGTGCGCGGCCACTCCTCGCGCGGGCGGTCCCAATAGAGCTCGACGCCGTTGCCGTCGGGGTCGCTGAGGTAGAGCGCCTCGCTGACGCCGTGGTCGGAGGCGCCTTCGAGGGGGATGCCTGCGCGGCGCAGACGACCTAGGGCGTCGGCCAGTGCAGCCCGCGTCGGGTAGCGGATCGCGAGGTGGAAGAGGCCAGTCGAGCCGGGCGGAGGCGACGTGCCGCCCTTCGAGTGCCAGGTGTTGAGCCCGATGTGGTGGTGGTAGCCGCCGGCGGAGACGAAGGCCGCATCGTCGCCGAGGCGCTGCTGCAGCTCGAAGCCGAGAACGTCGCAGTAGAAGCCGAGCGCGCGATCGAGATCGGCGACCTTGAGGTGGACGTGGCCGACGTCGACGCCGGGGTCGATCGGCTGCGCGCCCTCAGGCATCCAGCGCCTCGTTTACCAGCCGGTCGGCCTCGGCGTTGTGCACGCGGCGCACGTGGCGGATCGACCAGCCCTCAAAGCCCGCCAGGGCCCGCTTCGCCTCGGCGTGCAGCTCGCGCATGCCGGCGTCCTTGACCTTGTACTCGCCCTTCATCTGCTTGACGATCAGCTCGGAGTCGCCGACCAGTTCGAGCTCGCTCGCCCCGCGCGCCGCGGCGCACTCGATGCCGAGCAGCAGCGCCCTGTACTCGGCGACGTTGTTGGTCGCCTCGCCGATCCGCTCGCCGCGCTCCTCCAGCACCTCGCCGTCGGCCCCCTGGACGACCGCGGCGATCGCCGCCGGTCCGGGGTTGCCGCGGGCGCCGCCGTCGACGTTGACGACGAGCTTCAACGCCGCCTCAGCCAGGAGCGGCGGCGCACCGGCGGTCCGGCCGCGCCAAAGGAGAGTCCGCCCCTCTCCCCCACCTCTGCGTTCCAGTGCCGGGCCGAGCTGTCGAGCTGCTCGACCGCCTCCCCCCTGCCGATCTCGTGGACGGTTCCGTCGGCGGCGTCGACCGACCACTGGTACCAGCAGAGCTCCCAGGCGACCGTGATCCGCACCTGGGTCGGCGAGCTCGCGGCCGCTCCGACCGAGGCGCGCGGCTGACCGAGGCTGCGCGTCAGCCCGGAGACGACCCGCGCCGCGGCGCTGGCGTTGAACAGCTCGACGCCCGTCTCGAGCCGGCCGTCCAACCGCACCCGGCGACTCCTCACGTTTGCCCCCGGAGCCGCCGGATCGCGCTGATAGATGCTCACACCCGCAAGCTAGTTCATGCGGCGCTGGCGGCGGTCGCCGCAATCACCTTTGAAGCGAGATGTGCGGGCACCTCCTCGTAGCGGTCGAAGACGACCTCGAACTCCGCCCGGCCGCCGCTGATCGAGCGCAGGTCGGGCGCGTAGTCGAGCACCTCGGCCATCGGCACCTCGGCCCTCACCTCCGTCACCGTGCCTTTTGGCTCCATCCCCAGCGGGTGGCCGCGGCGCGAGTTGAGGTCGCCGATCACGTCGCCGACCACGTCCTCCGGACAGCTGACCGTGATCCGCACGATCGGCTCCAGCAGCACCGGGTCGGCCTCTTCCATCGCTTCCCTGAAGGCCATCGCGCCGGCGATCTTGAACGCCATCTCCGAGGAGTCGACGTCGTGGTGCTTGCCGTCGACCAGCCGCACCCGCACGCCCTTGACCGGGAAGCCGGCGACGGTGCCGTGGACCATCGCCTCCTCGACGCCCTTCTCCACCCCGGGGATGTAGCCGCCCGGGATCGCCGCTCCCTTGATCTTGTTGACGAACTCGAAGTCGACGCCGTTCTCGGTCGGCTCGATCTCGATCTGGCAGTCGGCGAACTGGCCGCGGCCGCCGGACTGCTTCTTGTAGCGGGCATGGGCGCTCGCCGGCCGCCGGATCGACTCCTGGTAGGGCACGCGCGGCGGGTGCAGCTCGATCTCGACCCCGAAGCGGCGCTTCATCCTCTCGACCATCACCTCGACGTGGATCTGCGTGAGGCCGGCGATGATCTGCTCCCCAGTCTGCGCGTCGCGGTGCACGTCGAGGGTTGGGTCCTCCTCGGTCAGGCGCCGCACCGCGGTCGCCGCCTTCTCCTCGTCGCCCTTGGAGACCGGCTCGTAGGCGAAAGCCATCACCGGATTGGGCAGGTCGAGCGGAGCGAAGGAGATCCCCTCATGCCCGTCGCAGAGCACGTCGCCAGCCTGCGTCTCCTTCAGCTTGGCGACGGCGCCGACGTCGCCGGCGCCGAGCTCGGCGGCCGGCTTGAGCTCCTTCCCCAGCGGCTGACCGAGCTGGCCGATCCGCTCCTTCTGCCCGCTGCGCGCATTGAAGACCTGCGAATCCGAGCGCAGCGTCCCCCGGTGGACGCGGAAGAGGTTGACCCGGCCGGTATAGGGGTCGGCGAGCGTCTTGAAGACGTAGGCGACCAACGGCCCGTCGTCCTCGGGGGCAATCTCGACCTCCTCGCCGTCGGCCCCGCGGGCTCGCAACGACCCCCGCATCGCCGGCGAGGGCAGGTCCTCGACCAATGCCTCTAGCAGCCGACCGGTGCCGAGGTTGTGCGTCGCCACGCCGCAGGTGACGGGGAAGATCCGCCCCGCCGTGACGCCCTCCTTCAGCACCCGCACGATCTCGTCGTGGTCGATCTCCTCGCCCTCGAGGTAGCGCTCCATCAGCTCGTCGGAGTTCTCGGCCACCTCGTCCATCAGCTTCTCGCGGTATTCCTCAGCGCGCTCGCGCAGCTCCTCCGGGATCTGAGCCTCCTCGGCCGCGCCGGGGCCGACCCCCTCGTAGAGGAAGGCCCGCTGGTCGATCAGGTCGATCACCCCGCGCACCTCCTGCTCGGCGCCGATCGGGATCTCGGTGGCGACGACGTGCGGCCCGAAGGCAGCCTTGAGCGAGTCGAGCGCGCGAAAGAAGTCGGCCCGCTCACGGTCGAGCATGTTGACGAAGACGAGCCGGGCCAGGCCCTCCGCGTCGGCGCGACGCCAGAGCCGCTCGGTGTGCACCTCGACGCCCATCACGCCGTTGACCACGACCACGGCCGAGTCCGCCACCCGCAACGCCGCGATCGCGTCGGCGACGAAGCTCGGCTCGCCCGGGGTGTCGATCAGGTTGATCTCGCGACCGCCGTGCTCGAAGCAGGCGACGGCCGCGTTGATCGACATCGCTCGCTCCTGCTCGTCGGGCTCGTGGTCCGACACGGTCGAGCCGTCGGCGACCGACCCCAACCGACCCGCAGCGCCGGCCTCGAACAGCATCGCCTCGTGCAGACTCGTCTTGCCGCAGCCCCGGTGCCCGATCAGGGCGACGTTGCGAATCCGGTCTGCGGCCTTATGTGGCACGCAACCGAAGGTACACCCCGGGCGGCGTAATTCAAGCGCCGCGATCTACGAATCTAGACCGCTTGGAGGCCCGACTTGAGCCGCATGACCGCCTTGGTGTGCAGCTGTGAGACGCGCGACTCGGTCACCCCGAGCACCTCGCCGATCTCACGCAAGGTGAGGTTCTCGTAGTAGTAGAGAGCGACGACCAGCTGCTCGCGCTCGGGCAGCGAGGCGATCGCCTCGGTCAGCCGGTCCTTGATCTCGCTGCTGTCGAGCGACTCCTGCGGGTCCTCGGCGCGCGGGTCGGAGATCGTGTCGAGCAGGGAGACCTGGTCGCCGGAGGAGTCCGAGACCGTCCAGAGCTCGTCGAGCGCGTAGACGGAGGAGTTGGCGATCTCCAGCAGCGCGGTCTGCAATTCGTCCTCGCTGATGTCCAGCCGGGCAGCCAGCTCCGCTTCGGTCGGCGCCCTCTGCAGCTCGTGCTCGAGCTTCGCCTGCGCGGTCTCGATTTCGCGCGCGCGGGAGCGGACCGAGCGCGGCACCCAGTCGAGCGAGCGCAGCTCGTCGATGATCGCGCCGCGGATCCGGGTCATCGCGAAGGTCTCGAACTTGATCCCGCGCGAGGGGTCGAAGCGCTCGATCGCCCCGATCAGGCCCATCAGGCCGTAGGAGATCAGGTCAGCGTCGTCGACGTGAGAAGGCAGCCCCGCACCCAGCCGCCCGGCGACGAACTTGACCATCGGCGAGTAGGCGACGACGAGGCGCTCGCGCGCGCTGGCGTCCCCTTCTTTCTTGTAGCGGCGCCACAAGTCGCGCAGCTCAACCTCTTTTACCCCTGTTTCCATGGCTCGGGCCGTGATTCTAGAGTTGCTGACGGTTGATCCGACGATCAGGCGCGCGGGTGGGTGGCCGCATACGCCTCCCGCAGGCGCGCCGCATCTACGCGAGTGTAAACCTGCGTGGTCGAGATCGATGCGTGGCCGAGCAGCTCCTGGATCGTGCGCAGGTCGGCGCCGCCTTCGAGCAGGTGCGTGGCGAAGCTGTGTCGCAGCGAGTGCGGCGAGACGCCGGCGGCCAGCGCCGCCTCACGTACCCAGAGCGCCAGGCGCCGGGTGACGTCGGAATTCGAGAGGCGCCGGCCGCTCTTGGAGAGGAAGAGCGCTGGCTCGCGGGGGTCCGTCGCCAGGGCGTGGCGGCCTCGCTCGACGTAGCGCTCGACCGCCCGCCGGGCCGGCTCGCCCACCGGCAACAGGCGCTCCTTCGAGCCCTTGCCGAGAACGCGCAGCTGCTCGGTTTCGTACTCGAGCGCGCCGAGGTCGAGGTTGACGATCTCCTCGCAGCGCAGCCCGCAGGAGTAGGCGAGCTCGAGCATCGCCCGGTCGCGCAGCTCGAGCGGCGTGCTAGCGGGGATGCGCTCGAGCAGCGATCGCACCTGCTCGGCCGAGAGCACCCGCGGCAGCTTCTCCTCGCGCTTGGGGCTGGAGACGAGGTCGGCCGGGTTCTGCCCGACTCGCTCGCTGCGGACCAGGAAGTCGAAGAGGCCGCGGACCGAGGCCAGCTTGCGCGCGACGGTCGCCGGCGCCGCCCCCGCGGAGGAGAGCCCCGCCGCGAAGCGGCGCACGTCGCGGTGGCGGATGTCGGCGGGAGACCGCTCTCCCGCCCACTCGACGAACTGCCCGAGGTCGAGGGCGTAAGCGCGCCGCGTGCGCTCGGCCATGCCGCGCCCGCGCAGATCGCGGTCGTACGCGCTCAAGGCCTCGTCCCAGTCCATCTGGACAGGGTTCGCCGCCGGCCCGAGCGGGCCTCTATCCCCCGATGTAGATGGGCGTTCCGACTTCAACCTGGGGATACAGTTCGATCACGTCGGGGATCGACATTCGCACGCAGCCGTGCGAGGCGGCCGAGCCGAGCGACCAGGTCTCGTCGGTGCCGTGGATGCCGGCCCCTTCGAAGATCCCCATCCAGCGCGCCTTGATCGGATCGGCCGGCCCGGGCGGGATCACCTGCCCGGCGAGACTGCCGGCCCAGGCCGAGTTCGGCACGTGCCAGGAGGGGTTCACCTGCTTTTCCTGGATGTGGTACAGCCCTTCGGGCGTTTCCAGCCCTTCCTGTCCGACCGCGACGGTGTAGGTCTTGGCCAGCTTCAGGTCCTTCCAGAGGCGCAGGGTGAAGGTGCCGCGGTCGAGAGTGAGGTAGGAGGGATAGGCGCCCGCGACTTCGCTGGTCGCGACTTCGGGTTTCGTGTAGTGCGTATGAGCGGCGATCGTGTGGGCGGCGTCGGCGTTGAGCACCGCTGCCTCGAGCTGTCTGGTGAGCAGGTTGTCGCGCAACTTGCGCCCGTTGCGCGCCTTGACCACGGTGAGCGATTCGGGGCTCGGTTCGACGGTCGCGTCCTGCGCTTCGCGGTCGACTTCTCCGGCGACGTGACGGACGAAGCGGTTGATCGCCGGCTTCGAGTAGGTGACGTCGGCGGGAACCTGCGCATCGAGGTTGCCGCCGGTGACGTAGCGCACCAAGCGTCCGGGCAGCCAGCCGTCACGGCTCATGGCGAGCGCTTCTTCGACCGCCGCGTCGAGGTTCGCGTGCACCTTCAGCCTCTTCACCGGCAGCTCCCAGCTTTCCCCGTCGTAGCCGACCCGCAGCGAGTGGCGCAGCGGGCCGAGCAGTTGGCGACTCACCGCCCGCTTCGCTTCGGCTTCGTCCATGCCGCCGACGTCGACCCCGGCGATCGTCACGCCATCGGCGATCGTGTCCTTCTGCGAGCTGTCGTAGGCGTAGCCGGCAACCGCTCCGAGCACGAGCAGCGCCACGAGCGCGATGAGCGCGATCTGGGTCTTTCGGCCCATCGAGAGGGAGTTTAGGCATACGTTTCGGTCGTTCCGGACGGATATCGTTCCGTGAGCGATGGCGCCCAAGGTCACCGCCCGCAAGGGCTCCAAGGACGAGATCCGCAAGGAGGTCTGGAAAGCGATGGAGCGCGAGGGCGTCTCCCGCTTCCCAGGTGCCGAGGGCCGCATCCCGAACTTCGCCGGGGCCAAACTGGCGGCCGAGAAGCTCACCGGGTACAGGCTCTGGAAGCGCGCCCAGGCGATCAAGGCCAACCCCGACTCGCCCCAGACCTACGCGCGGCGCATGGCGCTGGAGGAAGGCAAGGTCGTGATCATGGCCGTGCCGCGCCTGCGCGACCCGCACCCCTTCCGCGTGCTCGACCCGAAGAAGCTCTCCAAAGCGGCGGTCAAGGAGGCGGCGACGATCAAGGGCGCGCTCAAGCACGGCCGCGTGGTCGCCCTCGACGAGCTGCCCGAGATCGACTTCGTCCTCTGCGGCTCGGTCGCGGTCAACCTCAGCGGCGCTCGGGTCGGCAAGGGCGGCGGCTACTCCGACCTCGAGTACGGGGTATTGATCGACGCCGGCAAGATCGACGGCCACACGACGGTGGCGACGACCGTCCACCCGACCCAGGTCCTGCGCCGCCATCTGATGATGACCGCTCACGACCTGCCGGTCGACGTGATCGCCACCCCGCGCGCCGTGATCGAGGTCGAGCGACAGTACGACCGGCCGCGTGGAATCCTCTGGGACCACCTGCAGCCGCCGCAGATCCGCGAGATCCCGATCCTCGAACGCATGGGATACGCCTGACGCGTCATCCTGGACGGGATGACCGACGACTACGGCAATCCCGATCCCGAGTGGCTGAAGATCGATTGGCGCCAGCACGTGCGCCAGATCGAGCTGCCCGGCGCCACGGTCAACTACGCCGAGATCGGCGAAGGCGAGCCGATCGTCTTCATTCACGGCATCACCAGCTCCTGGCATGCATGGCTCGAAAACCTGTCCCACTTCGCCGCCCGCGGACACCGGGCGATCGCCCTCGATCTGCCCGGCTTCGGCGCCAGCCCAATGCCCTCCTGGCCGATCGACATGCCCACGTACGGCCGTCTCCTGCACGACTTCTGCGAGAAGCTGGGCGTCGAGCGGAGCGCCGCTCTCATCGGCAACTCGATGGGCGGCCTGGTCGCCGGTGAGGCGGTGCTGAACGGGCCGACGCGCTTCGATCGGCTCGTCCTCGTCTCAGCGGCGGGCCTGCTCAACACCTGGCTCCCCCACCAGCGCGGCACGGCAACCTCGATGGCATGGGACACGTTCGGCCGGCCCTTCGGCGCCACGACCCGGTTCTTCGTCTCCCACCGCCGCGCCCGCTACCTGATGTTCCGTTTCGCGATCCGCTATCCGGGGCGCCTGCGCAAGGAGCTGCTCTGGGAGCAGATGGCCAACGGCGTGC
Source organism: Solirubrobacterales bacterium (assembly GCA_036379955.1). Classification (GTDB taxonomy): domain Bacteria; phylum Actinomycetota; class Thermoleophilia; order Solirubrobacterales; family 70-9; genus VRUE01. The sequence goes on from DASVFR010000011.1 coordinate 64,013, forward strand.
CCTGCCCCGGCTTCGCCGACTCCCTACAGGCGGTGATCGAATATGACGCTCGCGACCGCCTGGAAGAAATCGAGATCCCCGTGCTGATCGTCTGGGGAACCCACGACTGGGTGATCCCCTCCGCGGCGGCACACAGCTATCACCGCCGCATCCCCCACTCCCAGCTGGCGATCTTCGACGACACCGGCCACGTCCCCCAGCTGGAGCGCCCAGCGCGCTTCAACCGGCTTCTGGAGGAATTCCTGGAAGTCTCCTCAGGGTGAAACGTGTTTTACATGCAATGCATGGAAAAAACGTTGCACCCGGTCAGGTGATGGCGCCGCGCGAGGCGGAGGAGACGGTGGCGGCGTACTTGGCCATCACGCCGCGCCCGAAGGGCGAGGGTGGCGAGGCGTAGGCGGCGACGCGCGCAGCGATCTCCTCGTCGGAGAGGGCGACCTCGAGGCGACGGTTGTCGATGTCGACGGTGATCTCGTCGCCCTCGCGGATCGCCGCGATCGGACCGCCCCTTGCGGCCTCGGGCGCGACGTGGCCGATCATCAGGCCGCGGGTGGCGCCGGAGAAGCGGCCGTCGGTGACCATCGCCACGCTCTGGCCGAGACCCTCCCCCACGATCGCGGCCGTGACCTGGAGCATCTCGCGCATCCCGGGCCCGCCGACCGGGCCCTCGTTGCGGATCACGACGACGTCGCCGGGCTGGATCTTCTGGTCCTTGACGGCGCGGAAGCATTCCTCTTCGGACTCGAAGACGCGGGCCGGGCCGATCTGCTGCGTGCGCTCGGTGCCGGCGAGCTTGACCACCGCACCCTCCGGGGCGAGGTTGCCCTTGAGGATCGCGAGACCGCCTTCGCTCTTCAGCGGATCCTCGAGCGGGCGCACCACCTCCTGACCGGGCTTCTCGCTCGCCTCGGCCGCGACCTCGCCGATCGTCTTGCCGGTGACCGTCAGCGCGTCCTCGTGCAGGGCGCCCGCTGCGGCCAGACGCTTGAGGATCAGCGGCACGCCACCCGCCGCGTAGAGATCGGTGGCGACGAAACGCCCGCCGGGCTTGAGGTCGGCGAACAGGGGCGTGGCGCGGGAGATGCGCTCGAAATCGTCGATCGTCAGCTCGATCCCCAGCTCGTGGGCGAGCGCGATCAGGTGCAGGACGGCGTTGGTCGAGCCGCCCGAGGCGCAGACGCAGGCGATCGCGTTCTCCAGCGACTCGCGCGTGATCACCCTGCTCGGTGTGATTCCGTCGGCCAGCACCCCGATCACCAGCTCCCCGATCCGCTCGGCGACGCTGCCCTTCTCCTCGTCTTCGGCCGGTACCATCGCCGAGCCACCGGCGCTGATCCCGAGCGCCTCGAAGGCGCAGGCCATCGTGTTGGCCGTGAACTGGCCGCCGCAGGCGCCGGCGCCGGGACTCGCCAGCCCCTCCAGCTCGTTCAGTTCCTCGTCGCTCATGTCCCCCGCGGAATGCGCGCCGATCGCCTCGAAGACGTCGAGGATGGTGACGTCGCGCCCGTGCCAGTGGCCGGGAGCGATCGAGCCGCCGTAGAGGACAACGGAGGGAACGTCGAGCCGGGCCAGCGCCATCGCGCAGCCGGGGATCGTCTTGTCGCAGGCACAGAGGGCGACGATCGCGTCGAACTGGTAGCCGCGCGCCATCAGCTCGATCGAGTCGGCGATCACCTCGCGGCTGACGAGCGAGGCCTTCATCCCCTCGGTACCCATCGTGATCCCGTCGGAGATCGCCACCGTGTTGAACTCGAGCGGCGTCCCTCCGGCGGCGCGCACCCCCCCCTTGACGTGCTCGGCGAGCCCGCGCAGGTGGAAGTTGCAGGTGTTCGCCTCGGCCCAGGTGTTGGCGATGCCGATCGTCGGCCGGCTGAGCGCGTCGTCGTCGTACCCGACGCCCTTCATGTAGGCGCGCGCGTGGGCGCGGTCGGGCCCGTCGAAGAGGGCGGCGGAACGAGGGCGGGGCAGCTTCGTGGTGGCGCCGTTGGAGCTCATTGGGGGAAATCTACTCACACGTCGTTGAAGGGTTTTGCACGTATGGCGCAGACAACCTTTCAACGAAGCCCGAAGACATCGACCGGGCCCGGGCCGCTGCCCAGCTCGCGCAGGCCGTGGGCGACGGCTTCGGAGGCGACCGCGCGCGCCTTGCGGGCGGCATCGAGCGGGGTCTCGCCGCGGGCGAGGAAGGCGGCGAGGGCCGAGGAGTGAGTGCACCCGGAGCCGTGGGCGGCGCCGTCGGGATGGCGCTCGCCTGGGATCTCGACCGAGTCGCGGCCGTCGTAGAAGAGGTCGACCAGGCGGTCGCTGTGACCGCCGGTGACGACGACCGCGCGCGGGCCGAGGGCGAGGATCTCGCGCGCAAGGTCGTCCTGGGACTCGGACTCCTCCGCTTCGGCCAGCGCCCGCGCCTCGGGGATGTTCGGGGTGACCGCCGCCGCGAGCGGCAGCAGGCGCTCGACTAGGGCGGCGCGGGCACCCTCGTCGAGCAGGACGGCGCCGCTCTCGGCGACCATCACCGGGTCGACGACCACCGGGGCGTCGCCGACCAGGCCGAGAGCCTCGACCACCGCCTCGACCGTCTCCGCGGTCCCCAGCATCCCGATCTTCACCGCGTCGACGCCGATGTCTTCGGCGACCGCCCCGACCTGGGCGACGATCGTCTCCGGGGAGACCGCCTCGACGGCCTCGACTCCGAGCGTGTTCTGCGCCGTGATCGCCGTGATCGCGGTCGTCCCGTGCACGCCGCAGCGGGCGAACGCCTTCAGGTCGGCCTGGATGCCGGCGCCGCCGCCGGAGTCCGATCCGGCGATCGAGAGGACGGTTGGGACGCGGGTCGGGCTCATCCTCAGGGCAGCCTAGATGGCGGTGGCGGGAGGAGGGTCCGGGAATAAGAGCCGACTAGCGAACAGGTGACGTAGCCGAGCGCCTCCAGCGTCGCCATCGCGGAAGCAGCCTCGGCGCCGGAGAGGTCGAGGCGGTCGGCGACCGCATCGCAGGTCTCCTCCCCCTCCTCGACCGCGGCCAGCACACGAAGCAGCTCCGGCGCCAGCGCCGGACCGGCCCGTCCGACCGTACGCGTGCCCGGGCCGAGCATCGCGTCGAGCACGTCCTGAGCGCTGCGCACCAGGCAGGCGCCGCCGGCGAGCAGATCGTTGGCGCCGGCGGAGGCGCGCGCGTTGACGGGGCCCGGAACAGCGCCCAGGTCGCGACCGAGGTCGGCGGCGAGGTCCGCCGTGATCAGCGAGCCCGAGCGCCTCGCGGCCTCGACGATCACGGTCATCCCGGCGAGCGCGGCCATGATCCGGTTGCGCGCCGGGAACGTCCAGCGCCAAGCGCCGGTACCGGGCGGCAGCTCGGAGAGGACGAGACCGCGCTCGCCGATCTGTCGCCAGAGCGCCCGATGCGACGCCGGGTAGGCGACGTCGGCGCCGCAGCCGAGCACCGCCACGGTGGTCCCCGCTTCGAGCGCCCCACGGTGGGCGCAAGCGTCGATCCCGAAGGCGAGGCCACTGACGACCACCAAGCCAGCCGCGGCGAGCTCTCGCCCAAGCTCGCGCGCCACCTCGCGGCCGTAGGAGGACGCGCGCCGCGCCCCGACCACGGTCACCGCTCCCTCAGGCTCTAGCCGGGAAAGCAGCGTCGGGTCGCCGCGACCGATCAGGGCCCAGGGAGCGTCAGCAGCGTCGCGCAGGCCCACCGGAAAGGCCGAATCGTGGCGACAGCACGCCCAGCACTGGGCGGCCATGAGGTCGGCCACGAGGCGCGGCTCTGGGAAGGCCTCCACCTCAGCCAGCATCCGAGCCCCGACCTTGGGCGCCACCGCCTCGACCAGATCCCGATTGGAGAGGCGCAGGAGTTCCGGCGAGCGCGAGCCAGGCTCGCCGGAGGAGACCTTTTCGATGTAGGGGGCGAGATGGGCGAGCAGCCGGGCGCGCCGCAGGCACTCGGGGCAGGCGCTGGGCAAGCTCACTGGGCGTCCCTCCTGCGCAGTTGCAGGGCCTGCGCCATCTGCTCGCGCCCGATCGCCTCGGCGCCGGCAAGGTCGGCGACCGTCCGCGCCAGGCGCAGGACTCGATCGTGCGCCCGGCCGCTGAGCCGGCGGCGAGCGTAGGCCTCGGCGAGCAGGGCGGCGGCATCCTCGTCCAGGGAGCATTCGCGCACCTCCGCAGGGGTCATCTCGGCGTTGCCGCGCCCGGGGCCGAGGCGGCGTTCCTGCCGCTCGCGCGCCGCGACGACCCGCTCGCGCACAGCTGCCGAGCTCTCGCCCGGCGGGCCGGCAAGCTCCTCGGCGGTCGGCTGGCGAATCGCCGTCAGCAGGTCGATGCGGTCGGCGAGGGCGCCGCTGAGGCGCGCCTGGTAGCGGCGCACGGCGAACGGCGTGCAGTCGCACTCGGGGTCCGCCTCGCCGCGCCCGCAGGGGCAGGGGTTGGCGGCTGCAACGAGCATGAACCGACAGGGGAGCCGACGCCAGGACCCCGCCCGCGCGATCGAGACCCAACCGGTCTCCAGCGGCGCCCGCAGCGCCTCGAGGGTGTCGCGGCGGAACTCGCAGAGCTCGTCCAAGAAGAGAACACCGCGATGCGCACTGGTTGCCTCGCCGGGCGAGGGCGGGTTGCCGCCGCCGACAAGGCCCGCCGGGCTGACCGTGTGATGAGGCGCGCGGAAGGGTCGCCCACCGGCGTCGCCGTGCCCGAGCCGACCGCGGGCGCTGGCGATGCGCGCCACCTCCAGAGCCTCCTCGGGCGCGAGCGGCGGTAGGATCGAGGGCAGGCGGCTCGCGGCCAGCGACTTGCCAGCACCCGGTGGGCCGATCATCAGCAGGCTGTGCCCGCCGGCGGCACTGACCTCGAGCGCGTGGCGCAGGTGACGCTGACCGCGCAGGTCGGCGAGGTCGGGAGCGCCCGGCCCACCGTCGAGCCGCAGCGGCAACGGTTCGGGGCGGGGCGGGGCCCAATCGCCGGTCGCCAGAGCCGGCAGCTGCGCGACGCTGTCGAGACAGAGCACGTCGACGTCGCCGGCCAACGCTGCCTCCGGCCCGTTCTCGGCGGGCACGACGATCGCCTCGGTACCGCGCTCCCTGGCCGCCTCGGCGATCGCCAGCACGCCCGGCACCTCACTCACCGAACCATCCAGGGCCAGCTCGCCGACCAATGCCAGGCTCGGCAGCTCGCCGAGATCGAGCTGATCGGAGGCGATCAGCAGCGCGGTGGCGATCGCCAGGTCCATCCCTGGGCCGACCTTGCGCAGGCTGGCCGGTGCCAGGTTGACGACGATCCGGCGCAGGGGAAACTCGAAGCCGCAGTTGCCGAGCGCCGAGCGCACCCGCTCGCGCGCCTCGCGCACGGCGGTGTCGGGGAGGCCGACGACGGAGAAGGTGGGCAGGCCGCGATGCACGTCGACCTCGACCCGAACGGGCCGGGCCGCGATGCCGTCGAGGGTGAACGTCTGCGCGGTGGCGAGCACGAAACCGACGCTAGGGAGCCAAAGCCGACGCGTGGCGCGCAGAGGCGAACAGAACCGAAAAGCATTTGAGGAGGCGGTCGACACACTTGCCCAAAGCGGATCGACGCGCCTTATGTTCGGGCCATGACCGTCGACAGACAGCGCATCGGGCGCGCCGCGGAGGACCTGGTCGCGGCACGCATATCCGGCCTCGGCTGGGAGATCGTCGAGCGCAACGCGCGCACCCGCTATGGCGAGCTCGACATCGTCGCCCGCGACGGCCGCACCCTGGTCTTCGTCGAGGTCAAGGCCGGCCGCGCCGGCTCAGCCTTCGGTCCCGAGCGCCCCGTCCTCGGCGTCGACCGCCGCAAGCAGCTGCGCGTCCGCAAGCTGGCCACCGCCTGGATGTCAGAACGACGCGACGTCCCCTACTACGCCGAGATCCGCTTCGACGCCGTCGGAGTCACCTTTGATCGAGACGGTCAGGTCATTGATCTGGAGCACCTAGTCGGCGCGTTCTGACCAAGCAGGTCAAGGACGCAGGGAGCGTGGCGTGCTCTGCACGCGAGCGACCGAGGACGCCGAGATGCGCCGGTCAGAGCGCGCCGAGCCCAAGCTGGGAATAAGCAACAGACTGGAAGGAGCGGCGATGCAGAGGCGAGATGCCGATGCGCTCGATCGCCTCGCGGTGCTCGGAGGTCGAGTAGCCGACGTGCTCCTCGAAACCCCAGCCGGGATACGTGGCAGCGGCGCCGTGCATGTAGCGGTCGCGGGTGACCTTGGCGATCACCGAAGCGGCGGCGATCGCGGCGCTGGTGCCGTCGCCTTCGATCACGGCCCGGTGCGGGACGGCGCATTCGCGCAGGACGAAGCCGTCGACCAGGCAGGTCGCACCCGCGGCCGGACGCAGCCGTTCCAGCGCCACCGAGAGCGCTTCGATGTTGGTCACGTGCAGGCCGCGGTCGTCGATCCCGCGGGCGCTGCGCACGACGACGCTGACCCGCTCCGCCGCTCGCAGCACCGCCGGGAAGAGCTCCGCCCGCTTCTCGGCCTTCATCTGCTTGGAGTCGTGCAGCCCGGCGAGGGCGCGCCGGTCGGCATGCGAGAGCGTCTCGTAGTCGATCAGGACGGCGGCGGCGACCAGCGGCCCGGCAAGGCAGCCGCGCCCCGCCTCGTCGGCACCGGCGACCAGGCGGACGCCGAGGCCGCGGTCGAAGGCGAAGAGCTTGCGCGTGCGCGCCAGGCGCCGCCGGTGCGCCTTGCCGCCCGCGGTGCGGCTAGAAGATGCCGATGCGATCGGGGGGCCAGTAGGTGGCGAAGGCCTTGCCGATGATCCAGTCGCGGGGGACGGGGCCCCAGTAACGGCTGTCGTCGCTTTCGCCACGGTTGTCGCCCATCATGAAGTAATGGTCGGGCGGGATGGTGATCGGCTTGGGCAAATTGCAGACGCCGCAATTCGTGCTGGGCCGGATGTAGGGCTCGTCGGTCTTCTCGACGCCGTTGACGACGGGGTGGCCGCCGCGAACCGCCAGCGTGTCGCCGGGGCCGGCGACGATGCGCTTGATGAAGTTCTGGCTCGACTCGGCCTGGGTCGGCTGCGGACAGGCCTCTCGTGGGCTGTGCGGGACGCCGCATTCGGCGTTGGTGTCGGCCCCTGCGGGGGGATGGAAGACGACGATGTCACCCGGGGAGGGGTCTTCGAAGTGGTAGATGAAGCGGTTGACCAGAACCCGCTGACCGACGTCGAGCGTCGGTTCCATCGACTGCGAGGGAATCTGGTAGGGCTTGATCAGCCAGGCCTGGATGACCAGCGCCAGTCCCAGGGCCAGGGCAACGATCACGACCAGCTCGACGAGCCCGCCGCCGCGCGTCTTCGGCTTCGGGATCAGCGCGTTCAGGCGGCCGAGTCCTCGCCGGAGCCGCCGGAATCCTCGTCCGGCGCCTCGTTCCCGGCATCGTCCGCCGCGGCGCTGTCCTCGGTCTCCCTACCCTCGGCCACCCCGGCCTCCATGCCCTGCTCAGCTTCAGTGCTCGCCTCCGACTCAGCGTCAGTCTCCATCTCAGGCTCCTGCTCCGCCTCAGCCTCAGCCGACCCCGCCTCGGGCTCGCTCTCCTGCTCCGCGTCCTCCGCGTCTGCCGCGGGTGGCGCGGCGGTGGGCTCCTCGCCCGCAGCTTGCGAGGACGAGGAGTCCTCCTCCGTGACAGGACCCGCGGCCTGCTCGCCATCGTCCTGAGGCGTCTCGGCGGCAGCCGCCTCCGCGTCTTCCGCAGCCTGGCTCACGCCCTCGGCGTCAACCGCCTCGGGCTCCGCCGCCGTGATCGGCGAAGAAACCAGCTCGTCGTCGATCCCCCACCGCCGCTCGGCCACCCGCGCCGCCTTGCCGATGCGGCCGCGCAGGTAGTAGAGCTTCGCCCGCCGCACGTCGCCGCGAGCCGCAATCTCCAGTTTCTCGATCTTCGGCGAGTGCAGCGGGAAGGTCCGCTCGACGCCGACGCCGAAGGACTGCTTGCGCACGGTGAAGGTCTCGCGCACGCCGGAACCCTGCCGCCGCAGGACGATTCCCTCGAAGACCTGGGTGCGGCGGCGGCTGCCCTCGACCACCTGGAAGTGGACGCGCACCCGGTCGCCGGGGTCGAAGGACGGGATCCCTTTCCTCAGCTGGGAGCGCTCGATGTCGTGGATGACGCTGCTCATTTGGCTTCCGCCCTCTCGCGAAAAAAGACCGCCGGGCCCGGGCCGGGCGCCGCGCGGTGGCGGAATGGTAGCTACTCCGGGCCTTTTTCGAACTGCTCGGCGCGAGCCCGGCTCTGCTCGGCGCGCCAGAGCCGCACTCGCTCGTGGTCGCCGGAGAGCAGCACCTCGGGCACGTCCCAGCCGCGGTAGCTCGCGGGCCGCGTGTAGTGGGGGTACTCGGGCATTCCCTCGAGCCGCTGGCTGAAGGACTCCTCGACCGCGCTCTGCTCGTGACCGAGCGCACCCGGCAGCTTGCGCATGACCACGTCGGCGAGGACCATCGCCGGCAGCTCGCCGCCGGCGAGCACGTAGCGCCCGATCGAGACCTCGTCGTCGGCGAGGTGTTCGTGCACGCGGTCGTCGAAGCCCTCGTAGCGCCCGCAGAGCAGAGCCACGTGGGGCTCACTGGTCAGATCGTCGGCGAGCTCGTCGTCGAGCAGGCGGCCGGTCGGCGAGAGCAGGACGATGCGCGGGTTCTCGCCACGCGAGTAGGCGGCCTGCAGCGCCGCGTCGACGACGTCGACCCGCAGCACCATCCCCGCCCCTCCGCCGTAGGGCGCATCATCGACCTGCCCCGCTCCGAGCGGAGTCGTCTCGCGGTAGTCGAACAGCCGCAGCTCGTTTCCCGCGCTGACCGCGTTCTGCACCGAGCGCTGCGACCGGAACCAATCAAACGCCTCGGGAAAGAGCGTGAAGATGTCGAGCTTCAAGGCCTAGTCGAGTATGTCGACTATGACGCGGCGGTCGAGCCGCACCGCCGCCGCCTTGGCGATCGTGCGGATCGCGTTGGCCACGCGGCCGCCTTTGCCGATCACGCGGCCGAGGTCGTCCTCGGCGACGGTGATCTCATAGACCAGGTCGCCGTCCTCTTCGAGCTCCTCGACGACCACCGCGGAGGGGTCCTCGACCAGCGCCTTGACGAGGAACTCGAGCAGCTCCGTCATCGACTAGGAGCCTGAGGCGGCGATGCCCTTGGTGCGCAGCAGGGTGGCGACCGTCTCGGAAGGCTGGGCGCCGTGCTCCAGCCAGTGCTTGGCGCGAGCCTCGTCGATCTCGATCGTCGAGGGCTCGGTCTGCGGGTTGTACTGACCGATCGTCTCGATCGTGCGCCCGTCGCGCGGCGAGCGCTTGTCGGCGACGACGATCCGCCAGATCGGGTTCTTCTTCGACCCGACGCGCCTGAGTCTGATCCGTACGGCCATGTGGACGGAGCAGAGTACAGAAAGCCTGGTTCTAGCGCCTCTTGTACTTCGGGCGGGGCGCGCCTCCCATCATCTGGGCCAGCTGCTGCGGGTCGGGGTCCTTGCCGGAAGTCATGTGGCGCATCAGTTTGCGCATCTGGTCGAACTGCTTGATCAGCTGGTTGACCTGCTGGGGGCGCGTACCGGAGCCGTTGGCGATCCGTTTGCGGCGCGAGCCCTTGATCAGCGCCGGGTTGACCCGCTCTTCGGGCGTCATCGAGAGGATGATCGCCTCGACCCGGTCGAGCTCGCGCTCGTCGACGTTGGCGTTCTTCAGCTGCTTCATCGCCCCCATCCCGGGCAGCATCCCGAGCAGGCCGCTGAGCGGTCCCATTTTGCGCACCTGTTTCATCTGCTGGAGGAAGTCCTCGAGCGTGAACTCGTTGCGCCGCATTTTCTTTTCGAGGTCGAGCGCCTGCTTCTCGTCGATCTGCTGCTCGGCGCGCTCGATCAGGCTGAGCACGTCGCCCATGCCGAGGATGCGCGAGGCCATGCGATCGGGGTGGAAGCGGTCGAACGCCTCGAGCTTCTCGCCGGTGGAGGCGAAGAGGATCGGCTTGCCGGTGACGGCCTTGACCGAGAGCGCGGCGCCGCCGCGGGCGTCGCCGTCGAGCTTGGTCATCACGACGCCGTCGAACTCGGCCGTCTCGGCGAACGATTCGGCGACCCCAACGGCGTCCTGGCCGGTCATCGCGTCGACCACAAGCAGCACGTCGTGCGGCGTGACCCGCTTGCGGATCCGCGCCAGCTCCTCCATCAGGTCGGCGTCGACGTGCAGGCGACCGGCGGTGTCGACGATCAGCACGTCGCGGCGCTCGGTCTTCGCCTGCTCGAGCGCCCAGGCGGCGATCTCGACCGGGTCGGCGTCGGTCCCCTTCTCGTAGACGTGGGCCCCGGCCCGCTTGCCAACCGTGACCAGCTGCTCGACGGCGGCCGGGCGGTAGACGTCGCAGGCGGCGAGCGCGACGTCCCTGCGGCCGTTCTCGCGCAGGTGGCGGGCGAGCTTGGCGCAGGCGGTCGTCTTGCCCGAGCCCTGCAGGCCGGCCATCAGGATCACGGTCGGCCCGCTGGAGGAGAAGGCGAGGTCGCGCCCGGTCCCGCCCATCAGCCCGGTCAGCTCCTCGTTGACGATCTTCACCACCTGCTGGCCGGGATCGAGGCTCCCCAGCACGTCGGCCCCCAGGCAGCGCTCCTTCAGCGTCTTGGTGAAACCTTTGACGACCTTGAAGTTGACGTCGGCCTCGAGCAGCGCCAGCCGGATCTCGCGCATCGCGGCGTCGACGTCGGCCTCGCTCAGCTTGCCCCGCGAGCGCACCTCCGAGAGCGTCGCCTGCAGCCGGTCTGAGAGCTGGTCGAACACCGCTCCAGGCTACTCGGCGAGCAGCGCGTTGGCGAAGTCGGTGGGGTCAAAGGGGCGGAGGTCCTCTAGCGTCTCGCCGGCGCCGATCAGCTTGACCGGGATGCCGAGCTCGTCGGCGATGGCAAGCACGATGCCGCCCTTGGCGGTGCCGTCGAGCTTGGTCAGGACGACGCCGTCGACCTCGACGGCGTCGGCGAAGATCCGCGCCTGGCGCAGGCCGTTCTGGCCGGTCGTGGCGTCGATCGAGAGCAGGGTCTCGTGCGGGGCGCCGGGCATCTGCTTGGCGATCACCCGCCGCACCTTGGTCAGCTCGTCCATCAGGTTGCCCTGGGTGTGCAGGCGCCCGGCGGTGTCGACGATGACGACGTCGGCGCCGCGCGCCTGCGCCGCCTCGATCGCGTCGAAGGCGACGGCGCCCGGGTCGGCGCCCTCCTGGCCGCGAACCAGCTCGGCGCCGGCTCGCTCGGCCCACTCGGCCAGCTGCTCAGCCGCGGCAGCGCGGTATGTGTCGGCGGCGCCAAGCACGACCGAGAGGCCGAACTCTTGGGAGAGGTGCCAGGCGATCTTGCCGATTGTCGTCGTCTTGCCGGTGCCGTTGACGCCGACCATCAGCAGCACCGCCGGCTCAGCGCGCAGGTCGATCGGGCCGCGGCCGGTACCGGCGACCTCGGCGAGGATCTCGATAAGGCGCGCCTGCACCGCCTCGCCGTCGGCGGCGACGCTGCCCCCCTCGACCTCGTGCTCGAGCCGCTCGACCACCTTGGCGGTGGTCGGCGCCCCGGCGTCGGCGAGGATCAGCGCCTCCTCGAGCCGCTCCCAGGTCTCCTCGTCGATGCGCTCGAAGAAGCTGGCCGAAAGCTCCTCGGCCAGCGCCTGACGGCTCTTGGAGAGGCTCTCGCGCAGGCGGCGGAAGACGCCGCGGCGGCGCTCGGGGTCCTCAGCCGCCGAGACGTTCGCGCTCTCGCGCGAACCGAGGTCGAATATCTCCTGCCAGCTGGTCGCCATCGAACTTGGCCGGAGAGGCTATCCGGCCGGCGGCCCGGAGCTCCTCGACGGCCTCGGCCAGGTACCCGGAGAGCCGTTCGACGTCGGGCATCGAGGCGCGGTCGGCGAGCAGGCCGAAGTTGACCTGGCCGTTGTAGCTGATGATCGCGATCGCCAGCGCGTGGCGGCGGGCGAGGAAGCCGATCGGGAAGACGCCCTCCAGCTCGCGGCCGAGGATGTAGAAGGGGATCTGCGGCCCGGGGAAGTTGGTGACGAGCAGATTGAAGAGCCGGGTCGAGAAGTTGATCGCCGCGGTCGGCGAGAGCAGGACCGGCGGCGCGAAGTCGCGGAACCAGTCGTTGAGACCCCAGATCGCTTCCGCCCCCAGCGGCTGCCTGGAGGACTTCAGCTCCTCCATCGCGGCGTGGATCGAGCGCACGCGCTCAACGGGATCGGCGATGCCGACCGGCAGCGGGCCGCGCATCGCGGTCAGCTTGTTGCCGAGCTCGCCCTGCTCGTTTTCGGTGCGAATCGAGACGGGCACCAGCGCCTTCAGCTCCATCCCCTCGACCGGGACCTCGCGGTCCCCCAGCCAGCGGCGCAGGGCCCCGGCGGTGGCGGCGAGGATGACGTCGTTGACGGTGACGCCGAGGGCGTTCTTGATCGCCTTGAAGTCGTGCAGTGCGAACCCGGCCCAGGCGAAGCTGCGCGCCGGGCCGATCTCGACGTTGAGCGGCACCCTCGGCGCCGGCTTCGCCAGCGCCCAGGTCACCTCCCAGAGGCCGGCAATGCCGTCGGCGGCGCGCCGGGTCGCGCGCCCCGGCCTGCGCACCGCATTGCCGATCCAGCGCGCCAGGCGGCGGAACGTCCCCCAGATGCCGGCCCCGGCGTGGACGAGGAGCGCCGAGCGCGTCGGCGTCGGACGCGGCTGCCAGTCCTCCTCGACCCGCACCGGCTCGGCCTTCGGCTCGACGTCGAAGAGCAGGGTGCCGATGTCAACCGCCGAGAAGCCGTCGGCCATCGCGTGGTGGGTCTTGTAGACGACCGCGAAGCGATCGTCCGCGAAGCCGTCGACGAGGACGAGCTGCCAGAGCGGGTGCGAGCGGTCCAGGGGCGGTGAGAGGATCTCGCCGACGAGCTCGTGGAAGCGTTCGTCGTCGCCCGGGGCCGCCAGCCCGACCCGGCGCACGTGGTTGTCGAGGTCGAACTCGCGGTCGTCGACCCAGAAGGGCGTGCCGAGACGCAGCGGCGGAAAGGCGAGGCGCTGGCGCAGGCGCGGCAGCAGGTGGACGCGGCTTCGGACGTGGGCGAGGAAGTCCTCCTGGCTCGGCGGCCTCCCCCCGCACATGAGCACGGCCCCGATCGCCATGTGCCCGTTGGACCTCTCGTTGGTCAGGAACGACGTGTCGAACGACGTCAGCCTGTCCATGTGGCGTTGGGACACCAGCCCTCCTTTCGCTCCCTCGAGTCAGCGTAGCGCGCTCCCCGGCTTAGGAACGTTCTATTTTCTTTAAGGGCTGGAGAGTCAATCCCGTTTTCGACATCGCATGGATGACGAATACGGAACTCAGGCTGAGCTAGGCGGCTTCGGCGGAGCGGGGAGGAGACGGCGGCGACGCGGCGGGCTGCTCGCCGATCAATCCAGGGCCCTCGGGCGAGGCCTCCTCGTCGCTCGGAGCTGTCTCGTGCTCCGCCTCCTCGACGCCGGCGAAGGGCGGCGGCGCGGACGCCTCTGCCACCTCCCCCTCCTCCTCGCCGTCCTCGCCTACTTCGCGGGGCAGCTTGCGGGAGACGACCTTCGTTATCCCGTCGCCGCCCATGCTGACCCCGTAGAGGACGTCGGCGGCGTCCATCGTCCGTTTCTGGTGGGTGACGATGACGAACTGGGCGCGGTCGGAGAAGCGCCGGATCAGCTGCAGGAAGCGATCGATGTTGGCGTCGTCGAGGGCGGCCTCGACCTCGTCGAGGATGTAGAAGGGGCAGGGCCGGGCGAGAAACACCGCGAAGACGAAGGCGATCGCGACCAGCGACTTCTCGCCGCCGGAGAGCAGCGAGAGCTTGCGGGTCGACTTGCCGGCCGGAGTGACCTCGATCTCGACCCCGAGCTCCTCGCGCTCCTCTTCTCCCTCCTCGTCGGCCTCGACCTCGCCCGCGGCCGCGGCCGCGGGGGCCTCCTCGTCGGCCGCGTCGCGCACCGGCCGCAGGGCCACCCTGCGCAGCGCGCCGCGCCCGCCGGGGAACAGGTGCTCGACCATCTCCTCGAAGTTCTTCGCCGTCGCCTCGAAGGTCTGCTCGAAGGCGCGCTCGATCTCGCGGTCGATGTCGCGGATCAGCGCCTCCAGCTCGCGCATCCCGCGCTCGGTGTCCTCGCGCTGGGCCTGCAGCGACTCGACGTGCTCACGCGCCTCCTCGTACTCCTGCTCGGCCAGGGGGTTGACCGGCCCGATCTGGGCGCGGCGGCGCTCCAGGCGCTCCAGGCGGCGGTCGATCTCGGCTCGCTCCTCCTCGCTCAGCGCCCGCTCCGCCGGCGCGACCTCCTCGCCCAGCCGCTCGGCGATCGCCGCCAGCTCCCTCTCCGCCTCGGCGCGGCGGTCGCCGAGGTGAGCGGCCTCGACCTCGACCTCGGTGAGGCGGTCCGCGGCCGCGTTCATCTCCGTCTGCAGCTCGTACTCGCGCTGCGAGCAGGCCCGCATCTCCTCGGCGATCTCGTCGCCGTCGTCCTCGCCGCCGACCACCCGTTGCTCGATCCGCTCGACCCGGGCGAGGATCGCCGCCTCGGCGGCGCTCGCGGCGGCGGCGGCGGCGCGCACGTCGTCGAGCAGCTGCTCACCGGCCGCCAGCCGCTTGCGCAGCTGCTCGCGGTGGCGCTCGCCGAGCAGGCCCTCGGCCCGCCGGGCGTGACGAGAGGCGCGCTCGGCGCCGCTGCGCACCGCCCCGAGCGCGGCCTCGCGAGCGGCCTCGCCGGCGTCCGCCGAGCGGGCCCTCTCAAGTCCCTCGCCGGCGCTTGCCAGGCCGGCCCCGATCTCGTCCAGCTCCTCCTCGAGCTTGCGCACGCGCTCGCCGGGAGCGGCGCCGTCGCCGACGTCCAGCGTCAGCGGTCCGAGCTCGGTGCGCAGCTCCTCCAGCCCAGCCGCGATCTCCTCCTCGCGGCCGCCGAGGCTCACGGCGCGGACCGCGACCCGCTGCTGCTCGCCGCGCAGCTTGGTCAGCACACCCCAGGCCTGAGTCCGCTCGCGGTCGCGAGCGGCGAAGCGCTCCTCGGCGGCGCGGCGCTTCTCGCTCACCTCGGCCAGCCGCTTCTCCAGCTCCGCCCGTTTGGCGCGCGCCTCGCGCGCGGCCTTTTCGGCCGCCGCCGCGCGGTCGGCGCCGAAGCGCAGCTCCTCGGCGACCAGCTGTCCGCGCAGGCCAAGCTCCTCGCGCTCGATCCGAGCCCCCAGCTCAGCCGCCTGCGCCTGGCGCTTCAGGGGTCGCAGCCGGGCCCGCGCCTCGCGCTCGAGGTCGAGCGCCCGGTCGAGGTTGTCGCGCGCGGCGCGCAGCTTCAGCTCAGCCCAGCGGCGGCGCTTGCGGTGCTTGCCGAGGCCGGCCGCCTCCTCGACCAGGAGACGCCGCTCACGCGGCTTGGAGTGGACGATCGACTCGACCCGGCCCTGGCTGATCACCGAGTGCATCTCGCGGCCGAGGTTGGTGTCGGAGAGCACCTCGACCACGTCGACGAGGCGGCAGCGGGCACCGTTCAGCCGGTAGGTGCCGTCGCCGGAGCGGTCGAGCGTGCGCTTGACCGCGATCTCGGAGAGCTCCGTCGCGGCCCGGCCCTCGGAGTTGTCGATCGTCACCTCGACTTCCGCCTGGCGGCGCTGGCCGACGCCCTTGCCGCCGGCCGAGATCACGTCCTGCATCGAGGCGCCGCGGATCGCGCCCGGGCTCTGCTCGCCAAGCGCCCAGAGCACCGCGTCGGTGATGTTCGACTTGCCCGAGCCGTTGGGGCCGACGATCACGCTGACGCCGGGCGAGAACTCGAGCTTCGCCCGCTCGGGGAACGACTTGAACCCCTTCATCTCTATCGATCTCAGGTACATGCGCAGTCCTCGGTCGCCACTCCCACGACCCTTGGGCAGCCTAGCCTCGCGAGCAGATCGGACGCGATCGCCAACCCCTAGCTTCCGAGCTTTTTCAGCGCCTGCTCGGCGGCGGCCTGCTCGGCCGCCTTCTTGCTGCGGCCGCCCCCCGCGCCCACCCGCTTCGCGTCGACCATGGCGGCGACCTCGAAGTGGCGGCGGTGCGACGGTCCGGTTTCGGCCGTCACCTCGTAGCTCACGGTCTTGCGCCGCCGCGCGAGCAGCTCCTGCAGGGCGGACTTGAAGTCGGTCGGGGTCTCGGCGGCGTGCACGATCCGCGACTCGAAGGCAGCGACCACGGCGCCCGCGACCTCCTCGAAGCCGAAGGCGAGGAAGCAGGCGCCGATCAGCGCCTCGGTCGCCTCGGGGACCGGCCGCTCGCCGCCGAGCAGGATGGCGGCCGGAATGCCGCCGTCGGGGGTCCCGGGCTCGGCGGCGCGCAGCATCTCGGGCACTCCGAGCGCGCGCCCGACCTCGGCGCAGGAGACGCCGCTGACCGCGTGGTTGTGGATCTTGGTCAGGCTGCCGGCGTCCTCGTCGGGGAAGCGGTCGACGAGCTCGTCGGCGACGGCGAGGGCGAGGACGCTGTCGCCCAGGTAGGCAAGGCGCTCGTAGGAGGCGATGCGGTCGTCGTTGACCCAGGACGTGTGCGTCAGCGCCTGCCGCCGCAGGTCCTCCGGGAGGTCGGCAATCAATTCCGACAGGGTGCTCTGCGGGGGCTCGCTCACGTAGACGACGGGGCGTGCGCGAGCACGAACTCGACCGCGTCTCCCACCGTCGCGATCTTGGCGGCCTGCTCCTCGGAGACCGAGATCCCGTAGGTGTCCTCGAGCTCCATGACCAACTCGTAGAGGTCGAGCGAGTCGGCGTCGAGGTCCTCCTTGAAGCGGGTTCCCTCGGCGATCTGCTCCGCGTCGACTTCCAGCTCCTCGGCGAGGTGCTCGCGCACCAGGGTGAGGACTTCCTCGCGGGTCATCGCTCCTTTCCTATCACGCCTCGCCCCCGGCGCCGCGATCGACGTCGAGCTGGCCGCGCCCGGCGCCGCCCTCGCTCAGCAGGGCGGCGGTGCGGCCGACCGCGTCGACCTCGACGCAGCGGGCGGCGAGGCGCACCGCGTTGGCGATCCCCTCGGCGCCGGAGCTGCCGTGGCCGACGACGGCGACGCCGCGCAGCCCAAGCAGGATCGCGCCGCCCGTAGTGTCGGGGTGCAGCTCGCGACGCAGGCCGCCGAGCGCCGGTCGCATCAGCAGGCCGCCGAGAGCGGCGAGAGGGTTGGCGCGGGCGGCGTCGCGGATCGCGCCGGTGACCGCCTTCGCCGTTCCCTCCATCAGCTTCAACGCGACGTTGCCGGTGAAGCCGTCGGTGACGACGACGTCGGCGGCACCGGCCGGCAGGTCGCGGCCCTCGACGTTGCCGGCGAAGTCGATCCCGCTCGCGGCGGCGAGGGTGGCGTGCGCCTCGGCGACCTCGTCGCGTCCCTTGCCGGCCTCCTCGCCGACCGAGAGCAGCCCGACCCGCGGCCGCTCGACGCCGAGCACCGCCTCGCTGAAAGCGGCGCCGAGGTAGGCGAACTGGACCAGGTGCTGCGCGCGCACCTCGACGTTGGCGCCGACGTCGAGGAAGAGCACCCGCTTGCCCGGGACCGGGAGCTGCACGGCGAGCGCCGGCCGCTTCACCCCCCGCAGGCGGCGCAGGCCGAAGGTGGCGGCGGCCATCGTCGCGCCGGTGGAGCCGGGGCTCGCGATCGCGTCGGCCCGACCCGCGGCGACGTCGGCTACGGCGCGCACTACCGAGGCATCTACTTTGCCCCTTACAGCGGCAACCGCGTCCTCCTCGTTGCCGATCCACTCGGAGGTGGGGACCACCTCGACGCCAGCGGTGCCGTCGAGCCCGAGCCGGTCGGGAGGCCCGAACACGCGCACGCGGATGCCGTCGGCAGCAGCCAGCTTCGCCCCCTCGGCGAGCGCGGCAAAGCCCTGCTCGGCGCCGAAGCCGTCGAGGGCCACGGTCGGCCCGGAGGCCAAGCGCTACTCCGAGTCGGCGGGCGCCGAGGGCTCGGCGACTTTGTGCACGATCACCTCGCGCCCGGCGTAGGTGCCGCAGGTCGGGCAGACGCGGTGCGGGAGGCGCGGGCTGTGGCAGCGGGGACAGCGGCTCAGCGGCGCCTTGCCGGCCTTGTGGTTGGCGCGGCGCTTGTCGCGGCGGGCGCTGGAGGTTCTCTTCTTGGGGACGGCCATCGGTCGCGGGATGGTAGCGGGTGTGAGCGCCTCAGCGCGCGGGTCCCGGCGAAGGCAGGGCGCCTCTCGCCCCGACAAGCGTCGAGCCAGTTGGCTCGACACTTTGAGTATCCGCCGGTTCGAGAGGCGCCCTGCCTTCGCCACCCGCGCGAGAGACGATCAACCGGCACGCTCGCGGGCCGGGCCCGTCCCAGCGCTCGAAAGCTATTTGCAGGTGGCTCGAACGACGGCGAGGTCGTCGGCCCGCCAGGTGATCTCGCCGGCCGACCAGTCGACCAGCTTCTTGAGCTTGTCTTCCTCGAAGGCGTCGCCGATCACCAAGGCGCGGGATTGCTCGCGGACCCGGCGGCAGAGAGCCTCCAGCTGGTCGTCGGGCAGGTCGCCCACCGAGAGGACGGAGATGACCAGGTCCCAGGGGCCGTCTGGAAGGGGGTCCTCCATGCGGGCGAGCTGCACGTCGTCGTAGGTCTGGCGGGCGCGGAAGACCATGTCGGGACTGGAGTCGAGGCCGATGACCCAGGCGTCGGGATGAGCCTCGATCAGGCGGCGCGTCGTCTCCCCCGTCCCCATCCCCAGCTCCAGGACGCGCTCGGGCGGGAAGGGGATCGCGGCGATCGCCTGCTCCTGCAGCTCGTCGTAGCGCGGCATCAGAGCGCGGATCCGCTCCAGGTAGACCTCGGGTGTCCAGTCGAATCGAGCCATTGCGTAACCTCGTCGGGGCTTGCCATCGTAAGCCCGGCCGAAGCGGAGGAGGCATCCATGAGCGAAGCGACGACGATCATCGACCTCGCCCGGCTCTCCCTCGCCCACGGCGAGGGCAGGCGGCTGGAGGTGTCGGTTCGGCTCGAGCCGCTGGAGCTCGGCGGCCAGTCCTACGTCGCCGTCCCCGATACGGCGCCCTCCCGCCTCGACCTCTCCCGCCACAGCAGCGGCTACGCCTTCCGCCTGCGCTTCCCCCTCCGGGTCGAGGGCCCCTGCATGCGCTGCCTCGAAGCCGCGGCGCTGGAGACCGAGGTCGACGCCCGCGAGGTCGCCCAGGAAGGAACCGACGACGAGGAGCTGACCAGCCCCTACGTCACCGACGACGAGCTCGACCTAAGCCGCTGGGCCCACGACGCCGCCGTCCTAGCCCTCCCCACCCAGCTCCTCTGCCGGGCAGACTGCGCCGGCCTCTGCCCCGTCTGCGGAGAGTCTCTGAATAACGCTGACCCCGAGGCCCACAAGCACGAGCAAGCGCCCGACCCGCGCTGGGCCAAGCTCCAAGAGCTAAACCTAGAAGAGAAGTAGCGCTTCGTGAGGAGGGGCAGGGTGCCCCTCCGGCGCAGCGGCGTCCTCTTTTTCGCCCGACCACCATTCCTCGGACGGCCAGTGCGTGGTCAGGCGAAAAACCCAGCAAGCCGGAGGGGCACCCTGCCCCTCCCAACCGCAAGCGCTACTGAGACTCGTCCAACTCGGCTACGGGTTCCTCGTCCCGCCCAGCAAGCCGGTCCCGCCCGCGCTGCACGGCCGCGAGGAACTTCTGCAGGTTGACCTCGAGCGTGTTGAGGATCTCGTCGGCGTAGTCCTCGGCGCCGAGCCGGATCTCACGCTCGCGCGTGCGGGCGTCCTCGACGATCTCGTCGGCGGCCCGCTCGGCCTGCTTGGTGACCTCCTCGTCGGAGATCAGGCGGGCCTGCTGCTCGCGCGCCTCGCGCACGATGCGCTCCGCCTCGCGCTTGGCCTCGGCCAGCATCTCCTGACGCTCCTTGACGATCCAGCGCGCCTGCTTGATCTCCTCGGGGATCGTCGCCCGCATCTGGTCGAGCAGGTCGTAGATCTCCTCGCGATCGACGCGAACCTGGTCCGTCAGAGGGACGGGCCGGGCGTTGTGAACAACGTCGTCGAGCTTGTCTATGAGAACGAGAACGTCCATCAGAAGGTCGTAAGCCTACGTGTAAGCGGCGATTTCGGTGAAGAAGCGGTTATTTCCTCGGCTTTTTGCAAGCTCTCGCCCAACTCCGCTCCTCGCCGAAAGCCTACCTGGCGGGCAGGCGGTCCGCCATCGCGGCCGCGACGGGGGGCGGCACGAGGTCGGCGACGTCGCCGCCGAAGGTCGCCATTTCCTTGACGCCGGTGGACGAGAGGAAGCTGTACTGCGGCGAGGCGATCATGTAGATGCTCTCGATCCCGGGGTCGAGCTTGCGGTTGAGCTGAGCCATCTCGAACTCGTACTCGAAGTCGGAGATCGCGCGCAGGCCCTTGACGATCGCCTTCGCCCCGAGTTCGCGGGCGAACTCGACCAGCAGGTTGGAGAAGATCCGCGCCTCGACGTTGCCGAGGCTCGCGGTCGCCTCTTCGATCAGCGCCTTGCGCTCCTCGGCGGTGAAGAGCGTCCTCTCCTTGCGCATCGGGTTGTTGACGATGCCGACGACAACCCGCTCGAAGACCTCGGAGCTGCGGGTGATGATGTCGATGTGGCCGTTGGTGACCGGGTCGTAGCTCCCCGGGCAGACCACGGTGCCGTCGCGCGCGGCCATCAGCTCTCGACCCCGTAGATCGAGACGTCGGCGGCGCCGTAGCGACGCTGACGCAGGCGCAGCAGCGACTCGACGCGCAGCGGTCGACGCGCCCCGCTCTCGACGACCGCCCGGCCTCCGGGCGCGAGCAACAGCGCCAGATGGGTGTCGATTTCCTGCCCCACGCGGTCGGCGAGTCTATACGGGGCATCGACGAAGACGAGGTCGAAGCGGGGGGCGCCTGCCGTCTCCGGTCGGCCGGACAGCCAGCGCGAGACCTCGGCGCGGACGAGGTCGGCCCGCTCGCCGAGGCCGAGCCGCTCGACGTTGCCGAGCGCGGCGCGGACGTCGCGGTCGACGAGCGTGGCGTGCGAGGAGCCACGCGAGAGCGCCTCGATCGCCAGCGCCCCGGTGCCGCAGTAGAGATCGAGAACCGTCGCCCCCTCGACCCTCGTCCCCAGCACCGAGAAGATCGCCTCCCGCGCCCGCTCGGAGGTCGGCCGCACCTTCCACCCCCGCGGTGCCACCAGCCGCTGTCCCCCCAGCTCTCCTCCGATTACGCGCATTCGACCTCCACGACGTGCCGTGAGGTAAACCC
>DASVFR010000012.1:0-16001 GCA_036379955.1 Solirubrobacterales bacterium
GGGCCGGCTTCGCCGGGAGTTCCCGGGGACCCTCCCCCGGGCGCCCGGACTCGTCCCATTCTCAGATAACCCTGCCTCAGGGAAGAAAGCCTTCGAGCAAGCCCTGCAGGGGGCCGAGGAGGCCTTCGGCTCCTTCGAAGATCGTGCGGGCGTTTTCGATCAGTTCGATCGCCTGGTCGAGCGGGATGCTCTTCAGGTATTCGCGCAGGGGCCCGGCGACCAGCGGGGGGAGCGCATTCGCTTCTTCGGCGTCGTCGACGGCGCGCAGCAGGCCGGCGCGGATCGCGCGCGCGAGCTCGGCGTCGCCGATCCCGTAGCGCTCGGCGAAGCGTTCGCGCGACTCGGGGGTGGCCAGGGCCCGCGCCAGGGTCTCGCGACTGACGCCCAGCTCGCAGGCGGCGCCGTCCAGCGCGGAGAGCGTGAACTGCTGAGCGATTTCGTCGAGGCCTTCCGGATTGCGCCAGGGCCGGTGCTTGCACGGGTCCTGAGTCTTGGCCGGGGCGTAGGAGGAGCCACCCGCGGCCAGATAGATCGCGGGCAGGGCCACCGCGGCGACGATCGCCACAACGAGGAGGACCTTTCCCGGCCGTGAGCTCACAGATCGACCCTCCTAGCTAGCCCGATCGGGATCAGCGCGAGCAGGCCGATCAGCGCCGCGAGGCCGAAGGAGGGGCTGAAGGCATGGGTCGCGCCCCGGTTCAGCTGCTCCTGCAGCTCGTCGCGCAGCTGCAGTGCCGCGGCGCGTTCTTCGGGATCGTCCGGAAGCGGCTCGAAGGCGGAGCCGATCGTCGGCACCTTGCCCCGCTCTCCTTCCAGGCGGTCCTCGATCCGCTGCGCGAGGTCGATCTTGAGCAGCGCCGGCACGCGCGCGTCGAGGATCACCGCGGTACCCGCTTCGATCGCATCGTGCCGCTGGGCGGCGATGTCGTGGGTGAAGATCGGCGTCAGGGCGAGCAGCCCGACGACGACGCCGGCGTGCCGGGCGGAGATCGTCCAGCCACCGTGGATCGCCTGCGGGGCGCGGCCCGCGAGGGCCGTCTCGGTCAGCGCCGAGAGGACGAGCGCGAGCCCGATGCCGATCAGGACCTGCGGCGGGATCGTCAGCGCGACCTCGGCGTGAGGCAGCAGCGCTAGGGCCGCGAGCCCACCGGAGACCAAGATCGCCCCGGCGGCGGCGCGTGCCTTGGCGTCCGGGACCAAGCGGCCAAGCCGGGCGCCGGCGAGGGCCGCGACCGGCATTACGCTGACCACGATCGCGGCGCCGATCGGCTGCAGCTGCCAGCCCTCGATCAGAAGCAGGACAAGCAGGAAGAGGGCGCCGGCGATCGCCGCCGAGACCAGTGCCAGCGCCAAATTGGCGAGCAGATGAGGGCGACCGGTGGGGCGCAGCTCTCCAGAGAGGACGCCGGTCGCCGCCTCGTGCCGGGCGACGGCGAGGATCGGCACCGCCGCTGCCAGGGCGATCGGCACCTGGACGAGGAAGATCGACTGCCAGGAGACGAGCTCGGTGAGCAGGCCGCCAAGCGCAGGCCCGAGCGCCGCCCCGGTGGCCCCGGCGGCGACCCAGATCTCGGTCGCGCGGCGCTCGGAGCCGACCGTGGCGGGGAGCAGCTCGAGCGCCGCCGTCACCGCCGCCGCACCGCCGATGGCCTGCACGCAGCGTGCGGCGATCAGGGTGCTGAGATGCTCGGAGGCGGCGCAGGCGACGCCGGCGCCAGCGAACACGGCAAGCCCGACGGCGGCGGCCCGAGCGGGGCCGACGCGGCGGGCGACGTGAGCGGCCGGTACCGCCGCCAAGGCCATCACCAGGTTGAAGGAGACGAGCACCCAGGTCACGCCGGCAACGCTGGTGTCGAGCTCGCGGTAGATCTGCGGCAGCGCCAGGACGACGATCGAGGAGTCGGCGAGGACGAGGCCGACGGCGAGCGCCAGCGCGGCGAGGCGGGGGCGCGGAGCCTCGCTCACCGGTACCCCAGCTCGCGCGGGTATTCCTCGCGGTATTCGCGCTGCTTTTCGAGCACCTCTTCGACGTAGGCGCGGGTTTCCGGGAAGGGGATCTCCTCGACCGTGAGGTCGCTGCCGCCCCACTTGTCCGCGTTGCCGGGGCCGGCGTTGTAGGCGGCGAGGGCCGCCGCCTCGTCGCCCCCGTAGCGATCGAGCAGTTCGCGCAGCAGGAACGTCCCGTAGCGGATGTTGATTTCTGGGTCGGAGAGGTCGCCGAAGCGGAACGTGGTGCCGCCGCTGTGGCGCTCGATGTCGTTTGCCGCGTCGCGTGTGATCTGCATCAGCCCCCGCGCCCCCGCGCTCGAGGTGCTTTCGCTGAACTTCGACTCCGAGTAGATCACGGCCGCGATCAGCGCCGCGTCGACGCCCTTTTCGCGCGCCTGCTGGCGGATCACGTCCTCGTGTTTGAGCGGCAACGTCAGTTCCTGGATCGCCTTGTCGATCGTGCCGCGCAGCAGCAGGCCGATGGCGAGAATGACCGCGAGCGCCGCCGCGCCGAGCGCCAGCCGACGCCTGCGTCTACGGACCCTGCTCACTCCTGCAGCTTCGCGACCAGGGCGGACAGGCGACGCTCCAGGTCCTCGATGCTGCCCTCGTTCTCGACCACGTGTGCGGCGCGAGCCGCCTTCTCCTCCTGCGGCAGTTGACGCGCCTCGCGCTCGCCGACGAGGGCGTGGCCCCGCGCCTCTGCGCGCGCCCGCCGCACCTCGTCGGAGGTGACGATCGCCACGGTGGTGTCGAAAACCGGCGCCATCTCGCCCTCGAACAGCAGCGGCACCTCGACCACGGCAACCTTGACGTCGCTCGCAAGCGAGGCAAGCCAACTTCCGATCCGTTCCCCGACCAAGGGGTGGACCTGAGCCTCCAGCCATTTCAGCTGCTCTGGGTCCCCAAACACGATCTCCCCCACCTTGCTGCGGTCGACCCGCCCTTCCGGCGCGATCCCCTCCCCCCAGCGCTCGGTCAGGCGACCGATCAACGGCTCGGAGTCGAGCAGCTCGTGCACGACAGCGTCGCTGGAGATCGTCGCCGCTCCCAGCCTTCCGAAGGCCGCCAGCGCCTCGGACTTCCCCGCCGCGATCCCGCCGGTAAGCCCGATCGTCAGAGGCACGACGCGACTAGGACTGGGACGGTTCCTCAGCGGGCGACTCGGCCTCCTCGGAATCGCCGGCCGCCTCATCGGTGTCGTCGGGGGAATCCGGCCGCTCCTCGACCGATTCCCCCTCCTGCTCAGCCTCTTCGGCCTCCTCGGGCGTCTCAGCCACCGGCCCCTCCGAAGCTTCCTCACCAGAACCGCTTGGCGCTGCCTCCTCGGCGGAAGCCTCAGCTTCTTCGGCCGGCGCCTCTTCGGCCTGGGGCGCATCCGCCTCTCCGGCGGGTGGCGTGGAGGTGGGCTCCTCGCCCGCAGCCTGCGAGGACGAGGAGTCCTCCTCCGCGACAGGACCCGCCGGCTGAGACGCATCGTCCTGCTCGGAAGAATCCCCAGCCGCCTCGATCTGCTCTCCGAGATCCCCCAGCGCCATCCGGTTCTCCTCGACCTGCTTGATGCTGAGCGACAGCCGCCGCCGCTCCTCGTCGATCTCGAGGATCTTGACGTTCAGCTTGGTGCCGGGCTCGACCACCTCGCCCGGGCTCTCCACGTGGTGGTCGGCGAGCTCGGAGATGTGGACCAGCCCCTCGACCCCGGGCAGGATCTCGACGAAGGCGCCGAAGGCGACGACCTTGGTCACCTCGCCCTCGAGCACGTCGCCTGGACGGTGCGAGTTGAGGACCCGCTGCCACGGGTCCTCCTGGGTCTGCTTGAGGCCGAGCGAGATGCGCTGCCGGTCGCGATCGATGTCGAGCACCTTGATCCGCACCGTGTCGCCGATCGCCACCACCTCGGAGGGGTGGTTGACGTGGCTCCAGGAAAGCTCGGAGATGTGGATCAGGCCGTCGATCCCCTCGAGGTCGACGAAGGCGCCGAAGTCGACGATGTTGGAGATCTTGCCCTCGACGATCTGGCCCGGCTGGAGGCGGTCGAGGATCTGCTCGCGCACCTCCTTGCGCTCTTCCTCGAGCACGGCGCGACGCGAGAGGACGACGTTGTTGCGGCTGCGGTTGAGCTCGATCACTTTGCACTCGAGCGTCTGGCCGGTGAACTCCTCGAGGTTGTGGACGCGGCGGATGTCGACCAGCGAAGCGGGCAGGAAGCCGCGCACCCCGAGGTCGAGGATGAGGCCGCCCTTGACCACCTCGATCACGTTGCCCTTGACCGGTTCGCCCGACTCGGCGGCCGCCTCGATTTTGCGCCAGGCCTTCTCGAAGCGGGCGCGCTTCTTGGAGAGGACGAGGCGACCCTCGTTGTCTTCCTTGGTGAGGACCAGGGCGTCGACCTCTTCCCCGAGCTCAACCTCTTCGGCCGGATTGACCGACTTGCGGATCGAGAGCTCGTAAGAGGGGATGACGCCCTCGGACTTGTAGCCGATGTCGACCAGGACCTCGTCCTTGTCGATGCGCACGACCTTGCCCTTGACGACGTCGCCCTCCTCGAAGGAGACCATCGTCGCCGCGTAGTTCGGCACGACCTTGCCGTCGACTTCGACGAGCAGGCCGCCGGAGCCCTCCACGGGCGTGCCGGTGGAGTCAGGGGTAACGGTCGTATCGGTCACGGACACAGCGGCAGATAATTGCAGGTGGATACGCTCTGCGTCGTGCCGGTGAGAGCGACGAAACGCGGCGAGGAGCGCACGCCCCTCGACGGCGGCCACGACGTACTGATCTGCGGCGCCAGCTTCGCCGGGCTGGCGGTGGCTCGCGAGCTGGCCGGGTCGGGGGCAGACGTGCTGGTCGTCGACCGCTACGAGATCGGCGAGCGGCAGACCTCGGCCTGCGGCATCCCGACCGTGTGGATGGAAGCGCTGGGGCTGATGGACGCCGAGCGGCAGCGCTTCGACTCGCTGCTGATGCACACGCCCCACGGCGACTCGCGCTTCCCCCTCCCCTTCACCTTCTCGACCTTCGACTACCGCGAGCTATGCGAGCTGCTCTGGGGCCAGTGCGGCGAGGCCCGCTTCGAGACCGCCAAGGTCAACGGGCGGGGGCGCCCGGCCAGCGGCGACGGCGCGATCGCGGTCGAGACCGACCGCGGAACGATCACCGCCCCGCTCGTCGTCGACGCGCTCGGCTGGCGCCGGATGCTGGCCAGCGGCGACGGCTACCAGCCCCCCGACGCGCCGCTCTCGCGCGGCCTCGAGGTGCACCCGGACGGCAGCAGCGAGGACCTCGAGGTCTGGATCGACCGCCGCTACGTGCCGGCCGGCTACGGCTGGAGCTTCCCCGCGCGCGACGAGCTGCGAATCGGGGTCGGCTCCTTCGACCCCCGCTTCCACGTCCGCGAGACGACCGAGCTGCTCGCCGACGACCTGGGCAGCGAGAAGGTGCGCTACCAGGGCAACTGGATTCCGCACAAGCTGCGGCGGGCAACGGAGGGCGGCGTCTTCTTCGCCGGCGACTCGGCCGGGCACTGCCTGCCGCTCAGCGCCGAGGGCATTCGCACCGCGCTCTACTTCGGGATCGCGCTGGGACGGGAGCTGCGGGAGGTGGTCGAGGGGCGGCAGAGCCGCGAGGCCGCGGCCACCCGTTACGCCGAGTTCCACGACTCGCACGAGTGGAAGTTCAGCTGGATGCTGCGCGTGCAGAAGCTGGTGCCGAGGATCCCGCCACGCCTGCTGGGGCCGCTGGTGAAGGCGATGGGCGCCAAGCGCTTCGTCGACTGGTCCTTCGGCCACTACCTGCGGATCGCGCCGCCGGAGTTCGTCGCGGCGCCGTCAGCGCACGACCAGGACGGTGCCGGCCAGCAGCAGCCCGACCCCGACCACGCGCTCGGGGCTGAGCGGGACCTGGTCGAGGCCGAATAGGCCGAGCCGGTCGATCGCCACCGAGGCGGTCAGCTGGCCGGTGATCGTCGCCGCCGCGACGCCTCCCGCGCCGATCGCCGTGACCGCGACGAGCGCGTTGGCGACGTAGACGGCGCCGAGCAGCCCGCCGAGCAGGTAGTACCAGCTGACGTCGAAGGTCGAGGAGAGCCCGCCGGCCTTGCCGCTGAGGACGACGATCGCGGCGAGCGCAACCGTTCCGACCAGGAAGGAGACCAGCGCCGCCGGCAGGCTCCCGGTCGCTTTTCCCAAGCCGGCGTTGATCGGCGCCTGCAGCGCGATCAGCCCGCCGGCGCAGGCGGTGAGGATGACGGCCAGCCCCCGGTCCATGCCAACCGTCATATCAATCCCGTCCGCCGGTCGCTACTTAGCGTCGAGCCAGTCCGGGCCGACGCCGACGTCCACCTCCAGCGCCGGGTCGAGCTGGTAGGCGGCGCACATCTCGCGCCGCACCAGCTCGACCGCACCGTCCATCTCCCCCGGCGGCCCCTCGAAGAGCAGCTCGTCGTGGATCTGGAGGACGAGGCGCGTCTCGACGCCGGCCTCGCGTAGGGCGCGGTGGCAGCGCACCATCGCGACCTTGATGACGTCGGCCGCGGTGCCCTGGATCACGGTGTTGACCGCCAGCCTCTCCCCCAGCCGGCGTGTGTTGGGGTTGCCGGAGCGCAGCTCGGGGATAGCCCGCCGCCGCCCCATCAGCGTCGTCACGTAGCCCTCCTCCTGGGCGCGCTCGACCACCTGCTCGCGGAAGGCGCGCACGGCGGGGAAGCGCTCGAGGTAGCGCGAGACGAATTCCTCGCCCTCTTTGCGCGGGATGTTGAGCCGGTCGGCGAGCCCGAACCCGGTCAGCCCGTAGACGATGCCGAAGTTGACCATCTTCGCCTTCGAGCGCTGGCCGACGTCGACGTCCTCGCGCGAGATCTCGAAGACCTCGGCGGCGGTCGCCGCGTGCACGTCTTCGCCGGCGCGGAAGATCTCCTTCAGCACCTCCTCGTCGGCGACGTGAGCGAGGACGCGCAGCTCGACCTGGCTGTAGTCGGCGGAGAGCAGGCTGTTGCCCTTCTCGGCGACGAAGCAGGCCCGGACCGGGCGGCCGATCTCGGTGCGGATCGGGATGTTCTGCAGGTTGGGGTTGGTGCTGGAGAGGCGACCGGTGGTCGTCGCCGCCTGGTTGAAGGTGGTGTGGACGCGACCGGTCCGCGTGTCGATCAGGTCGGGCAGCGAGTCGAGGTAGGTGTTCTTCAGCTTGGTCAGCTCGCGCCAGCTCTCGATCTTCTCGACGATCGGGTGCTCGTCGCGGATCTGGGCGAGCACGCGGGCGTCGGTCGAGAAGCCGGTTTTGCCGCGCCGCTTGCGGGTCAGGCCGAGCTTCTCGAAGAGGACGCGGCCGACCTGCTGCGGCGAGCCGATCGTGAACTCCTCCTCGGCCAGCTCGTAGATCTCCTTCTCGAGGGTCGCGATCCGCTCGCCGAAGCCGGCGCCGACCTCGGCCAGCCGCTCGGCGTCGAGCTTCAGCCCCTCGCGTTCCATCGCGGCGAGGACGTGGACGAGCGGCAGCTCGACCTCGCGCAGCAGGTCCTCGAGGCCCAGATCCGCGACCCGCGGCCGTTGCGCCTCGGCGAGAGCGGCGACCAGGCGCGCCTCCTCGGCGGGATCGAGCCCGGCCTCGCCCTCGGCGTCGCCGTCAAGCGAGAGCTGACCGTCGTCCTCGCTGTCCCGCGCGGGGGCGATCTCCTCGGCGAGCCCGATGCCGGCGTCGGCCGCCAGCTCGATCAGGTCGTAGGTACGCCGTTGCGGCTCGAGCAGGTAGGCGGCGAGCATCGTGTCGTGGTCGAGCGTCAGATCGACGCCCTCGCGCGCGGCCGCGGCGAGCAGGCCGTGACGACCGCCGCCGAGCGACTTCGCGTCGTGGGCGACGAGGGGC
Organism: Solirubrobacterales bacterium; assembly: GCA_036379955.1. Lineage (GTDB taxonomy): Bacteria > Actinomycetota > Thermoleophilia > Solirubrobacterales > 70-9 > VRUE01. The sequence goes on from DASVFR010000012.1 coordinate 7,846, forward strand.
CGGCCGGCGAGGGCGATCGCAAGCTCGTCGAGCACGGCGGAGCCGGCAAGCAACCGCTCGTCCTCGACCGCCGCCCAACGCTCGTCGCCCAGCGCCAGCGGCAAGGGACCCTCCCCCCCTTCGAGGTCCGAGGGCTTGCCCGCGACAGTCTCGACCTCGAGCTCGGTCTCGACCCGGCGGCCCGGCACGGCATTCCCTTCGGGCAGCGCTTCTTCGAGCCGCTCCATCACCGCGCGCAGCTCGAACTCGCGCATGAAGTCGCGCAGGGCGCCGCGGTCGGGCTCGCTGCCCATCGCGTCTTCGAGGTCGACGCCCGTGTCGATGTCGTACTGAAGCGTGGCGAGCTGCTTCGACATGCGCGCGTCGTCGGCGTGCTCGACGAGGTTCTGCTTGCGCTTGGCGCCGGAGATCTCGTCGACCGCGGCGAGCACGCCCTCGAGGTCGCCGAAGCGCTGCAGCAACTGGGTCGCGGTCTTCTCGCCGATCCCGGGAACGCCGGGGATGTTGTCGGAGGTGTCGCCGCGCAACCCCATCAGGTCGGTGATCCGCTCCGGCGGCACCCCGTAGCGCTCCTGCACCGCGGCGACGTCGTAGACCTTGGTCTCGGTGATCCCACGCGAAGTGCTCATCACCCGCACCCCCTCGCCGACCAGCTGGTAGGCGTCGCGGTCGCCGGTGACGACCATCACCGGGATCTCCTGCTCGCGCGCCTGCCTGGTCAACGAGGCGATCACGTCGTCGGCCTCGTAGCCCTCGACCTTGACGTTGGTGTAGCCGAAGGCCTCGACCAGCGGCATCAGATGGGGCCACTGCTCGCGCAGCAGGTCGGGGCGCGGTTTGCGCTGCGCCTTGTAGAGGTCGTAGGTGACCTCGCGGCCCGACATCCCCGCGTCCCAGGCGACCACCACCCCGGCCGGCGAGTGCTCGTCGATGATCTTGACCAGCATCGAGGCCAACCCGTAGATCGCGTTCGTCGGCCGCCCGTCGCTGGTACCGATCGACTCCGGCAGCGCGAAGAACGCCCGGTAGGCGAGCGAGTTGCCGTCGATCAGGAACAGCTCGTGCGCATCCTCGGCCATCGGCGCGATCATAGGCGCGAGGCATGACGCAGCGCTCTCACCAAAACATATGATTACACCTGTTGAGCAAGAGCAAAAAGCAGAGTCCTCTTCTCTCGAATCGCCTCCTCGAAAGTCATGGCGCGGTTGCTGCGTCCTTGATTGCCGTTCTCTACCTAGCCGGACTGACGACGCTGATCGTCAAACTCTCGGACGCGGGCTTGAACGTTCAAGACGCCCTTCCACTCTTTTCCTTGGACCAGCTTCTGCGCGCAGGTTTGACCTGGGCGTACCCGGCTTTCCCGGCCGTAGCAGTCCTTGCTGTGGTGTACATCGGAAGTATCTCCATCGAGCGCATGCTAGGACGCGAAGCAGTTCAATTCGAGAACGCTCGCGCCAAGATCCTCGATACAGAGGAGCGATCCGATTGGCAACAGGAGTTTGCGAAACACCGCACTTCCACCGCCTGGGACCGCGTCAGCGCTGAGGTCACCAAGGCCATTGAGGATGGGGCGAGTGATGACCATAAAGACACCTGGGTTTCATTTCGCCGCAAGTTGCGCCTGTTCAACGCGTGGACAGAATTCATCTATTTCCTTCTCCTGGTGAGCTGCATCTTTCTTCCAGTCTTGATCGCCGTGGTCACGGTCCTCCTCCTTCTCCTGGGGCCCACGCTTATCGGAGCGCGCCCGGCAAAACAGGCACTTCTTCCCTATTTCGCCATCGTCGCGACAGGCTTCCTCGTCAATGCGGTAATCAACCCCCAGCCCCTCCCCCACGCGGTGGTGTCCATAACCGCTCCACCACACAGCAGGACAACTACAAGTTTCGGGGGAAGCCTGGTCGTCGTCTCAAACGACACCTGGTACCTAGGCGATGGCCATGGCGAGATCGTCGGCATACCCATCACGCAGATCAAATCGACAGCCGTATACCCCCGCCAACGCCGGGATTCCGTGTTGAATCTGCTGATCGACGCGACCGATCCGTAGGCAGCCGAGGCCGACCGGCCCGAATCTGATTCGATAGCTGCCTATGGCAGTCAGCGCCCAGTACAGCGTCACGATCCGGGTCGAGCTCGACGCGCGGCAGGAGCCGCTCGGCAAGCTGACCGCGGCGATCGCCGAGGCCGGCGGGCAGCTGCAGGGGGTCGACCTGGTGCCGGGGGCCGGCGGCGAGGGTAAGCGGGTGCGGGAGTTCACGATCGACGCCCAGGATCGCGAGCACTGGGAGCGGATCCTGCGCAGCATTGGCTCGACCCGCGGCGCCAAGGTTCTCGATTACGTCGACCGCACGATGCAGATGCACCGCGGCGGCAAGATCTCGGTCGAGAACAAGTACCCGCTGAAGACGCGCGACGACCTCTCGATGGCCTACACGCCGGGCGTCGCCCGCGTCTGCCAAGACATCCATGACGACCGCAGCAAGGCTTTCGAGTACACGATCAAGAAGAACACGGTCGCGGTCGTCTCCGACGGCAGCGCCGTCCTCGGCCTCGGCAACATCGGTCCCGAGGCGGCGATGCCGGTGATGGAGGGCAAGGCGATGCTGTTCAAGGAGTTCGCCCAGGTCGACGCCTTCCCGATCTGCCTCGACACCCAGGACGCCGAGGAGATCGTCAAGGCGGTGGAGCTGATCGCGCCGACCTTCGGAGGGATCAACCTCGAGGACATCTCAGCCCCGCGCTGCTTCGAGATCGAGGACCGGCTCAAGGAGTCGCTCGACATCCCGGTCTTCCACGACGACCAGCACGGCACCGCGATCGTGACCATGGCGGCGCTCTTCAACGCGCTGAAGATCGTCGGCAAGCCGATCGAGGAGCTACGGGTGCTGATGGTGGGATTGGGCGCTGCCGGGGTAGCGGTGACCAAGATGATGCTCGCCTCAGGCGTCACCCACATCGTCGGCTGCGACCGCCAGGGAGCGCTCTCGACCACCCGCCCCGATTACGAATCGGGCGAGATGAGTGGGATCAAGCGCTGGTACGCAGAGAACTCGAACCCGGACCAGCTGAGTGGGGGTCCCAACGAGGTGATCGAGGGGACGGACCTCTTCATCGGCCTCTCCGGCCCGGGCCTGATCGAGGCCGACTCGCTGGCCAAGATGAACGACGACGCGATCGTCTTCGCGATGGCCAACCCGACGCCCGAGGTGATGCCGGAGGACGCCGCCCCCTACGTGCGGATCATGGCCACCGGGCGCTCGGACTACCCGAACCAGATCAACAACGTGCTCGCCTTCCCCGGCATCTTCCGCGGCGCCCTCGACGCCGGCTCGCCCAGCATCACCGAGGAGATGAAGCTCGCCGCCGCCAAGGGCATCGCGATGGCCGTCTCCGAGGAGGACCTCTCCGAGGACTACATCATCCCCAGCGTCTTCAACCGCGAAGTCGCGCCCAAGGTGGCCGAAGCCGTCGTCGAGGAGGCCAAGCGCGAGGGGATCGCCCGCTTCAACGAGGAGACGGGCACCTTCTCCACCGTGGAGGTCGCCTGACACCGTGAAGGTCCTCGTCACCGGCGCCAGCGGCTTCATCGGGTCAGCCCTCTGCGACTCGCTGCTGGTCCGGGGCGAGACGGTCGTCGGGCTGACGCGTGACCCAACGCGCGCGCGCCAGACCAACCCCGGCGTCGAGTGGCGCGCCTGGGAGCCAACGCTGGAACGGCCTCCCGCGGAGGCCTTCGACGGCGTCGACGCCGTGCTCAACCTGCTCGGCGAGAAGATCGACCAGCGCTGGACCGAGGAGGCCAAGCGCCGGATCATGGAGAGCCGCCGCACCGGCACGCACAATCTGGTCGGCGCGATCGCGGGTCTCGAGCGCAAGCCCAGGGTGCTGGTCAACCAGTCGGCGATCGGCTTCTACGGGGACCGAGGAGAGGCGATCGTCGACGAGTCGAGCGAGAACGGCGAGGGCTTCGACGCCGAGGTCGTGCGCGAGTGGGAGCGGGCGGCGCGCGAGGTCGAGGGCACCGGCGTGCGCCTCGTCATCGTCCGCACCGGCCACGTACTCGACCCCAGCGACGGCTTCCTCGCGGCGCTGCTGCGCCCTTTCAAGCTCGGGCTCGGCGGCCCGCTGGCGGGTGGCGCTCAGTACGTCTCCTGGATCCACGTCGACGACGAGGTCGGCATCCTCGAGTGGGCGATCGGGAGCGAGCGGGTCAGCGGCGTCGTCAACGCGACGGCGCCGAATCCGGTCACGAACAGGGCCTTCTCCAAGGCGCTCGGCAAGGCGCTCGGGCGGCCGGCGATCCTGCCGGTGCCGGGGGTGACGCTCGATGCGATGTACGGCAAAGAGTTCGGCAGGGTGCTGCGGGGTGGGCAACGCGTCCTTCCCCGACGTGCGCTAGACCTCGGGTACGAGTTCAAGCATCCTGAGCTGGACGAGGCGCTGGGCGACCTGCTCTAGCGTCGTAGATGGGAGGGGTGGCAGTCCCTGTTCTGACAAATCGCGCGCTGATGAGCGCGCGATTTTGAGTATCCGCCAGCCCGAGGGACTGCCACCCCTCCCCCGACAGTTGGAGAAGGTTCCAACGCCTAGGGCTGGTTGAGCTTATCTTGCAGCGAGCGGCGGAGAGAGCCCGAATCGGCTTCCGGGATGAGCTTCAGAAGTTGCGCCATCGCTTTTTGACCGGAGCTTGAAGCAATCCAGGGAATCTCGGCGATTTCCAGGATCGGGTGGGCGAAGCGCGAGGCTCTTGGATTGGGAGCTTCCAGGTAAGCCACCGCGGTCGAATCCTCAGTGGCTCTCCTGGCGTTGGCGCCGATGGTTGCAAGGTCAAGCTTGCCGTCCTTGTGCGGGCTCGGCAGGCAGACGGCACGGATGCGGATGCCACCAGCTTCTCCGCCCTGCCGCGCAAGCTCCTGTCTCGCCTTCGCACACAGAGAAGCTTCCACATAAGCGGTCACCGTAGCTCCACTCTGCACGCCTTCGCCGCCGCCGCAGCCCCCAAAAGCTCCAACCACGACCGCCGCAGCTCCCACGAGGCAGACTGCCTTGCGGAGCGTGGAAGAGAACCGGGTGCCCCCTCCAAAAACACTCAAGCGAGGCTCCTGCCGAGCGTTTTTGGAGGGGGTACCCGGTTCTCCCTCCCCCTCAGCCAAAGAAAACCTCCGCCTCGCCATAGAGCTCCGGCGGCACCGTCTTCAGTTCCGTCGTGGCCTCGTCGAGGCTCACGAGCTGAATGTCGGTCCCGCGCAACGCGGTCATCGTCCCCCACTGCCCAGCGTCGACCGCGTCGATCGCGTGCAGGCCGAAGCGCGTCGCCAGCACCCGGTCGAAAGCCGTCGGCGTCCCACCCCGCTGGACGTGGCCGAGCACGGTCGCCCGTGCCTCCTTGCCGGTCTTGCGCTCGATCTCGCCCTCGAGCCAGTGGGCGACGCCGCCCAGGGCAACGTGGCCGAACTGGTCGAGCTTCTCGTTCTTTGTCTCGGGCATGCCGCCGACCGGCTGAGCCCCCTCGGCGACGACGACGATCGGGGCGAAGTTGTGCTCGAAGCGGCGGCCGACGAACTCGCAGACCCGGTCGAGGTCGAAGGGCTGCTCGGGGATGAGGATCACGTTGGCGCCGCCCGCCAGACCCGAGTGGAAGGCGATCCAGCCGGCGTGGCGCCCCATCACCTCGACGATCAGGACCCGGTGGTGGCTGTCGGCCGTCGTGTGCAGGCGGTCGATCGCCTCCATCGCGATGTTGACCGCGGTATCGAAGCCGAAGGTGTAGTCGGTGGCGCCGAGGTCGTTGTCGATCGTCTTCGGCACGCCGACCACCTGGACGCCGTGCTCGCGGTGCAGCCGCGCCGCCGCGCCGAGGGTGTCCTCGCCGCCGATCGCGATCAGGCCGTCGACGCCGTCGGCCTCGAGGTTCGCAACCAATCGCTCGGCGCCGCCGTCCTGCTTAAAGGGGTTCGTGCGCGAGGCGCCGAGGATCGTGCCGCCGCGGGGGAGGATGCCGCGCACCTCGGGCACGCCGAGCGGCCGGCTGTCCCCCTCCAGCGGCCCGCGCCAGCCGTCGCGATAGCCGACGAAGTCGTGCCCGCAGCGTTCGACCCCCTTGCGCACGATCGCCCTGATGACCGCGTTGAGGCCCGGACAGTCCCCGCCGCCGGTGAGCACGCCGATCCGCATAGGCCTCAGATTAGCCATGACGGATGCGCGCCCACCCGCTAGGTTCACCCCCAGGACGACGCGACAAAGGAGCTGGGATGAGCGACGCGGTGGACATGCAGGCGCTGCGCGAAGCGGGGCGGAAGACGTGGTCGGAAGGGGACTTCGCGATCGTCGCCTCGATCGTGATGATGGTCTCCGAGGAGCTGGTCGAAGCGCTTGACGTGGTGCCTGGGGAGCGCGTGCTTGACGTCGCCTGCGGCAGCGGCAACGCAGCGATCGCGGCGGCGCGGCGCTCGTGGGGCAACGTGGTCGGCGTCGACTTCGTCCCCGCCCTGCTCGAGCGCGCTCGCGAGCGGGCTGCGGCCGAGCGGCTCGACGTCGAGTTCATCGAGGGCGACGCCGTCGAGCTGCCGCTCGGCGACGCCGAGTTCGACGTCGTCGCCTCCGTCTTCGGCGCGATGTTCGCCCCCGACCAGGAGCGGGCCGCCGCCGAGCTGCTGCGGGCCTGCAGGCCAGGCGGCCGGATCGGGATGGCGAACTGGGTCCCCGACGGCCCCGTCAGCCAGCTCTTCGCGATCGTCACCAAACACGCCCCGCCACCGCCGGGGTTCACCCCGCCGGTGCTCTGGGGCACCGAGGACCGGGTGCGCGAGCTTCTTGGCGACGGCGTCACCGACCTGCGCATGGAGCGTCGCGTCTCACGGCAGCCGTTCCGGTCGATCGACCACTACCTGGAGATCTTCCGCAGCTACTTCGGCCCGATCAAGCTTGCATTCGACCGGGTCGGCCCCGATGGCGAAGCGGCGCTCGAGGCCGACCTACGCGAGCAGCTGGAGAAGTGCAACACGGCCGGCGACCGGGCCTTCGTGCTCGAACCCGAGTACCTGCAGGTGGTCGCAACCCGCGCTTGAGCGCTATTCGGACTTCGGCTGGAAGATCCGCAACGCCGCACCGATCAGCAGCACGGTGAGGAAGACGAGGCCAGCGACCGGGCCGCCCTGCCCGAAGGCGTAGGAGACCGTCATCGCGGCGAGGGCCAGGAAGAGGGTGACGACCATTCCCATGAGGCGCGAATCCTAGCCGGCAAGGGCGACGCGCGCCTCGCGCAGGAAGGAGCCGACCGCGCTCGCGGGGTCCTCCTCCCCGGCAGCACGCACGAGCCGGCTGCCGACGATCACGCCGTCGGCCACCTCTCCCACCTGGGCGGCCTGCTCGGGAGTCCCGATCCCGAACCCGACCGCGACCGGGACCTCGGCCTCGGCCTTGGTCGCGACGACCAAGTCGGACAGCTCCAGCGGCAGCTCCGCCCGCTCGCCCGTCGTGCCCACGGTCGAGACGACGTAGACGAAGCCGCGCGCCGCTGCACAGATCTTCGCCCGCCGCTCCGCCGGTGTCGTCGGCGCGACCAGCGGCACCAGCGCCAGCCCCGCCTCGTCGAAAGCAGCCCGCACCGGCTCCGCTTCCTCCAGCGGCAGATCCGGCACGATCGCCCCGCACGCTCCCGCGGCAAGAGCGCGGCGGGCGAACCCCCCAAACGCCTGCCGCCGGGCCGATACGTCAAGGTCGCCTTGACGTATCGGCCCGTCGGCCGCGAGCACCATGTTCGCGTAGACCATGAAGACCACCGGCACCCGTCCTGAGATCTCCGCGCAGATCTCCATCGCGGTCTCCATGGAAGCTCCAGCGGCAAGCGCCGCGGTCGCCGCGGCATGGATCGTGGGCCCATCCGCGAGCGGATCGGAGAAGGGAATCCCAAGCTCGATCAGATCCGCGTTCTCGGCGTAGGCCGCGGCCACCCCGGAGGATGTCTCCCGATCGGGATACCCGGCCATCATGTACGGCATCAGCGCAGCACGGCCTTCGTCGCGGGCGACCTCGAACGCCGCGGCGATCCGCTCCGAGCCCGTTAGCGTCGTGGCGTCAGTCATGGCCTCGCTCAGATCCGTGGTCGCGGGGGGAGTCGGGGGATGACTCGCCAGAGCAACAGCCGGAGAGGA
>DASVFR010000013.1:0-14050 GCA_036379955.1 Solirubrobacterales bacterium
GTTCGGCGTCGGTTCTAGAGATGCGCAGGTTGAAGGGGCTGAAGCGCCCGGCGGCGTTGTTGGTGGTGCCGGCGAGGAGGACCGGCTTGAAGGGGGGCAGGCCGCCTTTGGGGCAGGCGCCGCCGTCGGGGCCGCGTTCGATCTGGAAGGAGGCGGTGGCTACGCTCGCTTCTGAGTCGTCTTTGACCGAGAAGGGAGTGAGCTTGGCGGTGGTCTCGTACTGACCGCAGGCGCTCGGGGTGACCAGGGGTGCCCTGGCGCCTTCGCGCAGGTGGACCTTGAAGGAGGAGTAGGGCAGCGGCGGCAGGCCTTCGAAGGTGGAGGTGATCTGGCCTGTGGCGGGGTCGAAGTCGACCCTGCCCGCCTGCTTGATCAGGACGCCGCGTTCGGGCGCCCTTGCCACCAGGTAGATGGCGCCGAGGGTGCCGAATTCGTTCTCATAGGGAGCGGCGAGGTAGAGCGCGCCTTCGACCGGTTCTTCCAGCAGCGGGCTGTGGGCGATCATCGAGCCGATCTTCGATGCCTGCGGACAGCCCTGTCCCGGTTCGGTTTCGAGCTTCTCGGCTTCGTACTGTTCTTGCGAGCAGACCGCGATCCCTTCGGCGAAGGAGGGGTTGACGCTCATGCCCTCGGGCAGGGCGATGACAGCTTTGCGCGGCTCGGTTTCGGCGATGTTGCCGGGGGCGAGCAGGCCCTGGTTGGGCAGCTTGGTCTCGAAGTCCAGGCCCGAGGGGTTGGAGGCGAGCTTGCTGGTCGGCTGGGAGGCGATCTTGGGCGAGAAGGGGACTTCCCCGCAGGCGCTCATCGGGGTCGGTTGCCCCGCCGCGTTCAGGAAGTGGCCTCCTTCTTTGGCGAAGACGTCCGGTGCCTGGCGCGAGGCGGCCTTGGCGAGGATCGCCGGCGGCGCCTCGCAGGAAGCGGGCAGGGTGATGAAGGGCAGGAGTGGCGCTTCGGATTTGACTCCCCCCGCCTGGGTGGACCCCCGCTGGGGAGTGTGGCCTTCGTCGGCGGGCACGCCCCAGATCGTCTCGGTGACCGAGGCGACGGGGACCGGCAGGTTGGGAGCAGAGACGGTGAGGCCGTAGCCTTCCTCGGTGCGCACCGCCGGGAACTGCAGGGAGATCAGCCCGCCGCCGGCGGAGAAGCCGAGCATGGCGGGGGAGCCCGGCGGGGGGGTGAGGTTGTAGAGGGCGCCCGATGCTTCGCCGATGCCCGGGACCACCGCGCGCACGAAGCCGACCTGGGTGCCGGGCGAGCATTTGGGCTTGCTGCTTCCGAAGAGGCGCTGCGGGCAACTCGGCACCGCCTGGGGGTTGCCGAAGAAGCCCGGTGGGAGGTCCACGAGGATGTTCCTGACTTCGCCGCCTTCGGGTTCGCCTTTTTCGTCGGTTTTCAGCTCGAAGTGCACGCTGAAGGAATAGGGATGGGACCCGGCCCTGGTCTCGGTAGTGCCGTCGCGTTTCAGCGCCCTCGCTTCGACGCTGCCGGGGACGAAGCCGAAGTCGGCCTTTGCAAGGGCAGGCAGAGCCAAGAGGACCAATAGGCCCATGAGGGCGATTGTCTTCGTGCGGATCACTTCGCACCTCCGCGGTTGTGCCCGGCGGCTCGCCCATGGCTCTTTGTCTTGGCGTGATTCTTGGCGTGATGCTTTCGCTTCTTCTTGTGCTTGTGCTTTTTCTTGTGCTTGTCGGGCTTTCGCTCTTCGGCGTTGCCCGCGCCATTGAAGCTCGCAGAGGCCGGCGTCGGGTCGTTTGGAGCCGAAACCGGCGCCTGGCAAGCTTCGCCCTGGCATTCGCCTCTGGCTACTTCGCTTTCGGCGGGGATGCCGCCGCCTTCCCTGGCCACGTAGAGGTCGACCAACTCGTCGCTGTCCTTGGCCGAGAGCTTGTCCTGGGTGGTGAAGAAGACGCTGCCGCCGTCTTCGTCGATCGCGACGAAGTTGGAGTCGACCGCTTCGTGCCCGGCGGAGATCAACGAGACGCAGCCGCCTTCGCGTTCGCAGGAGCCAACTTCATCTGGCTCGTACTGGTAGACGTCTTCGACCCCTTCGTTGGTGTCGCCGGGCACCAGTGAGTCCTGGGTGTCGAAGTAGAGGCGCCCTTCGTCGGTCAGGTAGCGCGGTTGGGGCAGGGAGCCTTTGACGTTCAAGAGCAGGCGCAGGATCGAGCGCCCGAGGGGACGTTCGTCGCTCGGCTTGCAGGAGGGGCAAAGGAGGTCCCCTTTGGTCGAGTCGTAGAGGAAGACCTCGTTGCAGGGGCCCGGCAGGAATTCATCGGTGCCCGAGACGACCTTGCAGGGACCAACGTTGTCATAGCCCGTGAGTTGCGCTCGGGAGAGGAAGGCGAGGAAGCGCCCGTCGGGGCTCGCCTCGGCCATACGCACCGAGGGCGCCGCCTCCCAAGCTGCTTTGTCTTCCGCCGGCAGAGTCGCCACGAAGGTGATCGTCCCTTCGTTCCACGCGTAGAGGTTGTCCTTGCCCGCTTCGGCGCTCGCTCCCTGCCCGTTCGGCGTTTCGTCGAGCACCGCGGTGTCGATGAAGTAGACGTGAGAGAGGTCTTCGCTTTGGCCGGCGATGCCGAGGAAGCCGCCTTTGCCCCCGGTCAGGTCGGTGCTCGCTTCGGCTTCGAGGTCATAGAGGACGCCGTCGGTGAGCAGGACCCTGGAGCCCTCGGCGGAGGCGGTGAGGAACTTGCCGGCGTGGTCGGGGATTTCGATCGTCCTCTCGCCGTCTTCGCGGAGGAAGACCTGGCCCGAGCCGTCGCTCCAGTAGGCCCGCGAGCCGTCGCTTGAGATCGCGTGCGCGACGACGCTGGAGAGAATGTTTTGGTTGCCGCTTTTGAGCAGCGTCCCCGAGCCGAACATCGCCCCGGGCGCGGTCGCCGCGTTGTCGGGCGCGACGTTGACCAGGCTCAGCTGGCCTTCGCGCCATTCGTAGAGGTTGTTCAGGTTTTCGCCGCCGTCGATCGCTTCGGGGGCAAGGGGCGTCTCTTCTGTGAGCGCGTCGTTTGCTTCGAAGAAGACCCGCGAGAGGTCCTCGGAGGCGCCGGCGTAGGTGGTGGCGAAGCTATTGCTGCCGGTGCCGCTCGTGCGGTTGAGCGGGAACCGGAAGTTGAGCGGGTCTTCTGAGACGAGCGGGGTCAGGGACGTCGGGGCTTCGCTCGGCTGCAGGTAGAGGTTGGTGAGGGCGGCCGGCGCCGCGGGGCTGAGCTCGGGGTCGGTCTGTTCGAGCAGGCCCTCGCTCAGGTCGGAGTTGAAGGCCTTGTAGCCCTTTTGGGCCTTGCTGATCATCAGGGGCGGGCTCAGGTTGGTGGACTGCCAGCCCGTGGCGGTGCGCCTGGCCAGGTACTGGTTTTCGATCGTCGCTCCTTCCCCGCCCGAGAAGTCGGAGCCCTCGTAGACCACCGCTTCCCCGTCGGGGCTGCTCTGCATCGGGAAGTGCTGGTAGGGGCTCCCCGGCTTGCATTCGTTGAAGCTGCCGCAGCTGTTGACCCCGGGTTCGGCCGGGTAGACCTGGGCGCCGTGCTTCTGGACGGGTGAGACCATCTCGTAGGCGCGACCGTCGGGCAGCCCGCCGGCTTCGATCGGGAAGGTGCGAAAGCCCTGCGCGGCGCCCTGGCTTTCGCAGACTTTGGCCGGTTCCGCGCTCGAGCAGTGGCTGGTGGCGAGCGCCCGCCAGCGGTACTCGGTATCGGGCGAGAGGCCCGTGAGCGTGGCCCCTGCGCTGAGCGATTTGGAGCCCGCGCCGAGCGTCGCGCCGCCAGCCGGAACTTCGGTGGCCCCCGCGAAGCTTTTCCCCGCTTCCTCGTAGGCCGCCTCGCTCAGGTACTGGAAGGCGTAGCTGGTTTCCGAGCCTTCGGGGTTGATCGAGACGCTCAACTCCGCCGAGCTGCTGCTCACGTGCGAGATGGACTGCGCTTCGATTTTCGGCGTCAATTCGCGAACCGGAGCGAATATGTAGCCGAGAGCGCCGCGGTCGGGCTGGCCAGCTCCTTTGAAGGGAACCGGACTTGGGGCTGCTCCATAGAGCATCCCCGGTTCGCGGCCGGCCTCGAACTGGCGCTCGGGGTCGAAGGCCAGCGCGTAGAGGTCGTTCCTTTCGGGCGCCACCGCGATCGCCGGCGGCACTTCGCTGAATTTCCCTTCTTTGCATGCGCTGAGCTGATGGACTTTCTTGTCCTTGTAGGTGTAGAAGAAGGGCTCGCCCGTGTCGGGATCGACGGTCATCGCCGAGATCCCGCCCACTTTCAGTTCGAAGCTGCATACGGGGGTTTTCCGGGACACCGAGGGTTCGTACTTCTGGATGAAGGTTTCTTCCGCGACGTACAGGTTGCCCGCCGAGTCCACGACGGGGGTAGCCGGATACTTCCCTTCTCCGAAGAATCCCGCCCCGATGTCGTTTACAGTTCCTGAGTAGATGTAATGTTCGTAGTCGCCCGGGCTCTGCGGCTCAAAGGTCATAAGTCGGTGGTAAAAGCCGTTGCGACTGTTGACGTCGAAGACGTAGACGGTGCCATTGTCGTCGACCGCAATCCCCCCTGGGTACGGTGATTCATGTATCTTTTCTGGGCTCGACGCCGTGGTTTCGCCGAAATTGGCAAGTTCGCCAAACCGATCGAGCAGTTCCGTACCTTTTGGCGTGTAGACTCGGATAGCTTTCGCTCCCGCCGACAACAATTCGGTGCTCATCACATAGACGTTGCCGGTTGCTTGGTCGACTGCGATCCCGGCATTCGGGGGTCTCCCGTCCGGGCGCACCGGGCAAGGAGTGGCCCCTGGCGCCTCGGGACCACAGTGTTTATAGGGTTGTTCCGCACCTGATACTTCCCACGCTTCGCGGAATTCCAGTTTCGTGCCGTTCCCGCTGCTCACCGGCGTATAGCGGGCCACCTCGACCTGATCACCTACGGTTCCCTTGTTTACCGCGTACACCGTCCCGGGTACTACTCCGCCGGCGCCGTTAGCGTTCACCGCCAGGCCTCCGACACCTCCAAGCTGCACTTCTTCGGCGAATTCGCCGGGTTCCGGGGGGGCGTTGACGCTGCCTCCGAAGGTACCAACCTGCTCGAAGGTCGTGGCATGGGCGGTAGGCGTGATGGCGACGAAGACAAGGACGGCGGCGAACAGCGCCAGCAGCGCCCGAGCCGGTCGGTATCTGTAGTCCCTGGCCCTGTGTCCCATCGCTGCTTCCTCTCTCCCTGGTCTTTTGTGCTGCCCTGGAGCCCTCCGTCCCGGGCCCCTGATGTGGCCCGGGACTTTGGCTTGCCGTTACTACTCACTGTTCACTGCATTGCTTCCTTGCTCGCTAGTCGAATTTGGCTTCCAGCGAGTGAGTTACGTTCATCGGCACCGAGCAGGTCAGGGCGTGGCCGGTGCAGGTTCCTGCTGCGAATATCCAGGTGACTTTGCTGGTGCCTTTGCCCAGCGTGACCGTGACTGCGACTTCTTCGGAGGCGTAGAACGAGGCGCTCGCCGCCGTGCAGGTGAGGCCACAGTTGATGTTGGTTGGTTTGGTCTTGATAAAGCCCTGACCGCCACCGGTACCAGCCTTGGTGAGGCTCAGGAAGTTCTGAGTGTCAGGCGCGTAAACCTCTTCGATCGCGGAGTCCGAGTTGAACGTCGGGATCGTGCAGGTTTCGGCTTTGACGCCGTTACAGGAGGCCGCCGAGCCGGTGCCGCCTTTGAATTCCACGAAGTGGAAGTGTTTGGCCGGCTTGGCTTTGACCGTGAGGCTGCCTTCCTTGTAGAGGGCGGTGGAGGAGCCGCAGGCGTAGCCGCAGTTGATCCCTCCGGGAGAGGTGCCCATGATGCCCTGGCCGACCGTCTTCGAGCCTTCGAGGCGGAAAACTTTGTAGAATTTGATGCCTACCGTTTTCAGCGAGGAGCCCGCCGTGACCGTGCACTGGCGCCCGTTCACTCCTCCTGGGTCGCAACCTTTCCAACTCTTGACCAGGTAGCCCGGAGCCGGCGAGGCGGTCAGGGTGTATTTGCCCGCGGTCAGCGAGGCGTCGCAGGATTCCGGCGCGGCGCCCGAGCAGATCAGGCCACCCGGGTTGGAGACAACCGTGCCCGAGCCTTCTTCGACGTCAAGTTTGATGTTTTCGGCGCAGTCCGGTTCGCCTTCGGGGCAGAAGATCGCTGCGACTTCAAGGTCTTCCTGTCCGATTTCACCGTTTACAAGACAATATTCGGGTTCCCCGGGATAGGGGCATTGCGAGCCACTGAGCTTGTTTGGCAGTCCCTTCTGAATCGTCCAATCGGCGATTTCGGAGCCGGGAGCGGGGGTGGCGAGCAGCTCAATCCCGTAGGCATTCGAGGTGATTTCTTCCGGTTCGTTTTCGCAGACCCCACTGGTGCTCGTGCCGTTGTATTTGCATTCGATCGCCGGTTCGCCGGGTACGTAGGGTTCTTCTTCGACGCTCGTAACTTCGCCGCTGCCGGTGCCGAGGACGTTGAGGTTGAAGCTCGGCGCGGCGAATGCCGACGCGGCCGGCACCAGCATCAGCGCCGCCAGCGCGGCGAGCAAGATGGTCAGACGTCTCACTTAACTCTCTCCTTGTTATTCGAGCCCCTGCCGGCCCGCTTCCGGCGGCCCTCGGCGACTCGGTTTCCCTGTTGCTTCCCGACGGTCGCTCAGCTTTGAAACGTCCCGTACATGAAGCGGCCTCGATTGAAACACGTTGCTGTCTAAGCGTCAAGGAAAAGGGCGTGCTCTCAGTCGACATGAGCGGGCGACAAATGCCCACGGGAACGGCTCAGGAATGGGAAACGAGCTTGGGTACCGACTCGGTATTCGATGTTGCGAAGGAACGCCCCCGTACGCCCACGCTGATCAGTTCCTTCGAATCGCTGAACGACGGCGGCGTTCGCGCAGGTCTCGGGTGCACTCGAGCCGGTCTTCCCAGATCGATTTGGAGATGCTCCGACCTACCCCCGCACCCGTCGAACGGCGCCGCTCGGAACACCGCGGAATGCGCCCGGAGAGAATCGAACTCTCGACCTCCGGCTTGAAAGACCGGCGCTCTTTGGGGCTCGTTAAAACCCCGTTGACCACTGAGCTACGGGCGCTCTCACTTCCTGCGCCCGGAATTATGCCGAGGTCAGAGCCCGAACGTCTTGGCGATGATGTTGCGCTGGATCTCCGAGGTGCCGCCGTAGATGGTCGAGACGAGGGTGGTGCGGACGAGGCGCTCCATGTCGTACTCGGAGGCGTAGCCGTAGCCGCCCATCATCTGCATCCCGTTGAGCGCAGCTTTGCGGGCGATCTCGGTGACGAAGAGCTTCACCATCGAGGCCTCGCGGGGCAGCATCTCGTCGGGGTCCTCGTCGACGAGGCTGGCGACCCAGCGGGTCATCAGGCGCGCGGCCTCGATGTCGGTCGCCATGTCGGCGATCTTGTGCTGCATCGACTGGAAGGAGCCGATTGGCTTGCCGAACTGCTTGCGCTCTTTGACGTAGACGATGAGGTCGTCAAAGACGCGCTCGGCGAAGCCGAGCTGGGTCGCGGCGAGGATCAGGCGCTCGACGTTGAGCCCGGCCATCAGCTGCGTCCAACCGCGGTCGACCTCGCCGAGGACGGCGTCGGCGGGCGCCTCGACGTCGGTCAGGTAGAGGTGGCTGGTGTCGCGGCCGCCCATCGTGTCGATCGGGACCACCTCGAGCCCATCCGCGTCGCGGGGAATCCAGATCATCGAGAGCCCGTCGTGCTTGTCGGCGGCCCGGCTGGTACGGCAGACGACGAGGACGTGGTCGGCGATGTGAGCGTTGGAGCAGAAGACCTTCTGGCCGTTGAGCAGGTAGCCGCCGTCGACCGCCTCGGCCTTGGTGCTGAGCGAGCCGACGTCGGAGCCGGAGTCGGGCTCGGTCATCGCGATCGCCTCGACCGCTCCCTCGGCGATGCCGCCGAGGATCTCGGTCTTCTGCTCCTCGCTGCCGAAGCGCATCGTCGCGCCGGCGACGATCAGGGTCGTCGCGTAGCCGCCGATCGGGGCAAGCGCCCGCGAGGTCTCCTCCATGAAGATGCAGGCGTCGAGCATCGTGCCGCCCGAGCCGCCGTACTCCTCGGGGATGGTCAGCCCGGTCCAGCCGAGCTCGGCCATCTCCTTGTAGATCGTCTCGTTGTGGTGGTCGGAGTAGCCGTCGGTGAGGCGCTCGCGCTGGTCCGGCGTCCCGCACTCGTGGTCGCAGTAGCGGCGGATCGCGTCGACGAAGTCCTCCTGCTCCTCGGTGAGGGCGAAATCCACGAAGCGGGAGCCTACCGGTCAAGAACCACAAACTGCCTGCTCAGAGACGAACTTGGGCGTGTACGGCTAAGCCCAGGACGAGACTCGAACTCGTGACCCCTTCCTTACCATGGAAGTGCTCTACCAACTGAGCTACCTGGGCGCGAGAGCGATGGTACCCGGCGCGCGTATCCCCTGCGCCTGGGGGAGAAAACGGCTCGCTGATCTCTTAACCACCGAATGCGTGGGTCAATCGATCAGCCACCGAATCGCGCAGGTCACCGAGACCGGAATGCGGCGATCTGGGCGCTGGTTCGCAAGCAGCACGGAGTGGTGGCTAGGCATCAACTGCTGGAGCTCGGGTTCAGCCCGCGGAAGATCGAGCGACGCATCGCCACGGGGCGTCTCCATCCGATCTGGCGCGGCGTATACGCGGTGGGACGCCCGCAGCTGGGACCCCGGGGACGATGGATGGCAGCTGTCCTCGCCTGCGGCCCCAAAGCGGCGCTGAGTCACGGCAGCGCCGCGGCGTTGTGGGGTTTTGTAGCAGAGCAGCCAGAGCGAATCGAAGTCTCGTTGCACGCCTCCGCCCCACGCCGCCGCGCGGGAATCCTCGTACACCGACGCGCAGCGCTGAGACCCGAGGAGCTGACCATCCACGAAGGCATCCCGGTTACGAACCCGACCCGCACGCTGGTCGACGAGGCCACCCGCCTGCGCCCGATACGGCTCGAGCGCGAGGTCAACGAGGCCGACAAGCTCGACCGCGTCGATCCGGAGACGCTACGCGAGGCACTTGGGCGCTACGGTGGCCAGCCGGGCGTAGCGCCCTTGCGCGCCATTCTCGACCGCCGCACTTTCCGCTTCAGCGACTCCAACCTCGAGCTCCACTTCCGCCCACTGGCACGTGCCGCCGGGCTTCCCGAGCCACAGACGAAAGCCCGGGTCAACGGCTTCCAAGTCGATTTCCACTGGCCCGAGCTCGGCATCGTGGTCGAGACGGACGGGCTGCGCTATCACCGCACCCCTTCCCAGCAGGACCGAGGGCTGCTGCGAGATCAGGCCCACGTTGCTTCCGGACTGCTTCCGCTGCGTTTCTCTCACGCCCAGATCCGCTACGAACCCGCGCGCGTCCGCGAGATGCTGAGGCAAACGGCGGCACTGGCCCATACCAAGGGTCGCGACTGATCGATTGACCCCCATATCCGGTGGTCAATCGATCAGTGAGGGTCGTGTCGACTAGACGGCCCTTCGGGGCGACGGCGTGGACTACGTGAACTTCGACGGTTCGAAGCGGCAGTAGTGGAATTCGAAGCCGAGGACCTGGTTGTTGGCGACGTTGGCGTTGTGTTCCAGGCGGATGACCATCTGCAGGGCGCCGTTCTTGTTGCCGGCCTTCAGCTTCTGGCCGGTCTGCTGGAAGAGGTTGGCCTCTTCGCCGACCGTCTTCAGCCACTTGCCGAGCTTGGCTTCGTCGGCTGGGGGCTGGGGGACGGCTTCCAGTTCCTTGACGGTCGCGCGCAGCGCCGTCGCCGCGCGGAAGAACTGCCCGGCCGCCTGCTTCAGCTGGCCGTGCTTGACCTTGCCGCGGGCTCCCTTGAGGATTCGTTCGTTGGCCTTGGTATTGGCCTTGCAAATCGGCTCGACCGCTTCCTTGTAGCTTTCGCGCGTTACTTCCTCGGCTTGGACGAGCGGCACCGCCACGGTCGTCAAAGCCAGGACGACGGCGCTGACCGCCGCAAAGCTCTTCTTCCCCACCCGTATCTCCCTTCTCGACTGCTGCTTGCGCCCGCCATCGTCTCAAACACTTCGGTTCGCGCATAGGCGCGGTGCTTTAGAGACGAGTTAAGGCGGAGCGGAGGGGGTGGGATTCGAACCCACGAGCGCCTTGCGACGCCAACAGTTTTCGAGACTGCCCCGTTCAACCACTCCGGCACCCCTCCGGGGCACTACGAGAGCGATTCTAGGCGCTGGCCAAGGGTGGGAACGGAGAGGGTGGGATTCGAACCCACGAGGCGGGTTAACCCCGCCCACGCGATTTCCAGTCGCGCTCCTTAAGCCACTCGGACACCTCTCCGGGAGAGACGAAGGGTATAGAGGGCGCCCTGGCTCAGCGTCGGGCGGCGAAGAAGTCGCGCAGGACGGCCGCGCACTCGTCCTCGAGCACGCCGCCGATCACCGCCGGGCGGTGGTTGAGGGCCGGCTCGGCGAGCACGTCGAGGGCGCTGCCGGCGGCGCCGGCCTTCGGGTCGGGGGCGCCGTAGACGACTGTGGGGACGCGGGCGAGGACGATCGCGCCGGCGCACATCGCGCAGGGCTCGAGGGTTACGTAGAGGGTCGTGCCGGGCAGGCGCCAGCCCCCGAGCGCCTCGCCGGCGGCGCGGATCGCGAGGATCTCGGCGTGGGCGGTCGGGTCGCGGCGCAGCTCGCGCTCGTTTCCCGCCGCGGCGAGCGGCTCGCCATCGTGGGCGACGACGGCGCCGATCGGGACGTCGCCGTGGCGCTCGGCCTCGCGGGCGCGCTCCAGCGCCAGTGCCATCAGCTCCTCGTGCGGGCCGTGCGCGGCCTCATCCTCCATCGATACGAGATTATGTTGTCGCGGCGAGTTGTCGCGACAACTTCCCCGGCGGAACGGTGTTTGGTGATAGCGCGCCAACGCAGGGATTTCGCAAGCCAGACGAGATGAACCGACGCCTTCCGATCGCCGCCGTGGCCCTGCTCGCGACCCTCGCCCTCGCGGGCGCGCCCGCGCACGCCGCGGCCGGCGTCTCCGCGGCACATGGCTTCGTCCCTCGCCAGGTCGTGATCAAGCTCGCCGGCGACCGGGTAGCGCGAACGGTCGGCCTGCGCCCGAGCGCCGACCCGCGCGTTGTCGCCGCCGCGGCGCGGCGCGACCCCCGGGTCCAGTATGCGGCGCCCAACTACGTCGCCACCGCGTCTGCTGCCGAAACGGAAGAAGAACGCGAAGTGCCGAACGACCCCGGCCCGATCGCCGGTCCGCCGGGAGCACCGGGAGGCTGGGTCCAGAAACAGTGGAACTTCCTGCCGTGGGAGGGCGTCGCGACGCCGCTGCTGCCCCTCTCCCCCGGCGGCATCGACGCGGTCGGCGCCTGGGAAAACCTCGTCGCCGCCAAGCGTCCCGGCGCCCAGGGAGTGACCGTGGCCGTGCTCGACACCGGCATCGCCTACCGCACGCTCTCGCCGAGCTTCCTGCGCAGCCCCGACTTCAGCTCCGGCCAGTTCGTCAAGGGCTACGACTTCGTCGGCCACGACAAGCTGCCGCTCGACGAAAACGGGCACGGCACGCACGTCGCCGGCACGATCGCCGAGAAGACCAACAACGGGATCGGGCTGACCGGACTCGCCTACCGCGCGAAGCTGATGCCGGTCCGCGTCCTCGACAGAGCCGGGCGCGGGCGCGCCGACGAGATCGCGCAGGGCATCCGCTTCGCCGTCGGCCACGGCGCCGACGCGATCAACATGAGCTTCAACTTCAGCTGCGACCGGCGGGTGCCGGAGATCGACGAAGCCCTGCGCCAGGCTTACGAACGCGGCGTGATCGCCGTCGCCTCGGTGGGCAACGTCGGCTCGGAGGGATGCGTCTCGGCGCCGGCGACCGGCCCGCACGTGATCGGGGTGGGTGGCAGCACCGCGGGCGGCTGCATCGGCAGCTACTCGCTCGCCGGCAAGGGGGTCGACGTGCTGGCCCCGGGCGGCGGCCCACCGGCGCTCGGCTGCCCGTCGGTCTCCTCGGACCCGATCTACCAGGTGACGCTGAGGGGCGGCAGCACGGACGAATTCGCCGAGCCTGGGGATTACGTCGGCACCTCGATGGCCGCCGCGCACGTGTCGGGCGTCGCCGCGATGGTCCTGGCCAGCGGCACGATCGACCCGAAGGCGAAGAAGAAGGGCCTGGTGGCGGCGGTGACCAAGCGCCTGCGCCACAGCGCCCGCAGCCTGGGATTGCCGGCAACGCTTCAAGGAGCTGGACTTATCGACGCCGCCAAGGCAACTTCGCCGTCGAGCTAGAAACGGTTCGTCGGGCGGGTGGCGTGGAGGTGGGCTCCTCGCCCGCAGCTTGCGAGGACGAGGAGTCCTCCTCCGCGACAGGACCCGCCGCCCGCCAAGGGCCTTACGTAGTTCGAACGATCAGGACGCTGCAGGGCGCGTGGTGGGAGATGTTGTTGGGGACGCTGCCGAGGAGGAAGCGTCGCGCTCCGGTCATGCCCTTGTTGCCGACCACGATCAGGTCGGCGTCGGTCTTCTCCGCGACGTCGAGGATCGCTTCCGCCGGGTCGCCCTCGACCGGGTGAGTCTGCACCTCGATGCCCTCGTTGCGGACCGCCGCAGCGGCGGCGTCGAGGACGAGGTTGACGTCCTCGCGGGGCCCGATCTCGTACTGGACGTCCGCCGGCGCGTCGAGCGCCTCCTTCTCCACCTGGCGCTTGGAGACGGGTGCGTAGGCGCTGACGATGCTGAGCTGCGCGCCGCTGAGCTTGGCCAACTCGACTGCCTGGCGCACCGCCTCGGCGGCGGTATCGGACCCGTCGGTTCCAACCACGATGCGAGTGAACACGCCGCCTCCTTGCTCGGGCTCGGTCGCTGAACGCGGCTGATACTAGCGGCGGTGCTGGCCGCGAGCGGGAAGGCCGCGGAAGCCGTCGCCGAGGATTTCCGTCGGGGTCGTCGCCAAGCGTACGATCGCGATCGCCATCGAGGCGACGAGGCAGACGATCAGCAGGGCCATTCCGGCCTTCCACAGGGCAGGCATTAGGCTGATCTCATCATGGAGGAGGTCGCCGAGGGGGTCTGGCTGCTGCGCGGGGACGCCCGCGACGCGATGAACGTCTACTTCCTCGAGGACGGCGACGGCGTGGTGCAGTTCGACGCGGGCACGAAGGGCATGACGAAGGAGGTACGGGCGGCGGCCGAGCGGCTGGGCGGGCTGAAGCGGATCGTGCTCGGACACGCCCACGCCGACCACCGGGGCACGGCGCCGGGACTGGGCGTGCCGGTCCTCTGCCATCCCGACGAGGTCGCCGACGCCGAAGGCGACGCCGCGATCCCGCCCTACATGGAAATCTCGATGCTGCCGGCTCCGGCCCGCTGGATCTTCCCCTTCCTGCTGCGCCGCTGGGACGGCGGTGCGGTGAAGATCGACGGCACCGTCGAGGAGGGAGACGAGGTCGCCGGCTTCCGGGTCGTGCACTTCCCAGGGCACGCGCCTGGCCTGATCGGCCTCTGGCGCGAGAGCGACCGGCTGGCGCTGGTCAGCGACGTCGTCTACCTGCTCGACTCGACCAAGCTCGGCAAGCCCTTGCCGCCCGGCGAGGCGAGCGTGCCGCACCCGGCCTGGGGCTGGGACCACGCGAAGGCGAAGGACTCGGTGCGCAAGCTGGCGGCGCTGGAACCGGCGACGGTCTGCGCCGGGCACGAGGCGCCGCTGCGGGACGGGAACCTGCGCGCGGTGCTGGAGCGGGCGGCGGACAAGTACTGAGGCCGGGCCGGCGCTCCGCCGGCCCGCTGCCATAGTTTCCGCCCCTGATGATCGGGACCTACGCCTCGGCGGCGCTGATCTGCGCCGCCTCGCTCCTGGTTGGACGCGCGATCCTCGCCTTCGCGGGGGGCGTGCGTTCCCGGCTCTGGCTGGCCCCGGCGGTCGGCTTCGGCGCCCTGCTCATCGTCGCCGGCTTCCTGGCGCGGGCACCCGGGCACGCGACCAGCGCCACGGTCGGCGTCGTCGCGCTCGTCGTCGTCGCGGCGCTAGTCCTCTGGCGGCGCGGCGGCGCCCTCGGGGGCCGATGGGCCGAAAAGCGCTCTATATCAGCGCT
>DASVFR010000014.1:0-8873 GCA_036379955.1 Solirubrobacterales bacterium
GTCCCGGCCGGGGCCAGCAGCGTGTTCGCGAACGCGAGCGCGGCCGAGCCGCCCGCCGCGAGGGCGCTGCCGCCGTTGAAGCCGAACCAGCCGAACCACAGGAGACCGGCGCCGAGCAGCACGTAGACGGCGTTGTGAGGCAGCAGCGCCTGGCGGCCGTAGTCCTTGCGGGCCCCGACGACCAATGCGGCCGCCAGCGCCGAGAAGCCCGAGCCCATCTCGACCGGGACGCCGCCGGCGAAGTCGAGCGTGCCGCCGGCCGCGAGCCAGCCGCCGCCGAAGGCCCAGTGGGCGAGTACCGCGTAGACGAGCACCGACCAGAGCGCGGCGAAGACGAGGAAGGCGCCGAACCGCATGCGCTCGACCACCGCACCCGAGACCAGCGCCGTGGTGATGATGCAGAAGGTCGCCTGGAAGGCCATGAAGACGAGGTGGGGGATGGTCGTCCCTTCGCGCGGAGCGAAGTCGACGCCGTGCAGGCCGACGTAGCCGAGCCCGCCGATCAGCGACCCGGTGCCGTCGAAGGCGAGCGAGTAGCCGACCACGGCCCAGGTGACCATCGCGATCGCGATCGCGGCGATGCTCATCATGAAGGTGTTGAGCGTGTTCTTCGAGCGCACCAGACCGGCGTAGAAGAGGCCGAGCGCCGGCGTCATCATCAAAACCAGCGCCGTCGCCGCCAGCATCCAGGCGGTGTCGCCGCTGTCGACCTGCGCCGCCGCGAGCGGCAGGGCGTTCACGAGTCCACCGGCGTCACCGCGCCGTGATCGGTCTCGCCGGTGCGGATCCGCACCGCCTGCTCCAGGGGCAGGACGAAGATCTTGCCGTCCCCTACCTCCCCGGTGCGCGCCCCCTCGCAGAGCGCGTCGACGGTCGGCTGCACGAACTCGTCGGAGACGGCGATCTCGAAGCGGACCTTCTCCGAGAGGCCCATCTTCACCGTCGTCCCGCGGTAGGTCTCGACCCGCTCGAGCTCGCCACCGTGGCCCTGCACGCGGGTCAGCGAGACGCCGCGCACCTCGGCCCGGTACAGCGCCTCGAGCACGTCGTTGGCCTTCTCGGGCCGCACGATGCCCACGACGAGTTTCACGACTCGCTCCTTCCCATCCCGTCCGCGAGCCTACATATTTCGCTCGAATCCAGTCGGACAGGGCGGTCCGCCTCCTACACTGGTCCGATGCCTTCCGGGTCACAATCGGATTCGACCTTCACGCTCTACCGGCGCGGGATCGAGCTGCTCGAGGAGGAGGACTTCGAGGAGGCGGCGGCGCCGCTGGAGGAGGCGGCGCGGCGGGCGCCGGAGAAGACCTCGGTGCGCGAGGCCCTGGGCCGCGCCTACTTTCGCGCCGGGCGCTTCGCCGCCGCGGCGGAGGAGTTCGCCGCGGTCGTCGAGCGCCACCAGGTCGACGACTACGCTCACTTCTGCCTCGGCCGCGCCCTCTCGAAGACGGGTGAGACCGAGCGCGCCCGCCACCACCTGGCGCTTGCCTCCAACCTGCGCCCCGATCGCCGCGATTACAGCTTCTATCGCGCGATGCTGGGAACCTAGGCCCTAGGCGACGGCCGTGGCGTCGTCCTCCTCCTCGCGGTGGATGATCGGGAGGGTGGCGACGATTCGGGTGCCCTCGCCGGGGACGCTCTGCAGCTCCAGCTTGCCGCCGGCGAGGCCGACCCGTTCCCGCATTCCGATCAGGCCGAAGCCGTCGCTGCCGGCGTCCGGGTCGAAGCCGCCTCCCTCGTCGGAGACCGCGAGGCGCAGCGTGTCCTCGTTCTCGCTCACTTCGACCCTGGCGCGCTCGGCGCCGGAGTGCTGCGCCGCGTTGTTGAGCGCCTCCTGTACCAGCCGGTAGGCGGTGTCCTCGATCTCGACCTGCAGGCGGCGGTCCGTGCGCTCCGAGTGGAAGTCGAGGTCGAGGCTCAGCTCGACCTCGATCGCGCCGCCGGCGTCGAGCCGTTCGGCGAGCGCTTCCAGCGCGGCGCCGAGGCCGAGCTCGTCCAGCGCCGTCGGGCGCAGGTCGGCGATCAGCCGGCGCATCTCGGCGATCGTCTCGTCGACGCGTTCGATTCCCTCGGCGAGCAGCCGTTTGGTCTCCTCGGGCTCGCTGCGCCTGGCGGCCGAGAGCAGCACGCGCAAGCCGGCGAGGCTCTGCAGCGACTCGTCGTGCAGCTCCCGCGCCCAGCGCCCGCGCTCGCGCTCGGTGGCGGCGATGCTTTCCCGGGTGCGGTCCTTGGCCACCGACTGGGCAGTGGCGACCGCGGTGGCGGCGCTGGCGGCGAAGGAGACGAGAACCTGCTCGTCCTCGTCGGTGAAGCCGCCGCTGCGGCCGAGCGGGTCGAGGGCGACGAGCACGCCCAGCCCCTCGCCGCGGTAGACGAGCGGGGCAAGCAGCGCCGTCACCCCGATCTCGGGGCTGGCGGGCCGGGCAAGCAGGCTGGGGTCGAGGTCGCGCGTGCGCCGCGGCTCGCGCGCTTCGAGCACCTGGCCGGGGATCGAGCCGGCGATCGGCAGCGAAGCTTTGGCGGCCGGCCCGGCGCTCTCGCCGGCGACCGAGACCGGGACCAGGTCGTCGCCCTCGTGCAGCAGGATCAGCAGCGAGCGCGCTTCGACCAGGGCGCGGCCGCGCTTGACGACGATCTCGAGGATCCGACCGAGATCGGTCTCGCCGCCGACCGCGCGGGCGATCTCCGTCGTCGCCTCCAGCCGGTGAACGGCGCGCTCCATCTCGTCGCCCCGGCTCTCGACGCTGCGGTACAGGCGCGCGTTCTCGACCGCGATCGCCGCCCACTCGGCGAGGATCGTCGCCGATTGCTCGTCGGCCTCGTCGAACTCACCGTCGGCTTTCTCCGTCAGGTAGAGGTTGCCCCAGGCGTCGCCGCGGATCGTCACCGGCACGCCGAGGAAGGTCGTCATCGGCGGGTGGCCGGGCGGGAAGCCGTAGGAGCGGGGATGGCGGTTGACGTCGGCGAGGCGCAGCGAGCGCGGCTGCTCGATCAGCAGGCCGAGGACTCCGCGCCCGCGCGGCAGGTTGCCGATGACGCGGCGGGCCTCCTCGCCGATCCCGTGGGTGATGAAGCGCTCGAGCTCGTGGCGGTCCTCGTCAAGGACGCCGAGCGCGGCGTAGCGGGCGCCGGTCAGCTCGCAGGCGACCTCGAGCAGGCGGCGGAAGACCGTCTCGGGGTCGAGCTCGGCAAGGAGGCTGCGGCCGACCTCGATCAGCTCTCGCAAGCGCGGCTCGTCCAGCGCGCTGCTGTCAAAACCCTGTGTCATCTCGGCCCTGCTTCCGGAGCCATTCGACCCGTCGATTCTATCGCGGCGCGCTCAATGCTCAACGATTTTGGTTACGCAGGTTCAAGCCGATTGGGTCCGCGGCAAAACACCGATGCCGGGTCTCGCGGCTAGGGGTTAGATGTCCGGGTGGGCCACGACGACGCATCCGCCTTCGGGCGTAATCTCGCCGCCGTGCCTTCCGATGTGCCCGGGGGAGCGGACGAGACATCGGAGACCACGATCGTCCTCGCCGACGATCACACGGTCATGCGCAACGCCCTGCGCATGCTGCTCGATGCCGAGCCCGATTTCAGAGTGGTCGCCGAGGCCGGCAAGGCCGAAGACGCGGTCCGCTACGTGCGCGGCCACAAGCCGGCCGTCCTCATCCTCGACCTCAACATGCCGGGAGGGTCGAGCCTCGACGCGATCCCCGACATCAAGGAGGCCTCGCCGGCGACCGAGATCGTCGTATTGACGATGCAGAACGAGCCGGCCTTTGCCCGGCGCGCCCTGCAGGCGGGGGTGCGCGGGTACGTGCTCAAGGAGGCCGCCGACGCCGAGCTGGTCCAGGCCGTGCGCAGTGCGGCGGCGGGCGATACCTACCTGCAGCCGGCGCTCGGGGCGCGGTTGGCGGCGGGGGCCGATGGGCGGCAGTCGGACGAGCTGAGCGATCGTGAGCGGGACGTTTTGCGGTTGATCGCGCTCGGGCACACCAATGCGGAGGTGGCTGAGAAGCTATACATCAGCATTCGTACGGTGGAGAGTCATCGGGCGCATATTCAGCAGAAGTTGAGACTGTCTACAAGGGCGGAGTTGGTGCGGTATGCGCTGGAGCATGGGTTGGTTGAAACCTAGGTGACTCGGGGCGTGGGGGGACCTCCCCTAATGGGGGTTCCACTTGATCTTTTCGGTGGAGAGGGGAGGGCTGGCGCCTCTAGCTGCACTACGAAAAGACAAACCGTTCCACCCCCAATAGGGGAGGTCCCTTCCAGGGTTCTTAGGTTGATCGTCAGGTGACTAGCGGGATTACGCAGCGGAACTTGCGAGTGTTAGTGGAAGAAGTAAAGAACACTTCCGCAGACGCGGACACAGTGACAACCCCGTAAAGCCCAGGCGACGAAACGACCGGTATGTCGCTTGACCACTCGTCGCCTTTGTCTAGGTTCACTCCTGGTTCTTGGGCGAAGGCGGCTAGTTCGAGGGCCTCTGGCAATGTGCCTCCTTGGGCGGCGCAGGAGGAGGCGGCGGCTGGGGCGCTTAGGGGGGTTTCGGAGGGGGAGAGCTGCCAGCAGGCGCCGGCGAATTGTTTGGTGCCTGGGAGGCAGCCTGCTGTGTGGCCGTTGACGTTGGTGGCGTTGATCGCGTTGACGGCGTTTTGGGCGGTTTCGGCGTCGGTTGCGCTCTGGGCTCGGTCGGCGGTTTCGGCGTGGGCGGCGCTTGGGACCTGGCCGAGGCTTTGCAGGTCGATTTCGGCTCCGATGATCTTGCCGGTGTGGCCTTCGAGGCCGGCGAGCACGTCGGCCTTCAGCCGGTTTGCCGCGATCGAGTGCGGTTTCACCCTGTTGCCGGGGATCGATTTCACCCTGATCGCCCGCCCGTCCAGCTTCGCCTTCTTCGCCGCGTAGACCGTCCCACCCAGCGCCACGAACAAAGCCATAGCGGCGACCACCAGCGCCGGCGGCGGCAACCTCTTCCCCTGCTTCATGAGCCCCTCCCTCGGAAAAATCGCTTGTCTTTTGAGGCTAGGGCCGTCCCTATGAAAGACAAGAAAGTTGGACGAAAGTTCGCCGCGCCCCTGCCGGCTCGCCGGACGGGGCAGACTTACGCGCTCGCCTCGCTGCCGCTCCAGCGGATACACTCGCCGCGTAAATAACGGTCGGTGGTCAAGGGAAGTCCGGTGAGAAGCCGGCGCGGTCCCGCCACTGTGACCGGGTCGAGCACGTCGTGGGCGCTTTTTTGCGTCAGCCACTGGGGATGACACGGATTCCCCGGGAAGGTGCGGCGAGCACACCCCGGAAGCCAGGAGACCTGTCCCCGGCCAGCCATGACAACCCTCGAGGAAAGGGTGGCTTCAATGCCAAGACTCGTTCCATTCAGACTGGCCGCCGCGTGCGCGCTGGTCACAGCAATCGTCCTGTCCAGCGTCGCCGCGGCGGCCGCCAAGGGCCCCGTCGCGGAGTTGCGCGTCGTCGGCTCCGGCAACAAAGTTCTGGCCGAAAAGTCCTTCGGCGTGGGGAGCACCTCGGTCAAGACGAGTCCGTCGGCCAAGTGCTTCGGCCCCGGCACCGGCGGCAGCGGCAAGACGATCGCGCTCGAAGGCCCGACCGCGCTCGGCATGCTGGTCCAGGCCTCGAAGTTCACCGCCGCGCTGCGGCCGGTCTCGGTCACCGACCACTTCCTGAGCGAATTCGGCCTCGGCCTCTGCGGCATCGGGGGGCTCGACGCCAAGGGCATGAACAGCTGGTACTTCAAGGTCAACCACCGCGCGCCCTCGGTCGGGGCGGAAGCGGCGAAAGTGAAGGCCGGCGACGAAGTGCTCTTCGCCTACGGCGCCTACCCCTACCCGGACGAGCTGGCGCTGAGCGCGCCCGCCAAGGTCCAGGCCGGCGTGCCTTTCACCGTGCGCGTCTTCGCCTACGACGCGAAAGGCAAGAAGAAGCCCGCGGCGGGGGCGACCGTGACCGGCGCCTCTGGCCCGACCGACGTGCAGGGCAAGGCGCAGGTGACGCTCGCCGGCCCGGCCCAGCTGGTCGCGCGCCTCGGCAAGGACACCCCCTCCGGCAGCGAGCCGGTCTGCGTGGGAGGTAGGTGTCCGCGCAAATAAGGATCTGGCGAGCGAAAGTCGAGCCTGGCAAGGACGCAGCGAGCGTGGCGTGCGAACGCACGCGAGCGAGCGAGGACGCCGCCAGGCGACGACTTGCAGCCGCCAGCACGGCGGTCGCGATCGCGCTGCTCATCGCAGCGACGCTCGCGGCCGCCGGCTGCGGCCTCGGCCCCGGCGAGGACGTCGGGGCCGTGGAGCTGCGGGTCACGCGCGACTACGGTGCCAGCACGATGCTGGACGCGGAAGTCGGCGACGTGACCGAATCGGACACGGTGATGCGCGTGCTCGAACGCAACGCCGACGTCTCGACCCGCTACGGCGGCGGCTTCGTCCAGTCGGTCGATGGGCTGGAAGCGCAGGAGCGCTTCGGTCGCTCCGAGGACTGGTTCTTCTACGTCAACGGGGTCGAGTCGACGGTCGGCGCCGCCGACTATCCGCTGCGCGGCGGCGAGTCGATCTGGTGGGACTACCACGAGTGGGGTGAGGCGATGCGGGTGCCGGCGGCGGTCGGCTCCTGGCCGCAGCCCTTCCTCGACGGCTACGACGGGCGCCGCCGCCCGGTGGCCCTCGAATGCCTAGGCGGCGGCGCGGCCTGCGGGGATGCCGTGGCGAGCCTCGAGCGAGAAGGAGTCTCGGTCGCGCTCGGGCACCCCGATGGCGCGATCCGGCTCCTGGTCGGGCCCTGGGCGCGGGTGCGCGAGGATCCGGCTGCGGCTCAGGTCGAGGACGGGCCGCAGGCGAGCGGCGTTTTCGCCCAGCCGCGCCGCGCGCCCGGCGGCTACGCGCTCGACGGCCTCGACGCCGACGGCGCGGTGGGGCGCACGTTCGGCCGCGACGCCGGGCTGGTCGCCGCCGTCCGCCGCGGCGAAGCGCCGCCCGTCTGGCTGGTGACGGGGACGAGCGAGGCCGGGGTCGAAGCGGCGGCCGGGCTGCTCGACGCGCGCCACCTCCGCGATCGCTTCGCGGTCGCGGTCGAAGGGGGGGAGGAGGCCCCGCTGCCGTTGCGATGAGGTCGCCGTTCGCATACGTCCCGAGGCCCTGGCCGCTGCAGTCGGCCTCGGCCGGCGCCGCCGTCGTCTACCTCGGCGCCTTCGCCGCAACCGCCTTCGCTTACTCGAACCCGATCGTGCTCGCCGCCGCCGGCCTCGGGCTGGTCGTCGCCGGTCGCCTCGCCGGAGCTCGCGCCGCCGTGCGGGCCGCGCTCTGGATGGGCCTTACCCTCGCCCTGTTGATCGTCTTCGTCAACGCGCTCGTCGTCAGCCGCGGTGAGACGGTGCTGCTGCGCCTGGGGAACGTGCCGCTGCTCAGCGACGTCGTCACTGCCGAGGCGCTCGCCGCCGGCGCCGTGATCGGACTGCGGGCCGCCGTGGTGATGGTCGCCTTCGCCGTCTACTCGGCCTGCATCGATCCCGACCGCGTCCTGCGGGCGTTGCGACCGCTGGCGCGCCGCTCGGCCCTGACCGCGACCTTGGTCTCGCGCTTGGTGCCGGTTGCCGCCGCCGACGCCGCCCGCCTGCGCGACGCCGCCCGCCTGCGCGGTCCCGGCGCCGCCCCGGTCGGCCGCGCATCCCTCGCTCGTCGCCTCCTCGCCGGCTCGCTAGACCGCTCCGTCGACGTCGCCGCGACCCTGGAGCTGCGCGGTTATTCCCTGGAGACTTCACATCGAAGGCCCACGCCACCGCCGGGTGAAACGTCTTCTACGCCTTATGCATGTAGAAGACGTTTCACCCGCGGCGGGCACATGGGTTCTCGGTCGCGGTACGACGGACGCTTCTTCGCCGTAGGGACCGTTGTCATCGCCGCCGCAGTTGCCGGCAAGATGCTCGGCGCCGACGCCTTCTCCGAATACCCGGCGCTGGCGGTCGGAGCCGACCCCTCGACGCTGGGCCTCTCCGTCCTCCTGATCCTCGCCGGCATAGCCCCGCGCCATGACTGAGGTGATGGTTCCCACCCGCTCCACACCGGCCCTCGCGATCGAGTCGCTCACCTACGCCTACCCGCAGTCCGCCGCGCCCGCCCTGCGCGACGTCTCGCTTGAGCTCGCACTCGGGGAACTGGTCCTCCTCGCCGGGCGCTCGGCCTGCGGCAAGTCGACCCTGCTGCGCGCCGCCTGCGGCCTCGTCCCGCACTTCCACGGCGGGGAGATCGACGGCCGGATCGAGGTCGCCGGCATCGACGCCCTCGCCTCCGGCCCCGGCGAGCTGGCCAGCGCGGTCGGCTACCTCGCCCAGGACCCCGAGACCCAGGTCGTCTCCACCACCGTCGCCGCCGAGATCGAGCTGCCGTTGGAGATGCGCGGCGACGCCCCCGACGCCCGCGCCCGCGCCGTCGAGGAGGTCGCCCTCGCGCTCGCCATCCCGCACCTGCTCGGCCGTGCCGTCGACACCCTCTCCGGCGGTGAGCTGCAGCGCGTCGCCCTCGCCTCCGCGCTCGTCACCCGCCCCAAGCTCGTCCTCCTCGACGAGCCCACCTCCCAGCTCGACCCGGTCGCCGGCGACGAGCTGATCTGGCTGCTGCGCCGCCTCAATGAGGAGTGGGGGGTGACGATCCTCCTCGCCGAGCACCGCCTGGAGCGCTGTCTTGCCGCCGCCGACCGGGTGGTCGCCATGAGCTCCGGCAGCATTGCCTTCGACGGCGCGCCGCGCGAGTTCCTGCGTTGGGCACAGGAGGCAGATGCCGCGCTGGAGACCCCTGCGGCGCGGCTGTTCTCGCTCTGCGGGATAGAGCCGCTGCCAGTGGGGGTTCGCGACGCGCGACAAACGCTTCGAGAGGCCGGAGTCG